>CANRFA010000013.1 GCA_947629775.1 uncultured Oscillospiraceae bacterium
TTCGGTCATGATTGCGTCCTCCTCTTGAAATCTGATGGGCCTATCCTATCAGACTTCGAGGGGGCGCAGGTCGCCCGGCGGGCGACATTTTCAGCCCTGCAGGTACTTCAGGATGTCCGCAGCGCTGGTGTCCGGCTTCACCTTGGGCATGACCTTCTCGATCACGCCGTTCTCATCGATGACGAAGGTGGTGCGCACCACGCCCATGGAGACCTTGCCGTAGTTCTTCTTCTCCTGCCACACCCCGTAGGCCTCGATGGCCTTCCGCTCGGGGTCCGAAAGCAGGAGGAAGGGCAGGTTGTACTTTTCGGCGAACTTCCGGTGGGACGCCTCCGAGTCCTTGCTGACCCCGATCACCACGGCGTCCAGGCTCCGGAATCCCTCGTACGCCCCGGCGAAGGCGCAGGCCTGGCGGGTGCAGCCGGGGGTGTTGTCCCGGGGATAGAAGTAGAGAACCACTTTCTTCCCGGCAAAGTCCTCCAGGGAGACCGGGTTGCCGTCCTTGTCCGGCAGGGTAAACGCGGGGGCTTTCATTCCGACTTCCAGCATATCGGTTTCCTCCTTCCAGGATCCGGACGGCGGCCTTCGGGCCCGCCGTCCGGTCTGTCTCTTCTCTTACACCTGATCCAGGGCCTGGGCGATGTCCGCCACCAGGTCCTCCGCGCCCTCCAGGCCGCAGGACATGCGCACCAGATCCGAGCTGATGCCAGCCGCGATCAGTTCCTCGTCGTTCATCTGCCGGTGGGTGGCGGAAGCGGGGTGCAGGCAGCAGGTGCGGGCGTCCGCTACGTGGGTCTCGATGGCCGCCAGCTTCAGATGCTTCATGAAGGTCTCCGCCGCGGTCCGTCCCCCCTTGAAGCCGAAGGAGACCACGCCGCAGGTGCCCTTGGGCATGTACTTCTGCGCCAGTTCGTAGTACCGGTCTCCCTCCAGACCCGGGTAGATGACGAAGGAAACCTTGGGATGGTTCTTCAGGAAGGTGGCCACCGCCAGGGCGTTCTCGCAGTGGCGGGGCATCCGCACGTGGAGACTCTCCAGGCCCAGGTTCAGGATGAAGGCGTTCTGGGGGGACTGGATGGAGCCGAAGTCCCGCATCAGCTGCGCGGTGCACTTGGTGATGAAGGCGCCGCCCAGGCCGAACTTCTCCGCGTAGGTCACGCCATGGTAGCTGTCGTCCGGCGTAGTCAGGCCCGGGAACTTATCCCTGTGGGCCATCCAGTCAAAGCGTCCGCTGTCCACGATGCAGCCGCCGACGCCGGCGCCGTGTCCGTCCATGTACTTGGTGGTGGAGTGGGTGACGATATCGCAGCCCCACTCGAAGGGACGGCAGTTGACCGGGGTGGCGAAGGTGTTGTCCACGATCAGGGGCACGCCGTGGGCGTGGGCCGCCTTCGCGAACTTCTCGATGTCCAGCACGGTCAGGGCCGGGTTGGCGATGGTCTCGCCGAAGACCGCCTTCGTGTTGGGCCGGAAGGCCGCTTCCAGTTCCTCCTCGGAGCAGTCCGGATCCACGAAGGTGAACTCAATCCCCATCTTGCGCATGGTCACGTGGAAGAGGTTATAGGTACCGCCGTAGATGGTGGCGCAGGAGACCACATGGTCTCCGCAGTTGGCGATGTTGAAGATAGCGTAGAAGTTGGCGGCCTGGCCGGACGAGGTCAGCATGGCGGCCGTTCCGCCCTCCATGTCGCAGATCTTGGCCGCCACCATGTCGTTGGTGGGGTTCTGCAGACGGGTGTAGAAGTAGCCGCTCTCCTCCAGGTCGAAGAGCTTGCCCATCTGCTCGCTGGTGGCGTATTTAAAGGTAGTGGACTGAATGATGGGGATCTGCCGGGGCTCCCCGTTGCCGGGCGTGTAGCCGCTCTGCACACACTTCGTATCCATGCTGTAACTGCTCATAGGACGCTCCTTCTGTTCTCTCGGATTACGGCGGGGCCCGTCCCGCCGGAAAGAATCATGTTCATTCATATTAGCAATATTCCCCTTCGTCGTCAATCTTTTTGTGCAGTTTTATCCAATCTGCGCGGGGAGCGCCCCGAACGGTTGACAAACTCCCTCCCATTCACTAGAATATGTGCGATTGCGCTCCGTCTCTCCCCTTCCGGAGCGCCGCTCCCCGGACCATGCGACCGGGTCCTCCTGCCTTTTCGTGCAGGAAAACCAGCCTGATCATGCAAAACCAAGAGATAAACATAGCCACGGGAGGTACTTCCATGCCAGATCTTTCCGATCTTCAGTCCATCTATGCATCCTACCTGTCTGAAGCTGCAGACGCCGAATGCGACGCCGGAACCCTGGGGGGACTGTGGGGCCTCAAACAGCGGGCCGCCGACCACCCCTGCCACGACCGCTTTGCCCGCAGGACCAGGGCCCTGCTGGGAGACATCGCCCAGGAGAACCCCTCCTCTTCCCAGGTCCGGGACATCCTGACGTACATCTACGACGCCCCTCTGGAAAACAGGAAGACCCTCTCCTCCTTCTGGATGCTGACCGCCGTCCAGGGGCTGACCCTGGACCTGATCCCCCTGCTGAACGGAGACGACGCGCAGAACCTCTGGGTCCATTACGCCAACTGCTTCCCCCGCCGGGATCGGCTGCCCGTTCAGGAAAAGGTCTTCGAGGCTCTGCAGCACCAGGGAACCTGCGCCCGAACGGCGTCCTGACCGCCTGAACGCCGCGTTCCCCGTCCGGATTGACGCCCGGGAGCAAATCGCCTATAATGTTCTGCGGAAGCGCTGCAACCGGTGCCACCCGTTCCCTGACGCCGGCGCGCGCGGAAGGAGGAAACCATGAGTCGGGAAAAGGTACTGTCCCTGCTGCTGGCGCACCAGGGCGAATCTCTGTCCGGACAGGCCATGAGCCGCGAACTGGGCATCAGCCGGGCCGCCGTCTGGAAGTCGGTGGAAGCTCTTCGCAAGGAGGGCTATACGATCTCCTCCGCCACCAACCGGGGCTACTGTCTTCACGACGCCCCGGACATGCTGCGGGTGGGAGAACTGACCGGCCCGCTGGAGGGATGCCTGGTGGGCAGCCATCTCCTGTGCCTGCATACGGTGGACTCCACGAACACGGAGTGCAAGCGCCGGGCCCTCATCGGGGCACCGGAAGGGCTGGTCGTGCTGGCGGATCAGCAGACCGGCGGCCGGGGCCGGCTGGGGCGCTCCTTCCAGTCCCCGCCGCTCAAGGGACTTTACCTCTCCGCCCTGTTCCGCCCGCGCATGGATCCCCGGGATGTGACGGACTTCACCGCCTGGGTGGCGGTGGCCGTCTGCGACGGCATCGAAGCGGCCTGCGGATTCCGTCCCCGCATCAAGTGGACCAACGATATCGTCATGAACGGACGCAAGCTGGTGGGCATTCTCACCGAGATGGGACTGGAGAGCGAGACCAACTCCCTGCAGTACCTGGTCACCGGCATCGGCATCAACGTCAACCAGAATACCGAGGACTTCCTGCCGGAGATCCGGGACATGGCAGGCTCCCTGTCCCAGGTTCTCGGCCGCCCGGTGCGCCGCGTTCAGCTGGCCGTCCATATCATCCAGGCCCTGAACCGCATGTACGCCGAATATCCGAAGAACCGGGCGAAGTACCTCTCGAAGTACCGGGAGGACTGCGTTACCATCGGCAGCCAGGTCCAGCTCATCACCGCCACCACCCGCCAGGAGGCCCGCGCCACAGGCATCGACAGCGAATTCCGCCTGCTGGTGGAGTATCCGGACGGCACCGAAGCGGCCATTTCCAGCGGAGAAGTGTCCGTGCGGGGCATGTACGGCTACGTCTGATCGGGATCATCCCGTTTTTCCGGGGGAGGCCAGATATGGCCTCCCCCTTTTCCGTTCCGGCAGGCCGCCCTCTGTGCCGGTCTTCTCTCTGACAGGGCAACGCCTCAGGCCCGCTCCGCGCTGCCCCCTGGTCTGCGCAGGAGCGCCCTCATGGCGCCCTTTTCTTCAGATCGGAATCATCCAATCTGAACGTGACACGCAATCTGGCTGCCTTTTCCCCCAACTTCCCTGCGTTTTGGGCTGAATACGGCGCGGTTCTCCTCTTCGGAAGAACCGCGCCGTACGCGTCTTCAGGGAAATGCCGTTCCGTCGCCTCAGTCCAGATCCTCCAGACGGTAGTAGCGGATATGGAGGTACCCGTCCTCCTCCCGCATACCCTCCCCCACAAACTGATTGCGCTGCAGGATGGGGGCCAGCTTCTTCGAATCCGTCAGGAAGGTGGGAACGCTGCGCCAGGGACGGGGATTCTCCCCGTTCGTGAACCAGGCGTTGTTCTCGATGTAGATGTGGCAGTCCTGCCCGTCGCTGTCCTGACCGGTCAGCATGTAGCGGGCGGACATGTGCCGCACCCCGACCTGATTCGTCACCTGGGTATCCACCCCGCAGGGCTCGATGATGCCGTGGAAGATCTCTCCGGAGGCGGTGCCCCGAAAGGGAATCATCCGCACGGTACCGGTCTCCCCGGTCATGATCACCACAGCGTCCGGGTCCGTCTCCACCCGGAGTTCCAGGAGCGCCTTCTTTTTCTGTTCCATGATATCCCTCCGCACTCAGCCTGGCCGCACAGGCTGATTTCTCCGCCCGTCCGGAGCGGAGCGCCGGACGGAAGAGCGCGCGAACGCGCTTCGTGCCGGCGCAACCATTATAAGCCCATACGCTCCATCCCGCAAGAACTTCTGCCGGCCGGATCGATATCCGCCGGGCCCGTCCGCGCGAAAGGGGACCGCCTCCCCATGGAGACGGTCCCCTGTTTTCTGTTTCTCAGCCGGAAGAGCCGGCGCCCGGCAGGATCAGAAGTCCAGCTGAGCCGCGACCTCTTCCAGGTAATTTTTCTGGCTGCGCTCCACGAATCCGGCGTCGAACTGGGCGGCCAGCGTGGGATCGATGGGCAGGCGGGCCAGGATGGGCAGCTCCAGGGAGGCCGCCACCTTCTCCAGGCGGCTCTCGCCGAAGATGGCGTGGCGCTTGCCGCAGTCGGGGCACTCGTACCAGCTGTAGTTCTCGATCAGTCCCAGCACGGGAATCTCCATCAGCTTCGCCATGTTGACCGCCTTGGCGACGATCATGGAGACCAGATCCTGGGGAGAGGTGACCACGATGACGCCGTCCACCGGCAGGGACTGGAACACGGTGAGGGGCACGTCGCCGGTTCCCGGCGGCATATCCACGAACATAAAGTCGATGTCGCCCCAGATGACGTCCGTCCAGAACTGGGTCACCACACCGGCGATGACCGGGCCCCGCCAGACCACGGGATCCGTCTCGTTGGCAGACAGCAGGTTCAGCGACATGATCTTAATGCCGCCGGCGGTGACGGAGGGATTGATCCCGTCGTCCGTGCCGGTCGCTCTCTCGTGAACCCCAAAGGCGGTGGGAATGGAGGGACCGGTGATGTCGGCGTCCAGAATGGCGACCTTCTTCCCCCGGCGGGCCATGGCAACGGCCAGGGAAGCGGTTACGGTGCTCTTGCCGACGCCGCCCTTGCCGCTGACGACGGCAATCACCCGCTTGATGCTGGACTGTGCGTTGCCGGGAACCCGCAGGTCCCGGGCCGAGCAGCTGGCTCCGCAGGTCGAGCAGTCGTGGGTGCAGTTTTCAGGCATTGGATATACATCTCCTTCTGGTTCCGGGCCTGGGCCCGGCCAATGTTAACACTATATACGGTTTCCCCGTCCGGGTCAAGATAAACCGGATGCTTTCAGCGGACCATGCTGTTTTCCTGCAGCAGTTCCTCCCGGTTCTCCTTGGAAGTGAAGTAATAGTCCAGAATGTCCGCCGCCATGGCGCCCAGGCCGGAACCCGAACCGCCGTGCTCGACCACGATGGAGATGGCGATCTCCGGGTCGTCGTAGGGGGCGAAGCAGACAAAGATGGAGTTGGACTCCGTTTTGGAGCTGATCTGGGCGGAACCGGTCTTGGCGCCCACCTGCACGTCCAGCTTCTTGAAGTACTTGGCGACAGAGCCCTTGGTGGTCAGGCGGAGCATGCCCCGCTTGACGGCGTCCAGATTCTGCGGCTTGATCTCAAAGGAATTCAGCACCTCCGGCTCCTGGGTATAGATAACCCGGGAGAAGTCGCTGGATTTCACGTTCTTCAGCAGATGGGCCGCGTTGCGCACGCCGCCGTTGCAGAGGGTGCAGATATAGTTGGCCAGCTGCACCGGAGAAACCTGGGTGCTCTCCTGGCCGATGGCCGCCGAGAGCGTGGAGCCGGGATACCAGGTTTCGCCCATGCTCTCCGTAAAGGCGGGGCTGGCCATGACGCCGGTGGACTCGTCCAGTTCCAGACCGGACTTCTCCCCGAAGCCGAAGCGGGCGGCGTAGTCGTCCAGGCGGTCAATCCCCAGCAGACGGCCCACTTCAAAGAAGAAGTAGTTGCAGGAGTCCTCGATGGCGTCCGATACGTTCTCCAGGCCGTGGGTCCGGCCGGTCTGCCGGTAGATCCAGCACTTCTGGGGCGTACCGCCATAGTAGGTATAGGCGCCCATGTCCCGGATCTGGGTGGAAGGAGTGATCACGCCTTCCTCCAGTCCCCCGATGGCCGTCACCATCTTGAAGGTGGAACCCGGGGGGTAGGCGCCCTTGAAGGCCCGGTTGTTGAAGGGCCGCAGGGGGTTGGTGCTGTTCTCCTGGAAGTCCTGGCTGTAGGTGGAGAGGTTGTACGTGGGATAGGAGGCGGCGGCCAGCACTTCCGCGCTGTCGATATCCATGACGACGCAGGCAGCGCCCTCCGTCTCGGAGCTGGCCAGGTTTCCCAGGGACTCCGCCAGGATATCCTCCACCGCCATCTGCAGGTCCAGATCCAGGGTCAGAATCACGTTGTCGCCCGGAGAGGGCTCCTTCAGCCAGGTGGAGGAGACGATCTTGCCATTCGTGTTGCGCTCCAGCACCCGGGTGCCCGGCGTGCCCCGCAGATAGGACTCAAAGGCCTCCTCGGCCCCTTCCCTGCCTATGGTATCGTCCATCTCGTAGTCCGGCTTGCCGTCTCCGTCCAGGTCCAGCGAGGTGTAATAGTCGATCTCTTCCTGGGACTGCATGGGGGTGACCCGGCCCAGAAGGTGGGCTGCATAGGTGGTATGGTACTGGCGCACCGTGGTGGCCTCGACGGAGACTCCGGAGAGCCCCAGTTCCTTCACCCGGGAAATGAAGTCGATGTCCACGCCTCTGGCGAAGGTGTACGCCACCTGATAGAAGTTGCGCGCGCGGATTTCAAGCTCGTAGAGCACCCCCACCGCCGCCCGGGCCATGTTGGGATCCATGTCGCCGATGTTCAGCACCGGCACCTCCGCGCCGCTCTCTTCCGCCTCTTTGGGATCCACGGCGCCATTGCCCTTCACTTCGAAGTACTCGCAGAGAATGCCCAGCAGCTCCTCCGCCGTGGGCAGCGTATAGGGTTTTTCCGGTTCCGTCACCACGGGCTCCGGCGTGGTGCCGGTAAAGAAGTTCTGGAGCTTTTCCCAGAAGTCCGGCTCCTCCGGAGCGGTTTCTTCCGGTTCCTCTTCCGGATCCGCCGTGGGATCCTTGATCCAGCGGCGGTCCACCCCGATCTTCCCCAGGATGGTCAGCTTCCGGACCTGGGTGCCGTCCTCCTGGGTCTCCGTGGTGAAATAGGGGTTCTCGGTGGTAAAGGTGAAGGGAGCTTCTTTGGAGATGGGGAGTTTGGAGTCGTCCCACTCCACTCCGTTCTCCATGGCCACCTGCACCAGCTGGAGGATGATACGGGTCTTCTCCTCCGTATCGCCCATCCGTCTGGTGTCCAGCCGGACCTGATAGACCGGGCTGTCCGATACCAGCACCCGGCCGTTGCGGTCCAGAAGCTGGCCCCGGCCGGCCTCCACCGTCTCGTACTCCGAGATCTTGGTCTGGGACTGGCGGTAATATTCCTCGCCGTCGTTGACCTGAATGTCGTACAGCGTGACGCCGAGGCTGCTTACCACCACCGCCAGCAGCGCGACCAGCGCCCACACCCGCCGGTGAAACTGTTTGATATCCATATTTTCTCCTTCTTCGGGCGGCGTCAGCGCAGACGCTCTCCGCCCACCCGTTCGTAGACCATCCAGAAAATCGCGTAGATGACAGGCGTCCAGCAGAGGGACAGCACAAACTCCGGCACGGCCACCTCCAGCAGCACCGTCAGCTCCGCGCTGCGGGTCAGAAGGCCCCGGGCCACCCGCAGCAGATCCACCAGGGCCAGGATCAGGGTGGAACAGAACACATACCCCAGGAAGGAGCGGGAGAGGACCAGCTGCGCCGCCTTGCCGGCCAGGAAGCCGGCCAGGGCCATGCCGAAGACCAGCACCCCGGAGCCCCCCGGATAGGCCAGCTCCCAGAGCAGCCCCACCCCCATGCCGAAGCCGGTGCCGCAGGTACATCCCTCCCTGACCGCCACCGCCGCCACACAGGCCGGCAGCAGCATGGGAGAAACCCCGAACAGCGGCAGCCGGGGCAGAATGAAGGCGTCCAGCAGCCAGATGGGGACCATCGCCAGGGCGTAGGTCAGCCATTTGTGAATCTGGTTCTGAAGGGTCAAAGACGATCACTTCCAGTATAGTATCTGCCGGGAATTACAGTCCGTTTTCAGTCGTCGATCTGGAAATCCTTGATGACGGCCACCTCAATCAGCGCGTCCAGGTCGGCGCTGGGAATCACGACGGCGTAGCGGGTCATGCCGGAGGGATCCGTAAACACGCCCTCCACGCTGCCCACCACCAGGCCGGCGGGGTACACGTCGCCCCGGCCGGAGGTGACCACCTCGTCTCCGGCCACCAGCTGGGCGCCCTCGGGCAGATAGCTCATCTTCAGCTTCCCGTCCTGCATGAGCGCGAAGTCTCCCTCCAGGATGCCGGCGGAGTAGGTGCGCTCCACAATGCCACCCATCTCGATGTCCGTGTTGATGATGGTGGAGACCGTCGCCCAGTTGATGCCGACCTCGGACACCACGCCCACCAGCAGCCCGGTGGAGGTGATGACACAGTCCCCCGGCTCAATGCCGGAGGCCGAGCCCTTGCTGATGGTCAGGGTGGACTCCCAGTTGTCCGTGGAGCGGGCGGTGATGCGGGCGGTATCCAGATCCAGTTCCCGCCGTCTGGTCTTCAGCTCCAGAAGCTCCCGCAGCTGCTCGTTCTCCCGGCTGGCCTCCAGCCCGTCCCGCACCTGCTCCTGGAGCTGAGCCAGCTCCTCCTGGAGGGCGGTGAGCTCCTCCTGCATCTCCTGGTAGTGGAAGACGTAGTTGTAGACTCCCTCCGCCCAGTTCAGTACGGCGGTCACGCCGCCGCGGACAGGGGAGGTGATGGTATTCACCACATTGGACAGCGGGTCTGCGTTTCCGCCCATCAGCGCGGAGCTCACCCCCAGAAGAATGGACAGCAGCAGGGCGATCACCAGCAGCAGCACCCCGTTTTGGCGGAAAAAGTCCTTCACGTTATTGGCTCCTTTTGGCGGCCAGAGCCAGGGCGTCCACCCCGAATCCGGTCAGAATGCGGCCCAGCCGGCACACCGGCAGACCCACCACGGTAAAATAATCTCCTTCGATGCGCTCCACCAGCAGGGCCCCCAGGCCCTGGATGCCGTAGGCGCCCGCCTTGTCCATGGGCTCTCCGGTGTCCACATAGGCCTCGATTTCCTCCTCGGTCAGCGTCCGGAAGAAGACCTTCGCCGCCTCGTGTTCCGTGCGGACCAGGCTTCCCCGCCGGACCGTCACGCCGCTGTACACGGTATTGGCCCGGCCGGACAGTTCCCGCAGCATCCGCAGCGCGCTCTCCCGGTCCCGGGGCTTGCCCAGCACCTCGCCGTCGACGGCGACCACCGTATCCGAGGCGATCACCAGCGCCTCCGGCCAGGCCCGGGCCACTTCCTCCGCCTTCTGAGCGGAGAGGTATTCCACCAGGGGACCGGGGGCCAGTCCCTCCGGCGAGCGTTCCTCCCCCTTCGCGGGCACCACCCGGAAATCGGTAAAGCCCATCTGCCGCAGCAGCTCCCGGCGGCGGGGGGACTGGGACGCCAGAATCATCTCCATGGGATCAGACCTCCAGCACGGCGCTCTCGGGGCCGGACTCCAGGGTGCCGGAGACGTGGAAGGAGGAGCCCGCCAGCTCTCCGCCGTCGTTGAACCAGAACTCGAAGGCCCCCTCCGGGCCGGCCTGGATGGACTCCAGCACCATCTGCTCCCGGAACTGTTCCTCCGTAAGCGGCTCCCCGTCTTCGTCCGTGGGAGCGGCCTCTTCCAGCAGCGCGCCTGCGGCGTAATCCCGGACGGTCCGGTCCCAGCGCTCCGCCTCCTCCAGCAGGGCCTTCGCGGTCTCCACGCTGCCGTCCCGGTCCACATCCTGATCGATGGTCAGCTGGATGGTCTCCCCCAGCCACTCCACATCGGCCTCGAACCAGCCCACGGAGCGGGCCAGGGTAAAGGTTCCCAGACCGTCGATCCAGAAGGTCACGGGTTTGCACTGCTCGTCCCGGATCTCCTTGAGCTCGGCGTCAAACCCGGGCTCCGGCAGGTTGATCATCAGCAGCCGGTCCCCGCCGTCCTTCTCCAGACGGACCTTCACCTTGAGCACAAAGTCCCCCGGCACATGGCTGCGCAGGTACTCCTTCAGCATCTCGTCGCCCTTGGTCACCAGACGGAAGGCGCCCTGGTGCACCCCGGGCACGTCCTCCTCCAGCCAGGCGGTCAGCTCCACCCCCAGCGTGTAGAGCTCCTCGCCGTCTTTCCGCTCGCCCCAGAATCCGTTGGGACCGGTGAGGACCAGGGCGTCCAGAACCTCCGGCTCAAAGTCCGCGGCCAGCGCCCGGAACTCCCGGCTCTCTCCGCCGCCGGTCTCCTCCTCTGGGGTCTCCGGCTCCGCGGGGGCCGCCTTTTCCTTCTTCTTTTTTCCAAACAGTCCAAACATGCTGTTATCCTCCCACTTGAACTCAGACCGGGGCCTGTCAGGCGCCGGTGGAGCCGAATCCGCCCGCGCCCCGGGCCGTATCGTCCAGTTCCTCCACCAGCTTCAGCTCCGCCCGTACCACCGGGGTGAGCATCATCTGGGCGATCCGGTCCCCCGGCCGCACCGTATAGGGGGCGTCGCCGGAATTGTACAGACCCACCATCACTTCGCCCCGGTAATCGCTGTCGATAACCCCCACACAGTTGGACGGAACGATGCCGTGAAAGATCCCAAGTCCGCTGCGGGCGAAGATCAGGGCCACGTAATCCGGCGAGGGCACCTGGATGGCAAGCCCGGTGTGAATCACCGTCCGTCCGCCCGGGGGAATGGTCACGGGATCGTCCATGCAGGCGTGGAGATCCATGGCCGCGGACCCCGGCGTAGCGTACCGGGGCACGGGGATCTCCCGGCCGATCTTCTCCGAGAGGGCTCTCACTTTCATTTCCATGGCGCAATCCTCCTGATCCCTATCGCTCCACATCCACCATCCGGCAGTAGCGGCGCAGGGGGTACTCCCCGTCGTGGGCCTCGCCGGAGAAGGCCTCGGACATGTGCCCGGGACGGGTAATGCGGGTGACGCCGGCCTTCGCTAAAAGCTCCGTCAGCCGCGCCCGCTTCTCCGGGGAACAGATGAGGCCCGCCGTCTGCAGCCTTCCCTTCTGCCGGCGCAGGACCCGCAGCAGATCCCGGCGGGGCAGACACTTCACCA
Source organism: uncultured Oscillospiraceae bacterium (assembly GCA_947629775.1). Lineage (GTDB taxonomy): Bacteria > Bacillota > Clostridia > Oscillospirales > Oscillospiraceae > Lawsonibacter. Next base: position 11,639 of record CANRFA010000013.1, read on the forward strand.
GCACATTGCCGTGGAGCGGAGAGAGCTCCAGCTCCGGATCCGGCCGCAGGGTCACGGTGCAGCCCTGTCCCCGGAAGAGGGTCTCCTTCCGGTCCGCCCGGTCCGTCAGGTGTTCCAGCCAGGTCTCCCGGGCGTAGAGACTGGCCTGGGCCATCTGGCCGGCGGTCCGGCAGCGCCGGGCCACCGCCCGCTCCAGAGCGGGCACAAACGAGCGGCAGAAGTCCTCCGCCTCCCGGTCTTCCTCCGTATCCAGGTAAATCACCTGGCAGGAGGAGCAGAGCAGTCCCTCCGTCTGCGCGATGTGGCGGGCGAGGGCGTCCCGCTCCCGGTCCTCCTCTTCCCAGCCGGACCAGTAGCAGAAACTGAGGCGGTGGCCCCATTCCACCAGCCGGCAGCCGGGAGGGGCCAGGGCCCGCACGGCGGAAATCGCGCCGTCGCCGCCCCAGGTAACAATCCCATCCGCAAGCGCTGCCAGCGCCGAGAGGCTGGCGGTATCCTGCGAGGGGATATCAAAGGCGTAAATCCAGGGCGCCAGGCGGGGCTCCGTCTCCGTCAGCAGCGAGAGCAGGGCCAGCGAGAGGCCCTTCTCCCCGTGGGGAAGCTTCAGAAGACAGAGATTGCCGGTCAGAAGGCCCTCCACCACGGTAAAGACGGGCAGACCGGCCATGTTTCCGGGGGCGATGTGGAGCAGCACGCCCAGAGGACGGCGAAGCGTCCCGCCGAAGGGGCGCCGCCCGTCGTCTTCCCCCAGTTCCACCCGCAGCTTGTACTCCATGCTCTCCCGGCGCAGCATCCAGCGGATGCCGTCCAGCTGCTCCAGCAGACCGGCCGGCACGTAGCGGGCGATCAGGGCGTCCAGTTCTCCCCGCTCCAGCCGCTTTCCCAGGGTCTCCAGGGCGGCGATCACGGTCTCCGCCTCCAGAGGCGGTCCCGAGAGGGTCTTCCCCAGTTCCTCCTCCAGGGAGGACAGGATCCCGGGCAGCCGGCTGTCCGGACAGAGGGTTCCGTTTCGGAGAATCACAGTCCCTCCTCCTCTCCCAGCAGCTGCGCCGCGCCGGCGGCGCAGGTGGTGACCCCCGCGAGGCCCACCCGCCCGATGATGTTGAGAACCGGCGAGGCAATGCCGCAGCCGCAGGACGCCCCGGGTTCCAGCACCCCCAGATCGTCCGTCATCACGCTGACCGTGGGGGTGGCGCACATCAGGGGAGAAATCAGGTTGATGATTCCCGTCTCCCCCATGGGCAGGGGCTCCAGGGTCCGGGGATCCCGGATCAGAATCCGGGCATAAGCGGGCACATGGAAGCGGTGGTTGCGGCAGGTATTATAGAAGATGGGATGCTCCACCGCTCCGAACAGTTCGTTGATGTGGTCCTCGGGAATCCCCAGAACCTTCTTCACCAGGGAATAGAGGCGGGGCTTCTCCACCTCTTCCTGGTAGTGCTGCTTCCAGCCTCCGGCCAGGATGATGCGGGAGCGGGCGGGCAGCTTCAGCGAGACCCCCATCTCCTTCATCTTCGTCAGGCCGAACCACAGGTAGGAGGGAAAGCCGATGAGGCGCACGGGAAACGGGGAGCGGCTCAGCTTCTCCAGGGCCCGGACGGCTCCCTCCAGGTCCGGCACGTAGACGCCCTCCCGCCGCTCCAGCACAAAGTGGCGGCTGAGAGGCGGCGCGAACCAGGTAAGACCCCACATGGTGCGGGTCACGCCGGTGGTGTTCTTCCGGTCCGGCCGGTAGCCCAGCACCACATAGTGGGCGGGCACGGGGGAGGCCAGACCGTGGAGCAGACCCAGACGGATCACCATGGGCGCCTCCGCCAGCACACAGCCCCAGTCGAAGCGGATACGGCTGAAGCTTCCGCTGGTTCCCGAGGAGGTCACCTCGAAGCAGCGGCGCCAGCGGGGCATGGAAAAGATGGCGTGGCGCTTGAAATAGAGGGTGGGAATGGCGGGAATCCGCTTCAGATCCTCCACGGCGCGCACCTGCTCCGGCGAAAAGCCCTCCCCTTCCGCCAGGGTCCGATACGCCGGGCAGTGACGGATGTGGTACGCGCAGTTGTCCCGCACCGCCCGCAGGAAGGCCCGCTCCGTCCCGGCCAGGTCGTAGGGCCGGGAGAGCCAGAACAGTTTCTGCCTGGAGAGCATGGGGCAGCCTCCTTTCCCCTTCCTTATTCCACGTCCCGGTAGTACAGCCCCCGGGTAAAGTCGCTGGGGATATAGCGTCCCCGGCCCAGATAGCGCTCCATGATCTTTCTGCACTCCTGGGCGTCCTCGGTGGTGAACATGAGGCGGGCTCCCCAGATTCCGAGCCGGCTCCAGTCCCGCATCTTGTCCGCCAGGAAGACCTTGCGGGCGTTGAGAATCTCGTTGCGGCAGCCCCAGGCCTTGACCACGGGGAACCGCTCTCCCTTGCGGTCGATGAGATGGTTGACGTTGTGGCAGGTGTGCTGCCCCGCCTGGCTGTGGACGATGCAGTTTTCCGTGATCATCAGGGGCAGGCGCCCATAGGCGATGAACTCCAGGGGGATGGCCTTGGACAGATCCCGGATCTGGGCCAGCTTGAGCTCGAAGGAGGCGGTGGCCGAGGAGAAACCCCGCCGGCGCAGTTCCTTCAGGGTCTGGCTGTTGAATACCCCGATGCCGAAGTCCGCCCGGATGCGGAAGCCCAGCTCCCGGGCCCGGCGGGCCACCCCCAGGGTTCCGGCCAGGGCGTCCTCCACGCCCAGTTCCAGCAGGGTCAGCAGATCCTGCTCCAGCGCCTCCTGCTCCCGGTCCGTGCAGATGCGGGGCAGGAGAACCGCGGTGGGCACGCCCGCTCTCCGGCAGTGGTCGAAGATCTCCGGGTGGGAGATTCCCTCCTGGACGGGAATGTAGAGCAGGGCGGGCTTCATCTTCAGAAGCTCCGGGGAGATCTGGCTGACCTCCCGCACGGAGACCGTGTACACCGGCGGCTCCCGCCGGTTTTCGTACCGGACTCCCGTTTTAAAGGTCTCCTGCCGGCGCTCCGGCGGCTCCTGGCGCATGCGGGTCAGTTCCTTCAGCGCGTCCCGGCGCAGCGTGTTGATGGAGGAGAGGGACAGGGACAGGCCCGGGTCCACCTTGGCCAGGGTCCGCTCCGCGAAGAAGGGCGTGCCGCCGGTGCGGGCCAGCTGGCTCTCCACCTTCTCCTGAGTCAGGGGGGCGTTGCGGGCGGACTCCGGAACGGCGCCCTCCGCGAAGGCCACCCGGCCCTCCAGATCCTGCACCGCCACCTGAGATGGCTGCCCGGCCTCGATCAGGGCGTAGATGCGCACCGGCTCCTTCCGGTTCTCCCCGCTTTCATAGGTGCTCCGGGCCTCCTGGTACAGTTCCAGGGGCTCCCGCTCCTCCTGCCGGGTCCCGAACATGTCCCTCCCCAGTTTCCCGGTGTAGTAGCCGTCCGTAAAGCCCTGACGGGAGAAGGCCTGGCGCAGGGTGTCCATTTCCTCCCGGGTGGGCTCCCGCTCCTCCTTGAGGGCCTGGGCGAAGATACGGGTCACGATGGCCACATATTCCGGCCGCTTCATGCGCCCTTCGATCTTCAGGCAGGCCACTCCCATCTCCTGCAGCTCCTTCAGATGCCGGACCAGAGACAGGTCCTTCAGGGAGAGGGGCCAGCGTTCCGCCTTCTCGTTGAGGCCGTATCGCAGCCGGCAGGGCTGGGCGCACATGCCCCGGTTGCCGCTGCGTCCCCCCAGAACGGAGGAGAAGAAGCACTGTCCGGACCAGCACATGCACAGAGCGCCGTGGCCGAAGATCTCGATTTCAATGGGGGAATGGGTGCAGATGAACTGGATCTGGTCCCGGCGCAGCTCCCGGCCCAGCACCACCCGGCTCATGCCCAGGTCCGCGCACTCCTTCACGCCGTCCAGAGAGTGAATGGTCATCTGGGTGGAGCCATGGATGGGCAGATCCGGGGTGGTCTGCCGCACCATCCGCGCCACCCCCAGGTCCTGTACGATCACCGCGTCCGCGCCGATGCTGCTGGCGTGGGCCGCGGCCTGGGCCACCCGGGGCAGTTCCCGGTCCGTGACCAGGGTGTTGAGGGTCACATGGACTTTGCACCCCCGCAGATGGCAATAGGAAACCGCCGCCGCGGCCTCCTCTTCCGAAAAGTTCTTCGCGCTGCGGCGGGCATTGAAGTCTCCATATCCAAAATAAACGGCCCCGGCTCCGTTCTGCACAGCGGCAGTTACCGCTTCCATCGAACCGGCAGGGGCGAGCAGTTCCAGCATAAGCGGCCTCCTGTCTGCGTCCTTCCGCAGGCATCCGGCGGACCGGACCTCCCGCGGGGACAGTTACTTTTTATTCTGCAGCCGGAAGATCTCCCGGTTTTTCTCCGAAAGTTCCAGCTTCAGGCGGCTGGCCTCCTCCAGGCTCTCCTTATACTGACGGCGGAGGTTCTCCGCGTCCTCCAGAGCCCTGAAGTACTGATCCGTGATGTTCATGGCGGCCAGGACCGCCGCGTCCACCTGACCCAGACGGTCCCCGGCTGTCTCCCGCAGTCTGGCGTCCACGTGAGCCGCACAGCGGCGGACATAGGCCTCGTCCTCGGTTGCCACCATGGTATAGCTACGGTCCGCGATGGTGACCGTGATCCGGTTTTTCATTTTAACATCCTCCCCCGCTGCTCCCGTCTCTGAAAAAGGAACATCGGGTTCAGTATATCATATCTGCGCCCGATGAGAAATAGGCTTTCCTGAAATTTTTTCCGCTCAGCGAAAGGGAGGGACCGCCCTCCGGCGGCCCCTCCCGGCATGTTACAGCAGTCCCAGTCTGCTCACGGGCCACACGGCCAGCACGGCCCTGCCCAGTATGTAGGACTCGTCGATGGGACCCAGCGCGCTGTGGCGTCCGTCCGAGGAGTTGTTGCGGTTGTCCCCCATGACAAAGACGCTCCCCTCCGGGACCTCCCAGGACGTGGCCTGCTCCAGCGGATCCGCGGGCAGGTACATGGGCTCCTTAATATACGGCTCGTCCAGCGCCAGTCCGTCCACATAAACGGTGCCGGTGGTGTAGTCGATCTCCACCCGCTGTCCGCCGGTGGCGATGACCCGCTTCACCAGGGCCCTGTCCCCGAAGAAGTCCGTGCTCTTCTTGTTGAAGACCACGATATCCCCCGCCTTGGGGTGGTAGCCCAGAGACCAGATGATCATCAGCTCTCCGTTCTCCAGGGTGTTGTCCATGGACCCGCCGTCCACCCGAGTCACCCGGGCGCAGCCGTTGAAAATGATGATGGCCGCCAGGACGCAGCCCATCAGCATCTGAACCAGGTCAAACAGATCCGCGCCGGGACGGCGCTTTTCCTTCTTCGGTTCCTCCGGGGCCGGCGCCGGCTCCGGTTCTTCCGGAAATTCCTCGCGCAGAAAATCCAAATCGTCCGCCAAGGGGCAGTCCTCCTTTCCGTTGTTACGAAGGCAAGTATAATACACTCCCCCGCCGATTGCAAGTCCTTACTCTTCCAGGTCCACCCGCCGCGCCTCGACGCAGCGCTTCTTTTCGGAATCCAGCACGAAGAGGCAGGCGTTGATCTTACAGTTGCCCTCCGCCTCCTCGTAGCGCCGGGGCAGGCCCCCCAGAAACAGGTTGAGGGAACACTCCGGTTTAATGCCCAGCACGGAGCGGATGGGCCCGGTCATGCCCAGGTCCGTCACAAAGCCGGTGCCCTGGGGCAGGATCTGGCAGTCCGCGGTGGGAACATGGGTGTGGGTTCCCCATACCGCCTGGACTTTCCCGTCCAGATACCAGGCCATGGCGCCCTTCTCGCTGGTGGCCTCGGCGTGAAAATCCACCACCGCCAGGTCGTAGCCGCCGTTGCGCAGCAGGTAGCCGGCCGTTTTGAAGGGACTGTCCAGATTGGGATTCAGGTCCACGCGGCCCATCAGATTGAGCACCGCCACCCGCAGGCCCTTTACCGGATAGATTCCCATGCCGCGGCCGGGAACCCGCCCGGCGTAGTTGGCCGGGCGGAGAATGCAGTCGTTCCGGTCCAGAAAATCCCCGATCTGAATGCGGTTCCAGGTGTGGTTGCCCAGCGTGATCACATCCGCTCCGGCGTCCAGCATGCCCCGGGCCTGCCGGGGCGTAACCCCCACCCCGGAGGCGTTCTCGCCGTTGACCACCGTAAAGTGAACGTCCAGGTCCTCTTTCATCTCGTGGAGCCGGCGGGACAGGATGTCCTGTCCGCCCTCTCCCACCACGTCGCCTACCGCCAGAACACGCAGAAGCATGACAGCAACCTCCTTACCTTGGCGGAATCGCCTGCCGGATCCGCGCCCTTCCGGCCTCCACCATCCGGCGGAGAAGGACGCCCATGACGATGTTGCAGGCGAACAGCGCCAGATAATGGAGCAGCCTGGAGGAGAAGGGAAAGACCGCGCTCAGCATCCGATACTCGATAAAGAGGCTGACGTTCAGCAGATAGATCTCCAGACTGTTTTCCCCGACCACCCGCAGGAAGCGCCGCACCAGCCCCAGCGGCAGCCGCTCGAACAGCCAGCAGACCGCCAGGCACATGGGCACGGTGGTGAAGAGGAACAGGTGACACTCGGGAAGATAGAAGACATCGGGGTCCGTGCGCAGGGCGGCCGCCAGGTAGGCGACCCCGACCCCCAGCCAGACAGCCCAGAACAGCAGGTCCTTCCTCTCCAGCTTCCGCTCTTCCCGGACCCGGAACCCGATCTCCAGCCCCAGGAAAAACACGGGCACCCGATAGAACACGTCCAGCCAGGACCACTGGTCGCAATCCACCAGAATCCGACAGACCAGCAGTCCCAGGAGAATCCCGCCGGCGATCCACCCGAGGCGCCGCTTCCTGCCCTTCAGAAACCGCCAGCAGGGAGGCAGCAGCGCGTAGAAGAGCAGAATACCGGCCACATACCAGTTGAAGGCCCCGGGCGGATTCACCCAGTAGTAGAGCAGCGTGCTGTTCCAGATCAGGGTGGAGAGGGGCGCCTGGCCCAACCCGACGCGGATCAGGGTGGCGGGAATCATGACGGTATAATAAGCCGGCAGAATCCGGCCGGCCCGCCGGGCCAGAAAGGAGCCGTAGCTCTGCTCCCGCCGGCTCAGGGACAGGACAAGCCCCATGGCGGAGAGCACGAGAAAGATGTCCACCCCTCCGAAGCCGGCGGCCCGGAACAGGTAGAGAAGGGTATGCTCCGGCGCCAGGTCCATGGCGTGAAAGAGCATCACCCAGAGCATGGCCATTCCCATCAGCTCGGAGCGGTAGCGGCTCAGAACGCCGTATCCCATGATCCCTTCCTTCCTGCCAAAAACGGCGGAGCAAAGGAAACCTCCGCTCCGCCGTCGGGCTGATGCTTATTTCGCGGAATTGCCCGCCTGCTTCCGGGCCCGGATTTCCCGCAGCGCGTCCCGGTACGAGAGGTTGACGCGGCCCTTCTCGTCGATCTCGGTGACCTTGACCCAGATCATGTCGCCGATGTTGACCACGTCCTCCACCTTCTCCACCCGGCGCTCGGACAGCTTGGAGATGTGGACCATGCCGTCCTTGCCCGGCGCGAGCTCCACGAAGGCGCCGAAGTTCAGGATACGGACCACCTTGCCGTAGTACAGCTCGCCCACCTGCGGCACGAAGACGATGGTGTCGATCATCTTCTTGGCCGCTTCGCAGGAGGCGGCGTCCGGAGAGGCGATGTGGATGGTGCCGTCGTCCTCGATGTCGATCTGGGCGCCGGACTCGGCGGTGATCTTCTGGATGACGGAACCGCCCTTGCCGATGACCTCGCGGATCTTGTCCGGGTCGATCTTCATGGTGATCATCTTGGGGGCGTAGGGGCTGACCTCCGGCCTGGGGGCGGGGATGCAGGGCAGCATGACCTCGTCCAGGATGGCCACACGGGCGTCCCGGGTGATCTCCAGGGCCTCTTTGATGATCTCGTGGGTCAGACCGTCGTTCTTCAGGTCCATCTGAATGGCGGTGATGCCGGCCTTGGTGCCCGCCACCTTGAAGTCCATCTCGCCGTGGAAGTCCTCCACGCCCTGGATGTCGATGAAGGTGGTGAAGGAGCCGTCGTCGTCCTGGATGAGGCCGCAGGAGATGCCGGCCACGGGGGCCTTGATGGGCACGCCGGCGTCCATCAGGGCCAGGGTGGAGCCGCAGATGGAGCCCTGGGAGGTGGAGCCGTTGGAGGAGAGCACCTCGGAGACGACGCGGATGGCGTAGGGGAACTCTTCCTCGCTGGGCAGCACGGGCAGCAGAGCCCGCTCCGCCAGGGCGCCATGGCCGTACTCCCGGCGGTTGGTGGCCCGGGGCGCCCGGGCCTCGCCTACGGAATAGGGCGGGAAGTTGTAGTGGTGGAGATAGCGCTTCTCGGTCTCCTCCCAGATGGTGTCCATCTTCTGGGCGGCGGCCAGCGTGTTCAGGGTGCAGACGCTGAGAACCTGGGTCTGGCCGCGGGTAAAGAGGCCGGAGCCGTGTACCCGGGGCAGGACGCCAACCTCGGCGGCCAGAGGACGGATCTCGTTGCGGGCGCGGCCGTCCACCCGGTGTCCTTCCAGCAGCCAGGCCTTGACGATCTTCTTCTGGAGTTTGTAGGTAAACTCCTCCAGGTACTGATCCATATCCGGCCAGGTCTCCAGATAGGTCTCGTGCCAGTGATCGATCATGGCGTTCCAGCGGCTCTCGCGGACGTTCTTGTCGTCGGTGTCCATGGCGGCCCGGGCCTCGTCGATGAAGTTCTCGCAGATGTCGTCGAAGAGCTCCTGGTTGAACTGGGCGTGCTCGTACTCCATCTTGGGCTTGCCGATCTCCGCCACGATCTGATCGATGAAGTCGATCTGCTTGCGGATCTCCTCGTGGGCCCGGACAATGCCGGCGTACATGATCTCGTCGGGAATCTCGTCGGCGCCCGCCTCGATCATGACCACCTTCTCCCGGGTGGCGGCCACGGTCACATCCATGCGGGAGGTCTTGCGCTGCTCCTGGTTGGGGTTGAGGACGATCTGTCCGTCCACGTAGCCCACTTCCAGGCAGCCGATGGGGCCGGCGAAGGGGATCTCGGAATAGCTCACGCAGGCGGAGGCGCCGATCATGGCGGCCACCTCGGGGGAGCAGTCGTAGTCCACGCTCATCACGGTGCAGGTGATGCACACGTCGTTGCGGAAGTCGTAGGGGAACAGGGGACGCATGGGCCGGTCAATCAGGCGGCTGGCCAGCACGGCGGGCAGGGAGGGACGGCCCTCCCGGCGCATGAAGGAGCCGGGGATGCGGCCCACGGCGTACAGCTTCTCTTCAAAGTCCACGGACAGGGGGAAGAAATCCACGCCGTCCCGGGGACGGGGCGCTACGGTAACCGCCACCAGGACGGTGGTCTCGCCGTACTTCACCATGGCGGAAGCGGAGGCCAGTTCGGCCACCTTGCCCACCTCGATGGTCAGCGGGCGGCCGCAGAGATCCATGGTCCAGCTTCTGAAATTCGGGAATTCCTTATGTCGGATGATGGTTGACATGATATCGCTCCTTTATATAAGGTATTCGCCCTGGAGCCGTCTGCCCTTCCAGCACTTGAATCCGGGTCCGGCCCTTCCGGGCCCAGGTTCAAATGCAAAAAAGGCGCAATGGCCCCAAAGCGGGGTGACGGGGCGGTCCCGGAAGGACCGCCCGCAGATTCGGAAAGGAGCCGGGCCTCGCGGCCCGGACTCCGGAAGGCCGTTCTTACTTGCGGATGCCCAGCTTGGCGATGATGGCGCGGTAGCGCTCGATGTCCTTGCTCATCAGGTAGTTGAGCAGCTTGCGGCGGTTACCGATCATCTTATACAGACCGCGGCGGCTGTGGTTGTCGTGGATGTGGACCTTCAGGTGCCTGGTCAGCTCGTTGATGCGGGCGGTGAGAATGGCGATCTGCACCTCGGGGGAACCGGTATCGTTCTCGTGGGTGCGGTTGGCCTCGATGACGGCCGTCTTTTCGTCCTTGCGGATCATGGGAAACTCCACCTTTCAGTATTTCCTGCCCAAAGGCTGCGTAACAGGCAGGTGAAACCCCGGAAGTCAGTCCTGTCCGGGCCGTACCCTGAAACGAAGCGGAAGGGCGCGCACGTTGCATGCCCGGTTACTATAGCATAATTCTCCCCCACTGTAAAGGAAAAAATGAGCGCCCTCCCAACATTTTTTCCGGTCAGATCGCCCTTCTCCGTCTTCTTCGTCCCTCTCCTGCCCCCAGGCGGAACGGCCCTCCCCGGGCGGGCTGTTCCGGGCGCCAGAGCGCTTTCCGCTCTCCAGTTCCTCCAGGCCGGCACGCAGAACGCTCTTCCGGCTGTATTCCCCGGCCCCTCGGACCGGGATCTCTTCACCCTTCCCCGAAGCGAAACCGCGCCCCCGCCCGGGCGTTCCGGGCGGGGGCGGAAGAACCGTTCCCGTCTCAGTGATAGAGGTAGCTTCCTCCCCCGATGAACTCCCGCAGCAGGGAGTCCCGGGCCACCAGCTCCGGGTCGATGGGCTCAAAGTAGCGGAAGGCCGCCATCAGCTGCATCAGTTCCTCGTGGCGCTCGTTCTCCTCGGGGACGGCGGCCAGCAGAGGCACGGCGTAGTTGCGCATGACGGACACCTCGTAGGGCAGGGAGGAGTCGAAGATCACGTCGGCCCTGTGCTTGTAGGGGGAGATATACAGCTTCTCGCCCCGGCGCACATTGGCCCACATGTCCAGCGTCTGCTCCACCTCGGTGCCCCGGAAGTTGTAGTCCCGGACCGCCCGGCGGCTCAGCCGCATCCAGGTGCCCTTGAAGCGCAGGGCGCTGCCCTCCACCACGTTGGAGCGGGCGGAGATGTAGACCTTGGTGGCCTCCGGATGGCGGCCGGCGATGTCGTCGTTGAGGGCGTGGATGCCCTCGAAGATGGCAATCTCGCTCTTCCCCAGCTTCAGAGGCATCGCCAGGGTGTCGTTGCGCATCTGGCGGGCGAATTCGAATTTGGGAACCAGAATCTCCTCGCCCCGGGACAGGGCGTCGAAATGTTCGTCCAGAAGTTCCATGTCCAGGCACAGGGGGGACTCGTAGTCGATATCCCCCTCGGGCGTGCGGGGACAGGTACGGCGGTTCATGGTCCGGAAGTAGTTGTCCATGGCCACGGCGTGGGACTTTACGCCCCGGCGCTCCAGCTCCTCCGCGATCTTCAGAGCCGTGGTGGTCTTTCCCGAGCCGGAAGGACCGGAGAGGAGCACCACAGGGCTTCTCTCCATGTTGGACAGAATCTTATCCGCCGCAAGAGCCACCCGATGCGTGTAGTTGTCGTCGCACTCCTGCAGAAAGGCGCGGACGTCCTGCTGGATGTGGCGGTTGATCTCCTGCAATTGGTAGGCCATAACCTTCTCCTTTCCCGTACGTCGGCATTGAACATGCCGGAAACACGCCGCGTCAGCGGCCGTAGAAGGCCGGAATCTCCCGTTTCTTCTCCAGAACCCGGTCCAGCATCGCCAGATAGTCGTGGGGATATTTGGGATTGGACACCCGGACGATCCGTCCGCTGTCCCGGTCCACCAGTTTGGTTACGCCCCCGCCGCCCACCGAAATCACGGTGTGCAGCTCCTCCATCATGGCGATGTTGTAGAGATTTCCGGTCCCCGGCAGACACCAGCCCACGTTTTCCAGCGAGCCGGACATGTATTTCTGCCGGTAGAGGTAATAAGGAACAAAGCCCGCCTGGCGCAGCCGCTCCAGAGAGGCGTCCACCATGGCGGCCGTCTCTTCTCCGGAGGGCAGGGCCCCTCCCTCCTCCATGAGGCGGGAGCCCTTCTTCAGCGCCAGGGTGTGGACAGTGATGTTCTCCGGACCCATGGCCAGCACTCCGTCCAGGGAGGCGAGGAATCCCTCCACGCTGTCCCGGGGCAGTCCGGCGATCAGGTCCATGTTCACGCAGGCGAAGCCCGCTTCCCGGGCCAGCTCCATGGCGCGGACAATATCCCGGGCCGTATGCCGGCGGCCGATGGCCTCCAGCACTTCGTCCCGCAGGGTCTGGGGGTTGATGGAGATGCGCCCGATGCCCTGCCGGGCCAGAACGGCCAGCTTTTCCCGGGTAATGGTATCCGGCCGCCCCGCCTCCACCGTGTACTCCGTACACCCCTCCAGAGGCAGCGCCGCCCGGCAGCGGTCCAGAAGCCGGTCCATCTGCGCGGCGGTCAGGGTGGTCGGGGTCCCTCCGCCCATGTAGAGGGTGCGCACCCGCAGCCCCGTCTCCCGCAGAAGGGCGCCGGTGGCGTCCAGTTCGGTCTCCAGAGCCTCCAGATAGGGTTCGATCAGGCGCAGCGTCCGCCCGGCGTCCGCCGAGACGAACGAGCAGTAGGCGCAGCGGGTGGGGCAGAAGGGAATCCCGATGTACAGCGACACCTCTCCCTCCCGCAGAGACCGGTCCGCCTCCAGACTGGCCAGGGCGCAGTCCGTCGCCAGACGGGCCCGGACCGGCGAGACATGGTACTCCCGCTCCAGTTCCCGCGCGGCCTCCTCCGCCGTGGCGCCCGCGCGCATGGCGCGGGTGGGCAGTTTCACCGGGCGCACCCCGGTCAGGGCGCCCCAGGGGGGCTCCCGGCCCAGCAGGGCGGTCCCCGCCTGGTAAAACGCCAGCTTCAGCGCGTGCTGCACCGCGTGGTAGACCTGCTCCGGCGGCGCGTCCAGCTGTCCGCCGGGAAACACGGAGCGTCCCTCCCGGAGTTCGCCCTGGCGGGCGACCCGGGCGGTCAGGACGGCCTGGTCTCCCTCCCGGGAAAGGGCGAACAGCGCCCCGTTCTCCAGAACCGGAGGGAGTTCCGGGGGATACTCCGGCCGCTCGCCGGGAAACAGCGTGAGCATCATCTGCTCCGCCGCGTAGCGATAGCGCTCTCCCTGCCAGGGGCCGGGCTCAAAAAAGAGCTGCATGACCGCTCATCCCCCTCTCCATCGCTTCCCCGCGGACTTCAGTGCCGCAGGGCCTCCATCAGGTACGGATTGTATTTGCGCTCGTTGGCCAGCGTGGAGGTCCGGTCGTGGCCGGGACAGACGTGGAAGTTGCCCTCCAGCTGGCCCAGACGCTTCAGGGACTCCATGATCTCCTTATAACTGCCCCCGGGCAGATCCGTGCGTCCGCAGGAGCCGCAGAAGAGGGTGTCGCCCGTAAAGAGGACGTCGCCCACCTGCAGCGTCACGGAGCCGGGGGAGTGGCCGGGCGTGTGCATCACATGGATGGTCAGGGTGCCCAGCGTCAGGGTATCGCCCTCGTCGTAAAACTTCAGACCCTCCACGTTGCCCGCCAGGGGGTACAGGTGGCTGCCCGCCCCCTTCGCGTCCGCCTCGTGGATATAGATCTCCGCCTCCGGATAGACCCGGTGCAGCGAGGGCACCGCGGTGGTGTGATCGTAGTGCCCGTGGGTCAGAAGAATCATCTTCACCTCGGCCCCGACCTCTTCCGCGGCCTCCTGGATGGCCTCCGCCTCGTCGCCGGGATCGATGATGGCCATCACGCTGGTATCCGTATCCACCAGGAAATAGCAGTTGGTCATGATGTCGCCAACCTGCATGATTTTCACTTTCATGTCCGTCTCCTCCTCTTCGTAACTCCGCCCGTCCCTCTGTCCGGACGGTACGTCTTTCGGCCGGTCAGGCCCGCTCCACATCAAAGAGAATCGTCACGGGTCCGTCGTTGACGGAAGCCACTTTCATGTCCGCGCCAAAGCGGCCGTGTTCCACCCGGAACCCCTTCTCCCGGCAGCGGGCCAGAAAGCGTTCGTAGAGCGGAACGGCCAGCTCCGGCTTCGCCGCATGGGAAAACCCCGGCCGCCGGCTGGAGACATCCGCGTAGAGGGTGAACTGGGAGATCACCAGCAGGGAGCCCCCTACCTGGCTCAGATCCCGGTTCATCTTCCCCCTGTCGTCCTCGAAGACCCGCAGGTTGCAGACCTTATCGGCCAGTCTGTCGCAGATGGCCTCCGTGTCCTGGGGACCGACGCCCAGCAGAACCAGAAAGCCCGTCTCAATGGCGCCCTCCACCGCGCCGTCAATGGTCACGGAGGCGGAGGTCACCCGGGTCACAACCGCTCGCATACACAGACTCCTTTGCTATTTCCCGGCGGAGCGGGAGACATAATAGACGCCCTGGATGTTGCGCAGGCGGCTGATGACGCTGTCCAGTTCCTTCCGGTCCCGGACCTCCAGGCTGATGCTGACGGTGGCGTGTCCGTCCGGCAGCGCCTTCGCGGAGAGGGCGCTCACCTTTACCTTGGCGGCGGAGAGCGCCATGGCCACATCCAGCGCCAGTCCGTCCCGGTCCCGGGCGGACAGTTCCAGAGAGGTGCGGTAGTTGGGCAGTCCCTTTTCCACCCAGGAGACGCTGATCCAGCGGTTTTCCTCGCCGGGCTTGCGCCGGCTGGGGGAGGCGTTGGGGCAGTCCTGCCGATGGACCGAAACCCCGTAGCCCCGGGTGATATATCCCACCACCGGGTCGCCGGGAACCGGCGTGCAGCACTTGGCGAACTTCACCAGGCAGTTGCCCATCCCCTCTACAATAATACCGGATTCCGAGCGGATATTCCGGGTGTCCGCCAGACCCGCCGCCGGTTTGGGCGCCGTATTGGCCGGCACCACCACGCTCTCCTCCAGGGTCCGGGCGGCCTGGGCGGCCTTTTCCGCCTGCAGACGGCCCAGCCGCAGCAGCTCGTCCCGCACCCGGGCCACCGTCTTGGCGGCCGTGGTGCCGCCATACCCGATGGACGCGTACATCTCGTCCAGCGTCCCGAAGCGCACCTTCTGCAGAATGTGGGGCAGCACCTCCGGCGCCGTGACGGCGGAGAGGGGGATCTTGGTGTGGCGCAGCTCCGACTCGAAAGCGGCCCGGCCGGTGGCGATGTTCTCGTCCCGCCGCTCCCGCTTGAACCACTGCCGGATCTTGTTGCGGGCCTCGCTGGACTGGCAGATGTTCAGCCAGTCCCGGCTGGGGCCCTTGCCGGACTTGGAGGTGACGATCTCCACGATGTCCCCGTTGGAGAGAACGAAGTCGAAGGGGACCATGCGCCCGTTGACCCGGGCGCCCACCATGTGGTTGCCCACCTCCGAGTGAATGCTGTAGGCGAAGTCGATGGGCGTAGCCCGGGTGGGAAGGCTCTTCACATCGCCGTTGGGCGTAAAGACAAAGACCTCGTCGGCGAACATGTCCACCTTCAGGCTGTGGACGAACTCCTCCGCGTCCGAGTCCTGCTGGTTCTCCAGCAGCCGGCGGATCCACTCGAAGTCCGCCTCGGTGCCCAGCTTGCGGTTCGCCATCCCCTGCTTGTACTTCCAGTGGGCGGCGATGCCGTACTCGGCGGTGCGGTGCATCTCCCAGGTGCGGATCTGCACCTCGAAGGGGATGCCCTCCCGCCCGATGACCGTGGTGTGGAGGGACTGATACATGTTGGGCTTGGGGGTGCCGATGTAGTCCTTGAAGCGGCCCAGCACCGGCTTGAACATGTCGTGGATGCAGCCCAGCACGTTGTAGCACTCGGGAATGTCGTCCACGATCACCCGGAAGGCGTAGAGATCGAAGATCTCGTCCAGCGTCTTGTTCTGGGTAAACATCTTCCGGTAGATGGAGTAGATGTGCTTCACCCGGCCGTACACCGCGCAGTGGAGGCCCTCCCGGCTCAGCCGCTGCTGAATGCGCTGCTGGATGGCGGCCAGAAACTCGTCGTGGGCGGAGGAGCGCTCGGTGAGCTCGTCCTCGATCTCCTTATACCCTACGGGGTCCAGATACCGCAGCGAGAGGTCCTCCAGCTCCCACTTCATCTTCTGCATGCCCAGGCGATGGGCCAGGGGGGCGTAGATCTCCATGGTCTCCAGGCTCTTCTCCCGCTGTTTCCGGGGAGACTGATACTCCATGGTGCGCATGTTGTGCAGCCGGTCGCAGATCTTGATGAGGATCACCCGGATGTCCTGGGCCATGGCCAGGAGCATCTTGCGCAGGTTCTCCATCTGCTCCTCTTCCTTGGTGACGTACTGCACCCGGGACAGCTTGGTGACGCCCTCCACCAGAGCCGCCACCGGTTCCCCGAATTTACGGCTGATGTCCTGGTGGGTGGCCTCCGTATCCTCGATGCAGTCGTGGAGCAGGGCGGCAATGACCGAATCCACATCCAGTTCCAGGTCGGCGACAATGTCCGCCACAGCCAGAGGATGAATGATGTAGGGCTCGCCGCTCTTGCGGCGCTGCCCGTTGTGGGCCTTGTCGGCATAGGAAAAGGCGGAAAACAGCCGCCGGCTGTCCAGGGTGGGGGTATAGCGGCTGACCTTTTCTTCCAGAGCGTGATAGCGCTCTAATATGGGATCCATACGTGCATCACCTTATCCGAATCGTGGGGGTTACGTTTCGTCCATCATTTCCCGCAGGCGGATCATGATCTCGGAGGCCTCCAGATCCACCTTCTGTTCCCAGCTGCGCAGCGTGATCTGCAGCCGGTCCACCCGGCGGTTGAGGAGAATGAGGCCCCGCTCCTCCAGCACATCCAGACACAGCAGGGTCCGCACGGCGGTCTCCTTCCTGCGGGTACGGCGGGAGACAGCCCGGTTTATGCGGCGCAGATCCCCTTCCACCGGAGAGGCCACGGAGGACTGCCGCTCCAGCCAGCGCCACAGAACGGCGAAATCCCTGCGGGAGGGCCGAAGGAAGCGGGCCTCCTCCGGGGTCAGAGCCTCTCCCCGGGCAAAGCGGTCGTAGATGGCCCTCTCCATGGCGGCCCGGGTGGGCGCCTGGCGCAGGTCTGTCACCTGCAGCTGCACGGCGTGCCTGCCGCGGAAATCGTTGATCTGGGGGGTAAAGGTCAGGTCCACCCGGCTGCCTGGTGCCGGAGCGAAGTCCGTATCCCCCGCGGAGAACCAGATGGCCTCCATCGGGGTCCCCCGGCAGTCCAGACGCAGCTTCAGATGCCGGCCCTGTCCCACCCGGGACATGGAGGTAATCGGCGCGCCGGACATCAGAAAGACGGGGCGGGGATTGCCCGCTCCCCAGGGAGCCAGCAGATCCAGACTCTCCACCGCTTCCGCCGTCAGATCCTGGGGCTTCACCTCGCAGTCCACCTGGAGAACCGGGGCGCTGGCCGGAAAGGCCGCCATTCCCTGGCGCAGGGCCTGCGTGAGGGCGGGGATGTTCTCCTCCCGGACCGTGAACCCGGCCGCCATGGCGTGACCGCCGTAGCTGTCCAGCAGAGGCGCGCAGCTCTTCAGCAGCTCGAAGAGGTTCGCGCCGCCCCAGGAGCGGGCGGAGCCCCGGCCCATGCCGTTCTCCAGGCAGATCATGAACGCGGGGCAACCGTAGCGCTCCGCCAGGCGGGAGGCCACGATGCCCACCACCCCCTGATGCCAGCCCGCTCCCACCAGAACCAGGGGGCTCTCCTGGGGGTGCGCGTCCAGCTGCGCCACGCACTGGCTGCAGATCTGCACTTCGATCTCCTGCCGCTCCGCGTTCAGACGGCACAGCCGCTCGGCCAGCTCGTCCGCCCGGCGGGGATCCCGGGTCAGGAGCAGCTCTTCCGCCACCGCCGCCTCTCCCATCCGCCCCGCGGCGTTGATGCGGGGGGCCAGCGTGAATCCGAGAGAGATGGAGTTGAGGGAGCGCTCGTTCAGATTGGCCCTCTGAAGCAGGCGGCTGATCCCCAGGCGCCGGGGCGGGTTCAGATCCCGCAGCCCCAGGCTGACAATCACCCGGTTCTCCCCCGTCATGGGCATCACATCGGCCACCGTACCCAGGGCCGCCAGATCCCGGTGGGTACGGAAGACGGAACCGGCCCGCCCGGGTCCGGCCACCGCCATCGCCAGCTTCAGGGCGACCCCTACCCCCGCCAGGCCTTTGAAGGGGTACGGGCAGTCCGGCCGGCGGGGATCCACCACGGCCACCGCGTCCGGAATTCTGTCCTGACACTCGTGATGGTCCGTAATGATCACGTCCACGCCCCGGCTGCGGGCAAAGTCGGTCTCCTCGATGGCGGTGATGCCGCAGTCCACGGTGACCAGCAGGGTCACTCCCTGCTCCGCCAGAGAGAGGATCGCGTCCCGGTTCAGACCGTACCCTTCCGCCAGACGGCCCGGAATATAGGTGATCGCCCGGGCCCCCATCCAGGTGAGAGCCTGGCTCAGCAGCACCGTGGCGGTGATGCCGTCCACATCGTAGTCTCCGTAGATGGCGATCTGTTCCCGGGACGCGATGGCCTTCCGGATCCGGGCCACCGCCCGGTCCATGTCCCGCAGCCGCAGAGGATCCAGCAGAGGTTCGCAGCCGGGCGTCAGCAGGCGCCGGGCCTCGTCCGGGTTCTGCACGCCCCGGGCCGCCAGCACGGCAGCCAGCAGCGGCGGGATGCCCGCTCCCTCCAGGGCGGCTCTCGCCTCGGGATGAGCGGGAGAAAGCTTCCATTGACTGTACTTCATGGGCGGCACCTCCCCGGGTCGCTCCGAATCCCATATACGGCGCGATGGGAGCCGGAAACATCCGTTATTACCATTTAACGGCTGCTTTTCCTGTTTCCGATACGCAGACAGGTCCCGCAGCCGGTATCCTGTCATTATAGCACAGCGGGCATGCCCCCTTCAAGATGAAATCCCCGCCAGTCCTCCTTTTTTTCCGGCGCCTCCCGTCCCCCGCCGCTCCCCGCTTGTCAGAAGAGGCCTCTTATGCTAGAATGAGCCATCCAACCCGGTACCGAAGGAGCGTTTTTCATGTCCGAATCCATCCGTTCCGCCGCCGATCTGGTGGTCAACCGGCCCCACCAGTTCTCCTATGAGAACGGGATCGCGGTCACCCGCCTGGAGCCCGGCCTGTGCGAAGGGGAGCTGACCATCGGCCCGGACTCCATCAATCCCCACGGCACCGTCCACGGAGGGGCCCTCGCCACCCTGGCGGACACCGTCTCCGGCTGCTGCGCCTGTTCCCGGGGCGGAAGCTGCGTGACCGCCACCAGCACCATGGAGTTCCTGCGCCCCGCCACCGGAACGAAGATCCGCTGCCGGGCCACCCCGAAAAAGCTGGGGCGCACCCTCTCCGTGGTCCAGTTCTCCATGACGGACGACCGGGACGCTCTGGTGGCCACCGGGACCTTCACCTTCTGCATGCTCTGGGACCGGCCCGCCGCGGTTGTGGCAGACTCTGGATAAATAATTCTTGACAGATTTGGTGGATGGTGCTACAATTTCTCCAGTTTCAGACAAGGAATCGGATAGAGGCGCGGTTTTCATGCGTAGAGCGGGACGAAAAGCCTGGCAGGCTCCCGCCCGAGAGGGGAAACCGCCGAAGGAGAGACCGGCCGCCCGCCCTCTCTCCTGGGCTCCGGGAGAATATCCCGGAGACTGTCACCTGAGAGTGGAGCGCTATCCAGAGATCCCACCTTCGAGGGATGCTGGTTTTGCCGTTGGCGCTCTGCGTCAGCGGCTTTTTCGCGCAAGGAGAGAAATCTGACCATATTGTGGAGGGATCGTACATGCATCGAAAATCCTGGCCGGTTCGGATCGCGCTCGCCGTGATCTTCGTGCTGGCAATGACCATCCCGGCCTTTGCCGCCGGGGAAGAGGTCGCCACGAGCGGCTTCTACGCCACCTTCTGGGCCCTGGTGCCCCCCATCATCGCCATCGGACTGGCTCTGATCACCAAGGAGGTCTATTCCTCCCTGTTCATCGGCATCGCGGTCGGCGCTGTCCTGGCCGCGGACGGGGCTCCCGCCGCCGCCATGGACCATCTGGTCAACGACGGCCTGCTGGCCGCCATCCAGGGCACCGCCGGCATCTTCCTGTTCCTGGTCATTCTCGGCGCGGTCGTGGCCCTGATGAACCGGGCCGGCGGCTCCGCCGCCTTCGGCCGCTGGGCCAAAACCCACGTCAAGGGCCGCGTCGGCGCGCAGCTGTGCACCTTCGTGCTGGGCGTGCTCATCTTCATCGACGACTACTTCAACTGCCTCACCGTCGGCTCCGTCATGCTCCCCGTTACGGATAACCACCGGATCTCCCGGGCCAAGCTGGCCTACCTGATCGACGCCACCGCCGCTCCGGTCTGCATGATCGCCCCGGTCTCTTCCTGGGCCGCCGCCGTCTCCCAGTACGCGGAGGGCACCGGCTATTCCGGCATCCAGCTGTTCATCCGCGCCATCCCCTTCAACTTCTACTCTCTGCTCACCTTCGTCTTCATTCTCGGCATGATCTTCATCGGCGCCGACTACGGCCCCATGCGCCGCCATGAACGCAACGCCATCGAGAAGGGCGACCTCTTCTCCACAGACGAGCGGGTAGACGCCATGGAAGTCAGCCACAACCCCAAGGGCAAGGTCATGGATCTGGTCCTGCCCGTCGTGGTTCTGGTCATCTTCGCCATCAGCGGCCTTCTGTACATCGGCGGGTTCTTCGGCGTGGACCTCTGGGGCGGCACCGACTGCGCCGGCGACTTCGTCGCCGCCTTCGCCAACACGGACGCCACCGTGGGTCTCCCCTGGGGCTCCCTGATCGCCCTCATCATCATTGTCGTCTATCTGATGTGCCGCCGCCTGATCTCCTTCAAGGAGGCCATGGACTGCATTCCCCAGGGCTTCATCGCCATGGTTCCCGCCATCTCCATCCTGACCCTGGCCACCTCTCTGAAGAACATCTCCAACGACCTGCTGGGCTCCGCCGTCTTCGTCGAGGGCCTGATGCAGAGCGACGCCGCCAAGAGCCTGCAGAACTTCCTGCCCGCCGTCATCTTCATTGTCGCCTGCCTGCTGGCCTTCGCCACCGGCACCAGCTGGGGCACCTTCGGCATCCTGATTCCCATTGTCACCAACATGTTCACCGCGGACAACCCCCTGCTCTATGTGGGCATGTCCGCCTGCCTGGCCGGCGCCGTCTGCGGCGACCACTGCTCCCCCATCTCCGATACCACCATCATGTCCTCCGCCGGGGCCCGCTGCGTGCATGTCATCCACGTGTCTACCCAGCTGCCCTACGCGATCACGGTCGCGGCCATCAGCTTCCTCTGCTATATCGTGGCGGGCTTTATCCCCAACGCCTTTGTCTGCCTGCCCATCGGCGCTGTTCTGACCATCGGCTGGCTGCTTTTCATGAAGAGCCGCCAGACCAAAGCCGCCTGATCGCCACTCTTGCCTCTTCCCCGGGCAGCGCCCCGGACTCTGCTCCGGCAGGAACCACATGGTTCCTGCCGGGGTTTCTGTCGTCCCCAGACAGTCCGCCCCGGCATCCGAAACAGCCCCTTGCCGTACCCGACCCGGAGGGAGCGATCGGGACGGGCCATTTGCGCCCCACCCTCCGTCCCGCTCCCCGCCAGACAGCGGAGGCCTGGCCTGATCGGAGCCGCCAAGCGGCAGGCAGGCCCGGAAGCGCATCCTGGCCAGGCCATCCCGGCGGCGGGCCTCCCCTTCCTCTGCCGCATCGTGGCGGATTTCGCCCGCGGCGCAAGAGATCGCGGGTTCTTTCATGGGCGCGCGGACCGCAGCGCCGCGTCGTACGGATCCCGCGGCCGTGGATGCGGGAGAGGACCGGCATGGCCGGACCTTCGCGCGGCTCCGGAACGGCAGGCGAAGAGGCGTTTCACGCGCAACAGGCCGCAGAGAGAAGAAAAGCCGTCCGGAATCAGGGGGCAACCCGGTTCCGGACGGGTGTTTTTCAGTAGGATGGTCCTGCGATGGCAGGGGTGTCCGGGACTGCCTGGCGGGATCCGGAGGATCAGTCGTCGTCGATGCCTCCATCGTCATCGTCGTTCAGACCTCCACCATCATCGTCGTTCAGACCCCCGCCGTCATCGTCCTTCAGACCCCCGCCGTCGGTCAGATCGGGGACGGACGGTCCGCTTTCCGGCCCGGGCCCGGCCGGTTCCTCAAACTCCTCCCGGATGGACGGATACTGCAGGTCCGCGGTCTCCTGGATCAGCGCCAGTTCCCCGGGGGTGTAGATTTCCCGCTTCATCTCCTCCCACCCGGTATCGTCGGGAACGTCGAGGCGGGCCGCCTCCGCCTCGATTTCGTCCATCGTGGCTTTGGACAGGTTGGTCACGGAGTAGTGGACCTCGCTGCGCTTCCCGCTGGCATAGGTGATGGTGTCGTTCACCAGGAAAGCAGACGGCCTGCCGGGTTCGGACATATAGGCGATCCGTTCCGTCTCGATCGTGGCTCCCCGGTTCAGCTGGCGCTGCTCCGCGTTCTCCAGGGCTTTGAAGGAGCCCTGATTGATGCCGCCGTCCTGGGCGAAGTGATTCTCTTCGATGGCGGGGCCGTTCATGCGGGCGCCCACCAGATGTCCGCCGTGATCCGTGGGCAGGCGGGACGCGCCGCCCGCCTCCCGCTGGAGAGCCGCGTTTCGGGGAGCGGGAGTATTCTGCAGCCGTCCGCTGGCCGTGGTGGTGCCGGTTTCCGTATCCGTCCGGAAGGTATAGCCGTTCCGGACTTTTGTGACAGTTGCCATAGGGGACGCTCCTTTCTGCCGGACCGGCGCCGCCAGGGGTACGGCCCGGAATGGTATGCCTCCAGTTTACCAGGGAGAGCCGAAGGGAAGAACGGCCGAAGGCCAAAGGAAACAGAAAACCCCTCCGGGCGGCGATACCGACCGGAGGGGGTGGAAAAACACAGGGATGCCTTACAGGGTGGAGTAGCCGTAGCGGTCCACAATGGCGTCCAGCTCGATGCCCCTGGCGCACAGGGGGCAGTTGTCCGGGGAGTAGCTCTGATAGTCCGCCAGATCGTTGGTGTGGAAGAGGGAAATGATGGGTACGCCGTCGATCTGATCCAGATAGCTGTAGATGGAGGCGATGCCGGCGACCGTGCCGCCATAGTAGCGGACGGTGCGCATGGCCTGCTCCACGGTGCCGCCGGTGGTGATGGAGGCCAGGAGAATCAGCACGTTCTTGCCCATCAGCATGTCGTGGGTGTTGTCGCGGAAGATCAGCTTGCCGTTTACGTAGACGTTATCCCGCAGGAGATAGATGTCCTCGCCGGAGTTCATGGAGCGGTAGCCGCCCTTGGTCAGCTGCTGGGCGAGACAGGTGCCGATGACCCGGGTGTTGTCCATGCAGATGATGGTGTTGATCATGGTGCTCTGGAGCTGGGCCCTCAGCTGGGTCGCCACGGATTCGGCCTGCTTGAGGCTGCAACGGGTCCCCGTCACATCAATGAAGTAGTTGATGTGGCTGTTTTTGGTCGCGAAGTGGCCCCTGGCCACCCGCAGAGCAACCTCGCCGGTTCTGGTGGGAATGTTGTAGAAGTTCAGTTTCTTTTCCATGGTCTGATTCCTCCTTCGTGTTGCTGGCTGGTTCGGTAAATTTACCAAAATTATAGCACGGAATCGGACCGCTGTCCAGCGGTTTTTTCAGAAAGTCAGGAATCTTTGTCAGAATCAGGCAGAGGTTCCGGGAATCAGGAGGGAAGCCAGGCGGTGGGGCCGTCCGCGCCGCCGATGAGCCCCATGTCGGGGATCAGGTCGGAAGAGGTCATGTCCTCCACATTGGCCCCCGCGGGAGGCTCTGTCTCCGGTGTCTCGGTGGTGGTGGCCATGGTGCCGTCCATATCAAAGGCGAAGGAGAAGCTCATGGCATCGTCGCCGGTTCCCGTGTCCATGTCCATGGTCATGGAGGCGTCCAGAGCCATATCCTTCTGGGTAAGATCCAGGCTCATGCCGAGAGCGGTGTCTTCTTCGCTGGCGTTCACCTTCATCTCCATCCCCACGCCGTTGACCTTGCCGCCCGCGGTGTAGAGGGTGATCTTCATGGTGCCGGCGCCATCGAGGGCCTCGGACATGTCGTTGACCCAGGTGTCGTTCTGCTTTTCAAAGGCGCGGTCGCCCAGGGTCAGAGCGATGGCGTCCAGATAATCGGTGGTGGTGGCGTACATGCTCTCCACGGGGATGCTGTGCAGAATCCGGGGCAGCTGCTCCTCGAAGGAGGCGTCCGACTGTCCGATCTCCATCAGCTGGCTCCAGGTGAGGCCGGTTTCGCTGAAGGAGCTGTCCCACAGGGAAGCCATGTCGATCTTATACCAGGCGTCCTCCTTCTTCTCCGTCTCTCCGATGTTCATCAGGTCCGTCAGGCCCTTGGAGTGGAAGTAAAAGGCGCCGGTGCTCTGATCGCCCCGCATGTCCAGGTCCACGTCGACGGGCATCTCGGGCATGCCGGAGCCGGGGATCTGACCCAGCGTCTCCACCATGTCCTGGCCGTCCATCAGGAAGGAGGCGTCCACCTTCAGGTTGCCGGTCAGCTGGAAAGCGCGGTTGTCCATCACCAGGGAAGCGTAGTCTCCGTCCGCGGTCATCGTGAACTCCATGGGACTCTCGCTGGCGCTGGAAGAGAGGCCGAGCTTCGCGTCACAGCTGCCGGTCTGCTTCCACTTGCCGGTCTCGAAGGCGCGGGAATAGTCCATGAGCTGATCCATCAGGGTAAAGGTCTCCTGGTTCGCCGCCACGATGCGGTCCACATCGTCCAGAATGGCGACGCCATTGGTGGCGTCCCAGCCCACGTTGTAGTTGTCCAGCGCCCGGGCAATGAGGCCGATGGGGACGAAGGTGCGCTGTAGCTTCATATCCGCGAAGGCGGCGGTGTCGGTCTCCACCACCCGGGATTTGCCGTTCTCCGTGATGGTGAGGGCCTGCTCGCCCAGCTTCACGGCGACGGAGGTGCCGTCCGCCCGGGTCGCGGAGGCTGTGGAGGTCTCCTGGTTCCACTGGATGTCGTCAAAGCCCAGCAGCTCGAAGGTGTGGCGGAAGGGCAGGAACGAGCGGTTGTCTTTCGCCCGCGGAAGGGCGTCCGTGAAGGAGGTGACGAACTCCCCGTTCATCATCAGGTAGAAGTCGCCCTGCTTCTCCGGCAAAGTCACGCCGGCAGGGGCCGCGGAGGCGGCGAAGGCCGGCAGGCACAGAGAGGCCGCCAGCGCCAGGACGCACAGCAGCGCGCGAAGGGTCTTTTTCATGGAATCACTCCTCGTTTCGGTTTCGGGTAAAATTCCCCAACCTGATTTTATACCGGATCCGCCGGAAAAACAAGGAGGGTTCCGGGAAAAGTACAGAAGACTTCAGGCAGTCGGAACCGCGGAAAAAGTGGTTGACAGGAGCGAAAATCGTGCTAGAATAGACGGGCAAACGCGACGAAGGAGCCCAGTGCGACGGTGGAAGCCTCCAGCGAGGGGGGGACGGTGAAAGCCCCCGGCCGGCCACGCGCACACGCCACTCCCAAGCAGCCCGGGAAGACCGGGACGGGGCGTTCCCGTTACAGGACGGCTGAGAGGTCCGGGATGTCTCCGGATAATCAGGGTGGTACCGCGGTAATTCCGCCCCTGGCGATGGTCAGGGGCGTTCTTTTTTTAAGGATCGGCGCGGGAATTCTCGGCCACTTGTGGCCGAGATGAAAGCGCCGCTCCCAGAGTTTGCCCCTTCCC
>CANRFA010000014.1 GCA_947629775.1 uncultured Oscillospiraceae bacterium
AAACCCCGAACTTCTGTTTTCTGGCATATTTACGGGGATTCTGACAGCGATATTTTCCGGCATATCGGCGGGCCTGTCCCCATAGAGTAGGAGCGGAAGGAGGGATGTCCATGGAACGGGACCGGGCCTACGGCCAGGCGGTGTCGGTCCTGCCGCCCCGTCTGCGCTCGCTGGCGCTGGGGGTCTCCCCGAAGGACCAGAGCCGGGCGGAGGAAGTGCGCCTGCGGGCGGGACAGGCCATGACGCTTGTGATGGATGGAAAGGAACGAAGCCTGGGAGGCGCGCCGGTTCAGACAGCGGAGCTGGAGCAGCTGGTGGAACTGGCCAGCCGGGCTTCCCTCCACGCGGTCCTGGATCAGCTCCGCCAGGGGTATCTGACCCTCGCCGGAGGACATCGGATCGGACTCTGCGGCAGCGCCCGCCTGCGGGAGGGAGAGATCCGCGGCCTGCAGCCCTATTCCTCCGCCAATGTGCGGATCGCCCGCTCCGTTCGGGGAATCGCCGGACCGCTGCTGGCCCGGCTCTGCCCCAGGGGCAGCTTCGGTTCTACCCTGATTCTTGCCCCGCCCGGCGCGGGAAAGACCACGCTGCTGCGGGATCTGGTGCGAAGTCTCTCCGATGGAGAGGGGACGGAGCCGTTGCGGGTCTCTCTGGCGGACGAACGGGGAGAGGTGGCCGCCCTCCGGGGCGGGATTCCTCAGCTGGAGGTGGGAGCCCGTACGGATGTGCTGGAAGGATGCCCCAAGGCCCGGGCCATGATGCTTCTCCTCCGGGCCATGAATCCCCAGGTGCTGGCGGCGGACGAGATTACGGATCCGGCGGATATCCAGGCTCTGCGGCAGGCGGCGGGATGCGGCGTGGCGCTCCTGGCCACCGCCCACGGACTGGGGCGGGAAGATCTGCAGCGCCGGATCCTTTACCGGCCTGCGCTGGAGGAAGGGCTGTTTCAGCGTCTGGTCACCATCCGCAGGGAAGGGGAGAAGCGAATCTATACGGTGGAGGTGCTGGAAGCGTGATCCATCTGCTTGGCGCGTGTCTGTGCGCCGCCGGCGCGGTCTGGCTTGGGCTGCGAGGTGCGGCCCGCCTGCGGGAAAGAGCCTGGAATCTGCGGACGCTGGAGGCGGCGCTGGCTCTTCTGGAACAGGAGCTGGAACTGGACGCGCCTCCATTACCCCGTTTGCTGGACCTGGCGGCAGTCCACTGTCGGGGCGCGGCCCTGCAGCTGGTGCTGGGGTGTCGGGAGGCCCTGAATCATCTGGAGGAGCGGGACTTCCCAACCGCCTGGACAAAGCTGGTGGAGGACCTGCCGGAGGTGAGTCGGGAGGGAAAGCGGTGCCTGGACCCGCTGGGAGCTGTTCTTGGCCGCTGCGACTGGGAGGAACAGCGGCGGAGAATCGGGGCGGTCCGGGTCCGGCTGGGAGAACTGGCCCGCCAGGCGGAGGAAGACGGCAGACGGCAGGGGCGGCTTTACCGGATCCTCGGCGTCTCGGGCGGGGCGTTTCTGGTGATTCTTCTGCTTTGAAGCTTACGAAAGAGGGGGAACTCCCATGGAAATTGATCTCATTTTCCGGATTGCGGCCATTGGGATTCTGGTGGCGGTGCTCAACCAGGTCCTGAGCCGGGCCGGCCGGGATGAACAGGCCATGATGGTGACGCTGACCGGGCTGGTGGTGGTGCTGATGATGGTTGTGCAGGAGATTGCGGACCTGTTTGACCTCATCAAACGGCTGTTTGGACTGTAGCGATGGAGGAGATGGTACGGATTGCCGCCGCGGGGGCCGTCACGGCGGTCCTGGCCTGCCTCCTGCGCAGGCACACCCCGGAGCTGGCGCTGCTGCTGGTTCTGGCGGCCGGAGTGTGGATGGTCATGCGGGTCTCGCATTCTCTGGGGGCCGCCGCAGCCCTGATGCGGGAGCTGACAGAGCTGACCGGACTGGAGGAGTCTCTGCTGGAGCCGGTATGGAAGACGGTAGCGGTCTCCATTCTCACCCGGCTGACCGCCGAGATCTGCCGGTCCTCGGGCGAGGGCGGAGCGGCCTCCTTTGTGGAACTGGCGGGGACCGTGATCGCTCTTTCCCTGGCGCTGCCCCTGGCCCGGGCGGTGGCCCAGCTGATGACGGAGCTCCTCCGATGAAGCGCCTTCTTCTGGTTGTGGTTCTCCTGATGACGTGGACGGTTCCCGCCTGGGCCGCGGAAGTGCGGTTCCCTCAGGTGGAAGAACTGTACCAGGAGGCGGAAACGACGGGCGTTACGCCCGGAACGGATCTGGAAGAGGGAATCTCGGAGGTGCTGTCCGAGGCCTGGGGGAAGATCGGAGAACTGGGGCGGGAGGTGCTGGGAACCGGCGCCAGACTGCTCGCCGTGGTGCTGTTCTGTTCTCTGGCGGAGAGCGCCGGACTGCCGGGAAAGCAGGAGGGACTGCAGGCGGTGGAACTGGCGGGGGCTCTCGCCATTACGGCTCTCACCATGACGGACATGGAGAGCATGATCGGTCTCGGACGGGAGACCATTCAGCGCATGGACCGCTTTTCCGGAGTCCTGCTGCCGGCGATGGCTGTCCTGACGGCGGCTACCGGGGGAATCCGGGCCGCCGCTCTGCGACAGGGCGCTACGGTCCTCTTTTCCGGAGCGCTGCTGTCCGCCATGGACCGTCTTCTGATCCCCCTCCTCTACGCCCACGTGGCCCTCCACTGCGCCCATGCGGCGGTGGGCAATCCGGGGCTGGCGAAACTGGCGGAGATTCTGAAGAGTGTTGTGACCTTTCTGCTTACGGCGCTGCTGCTGGGCTACGTGGGGTATCTGACGGCCAGCGGCGCCATCGCCGGAAGCGTGGACGCCTCCTCCGTAAAGGCGGCCAAACTGGCGATCACCCGCATGATTCCGGTGGTGGGCGGCATTCTGGCGGACGCCTCGGAGACCGTCCTGGCAGGAGCGGGCGTCCTGCGGGGCACGGTGGGAGCCGCCGGTCTGACGGCCGTGCTGGCCATCTGCGTGACGCCCTTTCTTCGCCTGGGACTTCATTACCTGGTCTATCGGGCCGTGGCCGCGCTCTGCGCCACCCTGGCCCGTTCCAGGCTCAGCGGTCTCATTGACGCCATCGGAGGAGTGTTCGGGCTGGTGCTGGGTATGACCGGAGCGGCGGCTCTGCTGCTGCTGGTGAGCGTGGTCTCGGCGGTAAAGGCGGTGGTCCCATGATGGAGGGGCTGCGGTCCTGGCTGATTTCTCTGGTGACCGTCTCCATTCTCTGCGCGGCGGCGGATACCCTGATGCCCGAGGGGGGCCCCAAGCGGGTGGGAAAACTGCTGTGCGGAATGCTGCTGCTGTGCGCCATTCTGAAACCTCTGGTCCGGCTGGATCCGGAGGAAGGGCGGCGCTGGCTGGAGAACTGGAAGCGGGAGGTGGAGGAGCAGACCCTGGAACTGGAGGAAGAGGTGGACAGGGCGGTAAAACCGGTCATAGAGACCGGCTACGAAGCATACATTGCGAAAAGAGCGGCGGAGCTTGGCCTCCAGGTGGAGGATGTGAGCGTTGAGACAGCCGCCGGAGAGGATGGACTGGCCCTGCCGGTTGGCGTGGAGCTCACAGGACACTTTGAGAAAACGGACAGGGAGCGGCTGGCCCGGACTCTGGCGGAGGATCTGGGAATTCCGCCGGATAGGATCCGCTTCCGGGAGGAGGTACCGCCATGAGAGCCGGGCAGTTGGGGAATCTTCTGGCGCGGGGAAAGAAGTACGCGCCGGCCGCGCTGGTGCTGCTGGCCGGAGTGATTCTGCTTCTGCTGCCCTCCGGGAAGGAGGCGCCGGCAGAGATCCGTTCCGGGGAGGGCGCGGCAGAGCCCTTCGAGTTGGAGGCCTTTGAGGAAAAGCTGGAGCGCAGTCTCTCCGCCATTGAGGGAGCGGGAGAGACCCGGGTCGTCCTGACCCTGGACGGCGGAAGCCGCCAGGTTCTGGCCCAGGACCGGGAACAGGATGGAGACGGGGCGTCCTCTTCCACCGTAACCCTGGGGAGAGGATCCGGAGAGCAGAGCGTGGTCCCTCTGCAGACCATGGCCCCCAGTTTCCGGGGAGCTCTGGTGGTGTGCCCGGGAGGAAACGACCCCCAGGTGCGGCTGCGGCTGACGCAGGCGGTGGCCGCCCTGACCGGACTGGGTGCGGACCGGATTACGGTCTGCCCCGGAAACGCGTGAACCGCCGTCCGAGGGACGGAACCAAACCAGATCAGGAGGAAGAACACCATGAGAACAGGCAATAAAAAGACGGATTGGGGCAGGCTCTGGAAGCGCAACGCCGTGGTGGCGGCCATCGCGCTCTTTGTCTGCGCCGCCGTCTACCTCAACTGGAACTATGAGCAGGAGGCCCAGGCGGGTAAAAACCTGGGGCAATCCACCATGGTAGGGGGCGAGGCGAAGGATCCGCTGCTCACGGGGACCGGAAAATCGGACAGCAGCGGGAATCAGACCGGAAAAGCGGAGGGGAAGGAAGACGGCAGTTCCTCCGCGGACCGTTCGGACGGGAAGACCGGGCAGGACTCGAAGGACACAAAGACGGATGCGCCTGCGGAAGGGGATACGTCTGCAGTGAATGGGGCGGGAGACAGCTCCGCAGCGAGCGCGGAGAGCGCGACGGAAGGGGGCACGAAGATTCCCTCGGCGGCGGCCAACAGCGCCTACTTCGACACCGCCCGTCTCAACCGCACACAGGCCAGGGACAGCGCCCTTTCCCTGCTGCAGGAGGCGGCCACCGGAGACGCCGCGGACGAGACGGTGAAGAATCAGGTCAACGAGACCATTCAGACGATGGCGGACTATACGGTGACGGAGGCCCAGATTGAGAACATGATCATGGCGAAGGGCTACGCGGACTGTGTGGCCTTCATCGGAGAGGAATCCCTGTCTCTGGCGGTCGCGGCGCCTGAGGGCGGGCTGCAGGATTCGGACACGGCCCGCATCGTGGACGCGGTTCATCAGGCGGCGGGGTTCACCGCGGATCAGATCCATATCATTGAGGTAGAGTGAAAACGGCCGGCCAGGCACCCGGAAGATGGGGTGTCTGGCCGGTGTTTTGCCTGTTTGGACGGGGATGGAACCGTGGAGTGAGCGGAAAGGATCAGTCGAGGAGGAATTCGTATCCCGGACGGAGGATTCCATCGTGTGGAGGCAGTCTGAATGCTCCTGGGTGGCAGCGATGAGAAGAATCAGCGGAAGCGGAGCGAAACGGGGGCCGAGATCCGGAGAGAGACAGAAAAGAAGGCAGCCAGCCCTGCAGGGAGCTGACTGCCCGTATGGGATCCGACCGAAAACCGGAGCGGAAGGCAAAGTGGGATTTCAGGCCCGGATCATTCCGGAGGAAGAACGGAAACCTGTTCCTCCGTTCCCGCAACCGAAACGTGATGCGGATTGAGAGAACTGGTGTCCCCGGGGTAGAACTGCAGGGCGTCCTGCACCGTCACAAAAGCGCCCGCAGGGGCAAGGCTGTTCGTCATACGGTGTTCCATGGCGGTCCGGACCGGGTACTGCAGCCAGGTGCGCTGATGGGTGTAGTTGGCCCAGCTGTCGAGGATCCATCCGGGTGCGTTGGACCAGACCCCGTAGGCGAGGTAGCAGCGGCGGTTGTCCGCTTTCCGAGGGAAGGAGAAGGCCGCGAAGGGATCGCTGCGCGCTTCCTGCCCCCAGAACGGGCTGCTCTGCTGCCAGTTCTGCGTCCCCAGGAAAGTATAGGGCGTGGAGAAGGTCTGTCCGTCCCGGTCACAGAGGACCCGCCCAGTGAGCTCATCGGCAGGACTCCATCCTTCCTCAAGATTCTGCCAGGTGGGCCACAGCTGGATGGACTCGGTGCCCCAATACCCGGGATCCTGGGTCCAGCAGAAGTGATGGAAGATCATCCAGCGCTCCCGCTCCCCGGGAATCTTTACCGCCACACCGGTGACGCGCAGTTCCTTCGTATCATAGACAGTATCCGTGGAAACCAGGGAGCCGCTCTCCGTTTCCGTCCGCGTGGTAACCGTGCGGCCATCGTTGACGGGAAGCTCAGAAACGTCCGAAACCACCTGAGTGGCCCCCGCGCAGGCCAGGATGTCATCTTCCGTCAGGTCCTTCAGAACTTCTTCCGGGAATCCAAGTTCCAGCAGATGCGAGCGGACCTCCGAAACCTCTTCGTTGCCGCTCTCTTCCGCCGGGGTCCAGTCCATGGAATATGTTCCCCCAAAGGCGTACCCGCAGGCCATTCCGACCAGCAGCGCAGCGCAGAGGGAGAGAATCAGCCGCCGGTCTGTCATGCGAATAGGCGTGGTGCGGATCGCGTAACCGCTTTCCGCCAGGTCCCCGGCCAGGCGGCGCAGACTGAGGAGAATGCTGATATAGCCGGCAGCCATGAGAAGTCCGAACACGATTCCCTGGTATTGAAGCAGGGCCAGGACACAGACCAGTCCGTACCAGACCAGCAGCCAGGCGGCGCCGGGGGCCCTGGCCGGCAGACCGGCTTTGCGCTGGAGCGCCAGCAGTCCCCGCCAGAGGCAGAAGCAGACGAAGAAGAGCAGAAGCAGGAAGAGACTGGTCAGAAAGCGGGTGAGGGCAGCAATCCCATCCAGACTGGCAAGAATGGTGCTGTTCAGAAGGAGAAACGTAAGAAAGCAGAGCGTCCGCAGGGCGGTCGCGGCAAAGCAGCAGCCAAACCAGCGGTTTTCCGCCCGCAGCGTGCGAAAGCCCAGCAGCAACAGAACGCTTCCGATGGCGGGAAGAAGGTACTGAAGGAGCAGAAAGTTCAGGGTGATGGAGGTCAGAGCCAGCCCGATCAGGATCCGATTTGTGGCCTGCTTCCAGGGGGTGACGGCCTCCGCTATGGGGTCCGGCGGAAGCTCCGGCAGACTGCCCGCGAGGAGCGCGTCAAACTGCTCGTCGTTCATGGTATCCCAGTTACTGTTTTCCATATCCTTCCCCTCCCAGCGTCTTTCGAAGTTTTATTCGGATGCGGTAGAGCTTCCCCTCCACCGCCCGTTCGGTCAGGCTCAGCTCTGAGGCAATCTGCGCAACCGGCTGCTGATAGTAGTACTTCCGGTAGAAAAGTGTCTGCTCCTTCGGGGACAGCCGCTTTACGGCCCGGGCCACCGCTGCGCGCCGCTCCCGGACCAGCACCTCCTCTTCCGGAGTGGGACCCGGCGACGGCGCGTTCTCTGGAATCTCCTCCGCCTGGAAGGCCGGATTCTGTCCCCGCCGGAAATTGAGCGCCGCGTTTCTGCCCAGAGCGGTGAGCCAGGCGGTCCAGTTTCCCCGAGCGGGATCATAGAGGGCAATCCGCTCCCAGACCCGCATGGAGATTTCGGACAGGCAGTCCTCCTGATCCTGGGTATTGGGCAGGATGGGTGCGATGACATAGCGCAGAAGCGGACCGTAGTGCCGAAGCAAAGCGTCCATGCCGGCCTCGTCCCTGGCCAGCAGCAGATCGACGATCTCCTGCTCCTTCATGGCGCCGCCTCCTCTCGTTTGGTCTTCTGTCTCATACTACACGGATCCGGAGAAAAACCCACGGTCTTTTTTCGGAAGGTCTTCGGGAAATCGGGAAGAAGCCCCGGTCAGAAAAGGCGTGAGAGGGAAGGAGGAGCAGTCAGGGGGACAGAAGTTCGTGGCAGGGAATCCTCTCATATGAACTTTGCGGTCGCAGGAGCGTAGCGAGGGGAGAACCGGGAAGCGGAAGCCGATTCCGGTGCTTTCCCCGAAGCAGGGGGGAACAGGCAGACCGGAGGCGAACGTCAGTCTAGAGAGGGATGGAAGGATAGGAGCTGGAAGCGGTTCTGTGCGGGCAGACCAGGCGATAGAACCCGGGAAACGGACAGACAGCCTGAAAAGCGGGGTGGAAAGCGTAAGATCGGAGCCTTTGAGGAGAGGAAACCGGGCGCCACAGGCAGGATCCGGGCGCAGGGGAGGGCGGTGACTGTCGCGGCAGGAAAAAGAAAGAACCGACTTCCCCGGAAGGGGAAGCCGGTCCCATGGCAGACCTCAGCGTTCGCTGAGAGTCCAGCCCCAGTCTCCGTGGTAGATCATCTGCTTCGTCATGCCGCCGTCGATGCAGATGTTTTCGCCGGTGATGAAGCCGGCCTTCTCTGAACAGAGGAAAAGCACCATGTTGGCGATGTCCAGGGGGTTACCCACCCGGCCTGCCGGCTGCTGCGAGGCGTCCGGTCCCTCATAGACCCGGAAGGACGTATCGATCCACCCCGGAGAGATGGAGTTGACCCGCGCCTTTCCGGCCAGACTGACCGCCAGGGCGTGGGTGAGGGCGGCAATCCCTCCCTTGGCGGCGGTATAGCTCTCCGTCTGAGGTTGACTCATCCGGTCCCGGCTGGAGGAGATGTTGACGATGGAGGCTCCCGGGGAGAAGTGCGGCAGGAAGAGCTTTGTCAGGTAGAAGGCGGCGGTAACCCCCACCCGCTGGGCGTACTCAAACTCCTCCCAGGTACACTCCAGGATCCCTTTGGAGAGCGGGGCGGCGTTATTGACCAGGATGTCCACATGGCCGCAGTCCGCGACGACTTTCTCCGCAAATCGCTCCAGGGTCTCCTTCGAGGAGAGATCCCCCACGAAGTACGGATTGTCCTTCAGGTCGATGACGCAGACCCGGGCGCCCTCTTTCTTAAGCTCCCGGGCGATACAGGCCCCGATGCCCTGGGCGGCGCCGGTAATGACCGCCACTTTGCCTCTGAATTCCATGGCTGCCTCCTTTCGTTCGTTGAGCGGCGCGGAACCTTCACGACCCGGGGCTTCCTCCCCGGCCACGATTGCGGGATCCGGCGGGACTTCGGCCGGTTTTTCCCTGTGCCTGGACTCTATGAAACCCTCTTCCGTAATCCGACCCAGCATACATTCGGTGATCTTCCGCCTCTTTTTCGTTGTTTTGTCGTAGACACACTTTTCTTTGTAGAGATAGTACCTTCCCCTGATTTTCCTGATCCGGGTTCCTTTGGGCCTCTCAAAGTTTTTTATGAAGTCGGGCTTATCGTCCATTTTACACTTCCTTTCCGTGATATGGGATTGTCCGGGCGTATTTTCATCTTCGTCCGGATTCCCGCGTGGGCTGTCTGCGGCCTGATCTGTCTGCATTCCAGCGGGTTTGTAGGAAAAGTGCAAAATCCTCTGTTATTTACCCGATTTTTGCCATTTTGAACAAACGACATATTGATATTCCCTGAAATTTTGGGGCTGCCCCGGTCCGATGGGAGCGATGGCGATCCAACAACGGGAAACAGAGGGGGAAACCGGGGCGAAGACGCGGCGGGCGATCCTCCCGGCGGAGGGAGAGCGCGGGGTGGGACCGGTCCTGCCATCCGCCGGAAAAGGAAGGGACGGCGCGCAGGTTGCGCGCCGTCCCGGGAGACTGCGAATGGGAAGGATCAGCCGCCGAACACCTTGATCATGAAGCCGGCCGCCACAGCGGAGCCGATAACACCGGCCACGTTGGGGCCCATGGCGTGCATGAGCAGGAAGTTGGAGGGGTTCTCCTTCTGGCCCACGGTCTGGGACACGCGGGCGGCCATCGGCACGGCGGACACGCCGGCGGAGCCGATGAGAGGATTGATCTTGCCCTTGGAGACGATGTACATCACATCGCCCAGGAGCAGGCCGCCGGCGGTGGACAGGCAGAAGGCTGCCAGGCCCAGGAAAACGATGGCCAGCGTCTGGCCGGTCAGGAAGGTGGAGGCAGTCGCCTTGAACCCAACGGACAGGCCCAGAGGAATGGTGACGATGTTGATGAGGGCGTTCTGCGCGGTGTCGGAGAGACGGTCGGTCACGCCGCACTCACGGAACAGGTTGCCCAGCATCAGCATACCGATCAGAGGAGCGGTATCGGGGATCAGCAGGACCACGAAGAGGGTCACCGCGATGGGGAAGATGATCTTCTCGGTCTTGGAGACCACGCGCAGCTGGCTCATCTTGACCTTGCGGGCTTCCTTGCTGGTCAGAGCCTTCATGATGGGAGGCTGAATCAGAGGAATCAGGGCCATATACGAGTAAGCCGCGATGGCGATGGCCGGCAAGAGCTCCACCGCCAGTTTGGACGCCGTCAGAATGGCGGTCGGGCCGTCGGCGCCGCCGATGACGCCGATGGCGGCGGCCTGTGCGGGCGTGAAGCCCAGGAACAGGACGGCCAGCAGGAAAGCGGTGAAGATACCCAGCTGCGCGGCGGCGCCCAGCAGCAGGGAGATGGGGTTGGCCAGCAGGGGACCGAAGTCCGTCATGGCGCCGATGCCCATGAAGATGATGGACGGATAGATGGCGAACTGAACGCCCTGATAGAGCGTCCACATGAAGCCGACGGAACCGGTGTGGGTGGCCGCGTCAATGACAGGCTCGTTGAACAGGCCGGTCAGAGGCAGGTTGGCCAGCAGCATGCCGAAGGCGATGGGGACCAGCAGGAGAGGCTCAAACTTCTTTCCAATGCCCATGTACAGCAGGACACAGGAGATGAAGAGCATGATGACGGTCTTGATGTCCAGATTGGCGAAGCCAGAGGTGGAAAAAATCGCGGATAAAACTTTAATCAGAAAATTCATGTCTTACTCTCCCTCCTTTCAGCCCAGCGTAACCAGCAGGTCGTCGGTGTTGACAGCGGCGCCCTGGGTGGCGACCACGGATTTCACGGTGCCGTCCACGGGGGCGGAGACCTCGATTTCCATCTTCATGGCCTCCAGGATAATCAGGACATCGCCGGCCTTGACAGTCTGGCCGGGTTTGCACTCGACCTTGAGCACGCTGCCGGGCATGGGGCTGTTGACAGCGGTCTCGCCGGCAGCGGGAGCAGCCGGAGCCGGAGCCGGGGCAGGAGCGGGAGCCGGCGCGGGGGCCGGAGCAGCCGCGGGAGCCGGTCTCGGGGCAGGAGCGGGCGCAGCGGCGGGAGCGGCGTTCACAGGCGTGACGCTGGCAATGCGGAAGGAGCCCATGGGAGCGCCGGTCTCTTCCGAGATGGCGGCGGCGATGACAGCCACCAGTTCCTCCGGATCCTCCTTGGGAGCGGCGGGAGCTGCGGGGGCTGCCGGTTTCGGGGCAGGAGCGGGAGCGGCTTTACGGGGAGCGGGAGCCGGCGCGGGTTTGTTCTTTCCCTCGATGGCGGCGACCACCTTGGAGATGACCACAATGACCAGGGCCAGGATGGCGAGCATCATGAAGACGACCAGCAGACCGCAGACGGCGACCAGAAGCGCGTCGCCTACACCCATTTTCGCAAACGGGTCGAGTATTGCTTTCGATGCGTCAGGCATTGATCATGTCCCCCTTTACTCAGCCAAGGGTGACCAGCAGATCGTCGGTGTTGACAGCGGCGCCCTGGGTGGCGACGATGGACTTCACGGTGCCGTCCACGGGAGCGGAGACCTCGATTTCCATCTTCATGGCTTCCAGGATGACCAGGACATCGCCGGCCTTGACAGCCTGACCGACCTTGCACTCAATCTTGAGCACGCTGCCGGGCATGGGGCTGTTGACGGCGGTCTCGCCGGCAGCGGGTGCGGCGGCGGGCGCCGGAGCCGGAGTGGGCGCGGGCGCGGGTGCGGGCGCCGGGGCCGGTCTGGGCGCCGGGGCCGGAGCGGCAACGGGCGCGGGTGCGGGAGCCGGAGCGGCGTAGGCCGGAGCCGGAGC
This sequence comes from uncultured Oscillospiraceae bacterium, assembly GCA_947629775.1. Taxonomy (GTDB): domain Bacteria; phylum Bacillota; class Clostridia; order Oscillospirales; family Oscillospiraceae; genus Lawsonibacter. Next base: position 11,624 of record CANRFA010000014.1, read on the forward strand.
GCCCGCGCCGACACGCTCTACAGAGACACTGTAGACCTTGCCGTTGACGGTGACATTGTAATTCATTTCTAACTTTCCCCTTTACAGTGTGTTCGCTTCATCGTTCCGCGACGGAACTCAACGGACCTGGCCTGCTCCTCCGTTCACAACGCGGAGGAGCGGCCAAATCGGAACAATTATAGCAGTCGGCGGGGAATCCTGTCAAGTTTGGAATCCCCGGAGACGCATGTATTTTAACTTCTCCTTTACAGGACGTCGGCGAACGCCTGGATGGCGGTGCTGGCCTGCCCGAAGTCCTGCATCTGCTGGTCGATGCCCAGCTTGATGTGGGGGATCTCCGCGGCGTCCAGGGCCTTCTTCAGGTAGGGATACTCCATCTCCTCGGGGTCGCAGAACTGCTGCATGAAGAGGATGAGGCCGGAAGCGCCGGACTCCTTCACCAGCTGGCAGACATGCTCGGCGCGGCGGTTCTCGGAGGACTTCTCGTCGAAGAGCAGCACGTCGTAGTCCTGGTCGGCGAACATCTGGCACAGGGCCTGCATGGGGTCGCCGGTCTCGGCGCAGTCCACGCGGATGGCGCGGCTCTCCTGCGCCACGTCGTCGGCGGCGATGGCGATGCCGTTATCGTCGAAGATCTTCAGCAGCTTGGGGTTGTCGCAGATGATGCCGGAGGTGACCACCTTGGGGCCCTTGAAGTCGGAAGCGGGCAGAGCGGCCAGCTCGGCGTTGAGAGCTTCCAGCTTCGCGGTGTGGGCTTCCTTCTCCATGAAGTAAGCGGAGCGCAGCACGGCGGAGCGCTTCACGGCGGAGACGGCCTCGGGGTGCTGGCCGGCCAGCTTCACGAACTCGCGGCGGGCGGCCCGGCTGCGGTTCATGACTTTGATGGCGGCGGACAGGGCCTCGTCGGTGATGGGAGCGCCGGCGATCTTCTCCAGCTCGGTCTTCACGTTGGTGTACTGATCCAGGCAGAACTTCAGGCCGAAGGCGGGGCGGCGGTACTGGGGATGGGCCAGGAAGATGCAGGGCAGCTTGCCGGCCATGGCCACCCGGAAGTTCTGGCTCATGGGACGCAGGGTGTCGCAGATGGTGGGCGTGATGAGACCGTCCAGCTGATCCAGGGTGCCGTCCAGCAGCATCTCCAGAGCCAGCTGCGCGATGGTGCAGTAGAAGGTGGCGCAGTACTCCTTGGCCCGGGAGATGGTCTTCTTATTGCTGCCCCAGATGCCCATGGGCACCATGCCGGCGGCGATGACCAGTTCCTCGGGGGCGTAGTAGGGCAGGACGCCGATCACCTTTTTGCCCTCGGCCTTGTACTGGGAGAGGACCTTATAGGGGTGCTCGGAAACCTCCTGGAACTCGTTTAATAACACTTCGATGCTCATGCCTCAGCGGCCTCCTTCGCAGCTTGATTGGCTTCCATGGCCTCCACCAGACCCTGGACGCGGGTCTCATACTGGGCCTCGTTGAAGTTCCGGGGATCGGCCTGGTCGCCGTCAAAGCCGGCGGTGGGCACGCCCAGGTCGTCGGTGAAGCGGCGCTGCATCTCGGCCATGTAGCCGGACCAGGGCTTGCAGGAGCGGTTGTAGTGCACGAGGACGCCGTCCACCTTGTTGGCACGGCAGATACCCTCGCGCCAGTCGACGCCCTGCTCGATGCAGACGGAGTTGGGGGCCTTGTAGTAGGCGCGGCACATGCTGTCCAGATCGTCGTACACGAACCCGAAGGCGGGCGCGTAGACGACGGCGGTCACGTTGACCCCGTTGGCCTTCAGAGGCTTGAACAGGTTGGGCAGCTTGGGCCAGCAGGGGATGCCCTCGAACATGACGCGGTACTTCTCGGGGAAGGGCGTGGTGGTGGTGCCGTTCTTAACGGCCTGCTCCAGATCCTTCTCCAGCAGCTCGAAGGCCTCGGCGGCCTCCACCTTGCCGCGGGCGGTCACGATGTCCGCCATGTGGTTGAACAGATCGAAGCCGCTGTAGGGGGCGGGCTTGTACTGCAGGTAGTCGCACACCCGCAGCCAGGCGCTGGCGGTGCGGTTGGCGTTGGCGCAGGCGCGGTTGAACTTCTCCTCGTCGAACTTCTTGCCGGTCAGTTCTTCCAGCTGCTTAATGGCGGCGTCGAACTGGGCCCGCACATAGGCCACGTTGGAGTCGTGCACGTCCACGGTGTTGTTGTAGGGGATGTCGATCATGATCAGGGGGATGTTGCGCATCCGGGCGATGTTCTCATACCACTTGGTCATGCAGTTGCAGATGTTGTTGCAGCAGAGCACGAAATCGGGCTGAGGGATCTGCATCTGGCGGTAGGGCTTGATGGCCTTCTTCCGCAGTTCCTTCTCCCGGCCCTCGGGCAGGGCTTCGATCTCGTAGATGTCGTCCAGCACGGTGTAGGGCTGCAGGGTCTTGGGATCCTTCTTGGGCTTGCCGGTCTCGGGGTCGATGATCACCTTGCCGTCGGGGCCCTTCAGGGGCTTGCCGCTGTTGGGGTTGATCACATACTCGCCGGTCTCGAAGTCAATCTTCCGGGACGCGCGCTTGCCGGCGGCGTAGGCCAGACTGATGCGGGCGTAGCCGCAGATGTCGTTGTCGTAGCCCAGATCCTCGGCGGCCTGGCACATGAGTTCGCCGTCGCGGTTGGCGGCGATGCCGGCGGCCTGGTTCTCGGGGTACATGACATCCAGATCAAAGGCCTCGGCCAGCTCGCAGGGGAACTTGGAGCTGGACCATCCCACCAGTTTGCCCTCGGCCTTGGCCTGACGGGCTTTCGCGTGGACGTCGTCGACTACCTTGCGCAGGGCCGCGACGCCGGGACTGACTGCTTTCGCCATAATAGTTTTCCTCCCTAATGAACAATATGGATCGGCCGGCCGGATTTCCCTCCGGAAAGAGGAAAGCTCCGGCGCGGAGGCATCAGGATTTATGAGCTTTCCGGTACTTCTGCCAGGCAAACAGCGCGGCGCCGAGGGCCCCGTTGTACTGAGTCAGGGGCGAGGTGTGGATGGTATGGCCCAGTTCCGTCTGCAGGGCGGATACCACGCCGGTGTTCTGCGCGACGCCGCCGGTCATGACCACCATATCCTTGACCCCCACCCGGTGGGCCAGGCCGGAGACCCGCATGGCCACCGACTTGTGGATGCCGTTGATGATATCCCGCTTGTCGGTGTCCATGGCCAGCTGGCTGATGACCTCGCTCTCGGCGAAGACCGTGCAGGTGGAGCTGATGCCCACGTAGCGGGTGGACTGGGCGCCCAGAGCCCCCAGATCCTCCACGTTGACCTCCAGAACCCGGGCCATGACGTCCAGAAAACGTCCGGTGCCGGCGGCGCACTTGTCGTTCATCACAAAATTGGTCATCATGCCGTTTTCGATCTTCAGAACCTTCACGTCCTGGCCGCCGATGTCGATGACGGTGTGCACCTCGGGGAAGAGGAACACGGCGCCCTTGCCGTGGCAGCTGAGCTCGCTCATCTGCTCGTCGGCCAGCTCCAGCATGGAGTTGCGGCCGTAGCCGGTGGCCAGGGTGTACTGAATGTCATCTTTCGCCATGCCGGCGTTCTCCAGCACCTGGGCGACCGCCCGCTGGGGGCCGCTGGTGCCGGCGCCTACCGCGATCAGGGATTTGGCCACGATGTCCTTGCCGTCGGCCAGGATGACACATTTGGAAGCGGTGGAACCGATATCGATTCCCAGAGTATAGACAGGCATAAATACACACTCCGCGGATTCCGGCAGGCCGGGCGGCGCGGGGCCGCCCGGCGGACCGGGGAATTAACGATGGTTGTGGTCGTAATCCCGGATGGTCCTGGGCAGGATCATCTGGTGGAACGGGCAGATGGACTTGGGGTTCTGATAGCAGCAGTCCGCGAAGGCCACGATGTAGTTGCGCATCATGGGCATATCCACGATTTCGTCCACCAGACCGGCCTGAGCGCAGAACAGCGGCTTGGACTTGACGTCGTAGTCGTCGATCAGGGCGTTCATTTTGTCGATGGTGGGCTGCAGATCCTTGCCCGCTTTCTGATCCTTGGCCAGACGGCCGGTGTACATGGCGTTGGCGGCGGTCTTGCCGTTCATGACGTTGATCTCCGTGGCGGCGGTGCCCAGGGAGAAGGCGTTGTTGTCGTTGGCCACGGGGCCGCCCAGCACGTAGTGAGCGGCGGCGGTGCCGTGACGCAGGGTGATCTCCATCATGGGCAGGTCGGTGCTCTGGATGGAGTAGATGAGGGACTGGCCCAGGCCCAGCAGTTCGGCGACCTCGGCGTCGTCGCCCACGTCGATGCCGGTGGTGTCCTGGATCCACAGCATGGGGATCCGGTCCCGGTTGCACAGGGTGACGAACTCGCTCATCTTGATGAGGCCCTGCCGGTACAGCTTGCCGGCGGCGCCCATGGCCTGGCCGTACTTCTCCATCTTATACTCGGGATAGTTGGGAAATACGCCCATGCCGTCCTTGCCCTGCTGGTTAGCCACGATGCCGATCAGCAGGCCGTCCACCTTGGCCAGGCCGGTGATCATCTCGGGGCCATAGCCCTTTTTATACTCCATGAACTGGCTGCCGTCCACCAGACGGGCCAGGACGGAGTACATGTCGTAGGAGCGGTTCTTGTTGTTGTTGACGATATCGTACAGCTCCACGTCGGAGAAGAGGGGAGACTGGGGGGTATCCACGCGGAAGAACTCCAGGTCGAAGGAGGGCAGCATGTCGATGTACTTCTTGATGCCGGTGATGACGCCTTCCTGCTCGGTGTAGACTTCGCGGAAGAAGCCGGTCTCGCCGAAGTGGATGTGGACGGATCCGGGAGGATCGGCCCGCAGGCCCTTGGTGGACTCGATCTGCGCCAGGGCCACTTCCATGTCCACATGGCGCTTGGGGTTCATGCCACCCACGATGCCGGCGCCGCCCACGGCCATGTTGGCCTTCTCATGGGCCACCAGGATGGTGGGGGAGATGGAGTGGTAGCCGCCGCCGGCGGGGTTGGTGCCGTGAATGCCGACGATGACGGGAATGCCCATCTGGTTCAGCTCGGAGTTGCGGTAGAAGGGGGTGCCGCCGCCGCGCCGGTTGGGGAAGACCTTCTCCTGGACGTCCAGCTCCACGCCGGCGCACTCCAGCAGATACACCAGGGGGATGCGCAGCCGCTTGGCGGTGTCGCTGCCCCGCAGCAGGTTGTCGGCCTGGCCGGGCACCCAGGTGCCGGCGTGCTTCTTGTTATCGGAAGCGATGATGCAGCACCACTTGCCGTTGACGCGGCCCAGACCCTTGATGATGGAGGTGGTGCCGGTCTTGTTCTTCTCTGGGTTGTAGAGGCTGTTCAGGGGGCACCAGGTGCCGGGATCCACCAGCAGGGAGACCCGCTGCATGGCGGTCAGCTGGCCGCGGGCGTTCAGGGCCTCGTCGGCCTTGCCGTTCTTCAGACCCTCTACGATGTGGGCGTGGATGTCGTCCTCGATGGCCCGCAGCTCTTCCACATTGGCGGGGTTGGAACGCACCGGCTTGTTGCCGATGACGGGCATGTTCTGGAAATAACTGGGCATGGAATAGTTACCCAAAGTGAATTCCTCCTTTATATATCGAAGGCAGGGGCCGGAGCCCGGCCCCCGCCGAACTCAGATTACGCCTTGGGAACCTTGATGAAGGCCTGGCCCGGGTCGATCTCTTCGCGGATGATGCGGATGATCTCGGGGGAGGGTCCCTCGAACAGCTGGGCGCGGGTCAGGTCGACCTCGAAGCCGGTGTTCTCCTGAACCATCTCGGGGGTGGAGAACGGATAGTAGTAGGCGAGATACATGCGCTTGGTCTCTTCGTCGAACTTCATGATGCCCAGGTCGGTGACCACCATCTGGGGGCCGCGGTTGCCGGGCAGGCCGGCGCGCTCGCGTCCGCCGGGGCCGTCCATCCAGCCGCAGGAGGTGATATAGTCGATCTTCTCCATGAAGCGGCGCTTCTGATGCTGCATCATGATGATGGTGTTGCAGAAGGTGGCGATGCCGTTGGCGCCGCCGGAGCCGGTGAAGCGGGTCTGGGGCTTCACGTAGTCGCCCTTGCCGTAGATGCAGGTGGAGTTGACGTTGCCGAAGGGGTCGATCTGGGCGCCGCCGATGAAGGCGATGACCCGGTCTTCGTCATGGAGCCACTCGTTGGCCTCGAAGCCGATGAAGCGCACGTTGGGCCACTGCACGGCGCAGTGGGCCATGAAGCGGTTGTCGCCCACGGAGCGGGGCACTTCCACGGGGTCGCAGTCCATCAGGCCGCTCTCCACGATGGGGTGGCAGGAGGGGCAGACGACACGCTTGGCCAGGGACGCGCCGATGAGGGGCAGTCCGGTGCCCACGATGACGATCTGGTTCTCCTTGATGTTCTTGGCGATGGCGTAAGCCTGCCGCTCCTGCTTGGTGTACTTGGTGTAGTCAGCCATTGTGATTTACCTCCCTGCGAAATAATCAGTTACGGACCGCGTAGCCCAGGTGGGGCGCGTTCCGAAGGCCCATCAGGCGGGCGCCGCCCACCTTATCCAGCAGCTCGTTGTGATCCTTCACGCTGTAGACCCACTTCTCCACATAGTCCTGGAAGGTCTCGGGCACGGCGGTGCCGGCTTCGGCGGCAGCGGCAGCCTTGGCGGCCGCTTCGGCGGCGGCGGCCAGCTTTTCGTCGCCGGGCTTCTTCTCGGCGGCGGCGGCGGCCTTGGCGGCGGCTTTCTGCAGCTGGGCCACGGCGTCGGCGGCGTCCTGATACTTGGAGGCCTTGTCGTACTCCTTCAGAGCGTCGGGGTCGTTGTCGTAATAGCCATAGCACTGGGAGGGCCATGCGCCATAGGGAGCGTGAACCACTGCGCTGACGCACTGACCGAAGATCCGGTTCAGGGTGGGATCCCGACGGATCCACTCGTCGCTGACCAGTTCTTCGCAGGTGACGATCACCTTGCGGGCGGCCACGGCGATATCCACGTCGTGGAACTCGTCGCCTTCGATGATGCAGGTGCCGTCCGGAGAGGCCTTCTGCACGTGGATGACGGCGGTGTCCAGCTTGGGTACGGGAACGGCGATGACTTTCTCGCCGGGGTTGAAGGGGTTCTCCATCTCAACGCACTTCAGATCGTCGACCTTGTCCAGGGTCTTGCGCTGCTCCTCGCTGATGCCCCAGTACTGGACCAGGCCGGAGCCGTTCATCAGGCGTACGGGCAGGAAGGGAAGACCGAGGGAGGCGGCGTGCAGCTGGAGCATGAGCACGTCCTGGGAGTAGTCCTCATAGATCAGCTGTCCCTTCTCGATGGCCGCGCGGAACCGGCGGGAGACGTTGGTGTAGCCGGAGTTGGCGGTGTAGCAGTTGATGTACGTCTTCACGCGGCCCTCGCCGATGAGCATGTCCCAGTCGCCCCCGGCCGGGCCGGCCCATACGGTAAAGTCCTTCTGTCCCTGCCGCAGAATCTCGTTGACGACGGCGTAGGGCTTCCGGTTGGTGGTGAAGCCACCGAAGCAGATGGTATCTCCGCTTTCGATGTACTGAGCCACCGCATCGTGCAGGGAAAGTACTTTGTTCATGAAAATAAACCCCCATTGCTTGATATTGTCCGCCTGGCCCTCCTGTCCGGAGAGGTTCGGCGGTCCGCAGGATGAGCGTGTTCCATCCCCGTCATTGTACCATATCTTTCTTCGCCCGTCCATTTCAAATTTCTCATAATGTTTGCAAAAATTGCACTGGCATGGTAGAATGCTGATCAGGCGTCCGGTCGCAGGACCGGACCGGGAGGAGGAGCCAGCGTTGAACCAGATCAGCTTCAGCATTCAGTACCGGGAGGACGACGGATGGGACATGGAGAGGTTCCATTTCCACAACTACGTCGAGATTCTGCTGCCGGTCTCCGGCCTCGGAGAAATACACGTCAACAGCAAGGTCCACACCCTGTCCTGCGGCCAGGTCTACCTGCTGGGAGGCAGCGTGCTACACCGCACGCTGGTGGAGGGGCGGTACGGCCGCTACGTGCTCTACGTCAGCCGGGAGGCGCTGGAACAGTTCTCCACCCTGCAGACGGATCTCACCCGCCTGTCCATCGTGGGCTTTCGCAGCTGCCGGCTGGGCGAGCGGCAGGAGGAGATCATCAGACTCTTCCGGGATCTGGCGGAAACGCCCCGGAACGGGAGCTACGGGGGCGATCTGATCCGCCTGGGGCGCCTGCTGTGCCTTCTGGGTGAGGTGGCCCAGCCCCTGCTGCGGGCCAGCGCCGATCTGGGAGAGAAGCCGGGCAGCGTACAGCTCGAGGACCGGATCAAGCCGGCCATCCGCTACATCCAGGAGAATCTGACGGAAAAGATCACCCTGGAGGACCTGGCGGAGGAGGTCCATGTCAGCCGCCACTACATGTGCCGCATCTTCAAGCAGGCCACCGGCTACAAGGTCACGGATTTCATCAACCAGAGCCGGGTCTGCAGGGCCCAGGAACTGCTGCGGAAGGGAGTCTCCGTCCGGGAGGCGGGGGAGCAGGTGGGGTTTTCCGACTACTGCAACTTCATCCGCATCTTCAGCCGGATCGCCGGCATCTCGCCGGGCCGCTACGGCCGCAGTTTCCGGGAGGGAGATATCGTCCTGTTTCCGGAGCTGTCGGATGCGGAGGCTCCCGAATAGGCTGAAACGCGGGGGTTCCCCCGCGCAATATCGGACAGAAAATCGGAAAGGAAGAGTGCCATGCCGGTACATGCGGTAGTGGATCTGCACTGCGATACCCTGACCCGGGGGCTCGCCGCTCCCGCCAGTCTGGACAGCCCCGGGGCGGTGTTCCGCCTGTCGGCTCTGCCCGGAGAGACCCGCTGGGGACAGTTCTGCGCCATTTTTCTGCGGGATACGTACACCCGGGAGGAGGCCTTCCGGGTCTATGACACCTGTGTCGCCGCCTTCCGGCGGCAGATGGAGATCTTTGCGGACCGGGTACGGCCCTGCCGGGGAGCGGCGGATCTGGCCCGGGCCTGGGAGGAGGGAAAGACGGCCGCCTTCCTCTCCGTGGAAAACGGATCCGTACTGGGAGGCGACCTGCGGCGGGTGGAGACGCTGCGCCGGGACGGGGTCTGCGCCCTGACGCTCACCTGGAACGGTCCGAACGAACTGGCCTCCGGCCACGATACGGACCGGGGACTGTCGGACTTCGGCCGCGCCGCCGTGCGGGAACTGGAAGAAGCGGGCATTCTGGCGGATGTGTCCCACCTGAACGACCGCAGCTTCTGGGATGTGATCGCCTGCGCCCACCGCCCCCTGGTGGCCACCCACTCCAACGCCCGCTCGGTCTGCTCCCACAGGCGGAACCTGACGGACGACATGATCCGGGCTCTGGTGGAGCGGGACAGCCTGATCGGGCTCAACTACAGCGTGAATTTTCTGAAGGACGGAGGACAGGTGGACTCCCTGGAGCCCCTCTATCTCCACATCGCCCGCTTCCTGGACCTGGGCGCGGGGCGCTGTCTGGCCCTCGGGTCCGATTTTGACGGCACGGACCTTCCGAAGGATCTGGACAGCCCCGAAAAGGTGGTGCGGGCCAGGGACTGGCTGGTGAAGAGGGGCCTCAGCGAGGCGGAGACGGACGCTATCTTCTTCGGCAACGCGCAGAGGTTCTTCGAGGCCAATCTGCCCTGAGCGGAAGCCTGGACGCGGAGCGGGATTCCCGCTCCGCCCGGTTCCCTGAAGAAAGCAGGAGGAATCCGGAAAACTGTCCTGAAACTGGATGAATCCGGCCGAACCGGGAAGAGAGGCGCCGGTTTCCCGCCCGCCGGGCCGAAAGAAAACAGGCGGACGGATTGTATTTTCGGGCCTTATATGCTAAAGTAGGCAATCATCCCCGAGAAAAGCAAGGAGGAGTATACCCTATGGGAATGACCATGACACAGAAGATCCTGGCGAAGGCCGCCGGTCTGGAGAGCGTCCAGGTGGGCCAGCTGATCGAGGCCAGGCTGAATCTGGTGATGGGCAACGACATCACCACCCCGGTCGCGATTACGGAGTTCGAGAAGGCGGGGTTCACCCAGGTCTTTGATAAGGATCACATCGCCATCGTGCTGGACCACTACACCCCCTGCAAGGACATCAAGTCCGCCCAGCTGTGCAAGACGGCCCGGGAGTTCGCGAAGAAGCACTCCATCACCAACTTCTTCGACGTGGGCCACATGGGCGTGGAGCACGCCCTGATTCCCGAGAAGGGTCTCGCCGCCCCCGGCGAGGTGATCGTGGGCGCGGATTCCCACACCTGCACCTATGGCGCGCTGGGCGCCTTCTCCACCGGCGTGGGTTCCACGGACATGGCCGCCGCCATGGCCACCGGTCTGCTGTGGTTCAAGGTTCCCGCCGCCGTAAAGGTGGTTCTGAAGGGAAAGCTGCAGCCCCATGTCTCCGGCAAGGACGTGATTCTTCACCTGATCGGCACCATCGGCGTGGACGGCGCCCTCTACGAGTCCCTGGAGTTCGCCGGCGAAGGCGTGGCTTCCCTGACCATGGACGACCGCTTCACCATCTCCAACATGGCCATCGAGGCCGGCGGCAAGAACGGCATCTTCCCGGTGGATGAGCAGACAAAGGCCTATCTGGAGGGCCGCGTCACCCGTCCCTGGGAGGCCTTCGAGGCGGATCCGGACGCCGTCTACGAGAAGGAAGTGGTCATTGACCTGGATACCCTGGAGCCCACCGTGGCCATGCCTCACCTGCCGGAGAACACGAAGGTGGTCAGCGAGGTGGCCGGTCTCCCCATCAACCAGGTCATCATCGGTTCCTGCACGAACGGCCGCATTTCGGACCTGCGCATCGCCGCCGGCATCCTCAAGGGCAGACAGGTGGCCTCCAACGTCCGCTGCGTGGTGCTGCCCGCCACCCAGGACATCGTCCTGCAGGCCATGAAGGAGGGCCTCATCCAGACCTTCATCGAGGCCGGCTGCGCCGTCTCCACGCCCACCTGCGGCCCCTGCCTGGGCGGCCATATGGGCGTCATGGCGGAAGGAGAGCGCACGGTCTCCACCACCAACCGCAACTTTGTGGGCCGCATGGGCCACATCACCTCCGAAATCATTCTGGCCTCTCCCGCCGTGGCCGCCGCCTCCGCGGTCGCCGGCTGCGTAGCGGACCCCCGGGCCATCTGAGCCTGACTTACAGGAAAGGACTGTTACCATGAAGGTTTACAAATACGGCGCCAATGTGGATACCGACGTCATCATTCCCGCCCGCCATCTGAACGATCCCTCTCCCGCCGCCCTGGCCTCCCACTGCATGGAGGACATCGACGCCTCCTTCGCCTCCACCGTGGAGCCCGGGGACATCATCGTGGCGGGTCCCAACTTCGGCTGCGGCTCCAGCCGGGAGCACGCGCCTCTGGCCATTAAGTCCTGCGGCGTGAAGTGCGTGATCGCCCCCTCCTTCGCCCGCATCTTCTACCGCAACGCCATCAACATCGGCCTGCCCATCATGGAGTGCGCCGAGGCCGCCGAGGCCATCCAGGCGGGCGATACGGTCAGCGTGGACTTCGCCACCGGCGTCATCACCGACGAGACCCAGGGGAAGACCTTCCAGGCCGCTCCCTTCCCCTCCTTTATCGACAACATCATCCGCAGCGGCGGTCTGCTCAACTCCCTCAAGGCCCGGGGCGTGGCGAAATAAGCATTCCCGAGGCAGCCGGCGGAGGACGGCTCCGCCGGCGGTTCCGGGGTGAAGGAACGAACAAGGAAAGGAAAATTACGCTATGAACTGTAAAATCGCGCTCATCCGCGGCGACGGTATCGGCCCGGAAGTGGTGGGCGAAGCGGTAAAGGTCATGGAGGCCGTCGGAGAGAAGTACGGCCACCAGTTCACGTTTGTGGACGTGCTCATGGGCGGCTGCGCCATCGACGCCGTGGGAACCTCCTATCCGGAGGGAACCGCCGAGAAGTGCAGGGCCTGCGACGCTGTTCTGCTGGGCGCCGTGGGCGGTCCCAAGTGGGGCCATGCCACCGAGGCCGCGAAGCGGCCGGAGAATGCCCTGCTCTCCATCCGCAAGGACCTGGAGCTCTACGCCAACCTGCGTCCCGCCTCCCTGCGTCCCGCGCTGGCGGACGCCTGCCCCCTGAAGAAGGAGACCGCGGAGCGGGGAATCGACCTGATGATCGTCCGGGAACTGACCGGCGGCATCTACTTCGGCCGTCGGGAGAAGTACATGACGGAGGACCGGGGCGAGGAGGCCGCGGACCGCATGGCTTACTCCGAGATGGAGATCGAGCGTATCGGCCGCCGGGCCTTCGAACTGGCCCGCCTGCGCAATAAGAAGGTGGCCAGCGTGGACAAGGCCAACGTGCTGGAGACCTCCCGGCTGTGGCGGAAGACCATGCACCGCCTGGCGGAGGAGTATTCCGACGTGGCCTATGAGGACGTGCTGGTGGACAACGCCGCCATGCAGCTGGTGAAGGATCCCGGTCAGTTCGACGTGGTGGTCACCGAGAACATGTTCGGGGACATCCTCTCCGACGAGGCCTCCATGATCACCGGCTCCATCGGCCTTCTGCCCTCCGCCTCCATCGGTGACCACGCGCCCGGCCTCTACGAGCCCATTCACGGCTCCGCGCCGGATATCGCCGGTCAGGATAAGGCCAACCCCATCGCCACCATTCTCTCCGTGGCCATGATGTTCCGCTACTCCTTCCATCTGCCGGAGGAGGCAGCCGCCATCGAAAAGGCCGTGGACCAGGTGCTGGCGGAAGGCTGGCGCACCGCGGACATCGCCAAGCCCGGCGAGGAGACCGTGGGCACTGTCCGCATGGGCGAGCTCATCCGGGAGCGGCTGTAAGCGTCTCTCCACAGCAGAGCGGACCGGGAGGGAAAATATGGCTTGCAAATGGCGGGAATCCCCTGTATAATAAAAGCGAAAATGGCCGGGTTTCGGCGCTGTTTCCCTCCGAGGCCCCCGAAACCGGCCTCCACATGAACTGAAGGAGGATTTTCCGTAACATGAAAGAGCTGTCCAGGATCGCTTTGGGGGTGGAACCCTCCGCCACCATGGCCATTGACACCATGTTCAAGCAGATGAAGGCGGACGGAATCGACGTCATCGGTTTCGGCGCCGGCGAGCCCGATTTTCCCACTCCGGATCACATCAAGGAGGCCGGTATCCAGGCCATCCACAACAACGATACCAAGTACACCGCCGCGGTGGGTACCATCGAGCTGCGGAAGGCCATCGCCGGGCGGCTGAAGGAAGACTGCGGCCTGGAGTACGCCGTCAACCAGATCGCCGTGTCCAACGGCGCCAAGCCCTGCGTCTGCACCTCCCTCATGGTGCTGGTCAACCCGGGCGACGAGGTCATCATCCCCGCCCCCTGCTGGGTCAGCTACGTGGAGCTGGTGCGCATGGCCGGCGGCGTGCCCGTCCTGATCCACGCGAAGGAAGAGGCCGGCTTCAAGATCACTCCCGAGCAGCTGGAGGCCGCCATCACCCCGAAGACCAAGTGTATGATCTTCAACAATCCCTCCAACCCCACCGGCATGATGTACGACCGGGAGGCGCTGGAAGCCATCGCGAAGGTCATCGTGGAGAAGGACATCTACGTCATCTCCGACGAGATCTACTACAGCCTGGTCTATGACAACAAGGAGTTCGTGAGCCTGGCCTCTCTGGGCGAGGAGATCAAAAAGCGCACCCTGCTGGTGAACGGCGTCTCCAAGTCCTACGCCATGACCGGCTGGCGGATCGGCTATGTGGCCTCCGCGGATCCCACGATCTCCAAGGCCATCGCCAACTACATCAGCCACTCCACCGGCTCCCCCTGCGCCATCTCCCAGAAGGCGGCCGCTCTGGCCCTGCGCGCGCCCCAGGATACCGTGGAAGCCATGCACGACGCATTCGAGGAGCGCCGCAACTACATGGTGGAGCGCATGAACCAGATCGAGGGCGTCAGCTGCATCAAGCCCGAGGGCGCCTTCTATGTGATGATGAACATCGAGAAGCTCATCGGCAAGGAGCTGTTCGGCACCGTGATCACGGACGATAACGTCTTCGGTCAGCTCTTCCTGAAGTACGGCAAGGTGGCCGTGGTTCCCGGCTTCAGCTTCGAAGCCCCCAACTTCGTGCGCTGGTCCTACGCGGCCTCCATGGAGAATATCAAGGAGGGCATGGACCGCCTGGAGAAGTTCCTGAAGGGCGAAGCGGTGTAAGCATATTCTGTTCTGCAGATTCCGGCGGCGCGTCCCATCGCGGGCGCGCCGCCTTTGAAAAAACCGGAAGCAGCTGAAAAAAAGTCATCTGAATCTGCGGAAAGTACAGAAAACCGGACAGCAATCGGTGGCGCAGACACCGACGTCGGAGCACCCCTTTCCGGAGGCGGATGTGATGGCGGCAGCCCGGACGGCGGTGGGGGAGGCCCTGATGACCGGCAGCGAGGGAGGAGTCCGCCGTGGTGTGGTGCATTCTCAACCGGTATGACAGCGGCAGCTATCCCCGCTCCCTGGAGGCCATCGTGGCCCAGAAAGACCAGTTCGCCGGCTATGACCCGGAGACGGAGGTGACGCCGGAGATCCGGTCTCTTGTGGAGGACGTGCTGAACTGCTGGGCCCGGGAGCAGGCGGGAGAGACACAGGTGGGCCGCACCATGTCCCGGGAGTACCGCTTCTTTCGGGGAGACGGACGCCACAACCACTTCACCGTCGGGTGCCACACCGGGCGGGAGCGGGACTGGTTCCTTCCTTCTCCCTGTTCGAGCTGAATCTTAAGATTTCCGGAAGAAATCCTTACGATTTCCTCTCCGTACTGGAAGAGTTCCCGGGGACGGGACTATAATCCGGAGAGAAAAGGGGATGGAACGCATGGAGAAAGGAGAGCAGCCAGTTCGTTTCGCCCGGCGGAAGGTTCTGGCGGCGGCCCTGGCTCTGGTGGTAGCCATCCTCTGGGTCGTGGTATACGCCACAGGCGGGAGCGGAAACGTAGTGGGGGAAGAGGAGAGCCGGCACGCTCACCCCTTCCCGGAGACAGATGTGATGGCGGTGGCCCGGACGGTGATGGGGGAGGCCCTGGTGACCGGCAGCGAGACAGAGGAGTCCGCCGTGGTGTGGTGCATTCTTAACCGGTATGACAGCGGCGGCTATCCCCGCTCCCTGGAGGCCATCGTGGCCCAGAAGGACCAGTTCGCCGGCTATAACCCGGAGGCGGAGGTGACGCCGGAGATCCGGTCTCTTGTGGAGGACGTGCTGAGCCGCTGGGCCCGAGAGCGGGCGGGAGAACGCGATGTGGGGCGCACCCTGCCCCGGGAGTATCTCTTCTTCCTGGGAGACGGCCGGCATAACCGGTTTTACCGGGAGTGGGGCCGGGGTCCGGCCTGGGACTGGTCCCTCCCTTCCCCTTACAGAACCTGAAGAAGGCTAAAATTTCCGTGAAAATTTCCGGGATCCTGTAGCGAATCCGGCGGGTATCGTCTATAATAAAGCCAACTTGCAAAAAGGTTGTGATGTTCTTGGCTACCAATTCCTACGAAAGCCCTCTGTCCTCCCGCTATGCCAGCCCGGAGATGCTCTACATTTTTTCCGCGGACAAGAAGTTCTCCACCTGGCGCCGTCTGTGGGTCGCGCTGGCCAGAGCGGAGATGGAACTGGGACTTCCCGTGACCCAGGAGCAGGTGGACGAGCTGGAGGCTCACATCACGGACATTGACTACGAGAAAGCCGCCCGCTGGGAGGCAAAGCTGCGCCACGACGTGATGGCGCACGTGCACACCTACGGCGAGCTGTGCCCCAAGGCCATGCCCATCATCCACCTGGGCGCCACCAGCTGCTATGTGGGCGACAACACGGACGTCATTCAGATGCGGGAAGGCCTGGAGCTGGTGCGGGACAAGCTGGCCCGGCTGCTGTCCCGTCTGGCGAAGTTCGCGGACGAGTACAAGGCCCTGCCCACGCTGGGCTTCACCCACTTCCAGGCGGCCCAGCTGGTGACCGTGGGCAAGCGGGCCACCCTGTGGATGAACGATCTGCTGACGGACCTGGAGGAAGTGGAGTACCGCCTCTCCACCCTGAAGCTGCTGGGTTCCAAGGGAACCACCGGCACCCAGGCCTCCTTCCTGGAGCTCTTCGAGGGCGACCACGAGAAGGTGAAGGCCCTGGAGGAGAAGATCGCGAAGGAGATGGGACTGCCGGCCGTGGTTCCCGTCAGCGGCCAGACCTACTCCCGGAAGATGGACTATAACGTCCTCTCCACCCTGGCGGGCATCGCCCAGTCGGCCAGCAAGTTCGCCACGGATCTGCGGCTGCTGTGCCACCTGAAGGAAGTGGAGGAGCCCTTCGGGAAGAATCAGATCGGGTCCTCCGCCATGCCCTACAAGCGCAATCCCATGCGCTGCGAGCGGATCTGCTCCCTGGCCCGCTACGTCCTCGTCGATGTGCAGAACCCCGCCATCACCGCCGCCACCCAGTGGTTTGAGCGCACCCTGGACGATTCCGCCAACCGCCGCATCGCCATTCCCGAGGCCTTCCTGGCGGTGGACGCCATCCTCAACATCTACATCAATGTGGCCTCCGGCCTCGTGGTGCATCCCCGGGTTATCGAGCGGCACATCATGGAGGAACTGCCCTTCATGGCCAGCGAGAACATCCTGATGGACGCCGTCAAGCGGGGCGGAAACCGGCAGGAGCTCCACGAGCGCATCCGGGTGCTGTCCCAGGAGGCGGGGCACAATGTGAAGGACCTGGGCCTGCCCAACAACCTGATCGACCTCATCGCGGAGGATCCGGCCTTCGGCATGACGAAGGAGGAACTCACCGCCCACCTGGAGCCGGCCCGCTACATCGGCCGCTGCCCCCAGCAGGTAGAGGAGTTCCTGTCCGGCTGCGTCGCGCCGGTGCTGGAGAAGTACGCCGCCGTCCTGGGGGAGAAGGATACGGAACTGACGGTGTAAGCCGAAGGGGGCGCGTGAGGTGAAGAAACACCATTTCGAACCCTATATCGCGGCGGGCATTTCTGCCTTCTGCGTGATTGCGGCGGCCATCTTCCTCTACTTCCTGCTCTCCTGGTCTTCGAAGATCGCCGCCTTTCTCGGGACGCTGGCCTATATCCTCCGTCCCATCTTCATCGGCATGGTAATCGCCTTTCTGCTTCTCCCCATCCAGAACCACATCTACGAATTTCTGGTGGAGACGGTGGGCGGCAGCGGGGCGAAGCCTGTCCGCCGGGACGGACTGTTGCGGCTGATCGCCATTGTATGCAGTCTGCTGCTGGCCATCTTCATCATCTACCTGCTGCTGGCCATGGTGATTCCGCAGCTCTACTTCAGCATTGTGGGTCTGGTCAACGCCTTTCCGGGCTACATCCGCCAGGTGTCCGCCAACCTGCAGGATTTTCTCAAGGACAATCCGGAGATCCAGGGCATGGTCATGTCCGCCTACAACTCGGCGGCCGCCAGCTTTCAGAACTGGCTGAACGCGGACATCCTGCCCAACCTGCAGTCCATCACGGACTCCATCAACTGGGTCCGTACCACGATTCTGCCCAACCTGACCGGCGTGGTTTCCAATGTTTCGGCGGCGGTGGTTTACGTTCTGCTGCTGGCGAAGGATATTCTGATCGCCATCATCGTCTCCATCTATCTGCTGGCCCGCAAGGACACCTTCGCCGCCCAGAGCAAGAAGATCGTCTACAGTATCTTTCCCACCCGGGTGGCGGATCTGCTGGTGGCGGAGACCCGCAGCGCGTACCATATCCTCAGCGGCTTTATCAACGGGAAGCTGGTGGATTCCCTGATCATCGGCATCATCACTCTGATCTGCTGCAATCTGCTGAAGTTCCCCTATCCGGCCCTGGTGGCCACGGTCATCGGCGTGACCAATGTGATCCCCTTCTTCGGCCCCTTCATCGGCGCCGTACCCTGCGCCGTCCTGATCCTGCTGGTCAATCCCATTCAGTGCCTGCAGTTTGTGGTCTTTATCTTCATTCTGCAGCAGTTTGACGGCAACATTCTGGGGCCCAAGATCCTGGGAGACTCCACAGGTCTGGCCTCCTTCTGGGTGCTGTTCTCCATTCTGCTCTTCGGCGGCCTGTTCGGGTTTGCCGGCATGGTGCTGGGCGTGCCCGTGTTCGCCATGTTTTACAGTGTGGTGCGCCGGCTGGTTCACCGGGGGCTGCGGCGCCACGGTCTGCCGGAAGACACGGAACACTACGTAGGACCCATCGGTCCCCAGGCCCATCCGAAGTCCAGAGAACAGGAGCCCTGAGGCCCGGGCCTCCTGCAGGGCAGATCTCTTTCCCATCGATTCCTCAGGCGCGTCCGGTTTCGGGCGCGCCTTTTTATCGGCCCGGCGCAGGCGGAAGGGGAGCGCATGTGCGGGAGCGGCGGAGGAAAGGCGACTGTGACGCGGCGCAGGGAGACGGCGCGGAGGAGGAACGTTCCGCCGGAGACGCAGGGAAGTCCTGGCGGCGCGGAGACAGAAAAACCGGCCGGAGCCCTCAGCGGGGCTCCAGCCGGCGGGAAACCGGAATTACATTTCGGTGGTGAGAACCTTCTTCAGGTGGGCGAAGCGGGGCATGGACTGCTCGGTGGGAGCGTTGGCGGCGCCCTGAATCAGAGGCAGGACATAGTCGATGAAGGGCTGCTCCACGCCGTTGCCGGCGGCATTGATCCACTCGCGGGGGACCTTCTTCTCGAAGTTGGCCACGATGTCCAGGGGTTCCAGGACGGTCTCGCAGGTGTAGCCACCCTCGCGGCTGCACTTGAAGGCCACCATCTTATCGGTCACGCCGGAGACGGCGGCTTCCACGGCGGCGGCGCCGGCCTTCCAGGCCTCCTCGATGTCGGTGGCGGAGGCGCAGTGAGCGGCGCAGCGCTGGAGCAGGGACAGCTCGATGCCGCGGACCTTGGCGCCGGTGGCCTGCTTGACCTGATCGGCCAGCATGGCGGCAAGACCGCCAAGCTGCGCGTGGCCGAAGCCGTCGGTGGCGGAGGTCTTGGCCTCGGAGACGAAGGTGCCGTCGGCGTAGTGGATGCCCTCGGAGACAGCCGCCAGGCACTTGCCGGTCTTATTGTAGATGGCCTTCACGCTCTCCAGGAACTCATTCATGTCGAAGTCGGTCTCGGGCAGATAGACCAGGTCGGGGGCGCAGCCGGAGACGGCGGCCAGGGCGGCGGAACCGGCCAGCCAGCCGGCGTGACGGCCCATGATCTCGATGATGGTGACCATGCCGGTGTCGTAGACATGGGCGTCCTGCCATACTTCGGCGACGGAGGTGGCGATATACTTGGCCGCGGAGGCGAAGCCGGGGCAGTGATCGGTGCCGTTCAGATCGTTGTCGATGGTCTTGGGCACGCCCATGATGTTGCAGGCGTAGCCGACCTTCTGCATGTACTTGGAGATCTTGTTGCAGGTGTCCATGGAGTCGTTGCCGCCATTATAGAAGAAGTAGCGGACGTTGTACTTCTGGAAGATCTCGAGGATGCGCTTGTAGTCGGTGTCGTCCACGTCGGGATCCGCCAGCTTGTAGCGGCAGGAGCCCAGAGCGGAGGAGGGAGTGTGCTTGAGCAGTTCCAGCTCGGCGGGGTCCTCCTGGGACATGTCATACAGTTTGTCCTCGAGCACACCCTTGATTCCGTGGGCTGCGCCGAGTACGCGGGTGATGCAGTCAGCCTTGAGCGCGGTCTGGATGACGCCGGCGGCGCTGGCGTTGATGACGGCGGTGGGGCCTCCGGACTGGCCGATGATGCAGGCTCCGGTCAAATTTTCCATTACAGGTTCCTCCTTGTGGCCTTGCTTTTGGTGAAATAATTGATTTTGGCCTTTCCGCGGTAAATAATATCACAAAGGCTTGTCAGGTTCAATTCCGGATGGTAAAATAGGGGCGTAAAATTTTTGAAGGAGATGGTACCATGCCATTGGTCACTACCACCGAAATGTTCAGGAAGGCCTACGACGGCGGTTACGCCATCGGCGCTTTCAACGTCAACAACATGGAGATTGTCCAGGGCATCACCGAGGCTGCCAAGGAAGTCAACGCCCCGCTGATCCTCCAGGTCTCCAAGGGTGCGCGGGCCTATGCCAACCACACCTACCTGATCAAGCTCGTGGAGGCCGCCATCATCGAGACCGGCCTGCCCATCTGCCTGCATCTGGATCACGGCGACAGCTTCGAGACCTGCAAGTCCTGCGTGGACGGCGGCTTCACCTCCGTCATGATCGACGCCTCCTCCAAGCCCTTCGCGGAGAACATCGAAATCACCCGCAAGGTCGTGGAGTACGCCCACGATCACGGTGTTGTGGTCGAGGCTGAGCTGGGCTCCCTGGCCGGCGTGGAGGACGAGGTCAAGGTTTCCGCCGAGGACTCCTCCTACACCCGTCCCGAAGAGGTTCAGGAGTTCGTCGAGAAGACCGGCTGCGACTCCCTGGCCATCGCCATCGGCACCAGCCACGGCGCCTACAAGTTCACCGCCGCTCAGTGCACCCGCAATGAGAAGGGCATCCTGGTTCCGCCCCCGCTGCGCTTCGACATCCTGGAAGAGGTCTCCAAGCGTCTGCCCGGCTTCCCCATCGTGCTCCACGGCTCCTCCAGCGTGCCCCAGAACTTCGTCAAGATGATCAACGACAACGGCGGCAAGATGCCCGACGCCGTGGGTATCCCCGAGGAGCAGCTGCGCAAGGCCGCCGCTCTGTCCGTCTGCAAGATCAACATCGACTCCGACCTGCGTCTGGCCATGACCGGCACGATCCGCGAGTACTTCAACCAGCACCCGGATCACTTCGATCCCCGTCAGTACCTGAAGCCCGCCCGCGCCAACATCAAGGAACTGGTCAAGCACAAGCTGATCGACGTCCTGGGCTGCGCCGGCAAGGCCTGATCCCTCCGCGATCCGGACGGAATTCCGTCTTTTTTACAGGGGAGCGCCCTCGGGCGCTCCCCTGTGTGATTTTCTGCCGCGAACGGCCGGAACGGGGACATCGGAGGCGGAGAGAGCGCGGAAATCGGGGGCGTGCCGAGAGCCATATCCGGCATGAGGCTGCCGCGGAGCGATTCCTCCGTCCGGGCCCGTCCGAGCCCGCCCAGGCGGGGAGAAGCGGGAGCAGCCGCGGAAAGATCCCGGGAAGGACCTCACGATCCTGACCCGGACGCGCCTGCGGTCGGAACCGTACCCAAAGGCCTCCGTGTTCTCAGGTTCCCTGTCCACAGGGGAAAGTCACGGATGGAACGTATCGAACGGAGGAATTCGAAAAAGGGTATCGGAGATGCCTGGATATGACAGAACAGAAGAAAGACGGAAATAAACTAAATGCATGGATAAAATAATAGAATTTAACAGAAATTCTGTCTTGACAGATACCTCCAGGTTCCTTATACTGAATGTGTCATGCGGAGGCGGCGGATGGCCCGCGGTGCGGGGAGGGGACCGGCCGCTGCGACCGGTGGCAAATTCAGAATGAGGGAGGTACGGTCATGAAAACTGTACAGTCCACGTCCAGGAAACTGCTGAGCCTGCTCCTGAGCTTCGCCATGCTGGCCAGCCTGCTGGTCACCGGCGCTTCGGCGGCGGGGAAGGGCACGGAGCTCTCATACACCCTGCCGGAGGGGGTACCCGAGAACGCGGTCACCATCACGTTCTTCAAGGGCTACGACAGCGAGAACCCGGTGGAGACCAACGCGGACGGAAAGCCCGTGGTTACGGAAGCCGGCATCTACAACTACCTGGTGGATGGAGAGGGCTACTACAGCATCCGGCAGCTCTTCAACGTCACGGAGGACGACCTGAAGAAGGACGAGAAGACCATTTTCGCCAGCGCGGTGGCCCCCCTGGGCTTCCGGGAGGACGAGGAATTCTCGGACGGCTATCAGCCCACCGTGCGCCCGGAGAAGGCTCCGGACACCTACAAGATGGATTCCCGGGACGCCACCCTGACGATCTACCCCGAGGAGGTCCAGAAGGAGCACTTCTCCGTCTCCGAGGAGATCTCCAGCCGCTATGAGAAGGCCGGCCTGCCCGCCTTCCAGCCGGACAAGGCAGCCCACGAGGTCACCTCCCAGGAGGAGATGATGAACTACATCGCGGCCAAGGACGCCGACGAGGACCCGAACAACATCATGCACGTGTTCTCCGCCGGCAAGACCCCCAACTACGGCTTTGATCTGCCCCTGATCATCTTCTCCAAGGCGGACATCTCGGAGACCTCCCTGGAGGACGCCGCGAAGGACTTCTTGAAGGACTGCGAGGACAATCAGAAGGTAAACGTCTGGTATCAGTCCCAGATCCACCCCAACGAGCCCGCCTCCGGCGAGAATTCGCTGTTCATGATCGACCAGTTCCTGAACGATCCCGAGACCAACGCCCTGCTGGACCACCTGAACGTGGTGCTGGTGCCCCGGATCAATCCGGATGGCTCCTACCTCTTCAGCCGCACCACCTACGGCGGCTTCGATATGAACCGGGACCACATGTCCCTGAAGGCGGGCGAACTGGCCCAGCTGCACAGCGCTTTCCAGCTGTTCATGAGTGAAGTTGTTATGGATACCCACGAGTTCACGTTCTACGGCGTGACCGACGAGGATATCATGCGCAACGCGGACGACATTCAGACCACTCCGGCCACCAGCCTCAACGACGATCCGGAGGTCACCGCCATCGCGCTGGATATGGCGGGCACCACCCACCAGGCCCTGAAGGATGCGGGTCTGCGGGTCTATCACTATGGCACCACAACGACTAATCCCATCGGACGGGCCTATTTCGGTCTCTTCAACTGCCTGTCCTTCCTGATCGAAACCCGGGGGATCGGCGCCGGCAAGACCAACTTCGCCCGCCGGGTCTACTCCCAGGAGACCGCGGTGAAGAGTTACCTGAGCTACGCCGCCAATCCGGACAACATCGAAAAGATCAAGACCACCGTGGCGGAGGCCCGCCAGGAGGTCGTCGACAAGGGTCGGACCTACGACGCGGACGACATTCTGGCGATCTACCAGACCAAGTCCGGGGAAACCCGCAGCCCCTATAAGGACGACCGCTATCAGATCAACCTCAAGACCAACGAGCTGATCAAATCCGCTGAGGACCAGACCGAGAACCTGGAGGACACCATCGCCCGGGGCCGTGTGCGTCCCACCGCCTATGTGATTCCCGCGGACCTGCCGGAGATCGAGAAGATCCTCTACATCCTGGACAACCAGGGCGCGGACTACTACAAGCTGGACGCCGGCTCCCACGCCACCCTGCAGCAGATCTACTGCGTAGGAAAGTTTGACGGCCTCACCGGCTACAACGCCGAGAATGAGAAGAACATCGTGGCGGACCTGCGGGATCCCGCCGAGGTGACCTTCGCCAACGGAGCTTACGTGATCCCCATGGATCAGGTGGCGGGCAACGTGATCGCCATGCTGATGGAGCCGGATGTCACCAACTCTCTGGGCTACGACGGCACCCTCTTCCAGTACGGCGTCGTCAGCTATGACGAGCAGAACAACTTCCCCATCTACCACTACACCGGCAACGATCCTCGGACCACGCTGGTCAGCAACGGCAGCGGGACGGCTGTCACCTTCCCGGATGTGGATCCGGAGGCCTGGTATGCGAAGGCCGTGGAGTGGGCCGTGCAGAACAAGGTCATGCAGGGCACCGACAAGGGCTTTGAGCCCTCCACCGGCGCCAGCCGGGCCATGGTTGCCACCATGCTCTTCCGTCTGGAGGGCGACGGCTCCAGCGCGGGCGTCCATGCCTTTACGGACGTGCCCAGCGGTCAGTGGTATTCGGATGCTGTGGGCTGGGCCAGCGCCAATGGCATCGTAAAGGGCACCACGGAGACCACCTTCTCCCCGGACGACCTCATTACCCGGGAGCAGATGGCTACCATCCTCTGCCGGTACGCGGAGTACAAGGGCTATGATGTCACCGCCAAAGCGGACCTGAGCGCCTTCACGGACGCCGGATCCATCGGCGACTGGGCGACGGCCGCCATGCAGTGGGCCAACGGCGTGGGCCTCATCGAGGGCACCACCGCCACCACCCTGAGTCCCAAGGGAACCGCGGACCGGGCGCAGATCGCCACCCTCTTCATGCGCTTCAGTCAGAGCGTGGCAAAGTAATCTTTTTAAGCAGCTTCAAAGGGCGGAGCCTCGGCTCCGCCCTTATCCTTCCCGGGGAGGTTCTGCTGACGCGGACACGAAAGGAAGGCGAAGGGCATAGGCTGAGGACGGAAAGGAGCGAGCGCCTTGCCGGACATCATCCCCTATGACCGGGCCGCGGCGGTGGCCTATGCCCACCGCTGGGCTTATGGCCGCAACCCGGATTTCTACGACTTTGAATCTCTGGGCGGAGACTGTACGAACTTCGCCTCCCAGTGCCTCTACGCCGGCACCGGCATCATGAACTTCACGCCGGATTTCGGGTGGTACTACCTGAGCGGCAGCGACAAGGCCCCCGCCTGGAGCGGGGTGCCATACTTTTTTAACTTTCTCACCCGGGGCGAGCCCACGCCGGGCCCCTTCGGGGTGGAGGTCTCCTCCAACCTGGAACTTCTGCGCCCCGGAGACTTTGTGCAGCTGCGGTTTTCCCCGGACCGCTTCGGCCATACCCCCGTGATCGTGGAGATCGCCGGACCGCCCACCCTGCGCAACATCCTGGTGGCGGCCCATACGGACAACGCGGACTACCGTCCCCTGAGTTCCTACTGGTTTCAGGGGATCCGCTTTCTCCATATCCTCGGGGCCTATGCGGGAGGGGAGGAGACCCAGCCGGTGGCGCCTCCTGTCTTTGGCTGAAATCAGACGGGCGAAAGAAACCGATTGCAGAGCATACTGCCTGGAGCCGGATCAGGCCGGAGACGGCAAAAGCAGGACGGGAACTCCGGAGAGTCCGGAGACCGTCCTGCTTCTCATACGAGGAAGGGAAAGGATCATGGGGTGGCGTGCTCCCGCTCTTTCCAGGCCTGGACAATGGCCCGCGCCATCTCCAGAATCCGCAGCCCGGGGGAGGGGGCCATCACGATGCCGGAGGTGGAGCCGGTGCCGTCGGCGCCCAGGCGGATCACGTTGGCGCAGTCCTCCGGGGTGGTGATGCCGGAGGCGATCATCACCTGCACCTGGGGCGCCACCGCCCGGATGGCCCGAAGGGTCTCCACCGTGTAGGCGTCGTCCGCGGGCCGACCCGTCCCAATCAGCCTGAACTCCCGGCATTTTTTAGGGCTACATCGCCTGAAAGGCCGGATTTGTTGTGCAAATCTACGAAAATGATTAA
>CANRFA010000015.1 GCA_947629775.1 uncultured Oscillospiraceae bacterium
GCCGGCGGAACGGCGCGGGGATTCAGCGTCCGGGAGACCAGCCGCAGGGACAGGGGGCTTCCCAGGGCGAGCTCCAGGGAGTACGCCAGGACAAATTCGGTCAGCACCACGGTCCAGATGGGCACGGCGCGGCCCAGCAGGGAGACGCCGCCCATGGCGCGGATGGCGGCCAGAACAGTGGGGGCTCCGGTGGCGGCCAGGAAGGTCTCTCCGTGGAGGACATAGAGGCTGTAGAAGACATAGGTGTGAACGGTGATCAGGACGGTGAGAAAGGCGAAGAGCATGCGTTGCCCTCGGGTGTGTGGCATGAAAAGGACCTCGTTTCCGTTGAATTTTGCGAAAAAGAGAGGCTCATGGGCCCCAGGACAGGCGGAGACTGGTCCGGAGCGGGGCTTCGGAAGACGACCTGTCGTCCTGGAGTGTACATGCGCCACTGCAGGTTCGGTTCGGTTGGAACGCCGGTCATTGTACCAGAACCTTCCCGGGAAACGCAAAGGCCATTGTGACCAAAGTTTCCGCCGGACCCGCATGGGGCAACCTGCACAGAACCGGCGGGAAGCGCTCCGGCGGGACGGGCCCCTTTCCCGGGAGAAGCGGGACAGAAAAACTCCCCCGGCCGCCGGGCGGCGCGGGGGAGCGAACGGACAGAGATCAGCGAACGAAGTTGGTAAAGACCCGCTGCTCCTGCATGCCGGGGAAGAGGATGCCCTTCTCCTTCCCCGCCTCGAAGCATTTCAGCATCCAGGCCATGTTGGCGCCCAGGACGCGCATCATCTGCAGGCCCTCCCGGTCCTGTTCCACCTCTTCCGCGGACATGCCGTGGACCATGGTCCAGTAGCTGGAGGAGACCACGGGCATGCCGGAGATGGTAAAGTACTTGCAGAGCCGGTCCAGGGAGGCGGTGGACCCCGCCCGCCGGCAGCTGACCACGGCGGCGCCGGGCTTGCCTGCCAGCTTGTGGCCGCTGGAGTAGAAGAGCCGGTCCAGGAAGTTGGTGAGCTGGCCGTTGGGTCCGGCGTAGTAGACCGGGGAGCCCACTACCAGGCCGTCGATGGTGTCCAGGCGGGCTGCCACATCGTTGACCAGGTCCTTCTGGACGCAGACACCCGTAGCGCCGCAGGCGTTGCAGCCCAGGCAGCTCGCGATGGCCTTCGCGCCCAGCCAGAGGATCTCAGCCTCCACCCCGTTTTTCTCCAGGGCGGCGGCCACTTCCTCCAGGGCGCGGTTGGTGCAGCCCTTTTTGTGGGGGCTGCCGTTGATGAGCAGAACTTTCATAATGGAATCCTCCTTAAGGTTGTGGTTCAGGGTCCGAAAAGGACCCGGGATTGTCTCCGGCCCGAAGGACGGGGGGAAAGGGACGTCAGGAACGGAAGAGGACGGCGCGCAGCAGGCGCAGGGCGCAGGCCTGCAGGTCCGGAAGGGAGAGGGAGAAGCCGTCCGTCTCTTCGCCGGACTCCACGGCGCGGATCAGGTCCTCCCGGTTCCGGTCACAGCCGGGCATCTGCACGTCGTTGCCGGCGAAGACGCAGCCCACGGACGAGGAGATGGGCCAGCGGGCGCTCTCCCAGCCGTACGACTCCTGCGAGGTGTTCCAGTCCGTCATCACGAAGCCGGGAAAGCCCCACTCGTCCCGGGCGAGATCCGTGAGGAGATCCCGGCGGTTGGCGGTGTGGGTGCCATTTATAAGGTTGTACGAGGTCATGAGGGCCATGGGCCGGCACTCCCGCAGGGCGATCTCAAAGCCCTTCAGGTAGAGCTCCCGCAGGGTCCGCTCCCCGATGTGGGCGTTGGTGAAGAAGCGGTTGTCCTCCTGGCTGTTGGCGGCGAAGTGCTTGAGGGTGGCGCCCCGGCCGGGCCGGGACTGGACCCCTCGCACAAGGGCGGCGGCCATCCTGCCGCTCACCAGGGGATCCTCCGAGAAGTACTCGAAGCACCGTCCGCAGAGGGGATTGCGGTGGAGGTTGAGGGCGGGAGCCAGCCACAGATCCACTCCAAAGGTCTCCATCTCCCGGCCCACCAGCGCGCCCAGCTCCTCCAGGGCCTCCGGGTTCCAGCTCTGGGCCAGCGCCCACCCGATGGGCAGCGAGGTGCTGTACTGCCAGTACGTGTCATACGTGCCCTCCGGGTAAGCGGGATCAAAGGGCTTGGACAGATCCCCCAGGACTTCGCCGCCGGCGATGCGCTCCCCGTCCGGTCCCACCCGGAAGACGGGAAGCAGGCGCAGGCCGGCGGGGCCGTCCGCCAGCACCAGGGAGGGGATTCCCCGCTCCGGCAGCCCCAGGGTGTATCCGGCGGCGCCGGGGACCGGCGAAGTTTCTCCGGAGGGAGAGGGCACGCCCACACAGAGGGCGGCCAGTTCCTGGAGGGAGAGCTGGGCCACCAGATCCTCCAGGGAGCAGCGGCCCTCCCGCACATCCTCCGCGGTGAGAAGGGATTGGATGTCCGTGCGCAGAAGCGGGGGCCGCTCCGGCAGGGCCACCCGGCGCAGCGGAATGGCGGAGGGATCCAGCGCCAGGCGGGGCACCTCCGGCGGGGCCGGCGGCGCGGCGGAGATGTGGGCGGAACGCTCCTGAACCGGGGCGGGATCCGGGTCCAGCGGGCGGACCGTCCGCACCGGAATTGTGCGCGCCAGGGTGAGAACGGCAACCGGAACGGTGCTGCGGGAGTGGATGCCCACCCGCAGCTGGTATTCCCCGGCCTCCAGGATCCAGGCGGACCGGGCGGGAGAGAAGGAGGAGAGGTCATCCGCATGCAGGGTCAGGGTTACGGTTTCCCGCTCCCCCGGGGCCAGCAGACCGGTCTTGCGGAAGGCCCTCAGGTCCTGGTACGGTTTGGGCAGTTCGCCCGCCGGGGACGAGACGTAGAGCTGAACGGTCTCCTTTCCCGGGCGGGAGCCGGTATTGCGGACGGTGACGGGGACCTGGATGCGGTCGCCTTCCACCCGTACCGGCTGGGGTTCCAGGGAGAAGGAGGTGCAGGAGAGGCCATACCCGAAGGGATAGAGGGGTTCCACCCCGAAGGTGTCCCCGAAGGTATCGTAGTAGCGATAGCCAACATAGAGGCCCTCTTCGTAGAATTCGTCGTCCAGGTTGCCGTTGTTGTGGCTGAAGGTGGCAGCGGAGGGGCAGTCCTCGTAGCGGGCGGGCCAGGAGTCCGTCAGGCGGCCGGAGGGACAGACGGCTCCGGTAAGCACGTCCGCCAGGGCCAGTCCGCCGGAGGCGCCCAGCTGGCTCATGAGGACGAGGGCGGAGAGGCCGGGGATGGCCGTGATCTCGGAGAGATCCATGACGCCCCCGATGTTCAGCACCACGACCAGATTGCGGTACGCCTTTCCCAGCTGCTCCAGTTGGGCTCTTTCCTCCTCGTAGAGGAGGTAATCTCCCCGCCGGTTCCAGCGGTCCGCCCCCTCGCCGGAGACCCGGGAGAGAACATAGACGGCGGTCTCCGTTCCGGAGCCGGCGATGTCTTCCTCCAGGATGGGAACGGGGGCCGGAATGGAGAAGGGATCATAGAAGGAGGCCAGGAAATCGTCATAGCCGTGTTCCTCGGCCTTGCGGGCAATGAGGAGTTTCCAGTCCTCCCGGGCTCTGCGGTCACGGGCCTGCTGGCGGTCCAGCCAGGGCCGGGTGGTGATGGTGAAGCCGGCGTCCTCCAGCCCGTCCTCCACGCTCCAGGACGCGCGGGCGTTGACTTCGCCGGAGCCGGTGCCGCCCCGTACGGTGCCGCGGGCCCCGTTGCCGTAGAGGGCCAGGGGACCGGGGGCGGTCAGAGGCAGAACGCCCCGGTTCTCCAGCAGGACCACGCACTCTCCCGCCACCCGGCGGGCCAGGGCGCTGTGCTCCGCTTCCCAGGGGGCGGGATCCGGGCTGCGGGACGCGAGAAACCGGGCCATATCTTCACTCCTTCCCGGAAGCGGCAGGCAGGAAGCGGCGGAAGAAGTCGCACTCCTCGTCGTTGCACAGCCGGGCCTCCTCCAGCCGCATGTCACAGTGGAAGACGTGGTTCAGAGGGCGCGCCGGCGTGCCGTAGAAGCGGGCGATGTGGGGCACCTCCAGTTCCGCCAGCCGCGCGGACAGGATGGGGACCTGGGCCTTCAGAAAGTCCCCGTTGGCGGTCATGAGGAAGCTGGGCGGGAAGGCGGGGGTCATATGGCGGAGCACCTGGATGAGGAACTCCTCCCGCTTCGTTCCCCCTTCCGGGAGAAAGTCCGCCAGCAGCTGCTGCGTGAAGGGACGGGTTTTCGGGGAGCCGGGCTCCAGGGAGATGTCATAGTTTCCGCAGTTGAGGGCGAGAGCGGTGGGTGCGAAGCCGGCAGGAGGCGCGAAGTCGTATTCCGCGGCGTAAGCCGGATTCGTACAGATGCAGGCGTAGAGGCTCAGCAGGTGGGCGCCGGCGGAGTCTCCCACGGCGAAGACGTGGTCCGTATCCAGGGCCAGCTCCTCCCCGTGGTCCAGAATCCAGCGGACCACCAGGTTCGTATCCTCCAGCGGGGCGGGATATTTGTGCTCCGGCGCCAGCCGGTAGGTGAAGTTGACCACCGCGAAGCCCCGCTGGGCCAGGCTCATGCAGTAGTACTGGTAGCGCTCCTTGTCCCCGTAGACCCAGCCGCCGCCGTGTACGCTGAAGAGGACCGGCAGCTTCTGCCCCCCTGCGCTCCGGGGCCGGTAGAGGTCCAGGGACTGGCAGGCCGGATCCGGCCCGTAGGGGATGTCGTCCAGGCGGACGATGTCCGCCGGGGTGGTGAGACCGGCGTCCCGGATATCGTCGTTGCGTTTCGCGTCCATACGCATGAAGTCGCTGGCTTCGGACATGGGAAATCCCTCTCTTTCAGACCTTCCCGGGCGGACCGCGCCGGGCCGGGAAGGACAGCTCTCCGCCCATCATACCGCGCCGGGCAGGGAAAGTCAAAGAGGATTTTCCCTGGGAGACCGGAACAGAAAAACCGGGCGGCGCCCATGGAGGGAGCCGCCCGGAAATCCGGTGGAAGAGGGAAGGAGTTACAGCCCCTTCAGAAGGTAGCCCTGGACGATGTCCGCCACGAAGAGCAGGCAGAGAAGGCCGCTTACGAGGCGGAAGCCCCTGGGGAAGCGGTCCAGCAGGCGGACCAGAAGGGGAATCAGAAAAAAGACGACCACGAGGCCTGCGGTGGAGAAGAGAAGGATGGAGCGGGCGCAGATGAAGCCCCCTACGTTCCCCCAGTTCCAGATCTCCACGTTGTAGTCCCAGAGGCGAAGGCCGTCAAAGAAGGTGAAGAGAACCCAGCCGGTGACCAGCTCCAGCAGTCCCGTGGAGATCCCGCTGGCGAGAAACACCAGGACGGGCCGGCGGCGCAGCCTCCAGGCGCAGAGAAAAATCAGGAGGAACCCGAAGCCGTAGATGGGGAGCCAGGGGCCGAGGCCCTGGCCCCGGCGGATGAACTGCCCCTGGTCCAGGCGGTAGAACAGCGTTTCGTAGATCCAGCCCAGCACAGCTCCTGCCACGAAGAGGGCGGGGAGCAGGGAGAGGGCGGTGGAGCGGGACAGAGATTGCGTCTGCATGGGAAGCGTCTCCAGTCAGGAAAAGCGGGCAGAGGGGAACGGAAAAGCCGCGGCAGCGGACCGGAACAAAAGACCTGGACAGGCCGGCTGCAGCGGGTCCGGTTTGTGACGGCGCAGCGGGAAGAGGCATCAGGGAAGGCTGTCCCGGAAGCAGACCAGAGGGTCCAGCTCCTTGTGGATCGGTTTCTCCGGAGAACTTTGAAGCAGGGTGTCCAGCGTGCGCGCCGCGATGGCGTCCAGGGTATCCGGGAAGGAGACCGAGGTGAGGGAGGGGTGGAGAGAGGCCAGCAGTTCCTCTCCATAGCCGCCCAGCACCAGAACGGCGGCCTCGCCGGGAACGGAGATGCCCCGGCGAAGCAGGGCGTGCACGGCGCCCCGGGCCATGAGATCCGAGGTAAAGCAGAGAACCGGCGGCCGGTCGTCCAGCACCCGCCAGTGCTCCGCGGCCAGGGCGCCGCCGGCCAGCGTGCAGGGGGCGGAGAGCGTCCAGCGGGGTTCCACCCGGATGCCGTACCGGGAGCAGGCGTCCCGGAAGGCCTCCGCCCGGTGGCTGAGGCCCAGCCAGGGCTCCTGGGGCTGTACCAGCGCGCAGGTGTTCAGACTGCGGTCCCGGAGGACGCGGGCGGCCTCTTCCGCCATCCGCTCCGGGCTGACGCCCACCGTGGAGAAGCGGCTGGGGAGGGATTCCAGCAGCAGGACGGGAACCGGCAGGTCCAGGGACTCCAGCAGGTCTCCGTCCGCACGCGTGCCGGCCGCCAGCAGCAGGGCGTCGTAATGGCCCTTGCGGACCGGGACGAGGGATTCCTCCAGGCGTCCGGGCAGGAAGGGGTGCAGGTGGAGCTCGCAGTCCGGTCTGCGCTCGACGACGGCCCGGCCCAGGCCGTTGAGGTGAAGCCCCAGCAGATCCGGCCGCCAGTTCAGAGGCCAGCAGACCCCGATCCGTGCCCGGGCGGTGGCGCTGCCCCGCAGCAGGCGGGCGTTGTGGTTGGGGACATAGTGCAGCTGCTCCATGGCGTCCAGGACCCGCCGGGCGGTTTCCTGAGAGATCCGCCGCTGTCCGGTCTTGCCGTTGGCCACGATGGAGGCGGTGGTGATGGATACTTTGGCGAGCTGAGCGACGTCGCGCAGAGTGGCCATGGGGTCCTCCTCCTTTCGAAGACGGCCGGGGATGGTCTGCGTGTTGCTGTGATTATAGACCGGAAAATGCACATGTGTCAACTGGAGAAGACCGGAAAAAGCCGGAAAACGGCGTGCTTTTGCAGAGAAAGCGGGGGAGAATGCGTGAAATCGGCAGCCGAAATCTGCGTGTGCGCGCACACAGCGGGAAAGGGGAAGAGGAGGAGAGACGGCGGCCGGAGGGGCCCGGGAAGGAGGAAGGGGCCATCGCGGCGGCGGATCGTAAGAAGAATTTAAGGAAGTGCGGAGATTGACGGGTCTTCGCCTTTCTGGTATGATGAGAGCAGAGAATGTCATCTGGAAAAGGGGATTTGCCATGACGGATCTGCTGCAGGCGATGAAGGATCGCCACTCGGTGCGTTCCTATCTGATCCGCCCCATCGAGGGGACCAAGGCGGCGCTGCTGTACAAGGCGGTGCAGGAGAGCAACCGGGAGAGCGGGCTGCACATTCAGCTGATGCTGAACGAACCGAAGGCCTTTTCCGGCCGGCTGGCCCGCTACGGCAGCTTTCATAATGTGAACAGCTACTTCGCCATCGTGGCGAAGGACGGCATGGAGGAGGCCGTGGGCTACTACGGGGAGAAACTGGTGCTCCTGGCCCAGCGCCTGCGGCTCAACACCTGCTGGGTGGCGGTGACCTACAGCAGACGGAAGGTGCCCTGCGAGTGCGCCCCCGGGGAGAAGCTGCGGATTGTGATCGCGGTGGGGTACGGGGAAACCCAGGGAGTGCCCCACAAGGAAAAGGATCGGCTGATTACGGACATGTACCGCACCCAGGGGGATATCCCGGACTGGTTCCGGGTGGGCATGGAGGCCGCGATGCTGGCTCCCACGGCCCTCAACCAGCAGAAGTTCCGCTTTTACCTCCGGGGAAACACCGTGCGGGCCAAAGCCCTGCCCGGCCCGTATACGAAGATCGACCTGGGCATTGTCAAGTGCCACTTCGAACTGGCGGCAGGGAAGGAGAACTTCAGCTGGGTGTGAATCGCAGCCCCGGAAGGGGGATGGAGTCGAAATCAGTTGCCACCGGGCCGCTCTTCTGGTAGAATAACCGGGAGAGCACCGGAGGGACCGGATGCTTCAGATTGGAGATGAACAGGGTTTGGAATCCTTACGAGAACTGTTCGGGCAGGCGCAGCAGCAGGTGGACATGGTGGCGGAGAAGCTCCGGAACGGGGAGTTCATCAGCCGGGACGACCTGGACGAGATGGTCCGGCGGCTGGTCACCATCCAGGAGACCCGGGAGAAGTGCGACGCCGTGCTGGAAGAGGAGGGGCTGGATCCCTCCCAGTGCCACAACCTGGAGAGCCTGGAAAAGGCTCTGGAAATCAACCGCAGGCGCAGGGAACTGGCGGAGCGCAACCGCCGCATCCGGGAGACCGTGGACGGCTTCCTGTCCATCGTTCCCGTCGAAGAGATTCACCGGCAGGAACTGGAGACGTTCCAGCAGGAGCTTCGCGACAGCGGCGAGGAGGCCCTGATCGGGATGGACCAGGGCGGCGAGCTGGCGCTCTACCGGCTGTTTACGGACTGCGTCCGCTCCGCCACGCCGGATCCCAGGCAGGTGGACGCTCTGAAGGACCACTTCGGGTTCCAGATGGTTTACGCCATTCTGGCCGGACAGCTGCAGTATGTGGGGGTGGAGGAGGAACCGGCCCCCGCGCCCGCGGCTCCCGCCGCAGTGGCGGAGCCTGCTCCGCAGCCGGAACCGGAGAAGCAGGAAGAACCCGCGGCAGGGACGTCGTCGGAGACGCCTGAAGTGGCGCCGGATACGTCCCCCGTGGACAGCAGCGGAGACGTTTCGGAAGAGCCGGATGTGCAGCCGGAACCGGAGCCTGTCGAGGAGCCCGCGCCGCCGGAGCCGGAGCCGGAACCCGGTCCGCCGGCCATGCCGGTCTCCAGCACCTTCCCCCTGCCGGATTCCGGGGACCTGCCCTACTGGGAGGCCTGGCGGGATTCCAGCACCGGCGTGACCTTCCAGGAGTTCCGGGACAAGGTGCGCAACATGCCCAAGGCCCGTATCCTGCTGCCCGCCTTCACCCGTCTGGGGGTGCTGGACGCGGAGCTCATGGTGCGCTTCTGCGCCGTCATGAACTGGGACATCCCCTGGCACAACGACGCGAACGTCAACGCCTTTGAGGCCAACAGCATGGAGGAGCAGGTGGAGCGCAGCCTGTGGACCATGACGAAACACGGCCTCGTGGCGGAGTACCGGGTGCCGGGTCAGCCCAGGCCCCTCTACTGCCTGACGGAGTACACCAACTGGTGCCTGCGCCACGAAGACATCCAGCACGACGCCCATGCCCTGTTCCACATCCACCTGCGGGACGGCAACGAGTTCTGCATCGACATGGGGGACAACGAGGTGATCGCCCGGCAGATGATGGACGGCGAGCGGCTGCTGGCCATCCGGGAGCGCAACGCGAACATGGCGGACTACCTCTCCTTCATGTCCAGAGTCTTCGAGGAGGGCGAGCTCAATCGGGACGAGATGCTGGCCATCCTCAACTCCTTCACAATCCGCAACGGTCGCTACATGGTGCTGGTGCCCGGGGACGAGAAGCTCTATCTGTGCGCGGTGTTCCACCACCTGGAGGAGTACCGGGGCACCGGCGGCGCGCTGCTCCTGACGGAGGAGCGCCCGGAGGGCCCCTTCAGCACGAAGGGTCCGGTGTTCCACTGCGGCAACAACACCCTCAGCTGCTGGCTGGGCAAGTGGTACACCATGGTTCGCCTGGTGGAGCCCCAGCCGGAACCGGAGCCGGAGGCCGAGGAGGATGTCTGGCCCACGCCGGAGATGGAAGAGCGGGTGCGCAGGGAAGAAGAGGCGGAGGCCATGCTGACCGACGAGGTGATCGGGCCGGTGGAAGAACTGGCGCCGGAGAACGAGATGGCCCAGGAGGACGAGGAGTTCGAGCCCGAGGAAGAAACCGAGGTCTCCGAGGAAGTCGAAGACGCGGAAGCCGAGAACGAGGACGAGGACGAAGAGTTCCTGCCGGAGGACGAGGACGTGCTGCCGGAGGATGAGGATATCCTGCCGGAGGACGAGGACGTGCTGCCGGACGACGAGGAAGTTCCGCCGGAGGACGACGGGTTCCTGCCGGATGACGAAGAAGTACCGTCGGAGGACGAAGAGGTTCCGTCGGAGGACGAAGAGGTTCCCCCGGAAGAGGAGGACCCGGCCTCAGGGGACGAAGAGTCCCCCGAAGACGGGGAGCCTTCCGGGGACGGCGAAGCGCTGCCGGAGCCGGAGGAAGAACCGGATGCTCCCGCGGAGGACGGCGTGATCCCGGCCCATGGCGAGGCGCTTCTGTCCCTCTCCGAGGAGGATGTCCCGGCCCCCGCGCCGGAGGAGCCCGCAAAGGATGAGGCGCCCGCGCCGGCTCCCGCTCCGCGGCGGGAGAGCGTGCCCCTCTTCCAGGTGGACGAGGACGACGCGCCCCAGGTCCAGCCAAAGGCCCCGGAGGGCGAAGAACAGCCCTGATCCGCATACGAAAGACCCGCCCGGGCGAATGGACCCGGGCGGGTCTTTGAAAATCCGCCGGATTCCGGAACCGGCGCGGAAAAGAAAACCGGTACAGGGTTTCCGGAAGAGAGGAGATGCCGCCGTGGAGCGTCTGGAAGCATTTGAGCGGATGCTGGAGGATATACAGAAGCAGGCCGCTCTGGAGACGGAGCAGATGGAGAAACTGAGGGCGGCCGGAAAGGAAAAGACGGCGACGTACCGGCAGTACTTCGGGAACCGGCTCATGTACCGGACGATTCTGGACTGGTACCGAAGGTACGGGTTGCTGGAATGAGCCGGTCCGCAGACCGGAAACAGGCGCTGCAGAGCGCCGGAGAAAAGAGGAAACTGCCATGTCGGAACAGGAAAAGGGCCGCTATGACGGCCTTATTGTCTCGGAACTGAAGCACGAGCCGGAGATGTCTCCGGAGTTCCGGGCCGTGTATGAGAAATTTGCCCGGAGAATCTTGTGGATCGACGGGAACGTGGTGCCCGGAGCCTTCCAGATGAACACCTCCTGGTACAACCGGGTGCCGGAGAAGGATCCCGTGTTCGCGGAGCACGCCCATCCCTCCGCGGAGATCATCGGGTTCTTCGGCTCGGATCCGGAGGAGCCCAACGACCTGCGCGGAGAGATCGTGGTGGAACTGGGCGGAGAGCCCCACACCATTACCCGTTCCAGCATGATCTTCGTGCCCCCGAACCTCCCCCACGCCATTCGCATCCTGCGGGTGGACGCCCCCATCTTCCATTTTTCCGTGGTGACGGATGGGACCTATAACGGGGGTGCCTACGGCTGAGAGCCGGAGGAGAGAAGAGGGTGCCGGTCGTCTGAGCGACGGCGGATGGGAAGAGACAGACAGGGAGGGCCCCGCCGCGGCGGCGGTTCTCCCTTATGTTCTGCGCGGATTCCAGGCTGTCCCGCGTTCCCGCCCGGGACGGTTCAGACCATGGTGCCTCCGTTGGGATGGAGCACCTGGCCCGTCATGTAGGAGGCGTCGTCGCTGGCCAGGAAGACATAGCAGGGAGCTACCTCGCAGGGCTGCCCGGCCCGCAGCATGGGGACCTGGGAGGTGACGGAGCCGAAGGTCTCCACCTCCTCCGCCGAGAAGGAGGCGGGGATCAGAGGCGTCCAGATGGGGCCCGGCGCCACGGCGTTGACCCGGATCTTCCGTTCCGCCAGGGACAGCGCCAGGGAGCGGGTCAGGGCCACGATGGCGCCCTTGGTGGCGCTGTAGTCAATCAGGTCCCGGTGGCCCTGAAAGGCGGTGACGGAGGTGGTGCTGATGATGCTGGCCCCCTCCTTCAGGTGGGGCAGGGCGGCCTGGATCAGGTAGAAGAAGGAGAAGAGGTTGGTCTGGAAGACCAGGGAAAGCTGCTGGGGGCTGATGTCCAGGATGCTGCGGCGGACAAACTGCACGGCGTGGTTGTTTACCAGGATATCCAGCTTCCCGCAGAAACGGACGGTCTCCTCTACGCAGCGGCGGGCCTGGTCTGGATCCTTCAGGTCCCCGGCCAGCACCAGACAGCGCCGCCCCAGTTCCCGTACCCGGGCGGCGGTCTCCGCCGCGTCCCGCTCCTCGTCGTAGCAGGCGATGACCACGTCCGCGCCCTCCCGGGCGAAGGCGTATGCCACGGCCCGCCCGATGCCGCTGTCTCCGCCGGTGATAAGAGCCGCCTTTCCCTCCAGTCTCCGCGGCCGCGCCGGCCGCTCCGCCACGGGGCGGGGATCCATGAGGTATTCCAGTCCCGGCTGTTCGTCCTGGTGCTGGGGCGGGAAGATGCCGGGGAAGTCCTCCGGCAGGGTATTCAGATTCATGATGTATCCCTCCGCTCCAGTCTATGCCTTCCGGGAAAAGAGGTGCGGTCCGGGGAAAAACCGGCGGATATGCGGACGATATCTTCCAATTCTGGCGGATTTATGGTATACTGGCGGGGCCCGTCTCCCCCTGGGGAGGCGGAGCGAAGACAGCCGGGCAGACAGGAAGATCGGGGGGCAGCGGGAGCGGATTCCGTTCCGGACGGCCCTGCCGGTCCGCTTCCCTGCCGGAACCGGCTGGTTTTCCGAACCCATCCAATGGGACACCACCTCGGGGGTTCCCGCCCACACTGCAAGGAGGCAGATCAGATTGGAGCAGACGCTGACACGGGAGCGGTACCGGATTTACTGCGAAATCCTCAGACAGGAGCTGATCCCCGCCATGGGCTGTACGGAGCCCATCGCCATCGCCTACGCCGCCGCCCTGGCCGGGCAGCAGCTGTCCGGTCTGCCGGACCGGCTGCGGGTGGGGCTCAGCGGCAACATCATCAAGAATGTCAAGAGCGTCGTGGTGCCCGGAACGGGAGGCCTGCGGGGCATTCAGGCCGCTCTGGCGGCGGGCTTTGTGGCCGGCCACCCGGAGAAGCAGCTGGAACTGCTGGACGGTTTGGCCGGGGAGGACCGGGAGACGGTCCGGACTCTGACGGAGACCTGCGATATCCGGGTGAAGCATCTGGAGAGCGGCCACATCTTTGACATCCAGCTGGAGGCCTTCCGGGGCGAGGAGCGGGCCCGGGTGCGCATCGTGGACAGCCACACCAATGTGGTGCTGGTGGAGAAGAACGGCGCGGCGGTCTTTGAGCGGCCCATCGGGGACGCAGCCGAGGAGGAGCTCAGCGACCGCCGGGAGCTGAACGTGGCGGACATTGTCCGTTTCGCGGAGGAGGCGGACCTGGAGGACCTGCGTCCCCTGCTGGAGCGGCAGCTGAACCTGAATCTGGCCATCGCCCGGGCCGGACTGGCCGGGAACTACGGGGCGAACATCGGGCGGGTGCTGCTGAGCCGGGGTGACGATGTGCGCACCCGGGCCAAAGCCATGGCGGCGGCGGGCTCGGACGCCCGCATGAACGGCTGCGAACTGCCGGTGTGCATCCTCTCCGGCAGCGGCAACCAGGGCATCACCGCCAGCGTTCCGGTGGCGGTCTATGCGGAGCATCTGGGCGCGGATCACGACACCCTGCTGCGGGCCCTTCTGATCTCGGATCTGATCACCATCCACCAGAAGACGGGCATCGGGCGGCTGTCTGCCTACTGCGGAGCCATCAGCGCGGGCTGCGGCTGCGGGGCGGGCATTGCCTGGCTCCACGGCGGGCGCTACCGGGAGGTAGCCCACACGGTGGTCAACGCGGTGGCGATTCTCTCCGGCACCATCTGCGACGGCGCCAAGTCCTCCTGCGCGGCCAAAATCGCCATGGCGGTGGAGTCTGGCATCCTGGGCTTTGAAATGTTCCAGCAGGGCCAGGAGTTCCGCGGCGGAGATGGCATTGTCACCAAGGGCGTGGAAAAGACCATCGAAAACGTCGGCACGCTGGCCCGGGTGGGCATGCTGGAGACGGATCGGGAGATCATGCGTATCATGACGGAATAGGAGCGGTGTTTCCGGATCCGCCGGCGGCGGGGACAGGAGCATCCGGCCCGACAGGCAGCGGCGGATCAGGGCGACCGGGACCCGCCGCAGAGACGATACGAGGAGGAGATTGGTCATGACAGAGCGGACCGTGTGCCGTCTGGAGGCGGAAGGAAAGACGGTGGAGCTGTTTCCCACTCACGTGCCGGACCGTCCCCTGCTCTTCTGCAACGGTTTTCCGGGGGAAGGAGAGAAACTGATGCAGGCGCTGGACGCACTGGAATTCCCGCCCTTCTCCCTGGCTGCCATCAGTGGCCTGATCTGGGAGCGGGACCTGTCTCCCTGGAAGGCCCCGCCGGTTTCGGCGGGGGGCGCCCCCTTTACCGGGGGCGCGGACGCGTATCTCCATACCCTGACGGAGAAACTGGTACCCCGTACCCTGGAGCGGGTGGCCGGCACGCCGCCCTGGCTGGGGCTGGCGGGGTACTCCATGGCGGGACTCTTCGCAGTGTATGCCCTGTATCGGACCCCGCTCTTCTCCCGTGTGGCCAGCATGTCCGGTTCCCTCTGGTTTCCCGGTTTCCGGGAATATGCCCTGTCCCGGCCCCTGGCCGGCAGACCGGAGGCGCTTTTTCTGTCCCTGGGGGAGCGGGAACACCGGACAAAGAACCTCCAGATGCGGACGGTGCAGACCGCAACGGAGGCGTTGGCGGAGCACAGCCGGAGCCTTGGCATTCCCACAGAGTACCAGCGCAATCCGGGTGGGCACTTTACGGATCCCGTAGGGCGCTGCGCCCGGGGGCTTGCCTGGCTGGTTCGGACAGAGGCCTGAAAGGCGGTCGGTTTTGCTCATAATGCCGGGAACTCTCCCGAGTGGGGGATGCTGCCCTGCGGGAGACCGGCGTGGTGTCTGGCTTCCTTCTGCCGGATTCCGGCGAAGAAGCCCTGAAAACAGAAACGGAGGAGGTATCTTTGTGAGAAAAGCGGTTCTTTCCCTTCTGCTGGCCCTGGCGCTGCTGCCGGGGCTGCTGCTTCCGGTCCGGGCCGGATACATGTCTCTGACCGGAACAGAGATCGTGGCTCTGGAGGAGTTCGCGAAGGAGTGGAGGATGATCCGGGTGAAGACGACCAGCGTCACGCTGAAGCGTACGGACCCGGGAGTTCAGGTCACCTTTACGGACAACGCCGCGCCGGAGCACCCCACTTACACGTATACCAGCAGCGCCCCGGAGGTGGCCACGGTGGATGAGAGCGGCTGGGTGACCCCCGTCGCGATTGGCCGCGCCACAATTACCATCTCTTCGCCCGCCACGGAGCATTACCAGTCCGGCGGGGACTATATGGGGATCTCGGTCCGCTACGACGAGGACACGGAGATGTTTCACATTGAGGCGGGGGAGGGCGGCGATGTCCGGGTCACGAACCGGCAACTGCCCGTGGAAAAGGAAACCGTGGAGTTTGTTACGACCCCTCAGGATTTCTTTGTCACGGACCAGGTGGAGGTCTATGACGCCGGCGGCTATGAGCTGGCGGTCCACCAGGTTCAGACCAACCTGTACCGCTTCTCTCTGCCGAAGTCCTGGCCGGTGGACATCCGGGTCTCCTTCCGGCGGATCATTACCCCGGGGGAGACTGAGCACGGTCGCATGGAGATTCTCTCCACGCACGCCAACCCGGGAGAGAACCAGTATGTGCTGCTCTATCCGGAGGAAGGGTACCGCTGTGGTACCGTGACGGTCACGAATGCCACCGGGGCGACCAGGGAAATTGCGCCGCTGCGGACGGAGGATGGAAGCGAGACGGAACAGTATCACTTCTTCATGCCGGAAGAGCTTCCCATCACCATTCGGGCCACCTTTGTGGCCATGGAGTCCCCGGCGGATCCTCCGGGCGCTTCGCAGAACCCGGTGCCTCAGCCCGAGCCCCAACCGCAGCCGGAGGCCTCTTCCTTTGCGGATGTTCCCGCCGGCTGCTGGTATGAGGACGCGGTGGCCTGGGCCACAGAGCAGGGCATCGTGCAGGGGAAAGGAGATCACACCTTCGGGCCGGAGGAGGCCTGCACCCGGGCCCAGGCGGTGGTCATGCTCTGGAGGGCCAGCGGCAGCCCCGCTCCCTCCTCCCGTGAAGCGGATTTCCGGGATGTTCCCGCGGACAGTTACTACGGGGACGCCGTGCAGTGGGCTGTGGAAGAGGGGATCGTCGGGGGCGTGGCGCCCGGCGAGTTTGCCCCGGACCGGGTCTGTTCCCGGGGCGAGATTGTGACATTGCTGTGGAGGCTTCACGGCTCTCCGGCCGTGTCCGCAAAGGACGCGTTCCCGGATGTGCCCGCGGGTTCCTTCTGCCGGGAGGCGGTATCCTGGGCGGCGGGCCGCAATCTGGTCAACGGCACCGGCGACGGGCTCTTCTCGCCCCAGGGTGGCTGCACCCGCAGCCAGATCACCACGATTCTCTACCGGGATATGGGGTGAGAACCCGGACCGGCCGGACAGGTTTTTTCCCAAAGAAAGGACACAAGACAGGAAAGGGGCGGGGCACCGCCGGTCTGGAGACCGGGGCGTCCCGCCCTGTTGTATCTGGACGACGGACCGCGGAGAACCGGAGGTTACCAGAGGCTGATCTGGGCGTCCAGTCTGGTACAGCGCAGGAGAGGGGGCGCCGTGCGCAGGATCTCCCCCGGCTGGACCTGAGGGCTGAGCCAGGAGCGGACCTGTTCCCGGCGGAGCACCAGCGGCATGCGGTCATGGATGTCCGCCACGGAGGGATTGGCCGGAGCGGTGAGGATGCAGAAGCTGAGTCCGTTCTCCTGGGCCCGGATCAGTCCCGCCATGTAGAGCACCTCTTCCCCGGGCAGGTGGAAGATGTACTTCCGGTTGTCCCCGTCCCACTCGTAGAAACCG
Source organism: uncultured Oscillospiraceae bacterium (assembly GCA_947629775.1). Lineage (GTDB taxonomy): Bacteria > Bacillota > Clostridia > Oscillospirales > Oscillospiraceae > Lawsonibacter. Next base: position 16,503 of record CANRFA010000015.1, read on the forward strand.
GTGGAGGGGACCGCGCAGCGGCCTGTCCGCAGGCAGTCCCGGAACAGGGGACGCTCCTCCGCCGATTCGCAGCGGGCGTTGATGACGAGAGACTTCGGGGTGCGGAAGCCCCAGCTCAGCAGCCGGGGACGGATGCCCGCGGAGGTCTGCATCAGCACGGGAGCCCGGTCCGTGGGCCGGATGTCCCCCTGGGTCCAGGCCTCCTGGCCGTACTGGCGCTCGATGCCCCGGACGATGGTCAGCATTTCCCGGGATTCCCCGGACAGAAAATTGTAGCGGGCGCACATGGGACACTCCTCCTTCCGCCCGGCGGTCCGGTTCCCCGCAGGGTTCCGGAGACGGGATTCGTTACGGTCAGTATAGTACGGATTCCGGTTTTGCGCAAATGGATTTTCTTCCGAAACTGGGGGTTGCCGGACGACGGGGACCTGTGTTAGAATGAAACAGACAGGATGGAAACGGAGATGGGGCAGGAAGGAGCGGGAGATGGAAGAGCTGTGGGAGCGGCTGGACCGCGCGATGTGGTTTCTGCGGAAGCTGGAGCGGGAACTGGAGGATCGCGTGTGGGATCTGCGGAAGAAGTATGACCGGGAGCGGGCGATTGCGGAAGTGCTTGCCGTCCGGATGACTGAGGATTCCCTGGAACAGAGACTGGAGCGGATCCTTCAGGCCATTTCCCGGTGTTTGGAGGATGTGTACCGGAATTGCCGCACGATCTGTGGAGAATCCGGCGGCTCCGGCGGAGGAAATATCTTCCGGGTGGAACGGGCAGCGGGTCCTTCGCAGGAACTGATTGAGGAGACGAACCGGGACCTGGACCGGTGCGATGAGATGCTGGGTGCTATGGAAGCGGATCTGCAGCAGGTTCTGGCGGATCCCCTTCTTCAGGAAGAGGGACTGGCTGTCCGGAACGCGGCTGGCCGATTCCGCTGCGGGACCGGGGAGATGCGGGGCGCTCTGGAGGATTTCCTGCGCGTTGTCGAAGAACTGTCCTGCCTCAGCCCGGGGGTCGATGCAGGCACTCCTTTCCGAGGAAACGAGGAGCCCTCAAAGTCTCCTGCAGAAGAACCGGATCCCGGGGAAGAACCCGGAGGGCCAGCCATGGATATGGTCCGCTTTTCCGCGGTGGCCGCTCCCGATGGGGAGCGGGGCGGATACCTGATGGTCGATGTGCTGATGTACGAGGACGCCTTCCGAATTCTGATTCCCGAAGTGCTGGAGGCGGTGGCGGAAAAGGCGGGAGGGGATTACTACATCATGCCCTCCAGCATCCATGAAGTGATGATCACGAAGGGCCAGGATGTGGATGCCGGCATGCTGGGATCCATGCAGGAAACCCTGCGGGAGGGCAATCGCTCCCTGCTGGCTCTGGGCGCGGAAGAAGTGCTCACGGACAACATCTACCGGTATTCCCACAGGGACCGGACTCTGACCATCGCGTGAGTGATTCCCGCTCCATACGGAGTATGGTCGCCTGAGGCCCGGGTTGGAAGGACCGCCGCGGGTGCCGCAGACCCGATGAGAGAAGGAAAGGAGAGATTCAGGTCGCAGGCTGTCCTGACAGCGGGAGACGACCGACTGACATGACGGATTACAGAATCAGCGACGGGGTTCTGATCTCCTTCGAGACGAACGAGAGAGTGGCGGTATTTCCCTCCGGAATCCGTGCGGTGGGGACCAGCGTTCTCCTGAAGAGCCCGTACGTCCGAAAGGTCGTGATCCCCGAAGGAGTCGTGGAGATTCAGGATCATGCCTTCGGTTACTTTCGGACCTTCTCAAAAATGGAGGAGATCGTGCTGCCCGGGAGCCTGGAAACGATTGGGGACTTTGCTTTCTGCACCTGTGCCAGCCTGAAGTACATTACGCTTCCCCCGAACCTGAAGCACCTGGGGAGTAAGGCCTTTGTGGAGTCCGGCCTGGTGCGGGTGGAGATTCCGGAGTCCGTGGAGACCATCGGCCATGCCGTCTTCTGCGACTGTAAGGATCTGCTGGAAGTGGTTCTGCCGGGGCATCTGACCACGATTCCGGGCGGCCTGTTTTACGGATGCAGGTCTCTGGCCGAGGTGCGGATTCCGAAGGGCGTGACCGTCATCGAAGGCAAGGCTTTTGAGGGATGCGAACATCTGGAGAGGCTTACGCTTCCTCCGAAGCTGGAAGAGATCCAGCCTGGGGCCTTCCAGAAGTGCAGGCGGCTGAAGGCGATCCACTTTCCGGCGACGGTGAAGTCCTTCGGGATCGACATCCTCCTGGAGTGCGACAGTCTGGCGAGCGTCACGGTGGAGCCGGGCGGTTCGGATCTGTTCCGGATGGGCGATGTGATCGCCAGCGCATGTTACCTGCGGAGCGACCCCAATCGGACCGAACGGATCATGGCGGCCTTCCGCACGGACTATACCGCGTCCACCTGTGTTATTCCGGAGGGCGTTGCCGTCATCCCGGAGGCGCTGTTCCGCCTGTCCAAAACGCTGCGGACGCTGGAACTGCCGGATTCGCTCTTCTATCTGGCGGGACGCTGCTTTCAGAACTGCAGCCGGCTGCGCGATGTCCGTCTGCCGGACGGCATCGAGACACTGCCGGAGTTTGTCTTTGAAAACTGCGCGGGCCTGCGGTCGCTGCGCCTGCCGGCCCATCTGAAGACCATCGAGCGCAAGGCACTGCAGCGGATCTCCCTGGAGAAGCTGACGATTCCCGCCGAGGTGAAGGAGATCGGGAAGGACGCCTTTGCCAGGTCGTTCATCGGCCTGCTGGAGGTGGAGGGGGACCCGGACGCGCTGCCTCTGAAGAAGGCGGGGCTGGACGTGGACCACATGAGGATGCGGGCGGACCGCCGCCCGCTCGAACGCTACCCGAAGAATCAGCAGGGCTGGGTCCTGAAGGACCGGACGGAGCGTCTGGCAACTCTGCCGGAGGCCACCCGGGCGGATCTGCTGGACCATGTCCGGCGGCACCGGAAGGCGCTGTGGAGCGAGGGATACCGGAACCTCATCCTTTCGGAGGGGATGCTCACCGCCGGCGACATGAACTGGGCCCTGGAGAGCGCGAAGGGAAATCCCGAGCTGACGGCGAGGCTGCTGGTCTGGCAGAACGAGCTCCTCTCCCGGGAGCAGATGGAGCCCGCCGAAAGCAATCGCGCAAGCCGTCCGCTCCGGGAGCTCACCCGTCCGGAGTTCTCCCCGGCGCAGCTGCGGAAACTCTGGCCCACCACGAAGTTCGGGGACGGCTCCGAAGTGCTGCTGGAGTACCGGGGAACGGACAGAGAACTGCTCATCCCCGGGAAGCTGGGACGGGGCAGGGTGGAGGAGATCGGGAAGGACGCTCTGAATCCCGAGGCGGTTCCCCCGGAGGGGAAGGTGAAGTTCCGGGCCGGCTATGGGGAGATCACCCGCATCGAGCTGGAGGAGGGGATCCTGCGCATCGGACCCCGGGCCTTCGCCAATCTGACCCGGCTCGAAGAGGTGACGCTGCCCGATTCCCTGGAGCGGGTGGGGGATGGCGCCTTCCGCGGCTGCGTGTTTCTGCGGGAGATCACCATCCCGCCCAATGTGAAGCGGGTCTGCAGACTGGCGCTGGATGGCTGCTTCGATCTCCAGACCATCACGGTCCAGAGCGGGAAGACGAAGCTGAGCCGCCTCTGGGAGGAGCATGCCCCCGGGGCCTGCGTGCTGAGAGGGCCGGATTCGGCCGCCCTTCGCAAATGGGCGGAGGAGAACGGCGTGGAGTTCAGATCGCTCTGAGCTCCGGGACAGGAAGCGCAGCGGAGTTCGCGGAGCAGTTGCACTGGACTGGCCGGAAGCGGACGCTGGGAGATCCCGGACCCGTCGTGAAACAGAAGAAATGAGAAGAGGACCCTGCCGGGACGACCGGCAGGGTCCTTTTTTGCCTGAAGGGGAAGCGCGGAGGGAGATGCGGAACCCTGGAGGGGCAGGTGTACGGCCTTATCCCGGGTTGGGACAGGCTGGCGGAAGGCGATCGGAGGGGATGACCGCTTTCTGCGATTCCGTTCGCCCAGGGAAGGCAGGCCCCGTCAGGTCCGGGTCGAGGCCCGCCAGACAGGCGTGGTTTTCAGGTAGATGCGCCGGCAGGGCAGCTCGGGCTGCTCGATGCGCTCCAGCATGACGTTGGCGGCGATGCGGCCCAGATCCCCGTTGGGGATCCGGACGGTGCTGAGAGCGGGTTCCACCACGTCGGACTGCGGGGCGTCGTCGAAGCCGGTGACCATGACATCGGCGGGAACCTGCTTCCCCAGCCGCTTCAGAGCTGACAGAATGTGGACGGCGTGGTAGTCGTTGGCGCAGATGAAGGCGTCCGGAAGAGCCGGCATTTTCTGAATCTGTGCCACGAGCCAGCCGATGTCCTCATAGGGCTCCGAATCGTCCTCCAGAATGCAGCAGCTGCGGTCCACCGGGAGCCCGGCCCGCTCCAGCGTGCTGCAGAAGCCCATCCAGCGCTCGTGAAAGCTGCAGCAGTGGCGGGCGTCGCCGACAAACCCGAGGCGGCGGGCCCCGGCGGCGATCACCTGGCTGGTGAGACTGGTGATGCTGGAGAGACTCTCCATGAGGATGAAGTCGCACTGCATGGGTGTGTAGGACGCGTCGGCAGCGCCGTCCACCGAGAGAACCGGAGGTCCCAGAGAGCCAAGCATTTCGATGTACTCCCGATCGAACAGCTCGATGGCCAGGATGCCCGCCGTCTGCTGCAGCAGCATATGGGAAGGCAGCCGCTTTTCCCGCAGGTCCTCCGGAGAGACCTGGTAGACCATCAGGGTGTAGCCGTTCCGGCTCATGCGCTCCGTAAAGACGGGCAGAAAGAGGATCGCGAAGTGGTAGTCTGTGGGCATGCGGCAGGTGAGCATGGCGATGTTCTGAGGATGGAACGTGGGCTGCGCCACGCTCTCCTCAGGCTGTCGGGGCTCCTCGTCGGGCGGAAAGTAGGGTACCTGGAGATACCCCAGCTCTCTGGCCTTCTGGAGGACCAGGCGCTTGGTTGCTTCCGGGACCGACCCCCGGTCGTTGAAGATCTTGGAGACGGTGTTTCGGGAGAGGCCGCAGGCGTCTGCCACGTCCTGCATGGTGATGCGTTTAACAGCCATGAATCTTACTCCTTTTCCTGTGTGAGCTGGCTGCTACCATGATAACACGAGGACGGACAAAAGGCAAGGTGTACATAATGTAAACCTAAGGTGTCAATCTGCACAAATTTTGAGGGTCTGATTTGGCAAAAGCGCCGATTTTGCTCTCGGACGTAAATTTCTCTTGACAGACCGTAAAACCTTGGCTTACAATACGGCCATCGAACCTGCTCAAATCGTAAATGAGAGTTTACAAAGTGTAATCCTCCGGAAGGCTGTCCCCGCGTGGGAGGGTGCTTCCCGAGGCCCCGGCACGGAAATTCGGGCGGGTGGGTCCCGGCGAATCAGAAGCGGCGCTCCACATGCACAGAGACTGGCCGCGAGAAGAAAAGGAGGTCAACCATCCGTTTGCTCACGGTGCGGCAGCGTGGAGACCTGCCGCAATGCGGTCCATCCTTCCGGGATGGCGCGAGGCTGGCCGGGCGAAGGCCTGGCAGCCAGAGCAACCACTATGTCAGAAGTCCTGCTGAAAAGCCTGAAGAAGGTCTACGAAGGCAACGTTACGGCGGTCCACGATGTAAACCTGAAGATCAAGGACAAGGAGTTCATCGTGCTGGTCGGTCCGTCCGGCTGCGGCAAGTCCACCACCCTTCGTATGGTGGCTGGCCTGGAGGATATCTCCGGCGGAGAACTGTACATCGACGGCAAGCTCTGCAACAACGTGGCACCCAAGGACCGGGATATCGCCATGGTCTTCCAGAGCTACGCCCTGTACCCCCACATGACGGTCTATGAGAACATGGCCTTCGCCCTCAAGCTCAAGAAGGTCCCCAAGCCGGAGATCGACAAGAAGGTGCGGGAGGTCGCGCAGATTCTGGACATCACCCAGTACCTCGAGCGCAAGCCCAAGGCCCTGTCCGGCGGCCAGCGGCAGCGTGTGGCCATTGGCCGCGCCATGGTCCGCGACCCCAAGGTGTTCCTCATGGACGAGCCCCTCTCCAACCTGGACGCCAAGCTCCGCAACCAGATGCGCGCGGAGATCATCAAGCTGCGCCACCGCATCAACACCACCTTCATGTACGTCACCCACGACCAGACCGAGGCCATGACCCTGGGCGACCGCATCGTGATCATGAAGGACGGCTTTGTCAACCAGATCGGCAGCCCCGAGGATGTCTTCGACCGTCCTGTGAACCTCTTCGTGGCCGGCTTCATCGGCATGCCCGTCATGAACTTCTTCGATCACTGCAAGCTGCTGCTGGAGAACGGCGTGTACTACGCCCAGATCCGCAACGCGAAGTTCCGCCTGGACGACTTCCAGCAGAAGGCCCTGAAGCAGAACGGCCAGAAGCCCTGCGACATCGTGGCCGGCATCCGTCCTCAGCACATCAGCGTGGGCTCCGGCCAGCTGGAAGCGCTGGTGGAGGTCAACGAGATGCTGGGCAGCGAGGTCAACCTCCACACCCGCAGCGATGACGACGAAGTGGTCATGGTGATCCCCACCGTGGATCTGACCGTGGACGTCTCCATGGGCTCCCGGGTGAAGTTCGACACCAAGCCCCGCCTGATTCAGCTCTTCGACAAGGAGTCCGGCAACAACCTGATCTGGTACGACAAGGCCTCCGCGGACGCCTGTTCCCCGGTCTGCAAGGCCTATCCCTTCTCCTGATCGCGCTTCCGGCAGTCATGCCTTTATATAAATCTTGAAGAAAAGAGAGGGATCCAAACACATGTCCAAGAACAAAAGTACCGCGGTTGCAACGGACCCGAAGGATGCTGTCACCCTGAAGGGTAACCGGATGAAGCACCTGCGGCAGAACTGCCCCTGGCTCCTGATGCTGGTGCCTGCCGTGCTGGTGGTCTTCCTGTTCAACTACCTGCCCATCTACGGCGTGCTGATCGCCTTCCAGGACTTCATGCCCGGCGACCCCATCCTGTCTCCTCTGACCCGGTGGGTAGGCTTCCAGAACTTCACCCGCTTCTTCCAGGACGTCCAGTTCTGGCCCCTGATGTCCAACACCTTCCTGCTGTGCATCCTCGGCTTCATCATCGGCTTCCCGCTGCCCATCATCATTGCCCTGTCCCTGAACGCCCTGAAGAGCCGGAAGACCGCCAAGGTCATCCAGACCATCTTCACTGCGCCCCACTTCATCTCCCTGGTCGTCCTGGTCGGTATGCTGACCCTGTTCTTCGGCCGCTATGGTCTGGTGAACAACATCATTGCCGGCATCGGCGGAGAACGTGTCTCGTACTTCCTGGAGTCCGGCGCCTTCCGCCCCATGTACATCCTCTCCAGTAACTGGCAGGACTTCGGCTGGAGCGCCATCATCTACATTGCCGCTCTCGCCAACGTGGACCCCGGCCTCCACGAGGCCGCCATCCTGGATGGAGCCTCCCGGTTCCAGCGGGTCATTCACGTGGATCTGCCCGCGATCATGCCCATGGTCAGCGTGATGCTGATCATGTCCATCGGCGGACTGATGGGCGTCGGCTATGAGAAGGCCCTCCTGATGCAGACCGACGGCAACCTGGGCGTCAGCGAACTGATCGCCACCTACGTGTACAAGCAGGGCCTTACCGGCGTGCCCGATCAGGCGTACGCTACGGCAATCGGCCTGTTCAACTCCATCATTAACGTCGTACTCCTGATTATCGCCAACACCACATCCAAGAAGTTCTCCGAAACTTCTCTGTTCTGAGGGAGGTAAGGAAGATGCCAGCGAAAGCGAAAGCAGCAAAGAGCCCGCTGATGCAGAGCAGCACCGGCGACAAGGTATTCTACGCCATCAACTATGCCTTTCTGGGTCTGATGACCCTGATTATCCTCTACCCGATCTACTTCATCATCATCGCTTCCATTTCCGATCCCGACGCGGTTCTGGGCGGCGAAGTGATCCTCTACCCGGTCAGGCTGACCCTCTCCGGCTTCCAGAAGATTCTGGAGCGCAGCGACGTGTGGCGCGGCTACCTGAACACCATCATCTACACCGTGCTGACCGTCATCATCTCCCTGATCGTCACCATCCCCGCCGGCTGGGCCCTGAGCAGAAGGGAACTGATGGGCAAGAAGTTCTTCATGATCTACTTCATCATCCCCATGTTCTTCGGCGGCGGCCTGATCCCCTTCTACAACGTCATGAACAGCCTGCACCTGATCAACACCATGTGGTCCATCGTGCTCCCCTCGGTGCTCTCCGTGTGGAACCTGTTTATGACCCGTACCTTCTTTGAATCCAGTATCCCGGAGGGACTTGTGGAGGCCGCCCGTATCGATGGTGCGGGCGAGGTCCGGATCTTTTTCGCCCTGGTCATTCCGCTGTCCAAGGCCATCCTGGCCGTCATGGCGCTCTACTATGCGGTCGGACAGTGGAACAGCTACTTCAACGCCATGATCTTCCTGCAGGACGCGAACCTCTATCCTCTGCAGCTGGTGCTGAAGGAAATCCTGATCGCCTCCGAGAGCACCATGGGCGGCAGCGGCGAGACCATCCTGGAGCAGTACCGTCTGGCCAACCAGATCAAGTACGTCTCTGTCATCGTGTCCAGCGCCCCCGTCATCATGCTCTACCCCTTCGTGCAGAAGTACTTCAACCAGGGCGTCATGATCGGCTCTCTGAAGGGCTGATTGTCCCGCGCCCCATTTTCAACACTTAAATCATGGAGGTATTTTCAATGAAACGACTGTTTTCTGCTCTTCTGGCGGCAGCCCTGACCCTGTCCCTGGCCGCCTGCGGCGGCGGTGGCGGTGGAGGCGGCGGTGCCACCTCCCAGGATGCCGCGGCCGGTGTGGACTCCCTGGTCTCCGATTACGGCTACCAGTGGACCGACACCTCTGCGCCCATTCTCAATGATAAGGGCGCCCAGGAGCTTTCCTTCAACATCTATTCGTCCAAGAACGCTTCCGCTCTGGACTACAACGACATGAAGATCATGCAGGACCTCTTTGCCAGCACCAACGTGAAGGTGAACTGGGAGAACGTCTCCGAGTCCGTCTATGGCCAGCAGAAGAACCTGATCTTCGGCAACGCCAGCGACCGTCCCGACGCCATCTACCACGCCGGCATGAGCGCAGGCGAAGTCATCAAGTACGCACAGCGCAATGTTCTTCTTCCTATCAGCGACTACCTGGAGTACATGCCCAACCTGTCCAAGATCCTGGAGGAGCGTCCGGACATCAAGAGCCAGCTCACCAGCGAGGACGGCAAGATCTACACCCTGCCCCGCGTGGAGGAGATGGGACTTCTGGAGCACCCCAACCTGCTCTTCCTGAATAAGAACTGGGCCCAGGCAGCCATTGACGCCGGTGCGGTAACCGGCATCACCGCCGACGACCTGAAGGACGGCCTGACCCTCACCTGCGACCAGATGGCAGCCATTCTGGCCTACTTCCGCGACAACGACATGAACGGCAACGGCAAGACCGACGACGAGCGGCCCATGAGCTTTGTGTACAACAACTGGCAGGGCAACCAGTGCGACCTCTACGGCATGTTCGGCCTCAACGACAACCTGGAGCACCGGGTGATTGTGGACGACAAGGTCACCTACACCGTACAGGACGAGCGCTTCAAGGAAGCCACCAACTACATCGCCGACTGGGTTGACAAGGGCCTCATCGACAAGGTGTCCTTCGAGCTGTCCCAGGATAACTTCCTGGCCAACGGCAAGGGCGAAGAGACCTACGGCGCCTTCTACTGGTGGGAGAGCGAGACGGTTGTCTCCAACCCCGAGAACTACATCTGCTGCGCGCCTCTGATCGGGCCCAACGGCGACCAGACCATCTGCGTATCCAACAACCCTGAGGTCAGCACCGGCGAAGTGATTGTCTTTGCTGACGTTCCCAACGCCCAGGTCCTGCTGACCTACTTCGACCGCTACTACGATCCGCTTATTTCCGCCCAGATCAACTATGGCCCCATCGGCATCGTCTACGAGGACGAGCCCGACGCGGACGGCATGCTGGTACAGAAGGAACTGACCGGCGACATGACCGCTGACGAGCTTCGTCTCCAGAACGCGCCTCTTGGCATCTGCTACCTGTCCGACTACGCCTGGGAGAACGTGGTTCATATGGAGCCCCGCGCCCAGCTGCGTGTGGAGCGCCTGGCCGCTTATGCCAAGCCCTACGTGCCTGAGAACGTGAAGCCCACGCCCAACCTGCAGTTCACCCTGGAAGAGCTCAACACCATCAGCAGCTATGAGTCCAACCTCAACGACTACATCCGCACCAACCTGGTCAAGTGGCTGATGAACGGCGGTGTCTCCGACGCCGACTGGACCACCTTCACCAACGACCTGAGCGGCCGCACCAACCTCTCCGGCATTCAGGAAGTCTACCAGGCCGCCTACGACCGCTACATCGGCGGCAACGCCTGATCACCTGACACAGAGGAGTTTATGACATGAAACAGATAATGAAGCCCCTCGCGGCTGCCCTCAGCCTGGTCATGCTCTTCACCGCCACCTCCTGCGGACAGCAGTCCGCAGGAGGCGGGAACGGCGGCGCCGCGCCGGAGATTTCCGGTGTGGCGGACCAGAGTGTGCAGGCGGGCACCGAGTTTGACGCCATGGCCGGCGTAACCGCCTCCGACGCGGAGGACGGAGATATCACGGCCAAAATTTCCATTACCTCCATGCCGGACCTGTCCTTCCAGAACGGGAAGACCACTCCGGCAGACCCCGGCGACTATGAACTGACCTACACCGTAACCGACGCAGGCGGCCAGGAGACCAAGGCCTACGCCACCCTGACCGTAACCCGTCAGACCGGCGAAGCCGAAGAGTTCCTGAACATGGACTTCGAGACCGCCTATACCCCGGACGGACATGGCTGGACCGCCAATGTGGCGGACGGCGTCAGCGCCACCGGCGAGCTGAAGGACGGCGCCTATGTCTTTGACATCACCGACCCCGGCAGCGGCGACACGGACATCCAGCTGGTGAAATCCGGCGTGGCCCTGAAGGCTGCGGATTACCGCGTGAAAGTCTGGGCCAAGTCCACCAAGGATACCTACGCGCACATTCTGGCCAACGCCTCCTCCGGGGACAACCTGGGCGGCGCCTACAATGTGAAGATCGGGGCGGCCATCGCGCCTCTGGAGATGAACTTCACCTCCTCCGGCGAGACCACCGCGGATCTGCTGATCAACCTGGGCAAGATCACGCCTAACCCCGACAACGCCAGCGACACCACTCCCAGCGACTTTACCGTTACCATCGACAAGATCGAGTTCTATGAGATCACCGGCGAGCAGACCCTGACGCCCGTATACACCGCCTCCTTCTCGGATGCCTCCGAGGCCGCGGTGAATGCCGGCGACGGTGCGGACGCCTCCGTGGCCGTATCCGGCGGTTCTGCTGTCTACACCATCAACTCCTATGCCGGCACCGACGGCGGTGTCTGGAGCATCAAGGCCGACCTGGCTCTGCCCGGTGTGACCGTAGATGCGGGCGGCAAGTACTACTACCGCTTCACCGCCAAGGCGGACGGAGCCCAAACCGGCGAGTGCCTGGTGGAGAGCTCCGCGGAAGCCGATAAGGCCAGGGCCAACTTCAACAGCCTGAACCTGGCGGCCGGCGAGGAGACCGTTATCACCAACACCTTTACGGCGGAGAGCGCCGTCACCGATCCCGTCATCCGTCTGCAGATCGGCAGCGCCGCTGACGGAGTGACTTCCAACTCCATTACCATCACCGGACTGGAGTTCGGCAAGGTGGAGGGCGACCTGAATACCGCCAAGACCATCGACTGCTTCGGCGAGAGCAACACCACCACGCCCAATACGGATGTGCTGTGGACCACCTATAACGGCACCGATGAGGACAACGATCAGGGCGTGGGCACCATCTGGACCAGCGACGGCAGCCTCCACTACCGCATCGACCAGGGCGGCAGCGTGGACTGGCACAACAAGCTGATCTTCGGCTACAGCGACAAACCCCTGACTCTGCCCGCAGACAGCTACTTCACCGTGGAAATCACCGCCAAGGCCAGCCAGCCCATCTCCTGCGGCTTCTTCCTCAACGTGCTGGGCGGCTGGGATCCCAGGATCTCCGAGGCCATTGATTTCACCACCGAAGAGCAGACCTTTACCTTTACCACCACCGATACGCTGATCATGGATATGGACTTCGAGATGCTGTTCCAGTTCGGCTCCGCGGACACCGCGGCCCTGGGCGAAACCACCATCGACATCTCCAACATCACCATCTACCAGAGCAGCGTAGTCTGATACTCTGGCCGGAACAGAGGGGATGGGAGACTCCCTCCCCTCTGTTCTCCTGTTTTCAGCACCCGATGAAAGGATGGACGAAACGATGAAACGAAGTCTGCTCGCCTGCTGTGCCACTCTGGTTCTGCTGCTGGCCCTTGCGGGATGCTCCGGGAAAGAATGTACCGTGAGCTTTGACGCCAACGACGGTACTGGCGCAGCGCCTGTCACACAGACGGTAAAATCCGGCCAGAAAGTGGAGTCTGCGGAGACGCCCACCCGGGACGGCTACGTCTTCCTGGGCTGGTTCCAGGACGCCGGTCTCAGCCAGCCCTGGGATCTGGAGGCGGACAAGGTCTCGGACACCATGACCTTGTATGCCGGCTGGGACCGGGATACCGGCGACACGATCTCCGAGGGTTCCGGAGACAAGGATTTTTCCAGCATCACCACCCCGGGCAGCCAGGAGGACGCGTACGAGTACAGCGCCTTCTTCCGGCCCGGCGCAGATGGAGCCAGCGCCTCCTATGTGGGCGATACCATGCCCTTCTATGAGGATGGCACATACTACATCTATTATCTGAAGGAAGGCGGAGACGCCTACAACCACTCGGCCTATCTGGCCACCACCACGGATTTTGTGACCTACACGGAGTATGACGATCCGGTCCTGGAGGCCTCCCGTTCCGGCGGGCAGGACAGCTGGATCGGAACCGGATCCGTCGTGAAGGTGGACGAAACCTACTACTTCTTCTACACCGGCCATACAGACTCCGCCGGAGCGGAGTACAAGGAAAAGGTCATGGTGGCGAAGGGAAGCAGCCCCACCGCCTTTGAGAAGGTAGAGGGCTGGGAGATCACTCCGCCGGACGAGCTGGGACAGAAGAACGACTTCCGGGATCCCCAGGCCTACTACGATCCGGAAACCGGTGCCATTCAGATGACCATCACCGCCTCCCAGAGCGGGACAGCCCGGATTCTGAAGTACACCCTTAGCGCGGATCTGCAGACCGTCACGTATGACGGCATCATCTTTACGGATCCCATCGGGGATTTCTGGAACCTGGAGTGCAGCGATACCTTCCAGCTGGGCGATAAGTGGTTCATCACCTACTCGGCCCAGGACGACACCCTGTGGTATGCCTCCTCGGATATGCCTTACGGTCCCTATGGAGACCCCGTGCGGCTGGACGGTAAGCTGTTCTACGCCGCCAAGCACGTGGAGGACGGCGAAAACTCCTACATGGTGGGCTGGGCGAGACGGTCCGAGTCCCCCTCCTCCACCCAGGATGTGGCCGGCTGGGCCGGCAATCTGGAGGTCCAGAAGCTGGTACTGCAGGAGGACGGCACGCTGACCCTGGCGCCTGTGGACGCCATCGCGGACGGATTTTCCGTGCGGCGGGCCCTGGCCGTGGAAGACAACCACATCAATGTGGAGTCCGGCTCCATCTATGCCTACGCGGATGCCTTCACCTGTTATGAGAGCTTCAAACTGACCGGCGAATTCCGGTACACGGGCGAGGGAACCTTCGGCCTCAGCTTTGACTTCAACGGAAGCCAGGACAAGAACAAGTTCATCGCCCTTTCCCCGGCCGAAGATAAGATCCAGCTGCAGTTCAATGAGGGCAGTACGCTTATCACGGAGACCGCCGTGGATCTGGAGCCCGGGGAGACCTACAGATTCACCTATATCCAGGAAGGCTCTGTGGGGATCTTCTACATCGATGGCGTTGCCGCTCTGACGGTCCGCCTCTACGGCGCCAGCGGCAAGACCATTCAGCTGTTCGCAGAAAACAATACGGTCCTGTTCTCCTCCCTGCGGGAGTACACCAGACCGTAACACCGGCAGGCGGCGGACTCTGTCCCCGACCGTACTCTGAGGAGGAAGATTAATGAGACGTTTCTTTGACATAGACAGCCCGCTTATGCGCAATCTGGTCCGGATCTTCGACTGCATGTGCCTGAGCGTCCTGTGGATGCTGTTTTCCATTCCGATCGTGACGATCGGGGCCTCGTCCGCCGCCATGTACCGCACGGTAAGCCATTACATCCGCAAGGACGAAGGCCACCTGGGATCCACCTTCCTGGGTGCCTTCAAAAGCGACTTCAGGCGCAATACCCTGGCGTGGCTGGTCCTCATGGCCCTGATGTTCCTGCTGCTGGTGGATGCCCTGGTGTTCCGCAGCATGGTTCTGGACGGGAAGTTCCTGGGGAATCTCTACTATCTGATTCTGGTTCTGATCTGCGTTGCAATCACCTGGTGTGCGTACCTGGCAGCCTACTGTGCCAGCTTCAACGGCAGCGTGAAGGAGGTTCTGCGCTTCAGCGCCCTTCTGCTCGTCCTGCATCCCGTCCGGGCCCTGGGCGTGTTCCTGCCCATCCTGGGCGCGGCGGCCCTGATCCTGATCTTCCCGGCCCTGCTCATCGTGGCTCCCGCCGCGGCCTGCTGGATCGGGAGCACCTCTCTGGAAAAGGTGTTTCTGCAGCACCTGCGTCCGGAGGATCTGGAAAAGGTGACGCAGACGGACCAGCCACTCTAATCTCGAAACGGAGGACATTCACATGCTGAGCGAAGTTCTGAAGCGGGCGCGGGAATTTGAAGCCCAGTACGGCCCCTATATTGCGGACGCACAGCGTCCGGCGTTTCATCTGACCCCGACCATCGGGTGGATGAACGACCCCAACGGGTTTTCCCTTTACAAGGGAGAGTACCACCTGTTCTATCAGTACAATCCCTATTCCTGCGAGTGGGATACCATGCATTGGGGGCATGTGAAGAGTACGGATTTCCTGCGCTGGGAACGACTGCCCGCCGCCCTGGCGCCGGATGAAGAGTACGACCGGGACGGATGCTTCTCGGGAAGCGCGGTGGAACTGCCGGACGGTTCCCAGCTTCTGATGTACACAGCGGTCCGTCGCGCTCTGTCCGCAGAAGGCAAGGTGGAGGAGACTCAGACTCAGGCCGTGGCCATCGGGGACGGAGTGGATTATGTAAAGCTGCCGGAAAACCCTGTTCTTACGGAGAAGGATCTGCCAGAGGGCGGCAACCGCCACGATTTCCGGGATCCGAAGATGTGGAGAGCGGAGGACGGCACCTGGCGCATGGTGGTGGGAAACCGAACTCCGGACGGAAGCGGCGCCATTCTCCTCTACAGCAGTTGCAACGGAGTCGACTGGACGCTGGTGGGACCCGTGGATGCCTCTCACAACCAGTATGGGCTCATGTGGGAGTGTCCGGATTTCTTCCCACTGGACGGCAGACAGGTCCTCTTGGTCAGTCCCCAGGATATGAGCCCCATCGGACTGGAATTCCATGCGGGAAACGCCAATGTGTGCCTCATCGGCAGTTACGACGAGGCGACCAACACCTTTGAGCGGGAGAGCGTGCAGGCCATCGACTATGGTATCGATTTCTACGCCCCTCAGACTCTCCTGACCCCGGACGGCCGGAGAGTGATGATCGGGTGGATGCAGAACTGGAATACCGTGGGCGGCAAGCCCCGGGACATCCGGTGGTTCGGGCAGATGACCCTGCCCCGGGAACTCCACGTCCGCAACGGCCGGCTCATTCAGGAGCCTGTGCGGGAGCTGGAGCGGTACCGCCGCAACAAAGTGACGTACCAGAGCGTGCTGGTAGGTCCTGAAATGACGTTGCATGGCATCCAGGGCCGGACCGTGGATATGACCGTCAATGTCCGGCCGGCCACGCAGGAACCGTACCGCTGCTTCCAGGTCAATGTGGCCAAGGACGGCGAGTGCGTTACCTCCATTCGCTATAAACTGGATAAGAACATCCTCAAGATCGACCGCAGCCGCAGCGGTTCCAACGCGGACATTGTCCACACCCGCAGTTTCCTGGTCCCTCCATCGGACGGAAAGATCCGGCTGCGGATCATTCTGGACCGCTTCAGCGTAGAAGTGTTTGTCAACGACGGGGAGCAGACGGCGTCCATGGCCATTTTTACCCGTCAGGAGGCCGAAGCGATCAGCTTCGAGGCGGTAGGGTCGGTCCTGATGGATGTGGAGAAGTACGATATCGTCCTCGATCAGCCGGAGTGACGGGATATGGAGGAGGCCGAGGCAAAAAGAGCGGCTGCCCCGTGTCCCTGTCCGTCGGCCTTAAGGAGGTGATGATTCCGTTTGTGTAACATTATCCTGAGCGAAAGGGAGGCTTCCAAATTCAATATCCGGGTTTGCCTCCTTCATCACATCTGATCAGGAAGGAAGAAACCCCGATGAAAAAACAATACGGGTTTTTTGCATAGAGAGGGTCAACTTGCCTAAAAAGTTAGAGATTTATGTACCAGCCTCGCTCCAATAAAC
>CANRFA010000016.1 GCA_947629775.1 uncultured Oscillospiraceae bacterium
CGGAGAGCCGTATACGTGATCCGTACGTACGGTTCAACGAGAGGGGCGGGGCATGACCCCGCCTCTACTCTATTTTCCGTCCGGTCCGGGGAAGAACCCGGGAGGAGCGTGGGGCGAGGGAAATCCTTTTTCCAGCCCCTTCCGTTTCCCGGCGGACCGGGCTATAATACGAAGTGGAACGAATGTGGCGGATGAAGGTCCGGAGCGCGGGCGGGGAATCGTCCCGCCTGTCCCGGCCTCGGGGGCCGCGGACCGCGTGGAAGCGGAGAAGCCGGTCCCTGTAGAGGCCAGCCGCCACGGAAGTTTTTCAAAGGAGAGAACAACCTATGCTCGAAGAACTGAAGCAGAAGGTCTACGAGGCCAACATGGAGCTGCCCCGCCGCAATCTGGTCACCTATACCTGGGGCAACGTGTCCGGAATCGACCGGGAGAAGGGGCTGTTCGTGATTAAGCCCTCCGGCGTGGCTTACGAGGAACTGAAGCCGGAGGACCTGGTGGTCATGGACCTGGAGGGCAACCGGGTGGAGGGGAAACTCAATCCCTCTTCGGATACGAAGACTCACCTGGTGCTCTACAACGCCTTTCCGGAGATCGGGGGCGTGGTGCACACTCACAGCCCCTATGCGGTGGCCTGGGCCCAGGGCGGCCGGGATATTCCCGCCTACGGCACCACCCACGCGGACTACTTCTACGGTCCCATTCCCTGCGCCCGCAATCTGACGCCGGAGGAGATCGAGGAGGACTACGAGATGAACACCGGCAAGGTGATCGTGGAGACCTTCCGCACCCGGGGGATCAACCCCTCCTACGTTCCCGCCGTCATCTGCCGCAGCCATGGCCCCTTCACCTGGGGGAAGGATGCGGCCCAGGCGGTGTACCACTCTGTGGTCCTGGAAGAGGTGGCGAAGATGAGCATCTTCACGGAGCTGGTGCAGCCCAAGGCGGCTCCCGCTCCCCAGTGCATCCAGGACAAGCATTTCATGCGCAAACACGGCCCGAACGCCTACTATGGGCAGGGAGGCCACTGAGGAGGAAGAAGCATGCAGAAGAGGCTTTTCGGGACCATGCCGGACGGCACGCCGGTGGAACAGTACACGCTGACAGCCGGGGCCCTGTCGTGCGAGGTTCTCACCTTCGGCGGTACGCTCCGCTCCCTGCGGGTGCCGGACCGGACCGGACAGGTGGTGGATGTGCTGCTGGGTCTGGACCGGCTGGAGGACTATCTGTCCCAGGACAAGTTTCTGGGGGCCCTGGTGGGCCGCTATGCCAACCGCATCGGCGGGGCGTCCTTTGATCTGAATGGCATCCACTATCCCCTGGGGGCCAACGACGGAGTGAACCATCTCCATGGGGGAGCGGAGGGCTACTCTCGGCGGATCTGGACCGTGAAGGAAGCGGGGGAAGACTTCCTTGTTCTGACCCTGTTCAGCCCGGACGGAGACGAGGGCTACCCCGGCAACCTGTCTGTCCAGGTGGAGTACCGTCTGGAAGAGACCGGGCTGACCATCGATTACCAGGCCACCGCGGACCGGGATACCCTCTGCAACCTGACCAGCCATGCCTATTTCAACCTGGCCGGCCACGACAGCGGCCCCATTTCCCGGCAGACCATCCGCATTCCGGCGGACCGCTACACCCCCACCGACGCTGGTTCCATCCCCACCGGGGAGCTGGCGGATGTGGCGGGAACGCCCCTGGATCTCCGGGAGGAGACGCCTATCGGGGCTCACGTGGACGATGACTTCCCCCAGCTGACCCTGGCCGGCGGCTACGACCACAACTGGGTCCTGAACGGGGAGACGGGCGTCCTGCACCCCGCAGCCACGGCGTACAGCCCGGATACCGGCCTTGAGCTTCAGGTCCTGACCACTCTGCCCGGGATCCAGTTCTACTCGGGCAATTATCTGGACGGCTGTCCCGCCGGAAAGGGCGGGGCCCCCTACGCGAAGCGCTGGGCCTTCTGCCTGGAGACTCAGTTCTTCCCGGACAGCCCCCACCACCCCGAATTCCCCTCCGCCGTGCTGAAGGCGGGGGAGACCTGGCGCCACACCACCGTTTACCGCTTCGCCGTCCGCTGAAGCCGGCGGAGCGCGCCCGGCCGGAGCGGGAGAGAGACCCGTTTTCCACAGCCGGGGGATGAAACAGACAGCCGGGGCGGACCCCGAACCGCAAGGTCGGAGCCGCCCCGGATTTTTTCTGCCCTCTTTCCGAAAAAAACCGCCCGGGATGAAATATCCGCCCCTTCTCCCGGGTATTCGAAGTGAAAGCGCTTTTGAAGGAGTAACGGCCATGATGCGAGAAGACGACTTTGTCCGGGCGGCGGAACAGTACCGGAACATGATCTGGCGCCTGGCCCTGCACGCGCTGCGCAGCCATGCCGACGCGGACGACATCACCCAGGAGGTGCTGCTGCGCCTCTACCGCTCCGGGAAGGACTTCGAGAGCGAGGACCATCTCAGGTTCTGGCTGGTCCGGGTCACCGTGAACTGCTGCAAAAAGGTTCTGCTGTCTCCCTGGCGGAAGATGGAGCCCCTGGAGGACTTTCAGGAGAAGCTGTCCGTACTTCTGCCCGAGCGCAGCGCGCTCTTCGACGCCGTAATGGCCCTTCCGGATCTCTACCGGGTCCCCCTGTACCTCTATTACTACGAGGGCTACAGCACGGAGGAGATCGGGCGCATCCTGCGCGTTCCCAGAGCCACCGTGGCCACCCGTCTGCACCGGGGCAGGGCCCTGCTCCGGGATCAATGGAAGGAGGAATTCGGATGAATCACCCCTGTGAATCCGGCTGGGAGGCGTATCGGGCGGACTGCGCCCGGCTGCACCCCTCGGATCAGGTTCTGGAGAACGTCTACGACAGAACCATTCGGAAAAACCGGCCCCGGCGCGGCCTTCTGAGACCCGCCACGATTCTGGCGGCGGTCGCGCTGCTCTTTGTGGTGGCGGCTGGGGCCGTCACGTACCAGGTCCACCGCAGCGCATGGGTCCACCCCGCAGATCTGTCCGAGGCGGAGAGCGTGGGATTCCACTATCCCGCCAGCCTGGGGGAGTATGTACCGGAGAGCATGAGCCGCCTCCACTGCGCCCCCACCGGCTCCTCGGACCGCCAGGCCCTGCTGGAACCGGACTACTGCTGGTACAGCATGATCTACCGGCTGGACGAGAACCGCAGCATGGGCATTCAGTTCGGGAGCATGGACAATCCCCTGTGGAGCGAGGTGACGGAAACGGACCCGGACACGGAGGTCTGGTATCCTCAGGAGCCCGGAAGCGAGAATTTTACCCGGGAGAATCTGCAGGTCGTCGAATACCGGGGGTGCAGCATCTGCCTGGACGATTTCTGCCAGACCTTCCCGGATCCGGAGCCCGAGGGACCGGAGAAAATCCGGGACGCGGAAGCTCAATGGCTGGATCGGGAGTCCGGCCTCTGGTTCTCCGTTCAGTTTTACGGGACCCTCTCGTCTTCGGACGGATACCGGAGAGAGGTGGGGGGCGTAAGTCAGGAGGAACTGCTTGGCTATGTCCGGACCATTGTGGACGGGCAGCGCGGGCAGACCTGAATCCGAACAGGAAAGACCGGCGCGTCGGGGAAATCCCGGACGCGCCGGTCCTTTTCCGCTTCCGGGCGGGGAAGCAGAAACCGGGACGCGGCGAAGACCGCGTCCCGGAGAAAGGAGAACTTACTTATTGCTGCGGCGCCAGATCTTCATCTTTTCGGCGTCCTGGATCAGCTGCTCCCGGAAGTCCGGGTGGGCGATGGAAATGATGGCCTCGGCCCGCTCCCAGGTGGAGAGGCCCTTGAGGTTGATCATGCCGTACTCCGTGACCAGGTACTGCACGCAGGAGCGGGGGTCCGTGGCGATGGAGCCGGGGGTGAGGGTGGGAACGATGCGGCTCTTCACGCTGCCGTCCTTGCCCTTGACGGTGGAGGACATGCAGATGAAGCTCTTGCCGCCGTTGGACAGGTAGGCGCCCATGACGAAGTCCAGCTGGCCGCCGGTGCCGGAGATGTGCTTGAGGCCGGCGGACTCGGCGTTGACCTGGCCGAAGAGATCCATGTCGATGGCGTTGTTGATGGAGATGAAGTTATCCAGCTGGGCGATGACCCGCACGTCGTTGGTGTAGTCCACGGGAGCCGCCATCACGTCCGGATTGCGGTTCACGTAGTCGTACAGCTTCTGGGTGCCGGCGGCGAAGGCGTAGACCTGACGGCCCTTGTCCAGGTTCTTGCACCGGCCGGTGATCTTGCCGGCGAGGGCCAGATCCACGAAGCCGTCCACGTACATCTCCGTGTGCACGCCCAGGTCCTTGAGGTCCGACTCGGCGATCATGGAGCCCACGGTGTTGGGCATGCCGCCGATGCCCAGCTGCAGGCAGGCCCCGTTGGGGATCTGCTCCACGATGAGCTGCGCCACGGCTTTGTCCACGTCGGTGGGGGCTCCGCCGCCGCCCAGCTGGGCGACGGGAGGATTGCTGCCCTCCACGATATAGTCCACGTCGGCCACGTTGATCTCGCTGCCGGTGAGTCCGTAGACCCAGGGCAGGTTTTCGTTGACCTCGACGATGACGGTCTTCGCTTTCTCCAGCATGTCCGCCAGGTGGGAGGCCGCCAGGGCGTAGCTGAAGTTGCCGTGGCTGTCCATGGGAGTCACCTGAATCATGGCCACATCCACGGAGATGTTCTCCCGGTAGAAGCGGGGCAGTTCGGAATAGCGCATGGGGCCGAAGAAGCCCATGCCCTTGGCGATGATCTTGCGGTCCACGCCGCTGCAGTGCCAGGAGTGCCAGGTGAAGTGCTCGCCGGCGTCGTCTGCCTTGGCGATTTCGGGCATCCACATGGTGACGCCGCCCCGGACCTTGACGTCCTTCAGCTCGTCCTTGCGGGCCGCCAGAGCCTTATCCAGTTCCACGGGATGGTTTGTGCACCAGCCGTAGTCCACCCAGTCGCCGGACTGCACGACCTTCACGGCCTGCTCGGCGGTTGTCAGCTTCTGCTGGTAGAGAGCCTGATAATCCATCGTTTCGTTCCTCCGTTCAAGATCTGTTTCTGAAAAATCCCCGAGGTGGGGGAAATGCTGTTATCGGTCAGGAGTCGAAGTCCAGATAGAAGGGCTTCATGAGGCTGGGCTGTTCCGGGCCGCCGTGGCTTCGATGTTCCCGGCGGGGACGGTCGCTGCGGCTCTCCCCGGAACGGGAAGCGCCCTTGCGGTCCTTTCCGCCGGAGACCCTGGCCTCTTTGGGGGTCTTGAGCCCTCCGGACCGGGGCTGCCGGTCCGGTCCGGGCTCCTTCGCGCCCTTCCTCTTTCCGCTGCCGGCGGCCCTCGCAGGCTCCGGCGGGGGAGGAGGGTTCTTTCTGTCCCGACGGGCCGTCTCCCGGGGGGCCTGCGCCTGCTGCGAAGGCTGGGGCGCGGCCGGTTTGCGGGGGGCCAGAAGGCGGGCGGTGGCGTCCATGATGAAGTCGCCGTCCAGGGGATTGGGGCGGGTGAACTCGGTCTGGGGCAGGGAGTCGCCGGTATCCATCAGCAGACCCGGACGGGCGCCCCGCCGGCTCTGCCGGTCCCGGCCGGTCCAGTCGCGCCAGAGGAAGGAGGGTTCGTAATCGTCCTCGGGGTCGTCCTCCGGAGGAAACGCCGCGGGGGCGGATTTCGGGGCCGGAGCCTTTTTCTTCCGGCGGCCCTGCTTCTCTTCGGGGGCGGGCGGAGCGGGCTTCGGCGCGGCAGGCTCCGGCGGGGATAAAGTGACGGCCTCCGGTTCGGAGGCTTTGGCCCTTCGGTTCCGGCGCCGCTTCTGTCGGCCCTCGGCGCTGTCGCTCTCCGAAAGGACCTGGGCGGCCCGGGCGGAGGCGGCGGCCGTGTCCTGCCGCTTTTCCCTTGCGGCGGCCTTGCGGGCCTCGTCTTTTTCCCGGCGCAGTTCCCGGGCGGCGGCCCGGGCTTCCTCGTCTTCCTCGTTGATGACGCGGCCGTTGCGGTCCCGGAGGGGCTCCTCGAAGATCTGCATGGGGAAGGGATGATTTTCCACCTCGGGAATGGGGTGGCCCAGCAGTTTTTCAATGTCCTTGCGCAGGGGCAGCTCCGAGAAGTCGCAGAAGGAGATGGCGGTTCCGCCCCGTCCCGCCCGTCCGGTCCGGCCGATGCGGTGAACGTAGGTTTCGGGCACTTCGGGAAGATTGTAGTTGAAAACGTGGGACAACTCCTCGATGTCCAGGCCCCGGGCGGCGATGTCTGTCGCCACCAGGCAGCGGAGGGCGCCGGAGCGGAAGTCCGCCAGGGCCTGCTGGCGGGCGGACTGACTCTTGTTGCCGTGAATGGCGGCGGCGTGGATGCCCTGCTTCTCCAGATCCCGGGCCACGCGGTTGGCGCCGTGCTTCGTGCGGGTGAAGACCAGGGCGTTGCGTACCCGCAGCTGCTCCATGAGGTGGGCCAGCAGGCGGGTCTTGTTGCCGCGGTCCACCAGGTAGAGACTCTGGTGGATGGCCTCCACCGGAGAGGAGACGGGATCCACCGCCACCCGGACCGGGTTGCGGAGCAGAGAGGAGACCAGATCCGCGATCTCCGGGGGCATGGTGGCGGAGAAGAGCATGGTCTGCTTCTTCTGGGGGAGCCACCGCAGAATCCGGCGCACGTCGTGGATAAAGCCCATGTCCAGCATGCGGTCCGCTTCGTCCAGCACGAAGATCTGCAGGCGGTCGAAGGAGAGGAGTCCCTGGTTGAAAAGGTCGATCAGGCGGCCGGGGGTGGCGATCAGAATGTCCGTCCCCCGCCGCAGGGCTTCCGCCTGGGGGTTCTGGTTCACGCCGCCGAAAATCACGGTGTGGCGCAGACGGAGATGACTGCCGTAGTCCCGGAAACAGTCGCCGATCTGGATGGCGAGCTCCCGTGTGGGGGTGAGAATGAGAGCCCGGATGGGGCGGCCCTGCGGGTGGGCGGCGTCCAGTTGCTGGAGAATGGGGGCGGCGAAGGCACACGTCTTGCCGGTGCCGGTCTGGGCGCACCCCAGAACGTCCCGGCCCGCCAGCGCGGGCGGGATCGCTTTTTCCTGGATGGGGGTAGGCTGTGAATAGCCCTGCTCCTCCAGGGCGGTTACAATCGGGGCGCTGAGCCCCAGGTCCTGAAATGTCAAATGAGATCTTCCTAACTGTGATGGGTCTGGGGGCGAAGGAGGTCTCTCACCCGCCCGGTCACGGCGCGGACCGTTTCCGGCAGGCTCTGACTGTCGCAGTCGATGGTGAGGTCGGCGTACTTCGCGTAGAGGGGTTCCCGGAAGGCCAGCACATCGGCCAGCGTCTGTCCCGGCTCCATGGCGATGCCCCGGGTCTCCGGATTGGAGATCCGGCGCTCCAGTTCCGGCAGGGATACCCGCAGATAGACCACCGGACCCAGGGAGCGCAGATGGCGCGCGGCCTCCTCCCGGCAGACGGCGCTGCCGCCGGGGGCCACAACGGTGCGGACGCAGGAGACCGAGCGCACGGCCCGCTCCTCCGCGTCCAGGAACCCTTCCGTTCCCCGGGCGTCGAGGATGTCCTGGAGAAGGGCCCCTTCCCGGCGCTGGATCAGCAGATCCACGTCCAGGAAGTCATAGCCCAGGGCCTTGGCGAGCAGTACCCCCACGGTGCTCTTGCCGGAGCCCGGCATGCCGATCAGGACGATGTTACGGTTCAAGAAAGCGGCTCCTTTCCGGGTCAGATGGACAGCCGCCCCGGAAGGCGGGACGGCGGACAGAGGCCCTCCCTGGGGAGGGCCGGAGGAGAAAGGGGGAGGAGGAGCGGATCACTGGGCCGCCCGGGGCGGCAGGGAGTCGTCCTCCCGGATCCAGTCTTCCACGTGTACGACGGCGAAATCCCGCTCGTCCCGGCGGATGACCACCCGCTCGATGCCGGCGTTGATGATCACCCGGCGGCACATGGAGCAGGAGGTGGCGTCGTGGAGCAGGCTGCCGTCCTTGGCCTCCCGGCCGGCCAGGTAGAGCGTGGCGCCCATGGTTTCCCGGCGGGCGGCGGAGATGATGGCGTTCATTTCGGCGTGAACGGAGCGGCACAGCTCGTAGCGCTGGCCGGTGGGGATGTTGAGAGCCTCCCGGGCGCAGTAGCCCAGGTCCATGCAGTTCTTTCTTCCCCGGGGGGCTCCGTTGTAGCCCGTGGAGACGATTTCGTCGTTCTTGACAATGATGGCGCCGTAGCAGCGGCGCAGGCAGGTGGAGCGTTCCAGGACGGTCTCCGCAATATCCAGGTAGTAGTTCTCCTTGTCAATGCGGTCCATAAAAAGGCCTCCCTCCGGGCCGGCGGTCCGGCCCCTGAAAAGTATACATGATTTTCCGGTCGGACGCAAGTTCCATTTGCCGGCGCCGGGGGCGTCGAAAGGGGTCACTCCAGCCAGCTGGCGGGGACTTCCGGGAGATGGTCGCTGAGGACGGGGAAGTCCGAGGGAACTCTCTGTCCCAGGTTGCGGACGCGCTGTTTCAGGTTGCGGATCTCCTGCTCGGAGACGCAGACGCTCCGGTACAGGGAGCGGCACAGCTCCATCATCCGCAGCAGGGCGAGCCGGTCCTGTTCGCGCTCCTCCGCCTTTCCCTTCGCCTCCTCCGTCAGCTGCCGGGCCTTTTCCGCCGCCTCCCTGCGGGCGGCATCCCGGGCGGCTTCCGCTTCGGCCCGGCGGTTGTCCTCCACGAAGCCGTTGGGGAAGAACTTCGCGTAGCTCTCGTTGGGGAACATGAGGTCCTCGGTGCCGGGGACCAGCTTGCCCACGCAGGTGTTTTTGGGGGCCGTGTAGGTCTTGCCCGGGACGGCGGCGCGTCCCCAGTTGTAATAGATATAGGTGGTGCCGTTGATGGTCTTGCGGGTGAGACCGGGGAAGGACGCGGGAATCGGAATCTGAACGTCCTGGTACATGGCAGCCTCCCGTCAGTCCGCGCCCGTCACAGACCGGCTTCCCCGCTGCTGTGGGGCCTTCCGCTGAGGGAGCAGGTGATGGCGCCGTCGGAGGCGTGCTGGAAATTGACCTGGGCGCCCAGAACCGGGATGATGGAGAGCTGATTCGGGTGGGCGGCCAGCATGGCCTCGCAGGAGGCCCGGATGTTGCGCGGGTCCTGGTTGGGCATGGGCAGATGGGTGAGGATCAGA
The DNA here is from genome assembly GCA_947629775.1 of uncultured Oscillospiraceae bacterium. Lineage (GTDB taxonomy): Bacteria > Bacillota > Clostridia > Oscillospirales > Oscillospiraceae > Lawsonibacter. The sequence continues at coordinate 9,113 of CANRFA010000016.1, forward strand.
AGGCCGGGGGCCAGGTGCTCCACGGCCCGCCAGGAGGTTTCCGTCAGAGAGTAGGAGTAGGGGGCGATGAGCACGTCCGGCCGGGGAAGGCCGTCGGAGAGAAGGGGCCACTGGAGCGGGTCCGCGTCTCCCAGGAACCACACGCAGAACTGGGTCCCCTGGATGACGTAGCTCAGGTGGGGCGATTCCTCCTCCGTGATGTCCAGATGAAGGCTGGCCACAGGGGTGATGTGGACCTGACGGATCCGGAGATCGCTGTCCAGCACCATGCGGTCCGGCAGCTGGTCCGCCACGTCCTCCGGGCCCAGGAGGACGGCGTTGCGCAGGCGGCGCAGGAAGGCGGGCGCGAAGTGGTCCGGATGGCTGTGGGTGGTGGCGGCGACGCTGATGGGAAGGTTGGCGATCCAGCCCATGATGTCCGGGGGCGTGATGGCATAGCCGTTGCGGGGCATGCTGGCGCCGTCCAGCAGGATCCGCACGCCGTCCAGTTCCAGAATTCCGCCCGAGCTGGAGGTCCGCCAGAAGGATGCCATGAGTAACACCTCATTTCAGAAAGTATGGCAGGAAGGGAATCCGCCTCCCGCCGGGGTCCGGCCGCGTCCGGGCCGGGACAGCGGAAGAGGGAGGATCCGGGAGGTGGAAGGTACGCGGGGCGGCGGGAGCCGCCGGATACGGACAGGGACTGGAAGGGACAGCCTCCCCGCCCTTTCCGCCCGGCCCCGAAGGGGGGAGAGGCGGGAGGAGGAAGCGCCGTTTCATTTTAGCATTCCCGTTCCGGACCGTCAAGAATCAAAGCGGAAAATCCCTGCGGGAGAGGGCTTTGCCGGGAATCAGGCTGCCGCGGCGGGGCCTTCGCTCCCGGTTGAAGGGAGGTCAGACGGCGGCGGGGACGTCCGCGTGGCCCAGCCAGGCGGCGTAGGTTTCCTCCGGAGCGGGAGTGCCCACCACGGAGAGGGTGGCCCGGTTCAGATGGAAGATCTCCTGGGCCAGATCCCGCACCTGCTCCCGGGTGACGGCCTCGATGCGGGCGACGAGCTCGTCCGGATTCTGGAGGTGGCCCAGGAAGATCAGGGAGGAACCCATCGAGCCGGTGTGGGCGGCGACGGACTCCATGCCCATGACGAATCCCGCCTTCACATGGTCCCGGGTCCGGTCCATCTCCTCCTGGGTGGGACCGTGTTCCGCCAGATCCAGGATGATGGTCCGGATGGCCTCCAGGGCCGCCTTCTCCTGGTCCGGACTGGTGGAGGTGCAGATCGCCAGATAGCCGGTATCCGTGTACTCGTTCGTCGTTGAATACACGTTGTAGCACAGGCCCATCCGCTCCCGCAGTTCCTGGAAGAGACGGGAGGAGGCGGAGGCGCCCAGCAGGCTGTTGAGCATGGTGTGCTGCGGTCTGCGGGGATCCCGGCAGGAGATGGAGGGGAAGCCCAGCATCAGATGGGTCTGGGCGATCTCCTTTCTGCAGGTCACGATGCCCGGACGGCAGGCTCCCGGTCCGGAACGGAACAGAGGGGCGGGTTCCATGGCCTCCAGCAGAACCCGCAGCCGCTCTACATGCTCCGGCTGGAAGCGGCCGGCAAGGGCGACCACCATGGCGCCGGGGATGTAGTGAGAGCGGTACCAGGCCTGGAGAGAGGCGCCGGTGGTCTGCAGGACAGAATCCCGGGTGCCCAGAATGTGACCGGCCAGCGGGGTTCCCCGGAAGATGGAGGCGGAGAGCCGGTCGCCCACCAGATCCTCCGGGCTGTCCTCGGACATGTTGATCTCCTCCAGGATAACGCCCCGCTCCATCTCCGTGTTTTCCTGGGTGAAGGTGGAGTGGAAGAGCATGCCGGAGAGGATGTCGATGGCCTGGTTCAGGTGCTCGGTCAGGCAGTGGGCGTAGAAGCAGGTATGTTCCTTGGTGGTGAAGGCGTTGAACTGTCCGCCGATGGTATCCATGTCCATGGCCAGCTGTCTGGCGGAGCGGGTGTCTGTACCTTTAAAGAGCATGTGCTCGATGAAGTGGGCGTAGCCGCTGGCCTCCGGTGCCTCGTGGCGGGTGCCGGCGGCCACGTAGAAGCCGATGGCGGCGGTGCGGACGTTGGGCATCTCTTCCGTCGCGAGCCGGGCGCCATTGGGCAGAGTGACAAGCTGATACATGGAGGACCTCCTCATTTTTCTGTCCGGGAAACGGGAATTTCGGGTGAAGGCAGTATAGCACAGAATCCGGGCCGCGTCCACAGGGGAAACACGGACGGGAAGCCGCCCTGCGGCGAAGTAGCGGCGTGGCGGAGGGCTCAGGGGACCGGGAAGCGCCAGACAGTGGTGTGGAGGCGGATGTCGCCGGCCTTCTCCGCCGTCCGGCAGGAAGCGAAACGGGTTCTGTTCATGGCTGATCTCAGGCCTGAACGGAGAAATCGGGCGGAAAACCCGTCGGGTTCCGGCGGACCTGCTCCCAGTATACCCGCGGGCCGGGGAAAAGGCAAGCGCCGGGGAACAGAACGGGCCGCGGTCCGGAAGACGCCGGAGCGGAAGGGCAAAAAGGAAGACGGCCCCGGACGGGGCCGCCTTCCTTTGTCCCGGTGAGAGCGGGAACCGGGGGCTTACTTTGCCAGTTTGTCCAGCAGAGTCTCCAGCTCCGCCAGCTTCTCATCGGGGTCGCCACTGGCCAGGGCCTCCCGCACACAGCCCTCCATGTGGGCCTTGATCACCAGACGGTTGGCCTTCTTCAGAATGGAAACGGTGGCCAGAACCTGAGTGGAAATGTCGATGCAGTAGCGGTCTTCCTCGATCATGCGGAGAATGCCGTCAATCTGTCCTCGAGCGGTCTTCAGCAGGCGGTTTACCTGGGCACGGTCGGCTTTCACGCGATGGACACCACCTCGTAGCCCGCTTCGGTGACGGCGTCGGTGAGAACCTTGTCGTCAACGGGGTTGGAGAGGGTCAGCGTGGCGGACTTGCCTTCCAGGCTCATCTCCACCGCGGAGACGCCGGCGATGGCGGACAGGGCCTTTTCCACACGGCCGGTGCAGTGGGCGCACATCATGCCCTCAATGATCATGGTCTTCTTCATGGTTTCGTTTCCTCCTTGATCCAGTGAATTCCGGGAATTCTGTTCCGGCTCCGGAGAGGCCTCGTTGGAGGGAGCGGCGGCCGGCTCAGCCGGCTGCTCCGCCGCCGCCTGGGAGACTTCCTCCACGGGAGCGGGAACGGGTTCGGCCTCCGGCTGGGAGACCGTATTGTCAGCGGCCGCGGGGCCGGAGACATCAGTCTGGAAGCGGCTGCGGAAGAAGCGCAGACGCAGGGCGTTTGTCACCACGCACACGGAGCTCATGGACATGGCGGCGGCGGCAAACATGGGGTTGAGCTGCCAGTGGAGGGCGCTGTAGAAGACGCCCGCCGCCAGCGGGATACCCAGAGAATTGTAAAAGAACGCCCAGAAGAGGTTCTGTTTGATGTTGCGGATGGTTGCGCGGCTCAGTTCCACCGCCGCGGCGGCGTCCAGCAGATCCGACTTCATGAGCACGATGTCCGCGCTCTCGATGGCAACGTCCGTGCCGGCGCCAATGGCGAGGCCCACATCCGCCCGGGCGAGGGCGGGGGCGTCGTTGATGCCGTCGCCCACCATGGCGACCTTCTTTCCCTGGGCATGCAGGTCCGCGATGACCCGCTCCTTGTCCTGGGGCAGCACCTCCGCCATGACCTGGGTGACGCCCAGCTGCTTCCCGATGGCGTCCGCCGTGCGGCGGTTGTCGCCGGTGAGCATCACCACGTCCAGCCCCAGGGAGCGGAAGGCGGAGACCGCGGCGGCGCTGGTGGGTTTGGGGGTATCCGCCACGGCGATCACGCCCAGCATCCGCTGGTCCGTCAGGTCCGCGAAGAACAGGGGCGTCTTGCCTTCGGCGGCCAGTTCGTCCGCCTTCTCCGCCAGAGGACCGGGATCGATGCCGGACTCCTCCAGCAGAAGCCGGTTGCCCCCGATGCAGGTGTGCTCCAGGGTGGAGGCCCGCACGCCGCGGCCGTGAACGGCGGTGAAGTCCTCGGCGGGCAGGATGTGGATGTCCCGGTTGCGGCACTCCTCCACGATGGCGGCCCCCAGGGGGTGCTCGGAGGGACCTTCCAGGCAGGCGGCCAGGGTCAGAAGCCCCCGCTCCTCCACGTCCTCGGCGGGGAAGATATCCGTCACCACCGGCTTGCCCTGGGTCAGGGTGCCGGTCTTGTCCAGCACCACGGTGTTCACCGTGTGCAGGGTCTCCAGACCCTCGGCGGACTTGATGAGAATGCCGTTCTCCGCGCCCTTGCCGGTGCCAACCATGATGGCGACCGGCGTGGCGAGACCCAGCGCGCAGGGGCAGGAGATCACCAGCACGGCGACGCCGGCGGTGAGGGCCCGGGTGCCGCTGCCGGAAACCAGCAGCCAGACGATGGCGGTGACGGCGGCGATGCCCATGACGGCGGGTACAAAGATGGCGGCCACCCGGTCCGCCAGCTTGGCGATGGGGGCCTTGGAGGCGCTGGCCTCTTCCACCAGGCGGATCATCTGCGCCAGGGTGGTGTCCTCCCCGACGCGGCTGGCCTCAAAGGTGAAGAAGCCGGAGCGGTTGATGGAGGCGGCGGCTACCTTGTCGCCGGGGCCCTTATCCACCGGAATGGATTCGCCCGTGAGGGCGGATTCGTCCACGGCGGAGTGCCCCTCCAGCACCACGCCGTCTACCGGGATGGACTGACCGGGGCGCACCACCACGCGGTCGCCCACCTGAACCTCCTCCACGGGGATCTCCACTTCCGTCCCGGCCCGCAGGACCGTGGCGGTTTTGGGCGCCAGATCCATGAGGCGGGTGATGGCCTGGGAGGTCTTCCCCCGGGAGCGGGTCTCCAGATACTTGCCCAGGGTGATCAGGGTGAGAATGGTGCCCGCGGACTCGAAGTAGAGGTCCATGTGGTAGTGTTCCACCAGCTCCATGTCTCCGTGCCCCATGCCCCAGGCCATCTGGTAGATGGCGAAGATGCCGTAGATGACGGCGGCGGCGGAGCCGACGGCGATCAGGGCGTCCATGTTGGGAGCCCGGTGCCACAGGGTTTTGAAGCCCACCTTGTAGTACTTGTCGTTGATATAGAGGATGGGAAGCACCAGCAGCAGCTGGGTAAAGCCGTAGATGACGGCGTTCTCCATGCCGGTCAGGAAGGAGGGCAGAGGCGCCCCCAGCATGTGGCCCATGGAGACATAGAAGAGGGGAATGAAGAAGATGAACGAGAGAATGAGGCGGCGCTTCATGGAGGCCAGTTCGTCCTCCATGGTCTGATTCGGCGCCTGGGGCGCGGCTTTTCCCGCCGCCTGGGGAAGAGAGGCCCCGTAGCCGGAGGCGACAACGGCCTGGATGATGTCGTCCGAAGACAGTTTCGCCTCGTCGTATTCCGCGATCATGGAGTTGGTCATCAGGCTGACATCGGCGGCGCGGATGCCGTCCAGTTTCCGCACCGCCTTCTCCACGTGGGCGGAGCAGGCGGCGCAGGACATGCCTGTGATGTTGAATTTCTGCTTCACGGAAGTCACCTGGCTTTTCAGATCTCCCCCCAGCCGTGCCCACCGGACCCCGGGGAGGGGGTCAGCGTTATTGTACGCCCCTTTCCGGAGGCTGTCAAGAGGGAAATGCGGGAAATTTTCAAAGAAGAGATTCCCTGCGTTCCCTCCTGCCAGGAAAGAGGGCCGCCGGCCGGGGAAGACGCAGGGGGTTGGCGGAGCGCACAAGAAAAATCTTGCAGGGACGGCGGAAATATGGTATTGTAGACAGACAGTACAATCGCGGGAGGTGCCCCATGGGAGAATTGCTGACCTTTGCCGTTCCCACGCTGTTCGGGCTGGAAGGGGTCTGCGCGGACGAGATGCGCAGACTGAAACTGCCGGAGGTGCGGGCGGAGAACGGACGGGTGCTGGGCCGGGGAACCGAAGCGGACCTGGTGCGGCTGAACCTCAATCTGCGCACCGGAGAGCGGGTGCTGCTGGTTCTGGGCAGCTTCCCGGCCGGCTCCTTTGACGCCCTCTTTGAAGGCACACGGGCCCTCGCCTGGGAACGGTACATCCCCCGGGACGGGAAGTTCCCCGTAAAAGGGTATTCTCTGAACTCGAAGCTGCACTCCGTGCCGGACTGCCAGGCCATCATCAAGAAGGCGGTAGCCACCCGCCTGGGGAAGCGCTATCAGCTGAACACCCTGCCGGAGACCGGGGAACTCTTTCAGATTCAGTTCTCCCTGATGGGAGATACGGCCACCCTGATGCTGGATACCAGCGGGGCGGGGCTCTACAAGCGTGGCTACCGGGCCCAGGGGGTTGCGGCGCCGCTGCGGGAGACGCTGGCGGCGGGCCTCGTGCTTCTGTCCCGCTACCGGGGCCGGGATCCCTTCTGCGACCCCTTCTGCGGCAGCGGCACGATCGCCATCGAGGCGGCTCTGATCGCGAAGAACCGGGCGCCGGGCCTGTCCCGCCGCTTCTCCGCGGAGCGCTGGAAGTGGCTGGACCGGAAGCTCTGGCACCAGGCGGCGGACGAGGCCATGGATCAGGAGTACGACAACCGCTACGAGATCTGGGGCGGGGACATCGACCCCGCTGCCATAGAGCTGGCCCGCCACAATGCGGCGCTGGCGGAGGTGGACGACACCATCTCCTTCGAGGTGGCGGACGCCACCCGCTTCCACTGGGGCGGCGCCCAGGGGCGCATCGTCACGAATCCTCCCTACGGGGAGCGGGTGATGGAGCGCAAGGAGGCGGAGGACCTGTACCGGGCCTTCGGGAAGGTCTGGAACCTGTTCCCGGAGGGCTGGAAGCTCTTCCTGCTGTCCTCCCACACGGAGTTCGAGCGCACCTTCGGCCATCGCGCCGTCCGCAAGCGCAAGCTCTACAACGGCATGCTCAAGTGCGATCTCTTCATGTACTGGCAGGAGAGGGGACGGCCATGAAGCGGGTTCTGTCCTTTCCGCCGGTCTCCTTCGGGCTGGACCTGGTGGACGCGGTCTTCCGGGCGGGAACCCCCCGGTCCGCGGCGGCCCTGTCCTACTTTCTGATTCTGACGCTCTTCCCCCTGCTGGTCTGCGTCAACTGGTTCATCAGCCTCTTCCGGATGGACCTGATGGCCCACCTGGAGCCCCTGCAGCAGCTGCTGCCCGCGGGGGTGGTGGCCATCGTGGAGGATTACCTGTCCTACGCCGCCCACACCCAGTCCCCGGCCCTGCTGGTGGCCTGCCTCTTCACCATCCTGGTGTCCGCCTCGGCGGGGCTGCGCACCGTGTTTCTCACCCTGGAAGACCTGGCGGACCTGCCCCACCGCAGCACCCTCTGGAAGGCGGTGCACAGCGTGGTTCTCTCCCTGCTCCTGCTGCTGACGGTCTACCTCTCCATCGTGGTCATCTTCACGGGGGACTGGTTCTTCAATATCCTGGGGGATTACCTGCCGGAGACGATTCTCCGTCTGATTCCCCTGGAGGCCCTGTCCGAGCTCTGGAATCAGCTGCGCTATCTGCTGCTGTTCTGCGCCGTGCTGCTGCTGGTGGTGGGCGTCTACGTGGCCGGCCTTCCGAAAGGGGCGGTGCCGCGGCGGGTGCTGCTGGTGTGCGCCATTCTGGCTGCGGGCACCCTCGTGGGGGCCTCCGTGATCTTCTCCTGGTTTGTGGGCTTCTCCTCCCGCTACGCCCTGGTCTACGGGTCCCTGGCCTCCCTGATCGTTCTGCTGGTGTGGCTGTACTTCTGCGGCAACATCCTGCTGCTGGGGGCGGCCATCGCCTGCGTGTGGACGAAGCGCCACAGGAATGCCCGGCATCACGGGAAAGCGTAAGAGGGTCTTCGCGCCGCGGGCGGGTTTTCGGGCCCGTCCGCCGGCTTTTTCTCCGGAATTTCCCGATTCTGTCCGTTGGAAGCGACGACAGATAAAACGGCAAACTGACCGAGGCGGGGCTGCGGCGCCCCGCATGTGGAATGGATGATTTTGAACAGGAAAGGGTGTCATTGCGTGAACGATAAACTGCTCAGACAGATCTCAACGGAGGTCGGCGAGGCGCTGAAGGAGCGGAAGCTGCCATCCCTGACCGGAAAACGGGCCGTGCGGGAAGTTCTGCGCAGTGCCGGCTTCCAGGAGGGAATCGCCTCCCTGTTCCCCATCCGGGAGCGGATCTCCTGCGCCCGGGTGCTGGAGATCTGTCTGCCTGTCATGGAGCGCCTGTCCCCCGGCGATCCGCCGGAGAAGGGCTGGGGTTCCTTCTGCTATCGGTATATCTCCGGCCTCATGTACCCGGACAACGGCTTCGCGCCCGGCGCGGAGACCTGGCGGGAGGGGGCGGAGTTCTATCTCACCGTCCTGCAGGTGCTTCTGGACCACGAGCGCCAGGCCCTGCCCTTCGATCCCATGATGGACTTCGCCTTCCTGACGGAGGAGGAGTACGGCGGCTGCGAGAAGGCGGGGGAGTACCGCCGGCTGATGGCCGCCTGGCGGAAGGAGTACGTCTACGAGCTGATGCGTCTGGGTCTGGAGTACACCCCCTTCCGGACGCTGAGCCATATCTCCGGGGTCCACTACATCGCCATGACCGCCGCCCGGGGGCTGGCGGAGGCGGGGGTGGAGGTGGATCTGGCCCTGATCTCCGGCGCGGCCGCCGCCCACGACCTGGGCAAGTTCGGCTGCCGGCCCGGGGAGCGGGTTCCCTATCTCCACTACTACTGGACGGACCAGTGGCTGCTGGCCCGGCGGATGGAGGGCATCAGCCACATCGCCTCCAACCACTCCACCTGGGATCTGGAGCTGGAGTCCCTGTCCGTGGAGTCCCTGCTGCTGATCTACGCGGACTTCCGCTCCAAGCAGAGCCGGGACGCGGAGGGGAAGGAGATCACCGTCTTCTTCACCCTGGACGACGCCTTCCAGGTGATCCTCTCCAAGCTGGACAACGTGGACAGCGAGAAGCGCCGCCGCTACGAGCTGGTCTACGGCAAACTCCACGACTTCGAGGACTTCATGCGCTCCCTGGGGGTGGATGTGGACCTGGCCGGCCATCCCGGCGAGCGGAAGGAGCCCAAGGATCCCGCCCTCATGGGGCCCGAGGAGACCCTGGACAGCCTGATTCACCTCTCCGTGGAGCACAACCTGCGCCTGATGCACATGCTGTCCAACGAGCAGAAGTTCGGCAACATCATCGAGGCCGCCCGCTCCGCCAAGAGCTGGCAGCAGCTGCGGGCCTATCTGAACATCTTCGAGGAGTACTTCACCTATCTGTCCGCCCGGCAGAAGACCCAGGCGCTGTCCTTCCTCTACGAGCTGCTGGTCCACCGGGACGGCGACATCCGCCGTCAGGCCGGGGCGCTCATCGGGCAGATCATCGCCCGCTTCCACCTGGTCTACCGCAAGGAAGTACCCGCGGACGCTGAGAACGATCCGGCGGAGGAGGTGCCCTTCCTGCTCTGGGCGGAGTATCTGGAGAAGATCCTCTACCCGGACCACAAGACCACGCCTCAGCAGCGGGCCCACATCGGGTACACCCTGAAGCTGATGGTCAGCTCCATGCTCCGCTACGCCAGGCCGGGGGACGTGCCCCGCTTCCTGGGCGTGCTGCTGAAGTATTACGAGGAGCCCCAGGGCATGGACCCGGACGCGGCCTTCACCCTGCTGGACGCCATCGGGTATCTGCCACCCCAGTATTACGGGGAGGAGACCCGGGCGGTGCTGATCGAATTCGCCTCCTTCTACGCCCTGTCCGGGGATCCCCGGCTGGTGACGGCGGCCCTGGAATTCTTCCAGGAAACCCAGCGCTCCCTGCCCCGGGAGCACCCCCAGATGAAGCGCATCGCCGAGATCACCAACGACGTCCCCTGCAAGCAGCTGACCACGGTCTATCTGGTGTGCAAGATCCTCCAGCGGGCCGGCGTGTCCTGCGAGGACCTGGAGCAGATCCTCTACCACACGGACATCACCAGCGAGGTCTTTCTGGACGACCTGAAGACCGCCACCCCCTGGATGGTGAAGGTGGCCGGCGTGGAGCTGCTGCGGGATCAGGTGCTCCACGGCAACCGGGACCATATCCTGCACATCGCCACCCACTTCTCCAACCTGGTCAAGGTCTCCGAGCGGGTGGTGGTCCGGCAGACCGCCGGCGCCGCCCTCGTGCGGATTCTCAACCTGCTGCGCCGGGATCAGCGCAACGAAGTGGTGGTGGAGCTGGGCAAGGGGCTGGAGCTGGGCCAGTACCAGGTCAGCAAGTACATTCCCGAGTATCTGGGGGAAGCGGTGCTCTACCTGCACCCCAGCGAGCTGGACGAGCAGATCCTGTGGCTGAAGGAGCTGCTGGGCGCTCCCAACGACTCCGCCGTGGCCGGGGCCCTGAACACCATCGCCGTGCTGCTGCAGCACTACGCCAGCTACCGGGACCGCTTTGAACAGAGCGAGGAGAGCTACGAGAAGCGGCGCAGAGAGCTGCTGGGCATGCTCATGCAGGGCCTGGCCCACTACCGGGTTGCGGTTCGCCAGGAAGCCATGCTGGTCATCGGGAAGCTGCTTTTCGGCTCGGATTCCCTGGACATGGAGGAGAAGGCCCGCTTTTTCAGCCTCTGCTACCGCAAGCTGCTCTTCCTGCTGGAGGAGACCCCCGGCGGAGACGGCCTCACCTTCTTCTATCGGGCCGCCGCCCTCTCCCACATCAACCGCTTCATCTCCCTCCACCGCCTGGACCACGGTCCCTTTACCTTCCAGCCGCCCCGGCGCATCGCCTTCTTCCCGGGCACCTTCGATCCCTTCACTCTGTCGCACAAGGGCATCGTCCACGCCATCCGGGATCTGGGCTTCGAGGTCTACCTGGCCATCGACGAGTTCTCCTGGTCCAAGAAGGCCCAGCCCCACCTGATCCGCCGCCAGATTGTCAGCATGTCCGTGGCGGGGGACTTCCACGTGCACCTCTTCCCGGACGACATTCCGGTGAACATCGCCAACCCCCGGGACCTGAAGCGTCTGGTTTCCCTCTTCCCGGGCCGGGAGGTCTACCTGGTGGCGGGCAGCGACGTGGTGGCCAACGCCTCCTCCTACCGCAATCCCCCGGAGCCCTGGTCCATCCACCAGATGAACCACGTGATCTTCCGCCGGGACGACGCGCCGGTGTCCAATGTGCCCATCACCGGCAAGATCATTCAGCTGCAGCTGCCGCCCCATCTGGAGGACATCAGCTCCAGCCGCATCCGGGAGAACGTGGATCTGAACCGGGATATCTCCAACTACATCGATCCCGTCATCCAGGACTACATCTATCAGAACGGCCTCTACCTGCGGGACGCCCAGAACAAGGCCCTGCTGGAGGCCAGCGAGGTGGAGTTCCGCTGGGAGGACAACCCCTCTTCGGAGCTTCTCGCCCGGCTCACCGCCTCTCTCCCCAACGGACAGGAGATCGCCGAGCTCATGCAGCGGCAGGGGGAGCGGATCCTGATGATGGTCCCCTCGGACAACCGGGACGGAGAGCCGCTGGCCTTCGCCGCCTACCGGGCCCTGTCCGCCTCCCGGCTCTATCGGGCCCTGGGGGATCACGAACTCACCAACCGCATCCGCCTGCGCTCCGGCGGCCGGATTCTCCTCATCACCATGCTGGAGGTCCGGAAGCCCCACGTCCAGTGGGACTACACCCAGATGATGGTGACGGAGGTGCTGGCCCGGGGGCTGGAGAAGGAGTACGTCTACGCGGTGTACTCCCCCCACAGCGGCGTTGTGACCCCCGAGACGGACGACTCCCTGAGCCGCATGGGCTTTGTGGCCCGGGAAGGGGAGCACCCCATCCGGGAAGTGGACATGCACGCCCCCACCATCATCATCCAGAACCTGGAGACCGCCATTCAGGATCCGCTGTGTACGAACCCCAGGGTGCTGGCGGCGGTGCGCCGGGGCCGGGAGCGGATCCAGCGGGCCATGACCGGGCTCTACCCCGGGTCCCTGGTGCTGCCCTTCGCCTCGGACGTGATCCACCACCGGCTGCTGGAGAAGATCACGGACTGCAACAACGTGCCCTCGAAGCCCACGAACCCCCGGATTCTGGGGGAGAACATGTGCGTGCCCTTCGGCAAGCTGCTGCGGGGCAAGGTGGTCCCCAACACCGTGACCAAGACCATCCACACGGACAAGGTCTTCACGCCGGACCTGCGCACGAATACGATCGAGGCCTTCCCCAACTATTCCTCCATCCCCAACCAGGTGCGGATGATCAAGTCCTTCAACCGCCCCGTGATCCTGGTGGACGACGTGATGCATCCCGGCTTCCGCATGCGCCGCCTGGGCCCCATCCTCCAGCAGGAGGAGGTGCCGGTGCGCATGGTGCTGGTGGGCGTGCTCTCCGGCTACGGCCGGGACCTGATGCGCTCCTGGGAGCAGCCGGTGGACTGCGTCTACTACCTGCCCACCCTGCGGCAGTGGTTCGTGGAGTCCACCCTGTATCCGTTCATCGGGGGCAACACTGTGCGGCGGTACCGGCAGCCGGTCCCCGGCCTGCTGCCCGGCATCAACCACATCCTGCCCTACGCGGCCCCCGTGTGGCAGAAGGAGTGCGGCCGGGAGGCGGCGGTGCGTCTCTCCGAGGCCTGCCTGGAGGCCGCGCTGGATGTCATCGGCACCCTGGAGCGGGAGTACCGGATCCTCTACGGCCGCAACCTGACCCTCTCCCGGCTTCCGGAGGCGGTGATTCTGCCCCTGTGTCCGGACAAGGGGAACTGCCTGGCCTACGACCCCAACCTGGCCGCCTCCGTCTATCTGGAAAACGACCTGGAGCAGCTGCGCCGGCAGAACGACTGAGCGGGAAAGGAGCGGCATGAACTTTTACTTTTACGCATATCCCGGCGGCGTACTGGCCGCTCCCCGGCCTCTGGAGGGAGAACCCCTGGAGCCGGGGCTGGCGGCCTCCCTGGAGCGCCTGGACGGAGCTTCCCTGCCGGAAAATGTCTCCGTGACCGTCCTTCTGGACCTGGATCCGATGTGGGGCCGGGGCAGCTTCCGCCCCGCCCACCCCGGCCAGCTCCTGGCGGGAAACGGCCTGGCCGCCCTGGACGGCAGCCGCCTTCCGTCCGGGGAAGAGATCCCGGAGACCATTGCCGCCGCCATCCGGGAGGGGCGCTGCCGGGCTGTCAGCCGCGCCCGGCCCGGCTGGGAGAAGCGCCTGGCGGCCCCCGCAGCCGGGAAAAGGAAGCGCGTTCACATCATGGCCCTGGGGGACGTGGGCTCCACGATCCTCATCGGGCTCAAGGTCCTGGGGGCCGGTCTGGTGGATACCATCGGGATCTGGGACATCGACCCCAGGGTCTGTCGCCGCTGGGAGACCGAAATGGGCCAGGTCTCGCTCATCGGCCACTACGACACCTTCCCCAAGGTGGAAACCGTCCGGAAAGAAGATCTCTTCCGCTGCGACGTCTTCCTCTTCTCGGCCTCCATGGGGGTTCCCCCGGTGGGGTCCGGGGTGCGGGACGTGCGCATGGCCCAGTACGAACGCAACGCCAGGCTGGTGGCGGAGTACGCCCGCATGGCCCGGGCGGCGGGCTTCCAGGGGCTGTGGGCCCAGGTTTCGGACCCGGTGGATCCCCTGGCCCGCATGGCCTACGTGGCAAGCAACCGGGACGAAACTGGCGCCTGGGACGGAAAAGGTCTCTGGCCGGAGCAGGTCCAGGGCTACGGTCTCGGCGTCATGAACGCCCGGGCGGTGTACTACGCCCGGCAGGAGCCCCGGTTCGCCTCCTTCCTGACGGAGGGACGCTCCTTCGGGCCTCACGGCCAGGAGCTGGTGGTGGCGAACTCCGTAGAACACTACGACGACGCCCTCTCCCGGGAGCTGACGGAGCGGACGGTCACGGCCAATCTGGCCATGCGGGAGCTGGGCTTCAAGCCCTATGTGGCCCCCGCTCTCTCCTCGGCGGCGCTCTCCATTCTGCAGACCATCGCCGGGGACTGGCACTGCGGGTCCGTCTTCCTGGACGGCATCTACATGGGGGTCCGCAACCGGTACACGTCCCTGGGCGTGGAGACGGAGCTGCTGCCCCGGATTCCGGAGGATCTCTTCGGCCGCATCGAGGAGGCCGCCGGGGCGCTGAAGAACATTCCCCTTCCGGACTGAGCAAAGGAGGACGCATATGGAGCAGGAGGCGCTGGCAAAACTGAATCTGACCCTGGATGTGCTGGGCCGCCGCCCGGACGGCTATCACGACATGAAGATGGTGATGCAGTCCATTTCCCTGACGGATCGCCTTACGGTGCTTCTCAACGGGGGACATGGGCTGCGGGTGGTCACCTCCTCCCACTTCCTGCCCCAAGGGGAGAAGAACCTGGCGGGGAAGGCGGCGCTGGCCTTCTACGCCGCTTTGGAGCGGGAGATGCCGGGCGTCGACGTGACCCTGGTGAAGCGGATCCCCATCTGCGCCGGCATGGCAGGGGGAAGTTCGGACGCGGCTGCCGTGCTGCGGGCCCTGAACGAGCTGGAGGGAACCCCCTTCACCCCCGCTCAGCTGGCCCGGGTAGGGGAGACCGTGGGCTCGGATGTGCCCTTCTGCGTGCTGGGCGGCACCGCCCTGGCGGAGGGCCGGGGGGAGATCCTGACCCCGCTGCCCGCCCTGCCGCCCTGCTGGCTGGCGGTCTGCAAGCCGGAGTTTCCCATTTCCACCCCGGAGCTCTTCAACCGCCTGGACGGCATGCGGGTCCGCCGCCGGCCGGATACGGAGGGCGTACTGGCCGCTCTGGAGGCGGGAGACCTGGCGGGCGTGGCCCGGCGGATGTACAACGTCTTCGAGGACGTGCTGCCGCCACGGCAGAGCGCCCGGGTGGAGGCCATCCGCTCGGAGCTGATCCAGCTGGGAGCCATGGGAGCCTGCATGACCGGCACCGGTCCCACCGTCTTCGGGCTCTTTGAGACGAAGGCGGGGGCGGAGGAGGCCGTGGAGAAGCTGAAGCAGGACCACAGGGAGACTTTCCTGGCCCGTCCGGTCTGATCTGAAATTCAAGCAGAATGATACCCGTCCGTTCGCCGGATTTTCCGGCATGCGGACGGGTTTTTTGTGTCGGTCCAGGGAAGAAAAAGGACAAAACAGGCTGGAAGGCACATGAAATCAGATTCTTTTCCGTTTCCCGGTTTAGAAGCGGCCCGGACGGTGCAGACTCTGAGTACCGGCGAAAGGCCGGACAGGCGAAGAAACTGCGGGAGGCGGAAGAGCATGAGACGGGAACAGACACGCGGACGCTGGGAACTGGCGGTGCTGCTGGGCATTCTGGCGGCGGCCTTCTGGGGCTGCTGGCTGGACGGAGAACAGGCGGAGCTGGCGGACCGGGTGGTGCGGCTGCACGTGATCGCGGAGTCGGACCGGCCGGAGGACCAGGCGCTGAAACTGGCGGTGCGGGACCGGGTGCTGGAGGTGGCGGAGGATCTCTATCCGGAGGGGGCCACCATGGAGCAGGCAAAGGCCGTTCTGGAGCGCAACCTGCCGGCGCTGGAGGAAGCGGGCCGGGAGGCGGTGACGGCGGCCGGCCGGGACTGCTCCGTGACCGCCCGGCTGGAGTGCTGCTGGTTTCCCACGAAGGAGTACGAGGGTTTTGCCCTCCCGGCGGGCAACTACACCGCTCTGCGGGTGGTGGTGGGCCGGGGCGAGGGACACAACTGGTGGTGCGTGGCCTTTCCGCCCCTCTGCCTGGGAGCGGCCAGCGAGACCGTGGAGGAGGCCACGGAGGCGGGGCTCTTCACCCGTGACCAGGCCCGGCTCATCACGGAGGACGGAGAGGGCTACGTGCTGAAGTTCCGGGCCCTGGAACTGCTGGGGGAGCTGAAGGGATTTTTCCAGGGCCGGTGAGGGTTCCGCCATCCTGAACTTCCTCAGATTTATAGCCTCGCGCTCCGTAAAGTGCTCAAAAATGTTCTGCTTTTAGGCATAACACATCAATTTTATGCACTTTTCTGCTCTAGTAGCGCCTTGTATGAGAGAACTCGTGCGAGGTGATATTATAGCCTCGCAGGGGAAATATTAGATATATTACAACCCACCTTAAAGAGGGCTATAATATGTGCTCCTATGCCAAGAAGGTCATTTTTTCGCCAGCAATATACGCCAAATCAGTCACATTCAATGGTGCGAGGCTATAAAAATCGTAGAAGATTGGGGTTCCGCCATCTTGACAGCGCCCCATAAACATACTACAATGCTTCCGGATCTGCAGGAACGCGGATCGGCGCCTGCATGGGGAAAGAAAGGCGCCCGGTTCCCGCTCTTCCGCACATGTACGCAGAAAGGAAGCCTTTCAATGAAAAAGATACTCTCTCTCGCCCTGGCGGCAGCCATGCTGGTCACCCTGCTGGCGGCCTGCGGCGGCGGAACTTCCAGCTCCGGCGGGGCTGCTAGCTCCGGTTCCACATCCGGCAGCGCCTCGGACGCCTCTTCCGCCGGATCCTCTTCCGGCAGCGGCTCGGATGCCTCCTCCTCCGCCGGTTCCAGCTCTTCGGCCGGCTCCTCCAGTGGAGCGGCCAGCAGCGCTGCCTCCGGCGAGCTCCCGGATTTCATGGTTCTCTCCGGTCCCACTGGCGTGGGCGCGGCCAAGCTGCTGAAGGACCATGACGCGGATCCCACCGCCAGTTCCATCGCCAGCTACACGGTAGCGGCCGAGAACGACGAAGTGACCGCCGCCCTCATCAACGGGGACGCGGATATCGCGGCGGTAGCCACCAATGTGGCGGCGAATCTCTCCGCCAAGACAGACGGCGGCGTTGAGGTACTGGCCGTCAACACGCTGGGCGTGCTCTACATCCTGGAGAAGGGCGACACCGTCCACAGCATGGCGGATCTGGCCGGCCAGACCGTCTACGCTCCCTCCACCGCCCGGGGCGCCAACCCGGAGTTCATCCTCAACCATCTGCTGAACCAGAACGGGGTGGATCCCGCTCAGGTGGATCTGCAGTGGATGACGCCCCAGGAGATCACGGCGAAGATCACCTCTTCGGACGCCGGCATCTGCATGCTGCCCGTGCCCGCTGCCACCGCCCTCATGGTGCAGGACAGCGCGGTCCGGCAGGCCATTTCCCTGACCGAGGCCTGGGATGAGCAGAATGACAACGGCCTCGCCATGGGCTGCGTGGTGGCCCGCACGGAGTATCTGGAGGCCAATCCCCAGATGGTGGAGAAATTCCTGGCCAAATATGAGAAGTCCATCGCTTACATGAACGACGAGGCCAACCGGGAGGATGCCGCCGCCATGGTGGCGGATCTGGGCATCGCCCCCAACGCCAAGGTGGCCGCCGCGGCCATTCCCCAGTGCAGCCTCACCTATCTGGCCGGCGAGGACATGAAGTACACCCTGGAGGGCTACTACCAGGTGCTCTTCCAGGCGGATCCCGCGTCCATCGGGGGAGCCATGCCCTACGATACCTTCTACTACGGCGTGAACTGACCGATGAACCATTCCCCGAACAACCCCATCCGCAAGCTGCTGCCCCCGGCCTTCTGGCTGGGGGCCTGGCAGCTTGCCGCTTTTCTGGTGGACCGGAGCGTGAGCGGACGGGGCAACGAACTGCTGCTGCCCTATCCGCTCACCGTGGCCCGCCGCCTCCTGGAGCTGGCGGGAGAGGGGGCCTTCTGGGGGAGCATTTTCGCCACCCTGGGCCGGATTCTGGCCGGCATGGTCCTTGGCACCCTGGCGGGCGCTCTGCTGGCGGCCCTCACCTGCGCCCTCCGCTGGGCGGACGCCCTGCTCTCCCCGGCCATACGGGTGGTGCGGGCGGCGCCGGTGGTGTCCTTCATCCTGCTGGTGCTGCTGTGGACCGGCAAGAGCACCGTGCCGGTGGTGATTTCCGCTCTGATGGTGCTGCCGGTGATCTGGGGGGCCGTGGGCCAGGGAATCCGCTCCGTGGACCCGAAGCTGCTGGAACTGGCCCGGGCCTACCGCTTCGGGCGCTGGAAGACGCTGCGGCTTGTCTATCTGCCCTCCCTGGCGCCCTCCTTTAAGGCGGCGGCCGCCACCTCCCTGGGACTGGCCTGGAAGTCCGGGGTGGCGGCGGAGGTGCTGTGTCTGCCCGAGCGGTCCATAGGCTTTCACATCTACCGGAGCCGGCAGTACCTGGAGACGCCGGAGCTGTTTGCCTGGACCGTGATGGTCGTGGCCCTCTCCCTGCTGCTGGAGG
This sequence comes from uncultured Oscillospiraceae bacterium, assembly GCA_947629775.1. Lineage (GTDB taxonomy): Bacteria > Bacillota > Clostridia > Oscillospirales > Oscillospiraceae > Lawsonibacter. The sequence goes on from CANRFA010000016.1 coordinate 27,242, forward strand.
GGCTGCTGCGGCGGTTCTGGGGCGGAAAGGAGCGAGGCGGATGATCATCCTTGATCAGGTGTGCCTGTCCTACGGAGAGAAGACGGTCATGGACCATCTGTCCGCACAGCTCCCCGCGGAGGGAATTCTGGCCCTGAAGGGCCCCTCCGGCTGCGGGAAAACCACCCTGCTGCGGATGCTGGCGGGGCTGGTGAAGCCCCAGTCCGGCGCCATCCGGGGCTGCGATCCCCGGAAAACGGCCATCCTCTTTCAGGAGGACCGGCTGCTTCCCTGGCGGACGGTGGAGCAGCAGATCCAGGACGTGCTGCCGCCCGGCCGGCGGGGAGAGGCTTCCTCGTGGCTGGAACGGGTGGAGCTGAGCGGGGAAGAGAAGCGCTGGCCCGGCGAGCTGTCCGGGGGGATGGGTCGGCGGCTGGCGCTGGCCCGGGCTCTCGCTCTGGGAGGAGAGCTTCTGCTGCTGGACGAACCCTTCGCCGGGGTGGATCCCGAGCGGGCCGCCCGCATTCTGGAGAGGATCCGGGCCCTGGAGGTACCAACGCTGCTGGTCAGCCACGAGGAGACCGCCCTGCGGCTGGCGGACCGGGTGATTCCCGTGGAGGGACCGCCTCTGCGGTTTCTCTGAGGAAAACAGCCGGGTCCGGTCTGAACGACCGCACCGCAGTAGAACATCACAGAAACAGAAAGAGACAGGAGAGTCGAAGGTGGCTCTCCTGTCTTTTTTGCGTTCTGATGTACCGGTCTGGTACATGTTCCGGCTGCTGATGATGTCTGCGGCGGGAAACGCTGCATCAGCCATTCAGAGGAGGTTGTTCCGCACGGCGCAGCCGGACCCCGATGTACTGCCTCCCGGGAAGCGGAAGCTCGAAGCGTCCCCGGAAGCGGCCCATGGGGGTGATCGTCATATTCCAGGTGTCGATCACATCCACGTCGAACCAGGTGTCGTCGTCGATCCAGATCTGGCGGAAGGAGGGCTGCCACAGGGAGTAGTAGAAGAAGTACCAGCTGCCGGCGAAGGCTTCCTCCTCGGGAACGGCCACATAGTCGTCCCACTGGAAATGTACGTCGTCCCGGAAGTGCCCCAGTTTGAGGCCGCAGCCGGGGACGGAGCGCAGAAACTCTCCCATGAAGGCGAAGCGGGGCGGGCATTCCCCGTGCAGAGTGCCGCCGTGGGCCCACCAGATGATGTTGTCCGGGGAGAGGAAGGTCTCGCCGTGGCCGCAGTAGCCGCCCCGCAGGATGGCCTCCCAGGCCCGCCGGACCAGTTCCTCCGCCGTGAGATTGCCCCAGCAATGGGGGAGATTCCCCTCGTAGCCCACTTCGTCCCAGACGACCGGCTTTCCGTAGCGGCGGCGAAGATCTTCCGTGGATTCCGTGGTGATGTGGAGGTCGGTCCGCTGGAGAGAGCAGTGGGTGATCCAGGACCTGGCATGATCGAAAAAGACCTCACAATTGTGGATGGAACGCAGGTGTCCATAGGGGTCCGTCTCCTGGAGAGCGGTTCCCAGGGTATCCCAGTCCTCGTTGCTCAGATGTCGCATCAGGTCGTATTCGTTGGCCAGGGCCCACCAGACATTGCGGAAGGCGCCATAGCGGGCGACTGCATAGCGCAGGTAGAGCAGGTTCTCCTCCATGGACATCTGCGAAAAGCCCCAGCGGTCATAGGGATGAAAGAGAATGAGGTCTGCCTCGATGCCAAGGTCCATCAGTCGGCGGATCGCCCGATCGTAGAGGCGAAAGAACGCCGGGTTGAAGCGGGAGAAGTTCCAGTGGTTTCCCGGGGCCGCCCCGTTGTACTGCCCGAAGTTCTGCCGGGTCAGGACGGAGGCGTCCATGGGGGTCCCCTCGTAGGGGAAGACGACGGGGTCGTAGAGGCAGAAGTCGTAGTGCTTGGGCATCAGGCAGAAGCGCAGCTTGTTGAACTGCCCCTTCTCCAGTTCCCGGAACGTCCGCTCCACGATGTCCGGCTTCTGCAGGGCGAAGGCGTAGCAGGTGGTGCCGACGCTGTAGTGGGGCGTGCCGTCCTCATAGGCCAGATGGAAGGTGTTGTGGACCTGCACCGGGCCGTGGTTGACGCCGGCGGGAGGAGTCGCAAGGAAGGAGCCCCGAAGAATCTGCTCGGAGAAGGTGCCGGAGACCTCCCAGCTGTACACGCCCTCGAATCGGGGCATGAAGCGTACCATCCAGAGGCCATCCCCGTCGTAGAAGCCGGATACGGTCACGTCCTCCCCGGGGCCGTGGAAAGTGGCCCGGATGGTCCAGTCGGTATACGGGTTTCCGTCCTGCCGTCCAGGCAGGGAGAGCTCAAACAGCCCCCATCGTTCTGTCTGCAGCATGAGATCCCTCCTCCGTTGTGTCTGAGACCCTGGTTTTTCATCCATGCGGACATCTCTGGTTGGAACGTATCCGGGGCGGGAAGATGCTGTCAGCGCAGGATCTCCCCGCAATCGGGTTTCTCCGGATGCCAGAGGCTCTGTTTCTGCCATTATAGCAGGAGGGAGCGGGGGACGCAAGCGGACCGAAATGCAGTGCTTAATGTTCCGTCTGTGTCCGCTTCAGGTCATCCGTGGCCGGATTCTCCAGCAGCTGTCCCTCCTGGGTGAAGCGGGAGCCGTGGCAGGGGCAGTCCCAGGACTGTTCCGCCGGATTCCAGCGCAGGGCGCAGCCCATGTGGGGACAGCGGGGCGTCGTGGGGGTGAGGAGCGAGCGGACGGCCTCCCACGAGTTGACGGCCAGCTGGGGGTGGAGGATGGAGCGGGAGGGGGAGAAGAGTTCCTCGAAGGGATTGGGACGGCCCTGAACCAGATCGCAGAGAAGCTGCGCCGCCACCATGGAGGACGTCATCCCCCACTTCTGGAAGCCGGTGGCCACGTAGAATCCCGGCAGGGCGGGAGAATACCGCCCGATGTACGGCACGTGATCCAGGGGCATGCAGTCCTGGGCCGCCCAGCGGCAGACGATCTTCGCTTCGGGCCAGTACCGATGGGCGGCGGCGGTCAGGGTGTTCCAGCTGTCGTGGGGCTTCCCGGTGCGGCCTCCCGCTCCGCCCAGAAGCAGGCGGTCGTTCCAGGTTCGAAGGGACAGCCCTCCTTCCGCCTCGTCCAGATACATGCCGCTCAGGGGTGGCGCTCCCTCCAGGGCCAGGACATAAGAGCGGCTCTGGTAGAGCTTGAGGAAGTATCCGCCGTGCTTATTCAGAATGGGGAAGTGGGTGGCGAGGATGATCTTTCTGGCCCGGATGGTCCCGTGGTCCGTGACGGCCGCCCCGGGCAGCAGGTGGCGCACCTTGGTGTGCTCGTACAGACGCAGGCCGGGCACCAGGGCGGCGAAGCACTTGAGGGGATGGAACTGCGCCTGATTCCGGAAGACCACCGCCCCGACGGTGGGGAAGGGAAGCTGGGGGCAGTCCACGCGCTCCGCGGGATAGCCCAGAGTCCGGAGAGCCTGTACCTCCCGCTCCAGCCGGCGGGCGTCCGTCCGGGCGTAGATAAAGGAGTCCTGGGGCTCAAAGTCGCAGTCCAGAGCGGCGCAGAGCTCCCGCCAGCGCTCCAGGGCCTCCAGATTGGCCCGCAGGTAAAGGCGGGCCTTCCTGTCCCCGAAGATCCGCAGCAGATCCGCGTAAAGAAGTCCGTGTTGGGCGGTGATCTTGGCGGTGGTGCGGCAGGTGGTGCCGGCGCAGAGCCGGTCCGCCTCTACGAGGGCGTAGTCCACCCCCGCCTGCTGTAGCTGCCAGGCGCAGAGAAGGCCGTCGGCCCCGCCTCCGACGATGAGTACCTCGGTCTCCAGGTCTCCGTCCAGGGGCGGAAAGGAGGGAAGCTGCGCGGTTGCGCTCCAGAGTGAGTCCATAGTATCACCTCCGAAGCAGTATGCGCAGGGTGGGATGGTTCTAACCGGGGAGGAAGGAGCAAACAGAACCCGGGAGGACAGGAGAGTGGGGTCTGGCAGTCCTGCGGGGCAGAAAAGGCCGCACCTGGGCCCAGGAAAAGTGCGGAACGGATCTTCCGGGAACGGGCAGCCCGTGGTAAACTTACAGATGGGCCCGCCAGGATCGGTTTCTGACCCATCCGGCCCGGGAAGGCGTGGAAGTCCGCTCGTCAGGGCCGGGACTTCCTGTATCGCGAAAGAGATGACTGCTGCCGGAAGGTGCCCTGCGGAAGCCGGAGTTGCGGAGGAACAGCGAAAGACCAGAGGAATCCTGATTTTCAGGTACGAGGAGGTATCGTATGGCCAGAATAGAATGCAGATGTGGAGAAATCCTGAGTGATACGGACAGTCCGTCTCCCTGTTCTCTGGACATCTACTATGAGAGCGAGGTGCAGGCTGCGATCCGGAACGATCCGGATACCACGCTTGTGGATTTTCTGATCGACTGGGACGAAAAGCATGAGTGCCGAAGAGAATACATGGTCAGGCCTGAACCGGTCGTATACTGGTATTGCCCGACGTGCGGGAGAGTCTACGAGTTTCAGGCGGTTCGGGGAAGGCGATGGCTGCGGATTTTCTCCAGAGACCAGGGCACTCCCCAGGCAACGCCTGAAAATCTGGAGAGCTGGACACGGATCTACGTCATGATGGATACAGAGACCGTCGCGGTCATGGATGCGGATGAGGATGATAAGCGGACAAGGCTTGCGGACTATGTGAGAAAGTACGACAGCGTGCGCCACTGGATCTCCCCGGACGAGAGCCGCGCCTGCGCAATCGACAAGGCGTCCGGCCAGGTCCTGTATACGTATTCGCTGGAAGACAGCTGGTCTCCGGAGTCCTGACTTTGCCGGGAGGTCTGACCGGAAGAGAACCGCCGGAACCAGACGGGCCCCTGTCTGCTGGCCCGGCAGGTCCCGGGAACAGAAAAAAGCCGTATCCGGAGCAGAGAAGCAGTCCGGATACGGCTTTGTTCGTGGCGATAGTAGCGAAAAGGGTTGATCGGGTCCCTTCACCCCTTTTCATATGGTCAGATTGCTAAAAGCGCCCGGTTCTTCACATCGGCATAGGTACTCACATAG
>CANRFA010000017.1 GCA_947629775.1 uncultured Oscillospiraceae bacterium
CAGCCCGACGTGGACTTCATCATCGACATCGGCGGGCAGGACATGAAGTGCTTCAAGATCCGCAACGGAGCCGTGGACTCCATCATGCTCAACGAGGCCTGCTCCTCCGGCTGCGGCTCCTTCATCGAGACCTTCGCCCGGGCCCTGGGCTACGAGATCGCGGACTTCGCGAAGCTGGGGCTCTTCACGAAGAAACCGGTCAATCTGGGCTCCCGCTGCACCGTCTTCATGAACTCCAGCGTAAAGCAGGCCCAGAAGGACGGGGCCAGCGTGGAGGACATCTCCGCCGGCCTCTCCACCTCCATCGTGAAAAACGCCATCTACAAGGTCATCCGGGCCGCCTCCGCGGACGACCTGGGCCGCCACATCGTGGTGCAGGGCGGCACCTTCCTCAACGACGCCGTCCTGCGGGCCTTTGAACAGGAACTGGGCCGGGAGGTCACCCGGCCGGTCATCGCGGGCATCATGGGCGCCTTCGGAGCCGCTCTGGCCGCCCGGGACCTCCATCTGGAGAAGTCCTCCCTCCTGGACGCCGAGGCCCTGCAGCGCTTCACCCATACCGCCCGGCCCGCCACCTGCGGTCTGTGCACAAACCACTGCTCCCTGACGGTCAACTCCTTTGACGGCGGCCGCCGGTTCATCTCCGGAAACCGGTGCTCCCGCCCGCTGGGCGAGGAACCCAGACGTCTGCCGGACCTGATGCGCTACAAGTACGCGAAACTCCGGGAGCTCCATGGCAAGGGAACCGGCACAGGCACCCGGGGACGCATCGGCATCCCCTTCGGTCTCAACATGTACGAGAACCTGCCCTTCTGGTTCGCCTTCTTCACCCATCTGAACTTCGAGGTGGTGCTCTCTCCGGAATCCTCCCGGAAGCTCTATCTGAAGGGCCAGCGCACGATCCCCTCGGATACGGTCTGCTACCCCGCCAAGCTGCTCCACGGCCACGTGATCGCTCTGCTGGAGGCCGGGGTGGACGCCATCTTCTATCCCTGCATGCCCTACAACTTCGACGAGGGCGCCAGCGACAACAACTACAACTGCCCCGTGGTGGCCTACTACCCGGAACTCATCGCCGCCAACATCCCGGAGCTGAAGAACGCCCGCTACCTGAACCCCTACTTCGGCCTCCACCGGCCCCGGGACTTTGAAAAGCGGGCCGCGGACTGGTGCCAGAAGGAGTTCGGCATCCCGAAGAAGGAGACCGTCGCCGCCGCCCGGGCCGCCTACGCGGCCTACGACGCCTACAAGCAGGACCTGCGCGCCACCGCCCGCCAGTACATCGAGCAGGCCCGCAAAGAAGGGCATCCCATCCTCGTGGTGGCCGGACGGCCCTACCACATGGATCCGGAGATCAACCACGGCATCAACGACCTCATCACCTCCTACGGTTTCGTCCTCATTACGGAGGACTCCGTAGCCTGGCTGGAGGACAAGGCTCCCCGCCACGTCCTCAACCAGTGGACCTACCACGCCCGGATGTACAACGCCGCCCGCTACGTCACCACCCAGAAGGACATGGAGGTCATCCAGCTGGTCTCCTTTGGATGCGGCATCGACGCCATCACCGGCGACGAGATGCGCTCCATCCTGGAGTCCGGCGGGAAGCTGTATACGCAGCTCAAGATCGACGATATCAGCAATCTGGGAGCGGTCCGGATCCGCATCCGCAGCCTGATGGCCGCCATCGAAGCCCGCTCCCGCTGAAAGGAGAATCCCATGGCCAAACTTGTTTACGACGAAACCGGACGGCTGCTCTTCACGAAAGAGATGAAGCAGGAGTACACCCTCCTGATGCCTCAGATGCTGCCGGTCCACTTCGGCATGATGCAGAAGCTGCTGGAGCGGGAGGGCTACAAAGTCGACATGCTTACCACCAACCACCGGGGCATTGTGGACGAGGGACTCAAGTACGTCCACAACGACACCTGCTACCCGGCCCTGCTGGTCATCGGGCAGCTGCTGGACGCGGTGAAGCACGGCGGCTACGACCCCCACAAGGTCGCCCTTCTCATCACCCAGACAGGCGGCGGCTGCCGGGCCAGCAACTACATCCACCTGCTGCGCAAGGCTCTGGAGAAGGCCGATCTGGCCTTCGTCCCCGTGATCTCCGTCAACCTCTCCGGCCTGGAGCACAACCCCGGCTTCTCCATGTCCATCCCCTTCCTGCGCAAGGTGATCTTCGCCATGCTCTACGGGGATATCATCGTCAACGTGGCCAACCAGGTCCGCCCCTACGAGGTGGAGGCCGGCGCCGCGGACGCCATGATCGAGCGCTGGTCCCACCGTCTGGTGGAGGGCTTCCAGTCCGGAAAGGGCATGAGCCGCGGCCAGATGCGGAACAACTTCGACGCCATCTGCGCCGACTTCGCCGCCATCCCCGTCCAGGGCGAACCCAAAATCCGGGTGGGTGTGGTCGGCGAGATCTACGTGAAGTTCGCCCCCCTGGGCAACAACAACCTGGAGCGCTTTCTGCTCTCGGAGGGCGTGGAGCCGGTGGTTCCCGGCCTCACGGACTTCATTATCTTCAAGATCTACAACCGGGTGGCCGACGTGGAGCTCTACGGCGGCAAGTGGATCAAGAAGGTGGGCTGCCGGCTGTTCATGGGCTACATCGAAAGCTGTCAGAAGGACATGATCGACGCCCTCAAGCGCTCCGGCCGCTTCCGGGCCCCCGGCACCTTCGAGGATCTGCACAGGCTGGTCCACGGCTATCTGGGAGACGGCAACAAGATGGGCGAAGGCTGGCTGCTGACCGCCGAGATGCTGGAGCTCATCCACTCCGGCACCAACAACATCGTCTGCACCCAGCCCTTCGGCTGCCTGCCCAACCACGTGGTGGGCAAGGGCATGATCCGCCGTCTGAAGGACGACTACCCCTACTCCAACATCGTCGCCATCGACTACGACCCCGGCGCCACCCGCATCAACCAGGAAAACCGCATCAAGCTGATGCTGGCCAACGCCAGAGGTCTGGCGGGACAGGCCGCCGCCCACGCCCATGGGGAGCAGCCCCAGCCCGCCCACGCCTGAACCGCAAAAACCCCGTCCGGCAAAGCCGGACGGGGTTTCGTTTCCTGTCGCTCTATTTTTTCAGGGTGAGGCGGACATTCATGTCCACCGCTCCTTTGATTCCCTTCACGGTGCCCCGGTCCGAATACTGCCAGATGGCGAAGTCATAGTAGAACTGAGGCTGCGCGTTGTAGTCCGCGATCCAGAAGGGATACTGAACCACCTTGTCCAGCTCGTAGAGCTCATAGGCGATGTAACGGTTAAAGTAGATCATGGGGGAATAGCCCGCCTTCTCCACGGTACGGCAGAAGGCCAGGGCGGCGGCCGTCACGTCGGCGGCCTTCATGTTGTCCGTCCGGGCCCGGTCGTTGCCGATGTTTTCCCAGTCGAACACGACCGGACCGTGGAAGTCCGGGTGGCGCTTCAGCTGCTCCAGCACGAAGCTGGCCTCCGCCACCGCCTCCTTCTCGGAGATGGCCTGGGAGAAGAAATAGACTCCCGTCTCCAGACCGGCGTCCATGGCCCCCTCCAGATTGGCGTCAAACCGGTTATCGCTGTAGATTGTGCCGCTGTTGAGCCCGTAGTAGCGTCCGCCCACCCGGATGATGGCGAACTTCACGCCGTCCCCCGCCACCTGTTTCCAGTTGATATCCCCCTGGTAGGTGGCGACATCGATGCCCAGCGTGACCTCCACATCCTCCGCGGAACAGGTCACACGGCCGTTTTTCAGGGAGAAGGTCTCCTGATCATAGGGGCTGACGGGTACGCCCGGCGCGATGTCGATCATCTTATCGCGGAACGGAAACTGCGTGGGAGGCTCCTCTTCCCCGGGATCCACCGGGTCATCCGGATCGGACGGATCCCCGGGGGTCTGCGGGTCATTGGGATCCGCCGGCTCGTTCGGGTCCGTCGGGTCGCTCGGGTCCATTCCGTTGTCGGGATTCTCCGGCTCCTGCGTCCCGCCGGGCTTCTGGATAAGACCGGGGTCTTCCATTTCGCCGAGGTTCTCCGAGCCGGCCGGGTCCTCCGCTTCGCCGGGGTTCTCCGGCCCGACCGGGTCTTCCGGCTTCGCGGGATCCTCCTGGCTGTCCGGGGTCAGCGGGCGGTTGCGCTGCCAGTCCACCATCCGCCAGACGATGGCGCTCAGTTCGCTGCGGCTGATGGGGGTATCCGGCATGAAGATCCGTCCGCCGCCCTCGAAGGTTCCCTCCACGAGGCCCTCCTGATAGAGAGCCGTCACGTACCCGTCGTCCACATCGGAGAAGGGAGAGGGCTCCGTGATCCCCGCTTCGGCGTCCCGCATGGCGGGTTCGATGCCCAGTCCCTTCGCCGCCATACGGGCGATGAACAGGCGGGTGGCGGAGCCGTTCAGCTCGTCCGGAATCTCTTCCGGATCCACCCACCCCCGGGCGATGGCGGTATCCACATAGCCCTGGGCGTAGTGGGTGCCTTCGGGCGGTTCGGGGTCCCCGCCTCCGGCGGTGCGGACCACCAGAATGATGGAGTCTCCGGCCCGGATTTCGTCCTGCGGACCGAAGTTTCCGTTGTCGTAGCCCCGGATCAGCCCCAGACGGGTCAGCGCCTCCACATAGGGGTAGTACCATCTGTCCTCCTCCACGTCGGGGAAGGAACTGCTCCAGTCGGGGGAAACGTCGGGGGAGGAGGCGGCCAGAGATGGCATGACGGGCATGACGGTCAGGGCGGCGGTCAGCAGCCAGGCGGCCGCCCGCCTTCCGGAATGCTTGAGAATGCGCATACGGATAATCCTTTCTGTTTTCTGCCTGAACGGGCCGGCCCGGGCGCTCCGAAACCGGGCGTACCCGGGCCGTTCCGGCAGGTTTTCCCTATTTTAGCAGAAAGCGCCCCGCCTCTCAAGAGGAAAGATTTTACTCCTTCTTCTCCTGGTCCTGGTTCTGGTCCTGCTCCTGCGCCTTCTCCTGCGCCTTCTCCTCTTCCTTCTCCTTCTCCCCCTTCTTCTCCGGCTTCAGGGCCTCGGAGACCTTCACCATCACGTCCTCGTGGGTGCGGTCCACCAGGTGGGTGTAGATGCGCCCCGTGGTGGCGGGGGTGGAGTGACCCAGCGCCTTGCCGATGTCGAAGAGGGTCACGCCCTGGAGGGACGCGATGGTGGCGAAGGAGTGGCGCAGGCCGTGGAGGGTCACCCGGGGCAGGCCCCGGGCGCTGAGGAAGCGGGTGAAGGCCAGGGAGAGCACGTTGGGCGAGTAGGGCTCGCCCTTGCGGTTGAGGACCACGAAGCCCTCGGGGTTGCGGACGACCTCCGTCGCCTGGCGGTTCTTTTCCCTGCGCAGGAGAGAGAGCATGTCGTCCGAGAGGAAGAGGGTGCGGGTGGAGGAGCGGTTCTTGGGCTCCTTCTCCACGATGGTCCGGCCGCAGCAGGTCCGGGCCTCCCGGATGGAGACGATGCGCCGCTCCAGGTCCACGTTCTTCCACTTCAGGCCGCACAGCTCCTCCCGGCGCATGCCCAGGCTGCCGGCCAGGTGCACGGCCACCTCCAGCCGGTGACCCTCCACCTGCCGGTACAGTTCCTTCAGCTGGGCCGGGTTGTAGAAAGCCGTCTCGTTCTGCCGCACCCGCGGGGCCTCCACCCGGTCGAGGGGGGAGGAGAGAATCCGGCCCTGGCGCACCGCGGTGCGGTAGGCCGCCGCCAGCAGGTCGTGGTGCCGGCGCACCGTATTGGAGCACAGGCCCTTCTCCCGCATGACGTCCACATAGTACTTCTGAATCTCGGCGGGGGTCACTTCGTCCAGGAAGCGGCTGCCGAACACCGGCAGCAGGTGGTTCTCGATGATCTTCTCATAGGAGTAGGCGGTGGTATCCGCCCGGTTCGGCCGAATGATGGTATCCATCCACTCATCCAGCCACTCTTCCACCGAGATCTTCGAGACGGGGGTCTGGGACTCGGACTTCCGCTGCGTCAGGACGTGTTCCCGGAGCGCTTCCCGGGCCGCGTCCAGGGTCTGATAGGTCCGGTACTGCCGGTACCGGCGGTTGGTGTCGTCCGTGCCCATGTCCAGACAGACATAGAAGCACTTCCGGCCGTTGTCGTAGGAGATGTTCTTCTCCACCACGGTCCTTGCCATATTATGGCCTCCTTTTCTCTGATTTACTGCCCTGTCAGTATCTTACACGAACAGGGCGGCATTCGGCGCCGATGCGCGCCGGAAAGGAGCCACTGAGGCGGCGGTGGAATTCAGGCTTTTTCTTTTTCTCCGTCCGTGGTACAATGTCCGCAACGACTTCAGAAAGGGGAAGAGCCATGATCTGCATCTCCAACCTCGTCCTGCCGCCGGATGGAACCCCGGAACAGCTGCGCGCTCTGGCCGCCGCCGAACTGGGGGTTCCCGCCCGGGATCTGGACGGGATGCGACTGGTCCGCCAGTCCATCGACGCCCGCCGGGGCACTGTCCGTCTGGTTTCCTCCGTGGAGGTCGCTCTTCCGGACGAGGAAGACGTGGTCCGCCGTTCTCCCGGCCGCCACGTGACGCTGGTTCATCCCGTTCCCTATGTCTTTCCTCCGGTCCTGCGCCGCTCCTCCCTTCCCCCCGTGGTGGTGGGAATGGGACCGGCGGGACTCTTTGCCGCCCTCTTTCTGGCCCGCGCCGGTCTGCCCTCCATCGTCCTGGAGCGGGGCCAGGATGTGGATCGGCGCAGGCGGGACGTACAGGGGTTCTGGAACGGCGGCCCTCTGGATCCGGACTCCAACGTGCAGTTCGGAGAAGGAGGCGCGGGGACCTTCTCCGACGGCAAGCTGACCACCGGCACCCACGACGGCCGCATCGCCGTGGTTCTGGAAACGCTGGCGGGCGCCGGGGCCCCCGAGGATATCCTCTGGTCCCACAAGCCCCACATCGGAACGGATATTCTCTGCGAAGTGGTGCGCTCCATGCGCCTGGAGCTGCAGCGGCTGGGCTGCGACATCCGCTTCGGCCACCGGCTGGAGTCCCTCGTCACGGACCGCGGAGCGCTGTCCGCCCTGCGGGTCCGCTCTCCCGAGGGAGAATACGAACTTCCCGCCGACGCCTGCGTCCTGGCCCCCGGCCACTCCGCCCGGGATACCTTCGCCATGCTCCACGCCGCGGGGGTCCCCATGGAACCCAAGAGCTTCGCCATCGGGGTGCGGATGGAGCATCTGCAGCGGGACATCAGCCACAGGCAGTACGGTCCCGCCTGGCAGCAGCTGCCCCCCTCGGACTACCGGCTGGCCTGCCATCTGCCCGGCGGCCGCTCGGTGTTCAGCTTCTGTGTCTGCCCCGGAGGGCAGGTGGTGGCCGCCGCTTCGGAACCCGGCTGTCTGGTCACCAACGGCATGAGCCTCCGGGCCCGGGACGGGAAAAACATCAACGGCGCCCTGCTGGTCAATGTCACCCCGGAGGACTTTCCGGCCGGAGACGTCCTCTCCGGCGTGCGCTTTCAGCGGCAGTGGGAGCGCGCCGCCTTTGTTCTGGGGGGAGAAGGGTACCGCGCCCCCGCCCAGCGGCTGGAGGACTTCCTGCTCGCCCGTCCCTCCCGCGGCCCCGGCCACATCCGGCCGTCCTATCGGCCGGGCGTCGCCTGGACCTCTCTGGACGGCTGTCTGCCCGGCTATGTGACCGCCTCCCTGCGGGAAGCGATTCCCCTTCTGGACCGCAAACTGAAGGGCTTCGCCACCCCGGACGCGCTGCTGATCGGAGTGGAGACCCGTTCTTCCTCTCCGGTCCGCATCCTGCGGGACGAAAACTGCCAGTCCTCCCTGGCCGGGCTCTTCCCCTGCGGGGAGGGAGCCGGCTACGCCGGGGGCATCGTCTCCGCCGCCGTGGACGGCATCCGCGTAGCGGAAGCCGTGGCCTCCCGAAGCTGAGGCTCCACCTGCAGCCCGGGTCTGCCCCCCTTTACCGCCTCCACGAGAAGCAGAAAGGGCGCCCGCTCCGGGGTGTGCGCCACCAGCTGCAGCCGCTTGGGCTCCAGACGCTCCCGCCGCAGCGCGCACAGCACGTCCGTCATGCGCTCCGGCCGATGGCAGAGGGCAAATCGTCCTCCGTTGCGGGTCAGCCGGGACGCCGCCCGGCACAATTCCTCCAGGGAACAGGTCTCTTCGCTGCGCGCCGGACCGCCGCCGCGGCCGCTGCCCACCGGAAAGTACGGCGGATTGGAGATCACCAGGTCGAAGGACCCGTCCGCAAAGGGCCGCTCCCGCAGGTCTCCCCACCGGATCTCCCCCCGCAGACCGTTGCGCTCCAGGTTGGCCCGGGCGGTCTCCGCCGCCCAGAGGTCCAGCTCCACGCCGCACATATCCAGCGCCCTCTCCCGCTCCGCCAGCAGCAGAAGCAGCACGCCGCTCCCCGTTCCCAGGTCACAGACCCGCCACCCCCGCTTCACCGTGGCGAAGCGGCCCAGCCGAAGGGCGTCCGCCCCCAGGGGAAAGACCCCCTCTTCCCAGGACAGCACAAAGGGCCCCAGACGTTCCGTATGGCTCTCCATGACCCTTTTCACCTGCCCGGAATCCGTTTTCATACCCGCCACACGCCACACGCCATTGGAAGGAGAATCAGCATGGCCGGTACGCTCTACCTTGTTCCTACCCCCATCGGAAATCTGGGGGACCTCTCTCAGCGGATCGTGGATACCCTGGCCCAGGCGGACTTCATCGCCGCCGAAGATACCCGCGTCACTCTGAAACTGCTCAGCCACCTCAATCTGCGCAAACCGCTGCTGTCCTATCACCGGCACAACACGGACACCGCCGGCCCCTCCATCCTGGAGCGTCTGCGGGGCGGGGAGACCTGCGCCCTGGTCACGGACGCCGGCACTCCTGCCATCTCGGACCCGGGAGAAGACCTGGTGGCCCGCTGCGCCGCGGAAGGAATCGAGGTGATCGCCCTCCCCGGTCCCTGCGCCCTCGTGACGGCGCTGGCCGTCTCGGGACTGCCTACCGGCCGCTTCACCTTCGAGGGATTCCTCCCCATGAACCGGAAAAACCGCCGCGCCCGCCTGGACGCTCTGCGGGATGAAATCCGCACCATGGTTTTTTACGAAGCGCCCCATAAGCTGAACGCCACGCTGCGGGACCTGGCGGAAACCTTCGGTCCCGAACGCCGGATCAGTCTCTGCCGGGAACTGACCAAGCTCCACGAGGAGGTTGTGCGCCTCACTCTGGGCGAGGCGGTGGAACGCTTCCGGGAGACGCCTCCCCGGGGAGAATTCGTGCTGGTGGTGGCCGGCGCGGCGCCAAAGCCCCGGGAAGAACCGGACATGGATGAAGGTCTGGAGCGGGTGGAGCGTCTGCGGGAGGAAGAGGGACTCTCCCTGCGGGACGCCGTCCGCCGGGTCGCAAAGGAACTCCGGCTGTCCCGCAACGCGCTCTACGAGCTGGCGGTTTCCTCGGGATCGGAGGACTGAAAACAACAAGGCGCGGGCGAAAGGCCCGCGCCCCTTAACGGCTTCTGTTACCGTATCCCGTAAAACAGTTCCTGCGGCCTGCCCTCCGCCTGGAACCTGGAGGTCTGTATCAGGGAGCGGATTACTCCTGCCCCGAAGTCTTGATCGCCTTGATGCACTTCGAGCAGATGTTCTTCCCGCGGAAGACCACGATGTCCCGGGCCTCATCGCAGAAGATGCAGGAGGGCTGGTATTTCTTGAGGACGATGGCGGGGCCATCCATGTAAATTTCCAGGCAATCCTTCTCCGCGATATCCAGGGTCCGCCGAAGCTCGATCGGAAGCACGATCCGTCCCAACTCATCTACTCTGCGTACGATGCCGGTCGATTTCATGTTTACCACTTTTCCTTTCCATTGTCCAGCGGCAGATTCCTCCTATACGTCGTATGAGCAGGGCAATGCGCGAAAACTGGCACCGATGATTGAGAACGCTCCTATTTTACTCCAGCTCGAACTAAAGTCAACTAAATCTTCAAAAATTTTGAAGATCGCTTAAAAACATTCAGTTCGCTTGCAAATTATGGATATATTTCCCATTTGCTTCCAGCCAATATTAAGATTCCGTTAGGATCTCTGCATATTTCCGCCTCCTCCTCCATATATCGGATGCAGAAGGAGGCTGTATTATGACCATGACCGTACTTTGGACCGCGATGATTACCATTTCGCTGGCAGCCGGACTGGAAATGGGAAGGGGCCCCGAGGTGGCCGCCGCCGCCCTGGAAGGGGCGGAATCCGCGATAAAACTGAGCCTCTCCATCGCCGGAATGCTCTGTCTCTGGAGCGGCGTCATGGAGGTCATGCGCCGCTCCGGACTGGCGGACCGGCTGTCCCGGATGCTGCGTCCCCTGCTGAGGCTGCTGTTCCCGGACGTGGCGGACGACCGGGCCGCCATGGACAGCATCGCCGCCAATGTTTCCGCCAATCTCCTGGGACTTGGCAGCGCCGCCACCCCCCTTGGACTGGAAGCCGCCCGCCGCATCAGCCGCAAGGGACCGCCGGGAACCGCCTCGGACGCCCTGTGTACGCTGGTGGTGTGCAACACGGCCTCCATCCAGCTGATCCCCACCACCGTCGCTTCCGTGCGGGCCTCGGCGGGCTGCGCCACGCCCTTCGATATCCTGCCCGCCGTCTGGCTGGCCTCCTCCCTCTCCGTCTGCGTGGGCCTTCTGGCCTGCCGTCTCTTCGCCCGGCTCTGGAACGATCTGCCCCGTCCGGTCCGGCCGTCCCTTCGCAGGGAGGTTCCCCATGTCTGAGACGCTCTTCTCCATGGTGGTGCCGCTGGTGCTCTGCGGCGTGGCGCTCTACGGCACAGCACGGCGGGTGGATGTCTACGACGCTCTGGTGCGGGGAGCGGGAGAGGGACTGGAGACTCTGCTGCGCATCGTACCCGCCCTGGTGGCCCTCATGACCGCCGTCTCCATGCTGCGAGCCTCGGGCGCTCTGGATCTGGCCGCCGCCGCTTTGGCGCCGGCGCTGGACCGGGTGGGGCTGGACGCCCGCCTGCTGCCTCTGATGCTCACCCGCCCCATCAGCGGCTCCGCCGCTCTGGGGGTGGGAGCGGATCTGATCGCCACCTGGGGACCGGATTCCACGGTGGGACGCACCGCCGCCGTCATGCTCGGCTCCACGGAGACCACGTTTTACACCATCGCCGTCTACTTCGGGGCGGTGGGCATCTCCCGCACCCGCTACGCGGTGCCGGCCGCCCTCTGCGCGGACCTCACGGGCTTTCTGGCCGCCGCCTGGGCGGTGCGGCTCTGTTTCCCGTCCTGAGGACGCTCAGTCGTCCCGCTGCTCCCGGAAGCGGCCCGCCACCTGGGGCGCCGTGGGCGTATCCTCCTGGGTCAGGGCCAGGTAGTCGTCGTTCTGGAGTTCCGGCTTGCGATCGTGGACAACGGCGATGATGATGGGATAGAGCACCATGGCCACCAGTCCGCCGGAAAAACCGTTGTTGTAGAGGTTCATGCCCGCCACCGGAGAACCTGTGTAGAGCACGACGGAGGAGTGGAGGAATCCCGCCAGCACCCCGAAGGGCCAGCCGAAATACCCGGAGACCGGAGCCAGGGCCGTACAGAAGAGGCAGGCCAGCTGCACCGCCGGGTCGCTGAGCGACCAGTGCATGACGAGGCTGCCCAGAAAGACCCCCGCCATGACGGGAAGGATGTTGCGGGCGTGCTTGCCGAAGGCGGAGAATCCCATGATGGTGAGCACGCCTCCCACCGTGGGCCCGTTCAGCGTGCCCCCTCCCAGCAGCACGAAACTCATGCCGATGAGCCCGTTGACCCCCATGTTGATCAGCACGGGAGGAAGATCGAACATGCGCACGTAGTCGCTGGGCGCCCGGCCGGTGGTACGCAGCAGTACCCGGTAGCCGGCCCAGGAGGCCCACCAGGGCTTTCCGGCAAAGAAGATCCCCCAGACGATGAGTCCCACGCACAGGATGGCCAGCCCGGGAGCGAAGAGCAGGGTGCAGTCCTCCGCCCAGTGATAGCGGGTCTCCGGCTCCGCGCCCAGCGAGGAGAGCAGCGGAACCAGAATCATGGCGGTCACCCCGCAGGCGAAGCCCATATTGTACAGATTCATGCCGTTCTGGACCTTATAGGTGTAGGCGCTGAGCGGGGGCATGACAAAGCCGATCCCCAGCCCGATAAGCACCGCCAGAAGCGGATGGCCCCAGCCGTTGTCCAGAAAGATGTAACTGATGATGGGCGCGAGCGCCGTGCTCATCAGACCGGCGCTGATGTGCAGGCCCAGGGGCTCTCTCTTCCAGCGGGCGTAGAGCCAGGTGCCCGCCAGGATGGGCCAGATGTTGATCAGATTCTTGCCAAAGAGGGAGAAGCCCATCATCAGACCCGTGGTCACCAGCGTTGTTCCATTGCAGGGCACCCGGTTCGCCCACAGGAGAAACAGGGACAGCAGCGTCACAAGCGCGGAGTTGATGAGGGCGGGCCCCGGGCCGCCTACCAGCACATAGTCCGTGATCAGGGCGTCCTCCGACAGCACGATCCGTTCCAGGCCTTCCAGCGCCTCCACAGGACCGCAGAGGGCCAGCCCGATCAGGCCCTGCGCCAGAACGAACACCGCCAGCACGGAGTACATCCGCTGATAGCGCGTCGCCGTCTTCATGGGGTCCTCCTCTCCGCTCCGTCCCTTCGCCCCGCTGCTTCCGTCCGCCTCCGTTTACTGCTGTCTCTCCCGGATCTGCTGAAAATACTCCCGGGTCTGCCGGGCGTTGCGGCGGATCTCCTCCGCCAGGGCCTCCATGGAGGGAAACTTCCGCTCTCCCCGCAGGTGCCGGAAGAACTCCATCCGCAGTTCATGGCCGTACAGGTCCCCCTGGAAATCCAGGAGAAACCCTTCAATGGTCACCCGCCCGTCGTTGTCCCGCACCGTGGGCCGCACGCCCACATTGGTCACCGCCTCCCGGCAGGTTCCGTCAAACCACACCCGGGTGGCATAGACCCCGAAGGCCGGCACGATCACCCCCTCATGAGGGCGCAGATTCACCGTGGGAAAGCCCAGCGTGGAACTGCCGATCCGCTTGCCGTGGCCCACGCGATCCGTCAGAAGGTGGGGGTGCCCCAGGAACTGGTTGGCCCGCTCCATCTCCCCCTGGGCGATCAGGGTGCGGATGTAGGTGGAGGAGATGGTGATTCCGTCCTGGACCACCTTCGGAACGATCCGGCAGCCGATTCCCAGCTCTTCGCACGCCTGCCGCAGCCGTTCCGGGTTCCCCTTGCCCATGTATCCGAAGTGGAAGTCGTGGCCCGCCACCACATGGATGGCCCCCAGCTGTCCCACCAGGTACTTCTCGATGAAATCCCGCCAGTCCATGCGCTGCATGGCGGCGAAGGGGGCCACAATGACCTCCTGAATGCCGTAGTTGTGGCGCATGAGCCAGATCCGGTCCTCCACGGATCCGATCAGGGGCACAGGCTGGCCGGTAATGACGGTGTTGGGATGGCGGTCGAAGGTAAAGGCCGCCGGAACGGCGTCCAGCCGCGCCGCCTCCTCGGTCGCCCGGCGCAGCAGCGCTCCATGGCCCAGATGGACCCCGTCGAAAAATCCCAGCGCGATGACACGCCTCGGTCCGCTCACGGCAAACCCGCCTTTCTCCGTATTCTGCGGTCCTCAGACCTCGAAAAAGCTTCGGATCGTCTTCAGCTTCTCCCGCTCCACCCGGCCAAGGGCCAGGAAGGTCCCGTCCGTTCCGAACACCCGGTACTCGCCGTCCGCCTGCCCGGGCAGGTTCGCCACGCCTCCGTTGCGCACCTTCTTTTCCGCCGCCGCGCTGCCAAGGGTCAGCGGAGAACGGTCCGCGAAGAGGCTCTCCACGGGCAGCAGCAGCGCGCCAGGGTCTTCGCTCTCCAGCACCCGCGCCAGAGGGATCGCCTGCTCCACCCGGTAGCCGGCCGCCATGGTCCTCCGCAGAGCGCTCATGCACCCTCCGCAGCCCAGGGCCTGCCCGATGTCGTGGCAGAGGGTGCGGATATAAGTGCCCTTCGTACAGCGGACCCGCAGACGGAAGGTATCCGGCGCCACCGCCTCTTCCAGCTCCAGCTCCCGGATGACAATCCGCCTCGGGGCGCGCTCCACCTCTTTCCCCTTCCGGGCCAGCTCGTAGAGCTTCTTCCCCTGCACCTTGATGGCGGAGTACATGGGCGGCACCTGACTCTGGGGGCCACGGAAGCGCTCCAGAACGGCCTCCAGTTCCTCCCGGGTCACAGAGGCCTCCCGCTGCTCCAGCACCTCGCCCTGGGTGTCCTGGGTGGTGGTGACCAGTCCCAGCTTCAGCTCCGCCCGGTATTCCTTGTCCGACTCCGTGGCAAACTCCACGCCCCGGGTGGCGCGCCCCACAAACACGGGCAGCACGCCGGTGGCCATGGGATCCAGGGTCCCTCCGTGCCCGATGCGTTTCTCGTGAAAGACTCCCCGCAGCCGGGCGCACACGTCCATGGACGTCCAGCCCTGCGGCTTGTCGATGATGATGATTCCGTTCATGTCTTCCGCTGTTCTCCTTCCAGAGGGCGGATCGTGTCGATCCGCTCCCGTTTCAGCCGCAGGCAGACCCAGGCGGCCACCACGCAGGCGAGAACCTCCGCCACCGGCAGGGCCAGAAACACCAGCGGGGACCGCAGGGGCAGCAGCAGGCGGGCGGCGGGCAGCACAAAGACCGCCTGCCGCAGCAGAGCGACCCCCAGGGACTGGCCGCCCCGGCCCAGCGACTGCAGCGCCGAGCAGCCGATGATGCTGGCGGCGGCGGGAGCGAAGCCGAGGGCGGTCAGCCGCAGCGCGGGAACGCCCAGCGCCAGGGCCTCCGGACCGGCCACAAAGCCCCATCGCAGCAGCGGATCCGCCACCAGGGACAACAGCCCCTGTCCCAGCAGAGCCGCCCCCACGGCGAAGAGCAGCCCGGTCCCCAGGGCGGCGGAAACCCGCTCCCGGTTCCTGGCTCCATGGTTGAAACTCACCACGGCGATCAGCCCGTTGCTGATGGAGAAGATCGGCATGAAAACGAAGGACTGCACCTTAAAGTAAACTCCCATCACCCACACCGCCGTCTCGGACCATATCCGGAAGATGGCGTTGAGGCCAAGAGACATGACGCTGCTCAGGGCCTGCATGGCGATGGCGGGCACCGCCGTGACCCCCATATCCCGGATCAGCTCCGGCCGCAGCCGGAAGCCCCGCAGAGACACGGGCATCTCCCGGCGGATTCCCCACAAAAGCCCGAAGCCGATCCCCGCCGCCACAAGCTGTCCGGTCACGGTGGCGATGGCCGCGCCCCGGACTCCCATGCCCAGCGCGAAGATGAGAACGGGATCCAGAACCAGATTGATCACCGCTCCGGAGCCCTGAATCAGCATGAAGCCGGCCGGGTGTCCGCAGGACTGCAGCACCCGCTCCAGCGGGAACATGAGGCACATGCCCAGGGAGGCGCCGCAGCAGATGCGCAGATACTCCCCGCCCATGGCCGCCACGTCCGGCGCGTCCGTGCAGAAGTTCATATAGGCCCGGCAGCCCGTGAGGGCGAAGGCCAGAAAGAGGACCCAGCAGGCCAGGTAGAGCAGCAGCCCGTGGAGCACGGCGTCCCCCGCGCCCCGGATATCCTTCCGCCCCAGGCAGCGGGAGAGCACCGCGCTGAATCCCACCCCGGTGCCCACGCAGAAGGCCACCATCAGGGTCTGGATCGGATAGGCATAGGACAGGGCCAGGAAGGCGGCGTCTCCCAGCCGGGAGACATAGAGGCTGTCCACCAGGTTATAGACCGCCTGCAGCAGCATGGAAACCATGATCGGCCAGGACATGTGGAGCACGAGACGCCCCATGGGCATGGTGCCCAGAATGTTATCCCGTCCTTCCATCCCCTGGCCCCTCTCTTTTCGGAAAAGGCGCAGGTCCGAAAAGAACCTGCGCCATCCAAGTCTTACTCCGGTACTATAGCAGACCCCCATGCAGAAGTCAAGCCGCCTGGAAAAATAAGCCTCGGAGGCCATTTCTTCCTCAATCCCCGGGAAGTTATTCTCGGCAAACCGATTGACGGATGTAAAGAGGAGTGCTATACTTACTTAGTTTTATGCTGGATTACTGTATTCATTTAAAGGAGGACCCGGATTTCATGTGGTGCCCTGACACCTGGCGGGATTACGAGCTGCTGGACTGCAGCGGCGGAGAGAAACTGGAGCGCTGGGGCGGGCAGCTGCTGGTCCGCCCGGATCCCCAGGCCATCTGGAATACGCCCCGGGTCCATCGGGGCTGGAAGCACAACGCCGGGCGCTACGCCCGCTCCTCCAGCGGCGGCGGGAAGTGGGAAAACCGCTCCATGCCGGAGCGCTGGACGGTGGCCTGGAAGGAGCTCACCTTCAATGTGAAGCCCATGAACTTCAAGCACACCGGTCTCTTTCCCGAGCAGGCCGCCAACTGGGACTGGGCCCGGGAGCGCATCCGCGCCGCGGGACGTCCCGTCTCGGTTCTGAATCTCTTCGCCTACACCGGAGGCGCCACCCTGGCCTGCGCCTCCGCCGGTGCGTCCGTGTGCCATGTGGACGCCGCCCGGGGCATGGTGCAGTGGGCCCGGGAAAACGCCCGCTCGTCCGGTCTGGAGGACGCCCCCATCCGCTGGATCGTGGACGACTGCGGCAAGTTTGTGGAGCGGGAGATCCGCCGGGGCCGGTTCTACGACGCCATCATCCTGGATCCCCCCTCCTATGGAAGAGGCCCCTCCGGAGAGGTCTGGAAGCTGGAGGAAAACCTCTACCCCTTCCTGGAGCTGGTGTCCCGGGTCCTGTCTCCCCAGCCCCTCTTCGTCCTCCTGAATTCCTATACCACCGGCCTCGCCCCGGGTGTGCTGACCTACCTGCTGGAAACCCTGTTCTCCGCGAAGTACGGAGGACACGCCGTCTCCGGCGAACTGGGTCTGCCCGTCTCGGAGAGCGGCCTTATCCTTCCCTGCGGCGCCACCGGCCGGTGGACCGCTTCGACTGCGAGGTAATACCATGCCCGATATCATCGAAACCCGGGATCTGCGCTTCTCCTATGTCACGGAGGAGGGCGTGGCCCCCGTTGTCCTGGACGGCGTCAGCATCCGGATTCAGGAGGGCTCCTTCGTGGCGATCCTGGGCCACAACGGCAGCGGCAAATCCACCCTGGCCAAGTGCATGAACGCCATCCTCCTCCCCGCCGGCGGCACCGTTTACGTGGACGGCATCTCCACCGCGGACGAGGACCGTCTGCTGGAGATCCGCCGGACGGTGGGCATGGTCTTTCAGAACCCGGACAACCAGATCGTCGCCAACGTGGTGGAGGAGGACGTGGCCTTCGCCCCGGAGAACCTGGGGATTCCCCCGAAGGAGATCCGGCAGCGGGTGGACGACGCCCTGCGCTCCACCGGCATGTACGAATTCCGGGAGCACGCCCCCCACCTGCTCTCCGGCGGCCAGAAGCAGCGGGTAGCCATCGCCGGCGTGATCGCCATGCAGCCCCGCTGCATCGTGCTCGACGAACCCACCGCCATGCTGGATCCCGTGGGACGGCGGGACGTGCTGCGCACCATCCGCGCCCTTAACCGGGAGCGGGGCGTCACCGTGGTACTGATCACCCACCACATGGACGAAGCCGCCCAGGCGGATCGGCTGATTGTCATGGCCCGGGGCCACGTGGTGGCGGACGGCACGCCGAAACAGGTCTTCTCCGATGTGGAAGGGCTGGAAGCCGTGGGCCTTACGGTCCCCCATACCACCCGGCTTCTCTGGGAACTGCGCCAGGAGGGTCTTCCGGTCCCCCTGGACGCCCTCTCCGACGAGGAGTGCGCCCGGGCGCTGGCGGACCTTCTGCGCTCCGGATGGAAACCGGGGCCCGCCCGGACCTCCTGAGCCTCCCCCTCCGGCCGCCTTCCCCGGGGAGGCCATTCCCTTCCCGAACCCCCAACTGAAACCTTGGAAAGGCAGGTGGAGCGCGTCGCCCCCGCACCTCTTCGGGGGGCCGCGCCCGTATCTATGACCCCCATCCTTGAAACCCGCCGGCTCTCCCATATCTACTCCGCCGGTACCCCCTTTCAGCATACCGCCCTGGACGAGGTGGATTTCACCGCCCACGAGGGAGAATACCTGGGCCTTATCGGACGGACCGGCTCCGGCAAGTCCACCCTCATCCAGCACCTGAACGGCCTGCTGAAGCCCACCTCCGGCCAGGTGCTCTTCCAGGGGGAAGACATCTGGTCCAGCCCGAAGAAGACCCGGGCCACCCGCTTTCAGGTGGGACTGGTCTTTCAGTATCCGGAATACCAGCTCTTCGAGGAGACGGTCTACAAGGACATCTCCTTCGGCCCGAAGAACATGGGCCTCGACGCGAAGGAAGTCGACCGCCGGGTCCGCTCCGCCGCCTGCTTTGTGGGACTGCGGGACGATCAGCTGCAGGCCTCCCCCTTCGAGCTGTCCGGCGGACAGAAGAGGCGGGTCGCCATCGCCGGCGTCATCGCCATGGAGCCCAGGGTCCTGATCCTGGACGAGCCCACCGCCGGTCTGGATCCGGTGGGCGTGGAATCCATCCTGGGCAACATCCGGGACTACCACAAGGCCCACAACGCCACCATCATTCTGGTCTCCCACTCCATGGAGGAAGTGGCCCGCACCGTCGACCGCCTGGTGGTGGTCAGCAACGGCCGCATTCCGCTGGAAGGCACCCCCCGGGAGGTCTTCCGCCACGGAGACGAGCTGGAGGAAATGGGGCTGGGCGTCCCCCAGATCACCCGGGTCTTCCACCGCCTGCGCTCCATGGGCGTGGATATCGATCCCTCCGTCTACACCATCGCGCAGGCCAGGCAGGCCATTCTGGACCGCCTGGGAAAGGGGGCGAAGTAAATGGCGCTGAAGGATATCACCCTGGGCCAGTACTTCCCCGGCCATTCCCTGGTCCACCGCCTGGATCCCCGCACCAAGCTGATCGCGCTGATCGCCTACATCGTGGCGCTCTTCCTGGCGGCCTCCTTTGTCTCCTACGCGCTGATGGTCCTGGTGCTGGCGCTCTCCGTGACCGTCTCCAGAGTTCCTCTGAAGGCCATCGTCCGGGGCCTGAAGCCCATCCTCTTCATCGCGATCTTCACCGCCGTCCTCAATATGCTCTATACCCCGGGCACCCACGTGCTGGTCTCCTTCTGGATCTTCACGATCACGACGGAGGGCCTGCTGCGGGCCTTCTTCATGGTGGTGCGCATCATGATGCTGGTCACAGGCACCTTCCTTCTGACCTACACCACCTCCCCCATCCTGCTCACGGACGGACTGGAGTCCCTCCTGTCCCCCCTGAAGGCCCTGAAGGTGCCGGTGCACGAACTCGCCATGATGATGTCCATCGCCCTGCGCATGATCCCCACCCTCATCGAGGAGACCGACAAGATCATGGCGGCCCAGAAGGCCCGGGGCGCGGACTTCGAGAGCGGCGGACTCATTCAGCGGGCCAAAGCCCTGGTCCCCATTCTGGTTCCCCTCTTCATCTCCGCCTTCCGCCGGGCCGACGAGCTGGCAGTGGCCATGGAGTGCCGCTGCTACCACGGCGGCGAGGGCCGCACCCGCCTGCGCCAGCTGAAGTACGAGGGCCGGGACTATGCCGTTCTGGCGCTGTTTGTCCTGGTCACGGTGGCGGCGGGCGTCCTGGGCCACTTCGGCCTCTGATCCGACAGCAGATTCCTTTCCAGACCGACAGGAGGTGAGCGCATGGAACGCAACATCGCCCTCAAACTGATGTACAACGGCACCGCCTATCACGGCTGGCAGGTGCAGAAAAACGCGATCACGGTGGCGGAAACCCTGGAGAAGGCCCTGGCCACCGTGGTCTGCCACCCGGTGCGCTGCACCGGCGCCGGACGCACGGACGCCGGCGTCCACGCCGAGGTCTACCTGGCCAGCTTCCGCACCACCTCCACCATCCCCTGCGACCGGCTGCCGCTGGCGGTGAACAGCCGTCTGCCGGACGACATTGTCGCCACCCGGGCCACGGAGGTGCCGCCCGGCTTCAACGCCATCGGTTCCTGCCTGCAGAAGGAGTACACCTACCGCATCTGGAATTCCCGACTCGGCAATCCGTTTCTTGTAAACCGGGCCTGGTTCTATCCCAAGCCCCTGGACGAAACCGTCATGCAGCGGGCGGCGGACGCCTTCGTAGGCACCCACGATTTCCGGGCGGTGCGCTCCGTGGGCACGGAGACCCGCACCACGGTCCGCACGGTCCACTGGTTCCAGGTCTCCCGGACGGGAAACCTCATCGAATGCCGGGTCTGCGCGGACGGGTTCCTTTATAATATGGTGCGGGCCATGGTGGGAACCATTGTCTACGCCTCTGAAGGCAAGCTCTCTCCGGAGGACATTCCCGCCATTCTCGCCTCCGGCAACCGCACTCTGGCGGGCCCCACCGTCCCTCCGGGCGGTCTGTATATGACCCGCCTCTGGTACAACGAGGATGTTCTCTAACCGATCCGGAGCCGGATTCCCGGTTCCTCCTTACAGGTGAACAACATGCCCAACAACAAAACTCCCGCCCCAGTGACGCCCATTTCTCCGGCGGTCGCGAAGGCAAAGTCCGCCAAGGACCGAAAAACGAATATTCTCTTCCGTCTCCTGGCGCTGCTGGTAACGGTGGTGCTGGTCATCGGAGCCGCCGCCCTGGTGGTCTTCCGGGACCGGCTCAATGTGGACGCCCTGCGCCGCTGGATCAGCTACCGCTCCATCACCACGGATGTGGACGGGCAGGCGGAGCCCTTTCCCCACGCGGGCGGGGACAAGCTCTCCCTGGCCTATCTGAACAGCGGCATCGTGCTCTCCTCCGCCACCGGCGCCCGCTACTACTCCTTTACCGGGGATCAGTACGCGGAAGAGGTGCTGAACATGACGAATCCCACCATGA
The DNA here is from genome assembly GCA_947629775.1 of uncultured Oscillospiraceae bacterium. Lineage (GTDB taxonomy): Bacteria > Bacillota > Clostridia > Oscillospirales > Oscillospiraceae > Lawsonibacter. Next base: position 20,849 of record CANRFA010000017.1, read on the forward strand.
CCTCCTGCGGCAGCGCCGCGGTGGTCTTCGACGCGGGCTCCTCCTCCCTCTTTCTGTTCCGCAACGGAGAAGAGGCCACCGAATTCGCCGATGTGGGAACCGGCAGCATCCTCTCCGCCCGGGTCAACGAGAGCGGCTGGCTGACCGTCACGGCCCAGCAGACGGGCTATAAAGGAGCGGTCACGGTCTTCAACGCCGCCGGAGACGCGGTCATCCAGATCAGTCTCTCTTCCACCTTTGTGGTGGACGCGGCCCTCTCGCCTGACTGCAGGAGCATCGCGGTGATCACCATCGACCAGAAGGGCGGCGTCTTCGGAAGCCACCTGACCTTCTACTCCGTCAGCTCCACGGAACCCGGAGTCGCGGTGGATCTGGGAAACACCACCGTACTGGACCTGGACTATGAAAGCGGACAGATCTGGGTTCTGGGCGAGGACCAGCTCATGTCCATCACCCCGGATGGAGAAACGTTCAACCGCTGGTCCTTCGGCCGGGACTATCTGAAGGGCTGCGACCTGTCCCCGGACGGCTTCGCGCTGGTGCTCCTGGGCGGCTACCGCCTGGGCTCCGCGGACCGGGCGGTCACCATCGGCGCCACCGGAGAGGAACTGGGTTCCCTCTCCCTGCGCGAGCAGATTCTCTCCTACGCCGGCGCCGGCAACTACTGCTCTCTGCTGAGCGGTTCCGCCCTCACCATCTATGACCGCGCTCTGACTCCCTACGCCGGCACCCAGGATACCAACGGCGCCCGCTACACGGCTCTCGCGAAGGACGGTTCCGCTCTGCTGGCAGACGACCAGCGGGCCTGGCTCTATATTCCCGGCTAGTACATACAGAACTGGAGGTTTCCGCACTTATGACGTACCTGGTGATTGATCTGGTGATCCTTGGCATTCTCGCGCTGTCCGCCCTGATGGGCTACCGACGGGGTCTGATCCTGACCCTGTGCGGGTTTCTGGCGGTCTTTGTGGCCTTCTTCGGCGCCACGGCTGTCTCCAATACCATGTCGGAACCCCTGAGCCGCACCCTGCAGCCCGGCCTGGAATCCAACATTCAGCGCTTTCTGGATGACCGGCTCAAACCAGACGATCAGGAGGACAGAACCCCCTCCATCGCCGGGGAACCCCAGGAGGACGAGGAACACGTGGTGGTCTCCGTGGAGGAGGCCCTCACCCTCCTGAAGGATACGAAGATCTACCGGGGCTTCGCGGAAGCCTTTCAGGAGATGGTGGATAAGGGCATGGCGGCGGTCACCGCCGACGCCGCCCGGGTCATCTCCGAGTACATCGCCACCCAGGTGGCCCGGGCCGTTCTCTTCTTCCTGGGCTTTCTTCTGATCCTGGTCCTCTGGGCCATGCTCAGCCACGCCCTGGACCTGGCCTTCAAACTGCCTGTGCTCTCCACCCTCAACGCCTGGTGCGGGGCCCTGCTGGGGCTGCTGCGGGGCGGCGTGGTTCTCTTTATTGTCTGCTGGCTGCTGGGGGACGGCATTCTGCCCCGGGACGTGGTGGAAGGAACCCTTCTGCTGCAGTTTTTCTGCAGGGGGATTCCCTCCCTGCTTCTGTCCTGAAGCCTCCCATATCCTCCAGAATTTTGCCTGCGCAGTCTTCATAATCTGTTCATACTTAAGGTGTATGATGATGTCCGTACCGATACACGGTCATCTCCCCCATCCCTGATTATTTTCTCCAGAAGGAGGAGTTTTTCTATGCAACCCACACTCTGCACCCGCTGCGGCAAAAATGTCGCTGTGATCTTCATTACCAAGCTGGAAAACGGCGTTTCCAAGAACGAGGGACTGTGCCTGAAGTGCGCCCGGGAACTCGGCATCAAGCCCATCGACGACATGATGAAGCGCATGGGCATCACGGACGAGGACCTGGACAACCTGACCAGCGAAATGATGTCCGCCTTCGGCGGCGCGGAAGCCCTGGACGGCATGCCCCAGAGCAAAGACGACGATGACGACAGCGAAGAGGGCCGCACAGCCACCTTCCCCTTCCTCAACCAGCTGTTCCAGCCCGGCTCCGGCGCCGCGCCCGGTTCCTCTCCCTCCGCCTCGGCCGGAACCTCCGGCGGCGCAAAACAGGCCGGCGGGGAGCGGAGCGGCGCCAAGGCCCCCAAGCGCAAGTTCCTGGACAACTACTGCATCTCCCTCTCCGCCAGAGCGAAGGAAGGCAAGCTGGATAAGCTGATCGGCCGCACCCGGGAACTGGAGCGGGTCATTCAGATCCTGAACCGCCGCCAGAAGAACAATCCCTGCCTTATCGGCGAGCCCGGCGTGGGCAAAACCGCCATCGCCGAGGGCCTGGCCCAGCGCATCGCGGACCGCAACGTCCCCTACAAGCTGCTGGACAAGGAAGTCTTTCTGCTGGACCTCACCGCGCTGGTGGCCGGCACCCAGTTCCGCGGCCAGTTTGAAAGCCGCATGAAGGGCCTCATCGAGGAGATCCGCAAGCTCGGCAATATCATTCTCGTCATCGACGAAGTTCATACCATCGTGGGAGCCGGCGACGCCGAGGGCAGCATGAACGCCGCCAACATCCTCAAGCCCGCCCTCAGCCGGGGCGAGGTGCAGGTCATCGGCGCCACCACCCTCAACGAGTACCGCAAGCACATTGAAAAGGACTCGGCTCTGGAGCGCCGCTTCCAGCCCATCATCGTGGAGGAGCCCTCTCTGGACGACAGCATCAAGGTCATCGAGGGCGTGGCTCCCTACTACGAGGCCTTCCATCAGGTCACGGTCCCCAAGGAGATGTGCCGCGCCGCCGTGACCCTCAGCGAGCGCTATATCACGGACCGCTTCCTCCCGGACAAGGCCATCGACCTCATCGACGAGGCCTGCTCCAACGTCAACCTCCACGACCGCTCCATCGCCCGCCGCTACGAGCTGGAGAAGGAACTGGCGGATCTGGCCAAAGAGCGGGAGGTGCTCACCGGCGTCAGCACGGAGGACAGCTACCAGCGCCTGGCCGTCATCAAGAGCACGGAGCTGCGGGTGCAGGCCGAGCTGGATCAGATCATGGCTCAGGGACAGCCGGTCCTCACAGAGGAGAATCTGGCCAACGTCATCGAGCTCTGGACCAACATTCCCGCCAGCCGCATCCAGGAACAGGAATACCAGCGTCTGGCCCGGCTGGAAGACCGTCTGAAGGAGCACATCATCGGGCAGGATACCGCCGTAGCCGCGGTGGCCGCCGCAGTGCGCCGGGGCCGGGTGGGCATCTCGCCCAAGCACAAGCCCGTGTCCTTCATCTTTGTCGGCTCCACCGGCGTGGGCAAAACCGAACTGGTGAAGCAGCTGGCCGCGGACCTCTTCGACACCCCCGAATCCCTGATCCGTCTGGACATGTCCGAGTTCATGGAAAAGTTCGCGGTCTCCCGCATCATCGGCTCTCCCCCGGGCTACGTCGGCTACGACGAGGGCGGCCAGCTCACCGAGAAGATCCGCCGCAAACCCTACTCCGTGATCCTCTTCGACGAGATCGAGAAGGCCCACCCGGACGTGCTCAACATCCTGCTGCAGATTCTGGACGACGGCCGCATCACGGACGCCCAGGGCCGTACGGTGAACTTCGAGAACACCGTGATCGTCATGACCTCCAACGCCGGCAGCCACACCAAGGTGGGCAGCGTGGGCTTCGGCCGCACCGCCAACGAGCAGGGCAAGGAGCGGGTCATCAAGGCGCTGAACGACTTCCTGCGTCCCGAGTTCATCAACCGCGTGGACGAGATCGTCTACTTCAACCAGCTCACGGAGGAGAACTTCAAGGGCATCGCCGGCATCATGCTGCGCGAACTGGCCGCCTCCCTGAAGGAGAAGAACATCACGCTGACCTGGGACGACAGCCTTCTGGACTACCTGGTCCGCAAGTCCTACTCCGCCCTCTACGGAGCCCGCAACCTGCGCCGGCTCATTCAGAAGGAGCTGGAGGACTCCATCGCCACCCGCCTCATCGAAGGCTTCGCCCACCCCGTCACCAGCATCAGCGTCTCCGCCGATGACAACGGAATCACCCTCGCCGCCATGTAATCCCCCGCCGCCCGCCTCCCCGCCGGAGACGGGCGGCATTTTTCCTGCGAGACGGAAAAAGGGCGCCGCACCGGTGTTTCCGATGCGGCGCCCTGCGTCGTCTGAAAGGGTCAGTTGAGACGGACCGTCCGCCCGTTTTTCCGGTAGGACAGGCCGCTGAAGTACTTCGCCGGGTCCGTGCGCGAACCGTTGATGCGCACCTCGAAGTGCAGGTGATAGCCGGTGGTGCGGCCGGTGAGACCCACGTAGCCCACGACCGTCCCCTGGCTCACGGTGTCGCCCACGCTGACCGCGCGGCTGCCCATGTGGGCATAGAGCGTGCTGGTCCCGTCGCTGTGGGACACCACCACGTAGTTGCCGTAGGACCAGTAGCCGCCGCTGCCCATACAGGATACGGTCACCACGCCGCTCTTGGCGCAGTGGATGGGCGTTCCCTTGGGCGCCGGAATGTCAATGCCGGTGTGGGTGGCCGGTTTCCCGGTGATGGGATCCGTCCGCCCGCCGAAGAGGGAGGTCAGGGTGGTCCTGCCGGGCAGGGGCCAGGCAAAGCTTCCTTCCGACTGGACCGAGGAAATCGACGGCGCCAGCTCCCGCTCCATCCGCCGGATCTCGGAATCCGCCGCACTGGCGGAACGGCTCAGTTCCGCCTCTTCCGCCTCCAGCTCCTGCTCCGTGGCGCTCACCTGCGCGATCAGCTTCTCCACTTCAGCCTCCTGGCTCTCCAGTTCCTGCTGGGCGGCAAGCTGTTCCTGCTTCGCCTCTTCCTGGGCCTGCCTGGCGGCCTCCTGCTCCTGTTTCGCCTTCTCCTGCTCCTCCTTGGCCGTCTGGAGCTCGGCGCGGGCCTGTTCCAGCTGGGCCTGATCTTCCTCCAGGCTGGCCTTCTCCTCGCTGATTGTCTGGCGGAGCTCCTCCAGCTCCTCCATGATCTCGTTGTCGTAGGCCATGAACTCCCGGACCATCAGCAGGTTGTCCAGCAGATCCGAAAAACTGTCCGAGGAGAAGAGGATGGACCAGTAGGAGACCTGACCGTGCTCCTCCATCAGCCGCACCCGCTGGCAGAACAGCTCGTAGAGCCGGGCCTCCTTGGCCTCCGTGTCCTCCAGCTGGGACTGCTTGCGGGCAATCTGCTCCTCAAGGTCGGCGATTCTGTCGTCCAGTTCGGCGATATCCGCCTGCAGAGCGTCAACTTGACTCTGAATGCTGTCAATCTGCGCCTGGATGCTTTCGATCCGCTCCTCGATGCTGGCGATGGTCTGCCGGATCAGGTCGATGTCCTCCTCCAGCAGGGCCTTCTGCTCCATCAGCTCGCTCTTCTCCGCCCGGGCCTCGGCCAGCTTTTCCTGCACGCTCCTGCGCTGCTCCGCCAGGTCCTCGGCCTGCTTTTTCAGTTTGTCGATATCCGCCTGGGTGACGGCCCGGACCTCCTCCACCACCGTCACCGGAGACAGGGGCAGCAGCAGAGCCAGCATCACCACAAAGGAAACGATCCGCACCCAGAGGCGCTTCTCTCTCGTCATGGGTTCTTCCTCCATCCCTGCCGGAGTCTCCCGCGCCCGGGTCCCGCCCGCCCGGTCGCCTCTCCGGCCTTCTCTGCAGAGAATCTATCCCTTTTCCGCCTCCCTGTCAAGGCCGCGAAGCCCTTCCTGACGGAATATTTACAGAAAAGTTACAAATGATTACGGCTTTGTCACTTTTGTCTCCTTCGCAGAAGAAAAGGGCACCGCGCCGGAGAGGACGCGATGCCCTGGAACTGCGAAGCGCGGTCAGTTGAGGCGCACGGTCTTGCCGCCCGAGCGCACATAGAGGCCGCTGAAGTAGTTGACCGGATCTACCCGGGAACCGTTGACGCGGATCTCGAAGTGGAGATGGTTGCCGGTGGAGGAGCCGGTGGAGCCCACCTTGCCCAGCTCCTGGCCCTGGCTCACGGTGTCGCCCACGCTGACTGCGCGGCTGCCCATGTGAGCATAGAGGGTGCTGGTCCCGTCGCTGTGGGACACCACCACGTAGTTGCCGTAGGACCAGTAGCCGCCGCTGCCCATACAGGATACGGTCACCACGCCGCTCTTGGCGCAGTGGATGGGCGTTCCCTTGGGCGCCGGAATGTCAATGCCGGTGTGGGTGGCCGGTTTCCCGGTGATGGGATCCGTCCGCCCGCCGAAGAGGGAGGTCAGGGTGGTCCTGCCGGGCAGGGGCCAGGCAAAGCTTCCTTCCGACTGGACCGAGGAAATCGACGGCGCCAGCTCCCGCTCCATCCGCCGGATCTCGGAATCCGCCGCGCTGGCGGAACGGCTCAGCTCCGCCTCTTCCGCCTCCAGCTCCTGCTCCGTGGCGCTCACCTGCGCGATCAGCTTCTCCACCTCGGCTTCCTGGTTCTCCAGTTCCTGCTGGGCGGCGAGCTGTTCCTGCTTCGCTTACTCCTGGGCCTGCCTGGCGGCCTCCTGCTCCTGCTTCGCCGCCTCCTGCTCCTCCTTGGCCGCCTGGAGCTCGGTGCGGGCCTGCTCCAGCTGGGCCTGGTCGTCCTCCAGACTGGCCTTCTCCTCGCTGATCGTCTGGCGGAGCTCCTCCAGTTCCTCCATGATCTCGTTGTCATAGTCCATGAACTCCCGGACCATCAGGAGGTTGTCCAGCAGATCCGAAAAACTGTCCGACGAGAAGAGGATGGACCAGTAGGAGACCTGGCCGTGCTCCTCCATCGGCCGCACCCGCTGGCAGAACAGCTCGTAGAACCGGGCCTCTTTCGCCTCCGTGTCCTCCTGCTGGGACTGCTTGCGGGCGATCTGCTCCTCGAGGTCGGCGATTCTGTCGTCCAGTTCGGCGATATCCGCCTGCAGAGCATCAATTTTACCGTATCCAATTCGGTAAAAGCCACGCCCCTTTATGGGGCGGTTTTGCGTGCCTCGGCTTGAACTCACAGATAAACCAGACCGCCTGTCTGAATGAATCGGCAATCTTCAACCTTGTAGTTGGTCTTTTTGTCCCCTTCCGCACGAATGTATCTCCCGCCCGAAAGCTGTCCGGACATGACGTAGCGCTTGCCTTTGTACAGGAAGATGCATCCTGGCAGATACTTGCGTTTCGGGTCATTATAATACCGTTTGGAGGGAACAACCGTAAGCCTGGAGCAGGTCCTGCGCCGGTCTTCAGGGGGCAGGCTGTTCAGGTAATCCTCAAGGCTGGGACCTTCTTGCTCAAAACGGGCTTTCCGGTTTTTCGCAACCACCGTCTTAACCACCTTCTTACCCACCTTTTTAACCAGCATGTAGGTTCGCTCACGCTGGTTGTTGATGATGGCGCGATCATGCCGGCGGTACTGCTTCACCTCATAGACAGGGGCATGTCCCGGAACGGGGTTCTGATTGAGGGGAACGGAAGCGATGCACATGGCATCCGTGGGGTGGTCCTTCAGAAGACCGCTGCGTTCCCGGATGGCCTTGGTATCATAACCGGAGCAGATATGCACATGATCTTCGCCGAAGCGATCTACCAGCCCCTGATAGAGGGCCGGCATGATCTGGTTCAGAACACTCAGAGCGGCATACTTCTTCTCCCTCCCGATTTTCTGAATACAGAGACGGACTCCCCTGGTGTGGATTTTTGCGTGACAGTCCTTGCACAGGCCAACCAGGTTTTCCGGGCCATCGAATCCGTTTTTGCTCTGCTCCCGGATATGATGGTAGCATTCGATCGGCTTACCGCAGCAGGGGCACACGCCGCCCTGGGAGGCCCAGACATACTCCTTGGCATTCCTGAATCCCTTCAGGCGGCCGTTCTGATAGTCTGCGCCGAAAATCGTTCCGTCCTCCATCTTCATGAAGGAGAAGCGGTTGACCTCCAGCGTCCAGTCTGTCACCGGCAGAATGCCGCAGATTTTGTCTACCATGTTCAGGTGCGTCCGGAGCAACTGCGTCGCCGTGGGGGTCAGCCACCCCTGCGGGCGCTTGCGGTTGGCAAACCGCGCCTCCGTGTTGATGATGTAGTGATTCTCGATCGGCTTCTCGCAACGGGGAAGAACCCGCGGTTTCTTCGGAGGATCCGTCACGGTGCCGCACTTTCTGGCCCTCCGCTGCCGCCGCTTCCGCTCTCCCTGCCTGGATGCACTGCGATGGGCAGCACGGTTGCTCATCAGCTTCGGAATCTCCTTGTTTCTGGTTTCCACATGGTCAACGTACACAACATCTCCGTTTTCCTTCATTACGGAATTTGAAATGTTGGTACGTCCGGGATCAGTACCTCCGTAGAGGTTCTGAACACAATCCTCGGTTTCATACAGAAGCTGGATGGTAAAGGGCTTCATTTTGACGATCTTTGCCAGCTTGTGATCCAACAGGTAACGGACACGGCCGCCCCTGTCCGTAGGCATCAGGCGATTTCCGGTCATGCTCAGCACACTCACATACATCTCTGACACCTCCTTTGAATAAAGTATGGTAAATCACCGCCCCGAAGGCGGGTAGGATTCCCGAGGCTCAAGACCCCCGAGGGGGTCCGGGCACCACTAAGCAGGGTCCGAAGCTGGAAAAACCCCGGAGTGCCCAGGTGTCACGCCTCTGCTCAAATCAGCACATGTCGTCAGACGGTAGCCTGTCAGGGCGAACCATAACAAGCCCCTTGCCTTCAGATATGGGGTAACTTGACTCTGAATGCTGTCAATCTGCGCCTGGATGCTTTCGATCCGCTCCTCAATGCTGGCGATGGTCTGCTGAATCAGGTCGATGTCCTCTTCCAGCAGGGCCTTCTGATCCATCAGCTCGCTCTTCTCCGCCCGGGCCTCGGCCAGCTTCTCCTGTACGCTCCTGCGCTGATCCGCCAGGTCCTCGGCCTTCTTTTTCAGCTTGTCGATATCCGCCTGGGTGACGGCCTGGACCTCTTCCACCACCGTCACCGGAGACAGGGGCAACAGCAGAGCCAGCACCACCGCAAAGGAAACGATCCGCACCCAGAGGCGCTTCTCTCTCGTCATGGGTTCTTCCTCCATCCCTGCCGGAGTCTCCCGCGCCCGGGTCCCGCCCGCCCGGTCGCCTCTCCGGCCTTCTCTGCAGAGAATCTATCCCTTTTCCGCCTCCCTGTCAAGGCCGCGAAGCCCTTCCTGACGGAATATTTACAGAAAAGTTACAAACGGTTACGGCCGTGTCATTTTTCCTTCTGCGCGGAAGGAAAGGGCACCGCGCCGGAGATGGCGCGATGCCCTGAAACTGTGAAGCGCGCGGTCAGTTGAGGCGCACGGTCTTGCCGCCCGAGCGCACATACAGGCCGCTGAAGTAGTTGACCGGATCCACCCGGGAGCCGTTGACCCGGATCTCGAAGTGGAGATGGTTGCCGGTGGAGGAGCCGGTGGAACCCACCTTGCCCAGCTCCTGGCCCTGGCTTACGGACTGTCCCACGCTCACGGAGCGGCTGCTCATGTGGGCGTAGAGGGTGCTGGTGCCATCGCTGTGGGAGACCACCACGTAGTTGCCGTAGGAGGGGCCCCGCATGGAGATGGTCACGATGCCGCTCTTGGCGCACTTGATGCTGGTGCCGTAGGCGGCGGGGATATCGATTCCGGTGTGGTTGTTTGGCTTGCCGGTAATGGGATGGATCCGGCCGCCGAACAGGGAGGAGAGGGTGGTCTTGCCGGGCAGGGGCCAGGAGAAGCTGCCCTCCGCCTTTACGCTGGAGATCTTGGGCGCCAGCTCCTTCTCCATCTGCTTGATTTTCGCGTCCGCGCTGGCGGCGGCCTGCTTCAGGGCGGACTCCTCCGCCTGCAGCTGCTGCTCCGTGACGCTGATCTCATTGATCAGCTTCTGGACCTCCGCCTCCTGGCTCTCCAGGTCCTGCTGGGCGCTGACCTGTTCCTGTTTGGCCGCTTCCTGTTCCCGCATGGCCTCTTCCTGGGCCGCCTTGGCGGCCTCCTGCTCCCGTTTGGCGGCCTCCTGTTCCTCTCTGGCCGCCTGCAGGTCCTTGCGGGCCTGCTCCAGCTGGGAGCGGATCTCTTCCAGGTCCGCCTTCTGGGAACGGATCGTCTCCTGGAGCTCCTGCAGGTCCTCCATGATCTCGTTGTCGTAGTCCATGAATTCCCGGACCATCAGGATATTATCCAGCAGGTCGGAAAAACTGTCCGAGGAGAAGAGGATGGACCAGTAGGAAACCTGGCCGTGCTCCTCCATCAGCCGCACCCGCTCGCAGAAGAGCTCGTAGAGCTGAGCCTCTTCCGCCTCCGCTTCCTCCAGCTCCTTCTGTTTTTCGTCGATCAGTGCGATGTACTCCTCGATCTCCTTATCCTTGTCCGCGATCTGGCCGTCCAGGTCCGCGATCTTATCCTGAATGCTGCTGATCTGCCCCTGGATGCCCGTGATTTTGTCCTGGATCCCCGAGATCCGATCCTGGATGCTGGCGATGGTCTGCTGAATGAGGTCGATATCGTCCTCCAGCAGCCCCTTCTGGTCGGTCAGCTCGCTCTTCTCCGCCCGGGCCTTCGCCAGTTTGCTCTGCACTTCCTTGCGCTGACTGGCCAGACTGGCGGACTCCTTCTTCAGCTTGTCGATGTCCGCCTGGGTCACCGCCGAAACCGGATCCACCAGACTGACCGGAGACAGCGGGATCAGCAGAGCCAGAACCAGAACGAGGGGAACCAGCCGCAGCCACCCGTGTTTTTTCCGCTTCAGAAACCTCATAGTAACCCCCAATCACCGAATCATGACAATATTCGCTACAATGGGCAGCAGCATCGCGATGATCATCACAATGGCCAGCGCCGCCATCAGAATCCGTCTGCGCTTCTCCCTCTTCACAGCCTTCGCCCCCTTACACCTGCAGGAACTTGCGGATAGCCAGCAGGGAGCCGAACACGCCGATGATGATGCCGGCGCCGCAGAAGATGGGAAGAATGATGTGAATCAGGGCCACAAAGGGCAGCATGCCCATCAGGGAGAGCCCGTTGCCCTGGACGATGACCCGGGCCACCATCTCGTAGAGCCCCCACTGCAGGAAGAAAGCCACCAGAGCGCCCGTCAGGCCCAGCAGCAGCCCCTCCACCACGAAGGGCCACTGGATGAAGGCGTTGGTCGCCCCGCACATGCGCATGATGGCGATCTCCTCCCGCCGGTAGAAGGTGGCCAGCTTGATGGTATTGGCGATGATGAACAGGGAGATGATCATCAGCATGGCGATCAGGGTCAGCGCCACGCCGGTGGCGATGTTCCGCACCAGAAC
>CANRFA010000018.1 GCA_947629775.1 uncultured Oscillospiraceae bacterium
GGTCTGTGGGGCCTTCCGGGGTGAATGGGACGGGATCCGGGCCCTGCGCCTCGAATTCCGCCTCGCAGGCGAAGCAGAGGCCCAGACCCTGATAGACATGGGTTCTGGAGGAGCCGCAGACGGGACAGATCCGGGTGGGGGTTTCTGGTTTCGACATGGTTTCACCTCTTATAATGAAGATCCGGACGGCCGCGGGCGGGCGCTCCTCCGGAGAGATCCGGGGCGGGCGCGCGCCGCGGGGCCGCGAGATGGGGAATGGGGAGTGGATCCGCCTTCGGCGGAGGCTGACGGATGGGCGGGGGAAGGGCCGGAGGGTATGGCCGCTAACACAAAGAGGGCGGAGGGCTTCCGCCGGCTGTTCCAGGCCGAGGTCTGCGCGGGAAAATTCCGGACAGAACTCTCGGGGTATGCCGGTCCGGCATTCAGGCGAAGGGATGGGGCTGTCCGGCCTGCGGGACAACCGCGGTATGCGGGTATATGCGGGTATGGGAAAGAGCGGCTGCCCGGTCCGGCGCAACAGCGGCCTTCTGAACCTGGAGAGCCGGGCTCTCTGCCGGCGGCAGGCGGCCATCCGTCTGGGAAGGGCCGCTCACCCGGCGGGCGGGGGTTCCCGCCCCGGGTTCAGCCCTGCAGGTCCTCCAGGATTCCCCGGAGCCGCTCCAGCTCCTCCTGGTACTCCGGCAGGGGATTCTCCCGCGCCAGGGATTCCAGGATGTCCCGGGACTGCTCGTAGAGGGGGATCGCCCGTTCCAGCTCGCCCCGCTCCTCCAGGAACCCGGCCAGGTTGGAACAGATGCCGCTCAGATTCTGCAGATACTCCGGGATGGGGACGGCCCGGGTCAGGCGGAGCAGGACCGTTCTGGCCGCCTCGTAGCGGGACAGGGCCTCGTCGTCTCTCCCCTGCATCTCCAGGTTCTCCGCCATGTGCACGCAGTTGACGGCCATGCTCCTCCAGATCTCCGGCGCGGGATCCTCCCGCACCAGCTGGCTGAGGATGGAGTACGACGCCTGGTAGAGATCCAGGGCCTCCTCGTAGCTGCCCATGGCGTCCAGCACCCGGGCGATGTTCTCGAAGCTGATGCTCAGTCCGCTCTTCTGCTCCGAGGTGGACAACTCCTGGGCGGCCTGTTGCCGCATCGCCATGGACTCCTGGAAGAGAGACAGGGCTTCCTCGTAGTTCCCCTGGAGGTAGAGAAGCTCCGCCACCCGGTCCGTCGCGATGGCCGCGTCCAGCTTGTGCTGCAGGGAGGGAATGTCCCGCAGCAGCTGATCCGCGAGGCGCTTCGCCTTGCGGTAGAGCTCCACCGCCTCGTCCTGGCGCCCCACCTCGGTGAGGGCGTCCGCCGTCCGGCAGCAGCTGATGCCCAGGTTGCGCAGGTATTCCTGGGTGGGCTGCTCCCGGGCCAATTGTTCGTCAATGTCCAGCGCCTGCCGGAAGAGCCGCAGGGCCTCCTCGTACTGCCCCAGACCGGTGATGATGTCCGCCACCCGGGTGCAGCTGGAGCTCAAGCCCTGGCGGTATTCCGGGGAGGGCGTCTCCCGCACCAGCCCGGCGTCCAGGTTCATGGAGGTCCGGCAGTATTCCAGGGCCTCCTTCACCTTGCCCTGGCGGATGAGGATGTCCGAGATCTTCTCGCAGCAGACGCTCAGCGCCTGCCGGAAATCCGGGATGGGGTCCTCTTTCACAAGGCGCTCGCAAATGGCTCTGGCGTCCTGGAAGAGCTCCAGGGCCTCTTTGCCGTTCCCCTTCAGGTCCAGCGTTTCCCCGACGTTCAGTCTGCACATGGCGAGACTCTTGCGGTGCTGGGGGTCCGGGAAGATCCGGGCCAGCCGCTCCGTGACCTTCTCCGAGTCCCGGTACGACGCCAGCGCTTCGTCCAGCCGGCCCAGATTTTTCAGGCAGTCCCCGATCCGCTCCTGGCAGATGCCAAGGGCGTCCAGCCGGTCCGCCGTGGGCTCCAGGCGGACCAGCTCCTTCCGGATGGCGGCGGCCTTCCGGTAGTACGCCAGCGCCTCTTCGCTTCTGTCCTGGGTCTCCAGGATCTCCGCGATCCGCTCCCAGGTGACGCACAGCCCCGTCTGATGGGGCAGGATGGGCAGGTCCCGGGTCAGGTTCTCCCGGATGGCGGCGGATCTGTGGTAGAGGGCCAGGGCCCTGTCGCTTTCCCCCGCCTCTTCCAGCGCGTCCGCCGCGGTTTCGCAGCTGACGGACAGGTCCCGCAGGTACTCCGGCAGGGGAATGTCCCGCGCCAGCCGTTCCTCCAGGTCCAGCGCCTTCCGGTACAGCTCCAGGGCCTCCGGGATCCGGTTCTGATCCCGCAGGAGGTCCGCGATCCGCCCGTACGTGGAGCTCACGAAGCGCAGATGCGTTGGGGTGGGATCCTCCTTCAGCATCTGTTCCGTCAGGGTGCGGTTCTGCCGGTAGAGTTCCAGGGCGTCATCGGGCCGGTCCGTCTCCTGATACAGCGACCCCAGCAGATCCAGGCAGCCGCTCAGGTGTTCCAGGTGCTCCGGGGCCGCTTCCGCGTCCGCCGCCTCCCGGGCGAGGGTGACGGCTCCGCGCAGATACTCCAGGGCCTCCGGGAACCGGTCCTGTCCGTACAGGACCTCCGCCAGCTTCCGCAGGCAGACGCTCACCAGGAAGGACAGCCGCCCGTCCGGCTCCGGCGCGGCCCGCAGCAGCTTCTCCCGGATGCTCAGGGCCCTCCGGTAGCACCGCAGGGCCTGGCTCCGGATGCCCCGCAGGAGGAGGATGTCTCCCAGGTGGACGCAGCTGGCGCTCAGGGCGAGCCGGTTGTGGGCGGTATCCGAGACCTGCGTCAGGTTCTCCCGGATCAGCATGGCCTTGCGGTTGAAGTCCAGAGCCTCCTCCGGTCTTCCCTGGAGAAGGCGCAGGGCGCCCGTCCGGTCATAGAGGACGGCCAGCAGGGCCCGGTCGTTGTCGTCCCCCCGCTCCCGGATCATGCGCTCGCACAGTTCCAGGGCCAGGGCGTGGCAGCGCTCCGCCCCGTCCGGCTTCTCCCGCTCCAGGCAGAAGTTCCCCCAGCGGAGGACGCGCTCCGTCAGGTTGGGATCCAGGACGGCCGCCCAGGCCGCCTTGGATTTCCCGCTCCGCTCCAGGAAGTCCACAAGGTGCAGGGCCTCGTAAGCGGAGAGGTTGCGGGCGTCCGGGGCGGACAGCTTCCAGAAGGCCTCCGCCATGCGGCGCAGTCCCTCCGCGGCGCTGGCGCCGTAGGGCTCCTGGTCCGGATTTCCCTGGAGCCACTCCATCAGGGAGAGGTGGCGGAAGGCCAGGGTCTCCTCCCCGAAGTCGTTTCGCTCCCGGCGCAGCAGTCCTGTCATCCGGCTAAGAAACACATTCTGCCGCTCTTCGTCCCAGCCCAGCGCCCGCTCCAGCTCCGTCCGGGGCAGGGGCTCTGGGGAGGCCAGCAGCATCTCCAGGGCGGGGCGCCAGACCGCCCCGTACTCCTCCCGGTCCGGGAAGGACCAGGCGAAGCGGTTGTGGAAGGCCTGGGCCAGGTTCTCCGGGAAGGCGGACGGGTCGTCCAGAGGCAGATTGCCGCTGAGAATGCTCTCCGCTACGGTATGGGCGTACAGGAAGCTGCCGCCGCTGCGTTTCACCAGGGCGCTCCAGGCGGCGGGCCAGGCGGGATCCACTCCGAAGCGGGCGCCCAGAGCCGCGGCGAAGTACGCCTCGATGTCTCCCCGGTTCTCCTCCCCTTCCGAGCGCAGAGGAAGGCGGAAGGCCCCCTGCAGACGCTTCTGGATGGAGGCCTCCTCCCGGGAGGTCACCAGAATCCGCAGCCAGGACGGGAGGCGGTTGGCCCAGACGGACAGCGACGCAAGGATCCGGTCCCGGTCCTTTTTGCCGCATTCGTCCAGGCCGTCTATCACGACGCACAGGGTTTCCCGGGGAATGTCCGTCAGGATGCGGGTGAGGGGGAAGAGGAGCAGGCAGGTGAAGAGCTCGTCTTCGGACATCTCGGGCAGGCGCTCTTCCACCTCGGTGAGAAAGAGCAGGGCCTGGCGGTAGGCCGGGAGCCGGCAGGCCAGACGGTACGCCAGATTCATCACCAGGGTCCGGGAGTCCGCCAGGAAGGGGCTGTCCGCTTCGCAGAAGAGGCCGGCCGCCACCCGGCGATTGAAGTGCAGCAGGTGGGCGGCGAAGGCGCTCTTGCCCACCCCCGGCTCTCCGGAGAGCAGGCCCAGCTGGGGGCCGTTGGGGTCGTCCAGCCAGGCGTTGAGGCGCTCCTCCAGCCAGCGGCGGCCCACAAAGCTCTGGCCCAGCAGGTCCCTGGCCGGACCGTCGTCACAGCTGACGTGAAGCCGCTTCTTCAGCTCGGAGAGTCCCCCCGGCAGGTCCCGCGGGTCCGGGTCCTCCAGGACCCGGACGAGCCGGTCCATCTTCTCCTGGAACCAGGCCTGGAAGGCCCTGTCCCCCTCGTCCATGCGCTCGTTCCAGTCGCTCATGTCCAGCCACTGGGTGGTATTGAGGGAGGCCGGAGGCTCCACCCGGTCTTCCGGCTCCAGAAGAATCGTCTGGAGGCGGCCGCCCTGGATTCCCATGGCGAGGGACAGTTCCTCCAGGCAGGCCCCGGGGTCCCGTACCGCGTGGCGGGAGAGGCAGGCTACGACCCCCTGGGAGGTTGCCAGTCCCTCTGCGATGGTTTGCCGCCAGTCGCTGCCGGGCTGGAGCTTCTCCGCGGCCGTCCAGACCGTAAAGCCCCGCTTCTCCAGGGCCTTCCGGATCCGGTGGCCCATCTCCGCCTCCGGGCGGGCGTAGCTGAGAAAGATCGTGCCGGGCCCCGGGGCGGGGCCGCCGGCGGGTTCCGTCCGGGCGGCGGAGGGGTCGTACAGGGCCTCGCAGGCGAAGCAGATCCCCTGGCCGCGGATCGTCCGGGTCCGGGCGGAGCCGCAGAAGGGGCAGATCTGGATGGGAGCTTTCATTTCGCTCATGGGAAGTCACCTCGGGATCCGGGATGTGGGAGGGAACGCGGTTCCCCGACGAGGGGGCACGAGCCCCCTTGGGAAGGAGTGGCCGGGTGCGCCCGGAGAACCGGGCGGAATGGGCGCGTCGCCGGTTTCCCGGCGGAATGTGTGCGGGGGGTTATGGGCGGACTCAGAGCCCCAGCTGTTCCAGGGCGGCGCGGACATCAGCCAGGTCCTCTTCGAATTCCGGAAGGGGATTGGTCTGGAGAAGGGATTCCAGGAGAGACTGCGCCTCTTCCAGGAGGGAAATCGCCCGCTCCCGCTCGCCGCGCCCGGCCAGACAGCGGCCCAGGCCGAGACAGGCGTCGCTCAGGTGCCGCTCGTAATACGGCTGGGGGAACCCCTGAACCAGCTGGCGCAGGAGGGTCTCGGCCTTTTCGTAGTACGGAAGGGCCTCTTCCGCTCTTCCCTGCAGGAACAGGGTCTCCGCGACATTGTAACAGGTCTGGCCCAGTCCGTCCAGGTTCTGGGGGGACGGATCGTCCCGGACCAGCTGCTGGAAGATGGCGCGGGACGCCTGGTAGAGGTCCAGGGCCTCCTCCGGCCGGTCATGCGTCTGCAGAAGAGAGGCCAGGGCCGTGAAGTCGTCGCTCAGGGCGGCCTTGTGGTCCGGGGTGGGCGTGTCCTGGACCACCTGCTGCCTGAGCGAAATGGCCTCCTGGAAGAGCCCCAGGGCTTCCTCCCAGCTTCCTTCGCCCGCCAGCGTGTCCGCGACGCACTCCGCGGCGAAGGCGGCGATCTCCCGGTGGGCGGGGGACGGGGATTCCCGCAGAAGCCGGTCCGCCAGCTCCTTCGCCCTTCTGTAACAGGAACCGGACTCCTCGCCCTGACCCAGCACGCCGAGATTTTCCCCCATCCGCAGGCAGCTTTCGCAGAGGGCGTGCAGACGCCCCGGGACGGGGTATTCCCGCGCCAGCTGTTCGTCCAGCTCCAGGGCTTTCTGATGGAGTTTGAGGGCCTCGACCCAGCGGGCCTGGGTGGCCTGCAGTTCCGCCAGAGAGCGGCAGCTGTCCCGCAGCCAGATCTGACGGTCCGGCGTGGACCGCTCCCGGACCAGCTGAACGGCGAGCTCCATGGCTTCCCGGGCGTGGTCCGTTGCCTCGTTCAGCTGGCCGAGGTCCGTCAGGACTCGGACGAGCTGCAGCATGCAGGAGACCAGGGTTTCCCGGAAGGAGGGGTCGTCGCTCTCCTGGGTCAGCTGTTCCGCCAGGGATGTGGCCTCGCGGCAGCGCTCCAGGGCTTCCTTCCGCTTCCCCTGGCGGTTCTGAACCTCCCCGACGCGCAGGTTCCAGAGGCTCAGCCTGTGGCGGAATTCCGGGAGGGGGACCTGGCGGAGGAGTTCCTCCGTGAGGGCCTTCCCGTTCCGGAAGAGCACCAGAGCTTCGTCCAACCGCCCGAGCTCGTTCAGGAGGTCCCCGGTCTGCTGGTAACTGAGGCTCAGCTCCCACAGGATCCGGTGGTTTGGCTCTTTCTGGAGAAGCTCCTGCCGGACCTGGATGGACTTCCGGTCGTACGCCAGCGCCTCCTCGCTTCTGCCCTGTTTTTCCAGGACGCTCCCGCTGTGTTCCCAGAGCATGGTGAGCGGCAGCTGGAGATCAAAGGTGGGCAGGACGTCCGCCAGGCTTTCCTGGAGGCCGGCGCCCCTCCGGAAACAGGCCAGGGCCTGGTCCAGATCGCCGAGCGTTTCCAGGGTGGCCCCCACCGCTTCCAGGCTCAGGGCCAGGTTGCGCGTGGCTTCCGGGAGGGGATTCTTCCGCAGCAGGGCCTCGTCCAGGGCGACAATCTGCCGGCAGATCGCCAGCGACTCGTTATGCTGGCCCTGTCTGGTCCGGATGATCCCGATCCTGTAGCCCAGCTCCTTGAGGTTCTTCAGAACGTCCGCGTCCGGGCGCTCCGGCAGCAGGGTCCGGAGGATCTCTTCGTTTTCCCGGCAGAGTGCCAGGGCGTCCTCCGGCCTGTTCCCCTCCGCGAGCAGTTCCACCTGGCGGACCAGGCAGCCGCTCAGATGCTCCAGGTACGCGGAAGACAGTTCCCTGTCCGGGATCTGCCGGACGAGAGCCGTGGCCTTCTCCAGAGAGGAGAGGGCCTCCTCGGGTTGCTCCAGGGCGGCGAGAAGGTCCCCGGCCCTGCGCAGGCTGAAGCTCAGGTAGAGCCGGAGCCGATGGTCCTGCGCCTCCCGCAGCAGGTCTTCCCGGAGGTCTATGGCCTCCCGGACCAGACGGAGGGCTTCCTCTCCGGTCTCTTCTTTATTGAGGATGTCCGCCATCCGTTCCCGGCAGACGCTCAGCGCGAGCCGGTCCCGCGCCTCGGGATTCTCCCTGATGAGGTTGGTAAGGCCAGAGCTCCTCTTTTGAAGCAGGCGGAAGGCCTCGTCCGGTCTGTTCCGGGACCGCCGCAGGACCGCCGCTCTGTCTCTCGTCTTGCCAAACAGCGAGACATCTGTCCCGCTCTTCTGCCTGACCTGGCGGTTTGCGAGTATGGTAGCCATCCCGCGGTACTCCTCGGCCGTGGTCAGGTCCCCCATCGCCACGCAGAGGTCTCCCCAGCGGAGGACCTGCCGGAGCAGACCCGCGCGCAGAATAGGCTTCCAGGCCTCTGAGGGCAGATCGGCGTCCTTCAGGAAGTGGAAGAGATGGAGCGATTCATAGGCGGTGAGGTTCCCGGGGTCCGAATCCGCCAGCTGACCGATGGCCTCCGCCATGCGGACGCGTCCGGCGGCGGCGCTGGCGGCGTAGGGTTGCTGGTCCAGGTCCATCTGCAGCCACTTGACGAGGGAGCGGTGCCGGAAAGCCAGGGTCTCCTCCCCGAACGCGTTTCTGTCCCGGCGCAGCAGCCCCTCCATGCGGCGGAGAAATTCGCCGGGGCGGTCCTCGTCATTGTCCGGCGCCTTGCGCAGCAGTTCCCGGATCCGGCCGGCCAACCCGTTTGGCCGCTTGGCCTTTCCGCCCGCCACCCGGCCGAATTCCGCCAGAGGCAGAGGCTCCGGCGAGGCCAGCAGCATCTCCAGGAAGGGGCGCCACACCTCCTGGTACTCCCGGATGTCCGGGAAGGACCGGGCGAAGCGGCTGTGGAAGGTCTGGAACAGATCCGCCGGGAAGGAGGCGGGGGCGTTCAGGGAGAGATGGCCGTCCAGAAGGCCCTCCGCCAGCAGGCGGGCGCGGAGAAAGACGCCGCCGCTGCTTTGTACGAGGGCTTTCCGGGCCGCCGGCCAGGCGGGATCCTTCCGGAAGCGTCCGCCCAGCCTCTCGCCGAAGTACGCGTTTACGTCCGCCAGGTTTCGTATCCCCTCCGCCCCAAGGTGTATGCAGAACACGTCCGGTATGGCGGCCTTGACAGAGGCCGCGCCCCGGGCGGTAACGAGGATCCGCAGCCAGGACGGGAGACGGCGAGACCACAGAGCCAGGAGATCCAGGATGGTTTTCTGCCCCTCCTGGTCACAGTCGTCCAGACCGTCCAGCACGAGGCAGAGGGTGTCCCGGGGACCTTCCTCCGCGGGATTCTCCTCCGAGAGCTCCAGGAGGAGGTCCAGAGGCGAGATCTCCGATTTCATCCAGTACCGCGGTCCCTTCTCCGTGGCGAACAGCAGGGCCATGCGGTAATCCGGGATGTGGCAGGCCAGCCGGTACGCCAGGGAGACGCACAGATCCTGGGAATCCTTGTAGCAGAGTTCCGTGGCGTCACAGAAGAGGCCGGCCGCGGCCCGGGGATTGCGGTGCAGGAAGCGGGCGGCGAAGGCGCTCTTGCCCACGCCCGGGTCCCCGAAGAGCAGGCACACGGGCCCTCCGTTGGGGGCTTCCAGCCAGCCGTAAATCCGCTCTTCCAGCCAGGCGCGGCCCGTAAAGGGCTGGCCCAGCAGATCCCGTTCTCTGCCCTCTCCACAGCTGGGGTGGAGCCGCTTCTTCAGCTCCGCGATCTCTCCGTCCAGCGAGGGCCGCCGGGGGTTCTCCACCGCCCGCGCCAGCTGGTCCATCTTCTCCTCGAACCAGCTCTGGAAGTCCTCGCCGCCTTTCGCCAGACGGATTTTCCACCCGCTCATATCCACCCACTGAGAGGTACAGAGCGTGGGCGGCGGATTTACGAAGCGTTCCGGTTCCAGGAGGACCGTCTGCAGGCTGGCGCCGCAGGTTCCAAGGGCGAGGGCGAGCTCCTCCAGGCAGGTGCCGGGCTCCCGGACGGAGCGCCGGGAGAGGCAGGCGACGATCCCCTGGATCTCCGAAGGGTTTTCAGGGCCGGCCGGGTGCCCGCTGTCTCCGGATGGAAGCGTTTCCGCATCCGTCCGGACCGTGTGGCCCCGCTTCCGCAGGGATTCCACGATCCTGTGGCCAATTTCCGCGTCCAGGGGGTCATACGAGACAAAGAGCGTAGCGGCCTGGAGCGGCTCGCCCCCGATGGTATCTTCCGACAGGAGCTCGTCCGGGTCCAGGTCCGCCTCGCAGGCGAAGCACACCCCTCTTCCCCCGATCATCCGGGTCCGGGAGGAGCCGCAGCAGGGGCAGAGCAGGATGGGGGATTCCGGGTTGGGCATGGCAGTTCACCTCGTGGAAAGAATGGATTGGCTGGTGGAGAGGCCAGGGGAAGCGGAGAGGATATCTGCAGACAGCAGGCACAGATTCCGGCCGCGGGGTCCGGAGTGGAAAAAGAGGGCGAAGCGTCTCGTGGCCCTTCCTCATGCTCCGGATGCCCTCCGGGATATGCGGGGAGATGGCACAGGAACGGGGTTCCCGGCCCCTCCGCTTGCTGCGTGTCTTAAGTATAATCCCCCTGGGAAAAAGAGTCAAGAAGCAGAAAGAGATCTCCTCTCGGATGGCTCCTCTGTTTTCTCCAGGGAATCCCGGACCTGCTGGAGAAGAGGGGCCCGCTCCGGCTGACAGCTCCGGTGGGGGTGGAGGAATGGTCTTCAGCTTTGGAGGAGAGCGCCGGACGGGCTGACGGAAAAGGGTCCCCGCTCCAGATGGTGGCTCCGGATCGGCTTGGAGCGGGAGAAGCACCTCGGCAGGTGGTTTACGAAGGGTTCGTGAACGGACGATCCCCTTCCGGCCGGCAATTCCGGCCGGGCTGGAGGAAGCAAGAGGAAGGAAGTCCCGCGCCTGGTGGCATCTCCGGCCCCATTGGGGGAAGAGAATCCCGCTCAAACCGGCATCTCCGGCCGGGCTGACGGAGGATGACCCCCGCTCCGGCTGGCTGTTCAGGGCCTGCTGGCGCAGGCGCCAGCCACTGGCGGCCGGGAAGGTCCTGGCGCGGATGCCGCCGGCCGAGCGGGTTCCAGTGTCTGCCACGGTCCGCAGACAGCCGGGAATCCATGGAGTTGCGAAATCAGAGGACAGACAATCCAGAACAGCGCGCAATGAAGGAACAATGCGGTGTCGGCGGCGGGGAGAAAGAGCATGGCATCGCTGGGATCCGGAGAATCCGACATGCTTCTCGCCAGCCTCCTCCGATCGGGCCCCGCAGGAACAGGAGGGAGGCCCTGTGGAGTGGCGTCCTCGTAACCTGCCTGAGGTTCATAAAGAACTGCCCCTGGTCCCTGGAATCAGCACTGGATCCCCTGAAGGATCATCCACCAGGCTGAAGGGCGCAAGGCTGGCCCATGGAAGAGCATCTCCGGGGCTTGGGCTTGGGGCAAGCCTGCCAGTAAACCGACAAACCGGCAACAGGCAACCGACCCGGGCCTCTCCGGGCCGAGGCCTTTCAGACTCCATGCGGGCGAAAGGGCGATCCGGCTGGAGGGGCGGTTGCGGGCCGGGCCGGCCGGAGACGGGCGGCAACGTGGATGAGAGCAAAAGAAGCGTTCAGACAAAATTCTACTTGACAGCCAGCAGTTTAAAGCACTATACTTCAGAGGAAGGATTACCCAGCTATCTGCACAAATCTTTCTGAGAGAGGTGAAGTTCTGTGTTCAGGCATTGGAAAACTGTCTTCCGGGTTGTATGCGCCATCGCTTCCTTTTTGCTTCTCCTTGCTGTCCTGCACGACCTCGAAGATCCGCACGTATGGGTGGAGCTCTTCAGTAGGACGGCAGAGGATCCCCGGGGAGTTATCCCTGAGGATCCTCTGTCTCTGTCCGGGTCGGAGTTTTGGAGTACCTGAACTGGTATCCGCTCTGACGTTGGAGAACCGTACAGTCCGTATACTTTGCGGTTATCTTATCTCCACTTGTTGTGCGGATGTCGAAATAACCGCTGGCCCGAACCATGACCCGCCCAACATGCTTTCCGGCATTTTTTCCCTTTTTCTTGTCCACCAGAACGATATCACCGTTCTGGAAGCCGGTTGAACGCTGCTGGCGGGGGATCACCTTTGTAACAGAGAGCGGCGCCTCCGGAGAATCCATATTGCCGAGAACTCCGCGGAACCTTTTCTTCTGGTCCGTAATGGTTACCCGGACACCGCTCTTGTAGACATCGGGCAACGCATGGGAAGGTTCTCTGGTGCCTGATGTGTGTTTGACCCTGCTGCTTTGCTGTTGCTCAGCATCGGGGTACGGGAACCTGCTCAGGCGCTTCGGCCGGGCGTCAAGCTTCTGAATGATGACGCCGCAGGAGTTGATCTTCCCGCGGAATCGGGTGCCGCGTCCAGTGGCTTCGATGATGAGTACATACCCTCCGGTCAGATCCCGGTATCCATCCTTCGGGACGTTCCCGACACACAGCGCATCGTAGTGATGATCCTTCGGCAGTCCCAGCTGCTTGCGGTTGTACTTGGTTCTGCCGCCGCTGGAGCACTCCACATTGTCTTCGCCGAAGATCCTGAAGAGCGCTTTCTCTTCGTGCTTCCGCAGAATGTTGGCCCAGGCGGCATAGCGGTTGCTCCCGCAGGAGGCATTGCCTTCCAGCACCCTGCTCAGGCCATCCATACGGGCCTTGTCCACAGCTTTGGGTTCCTTGCGCTTTGCGTTTCTGGCCCGGATCAGGTCCAGATACTCCTTACAGTTCCGGTCGCCTTTGTCCTGGTTGCAGGTGTGGCAGGCGAGCATGGCGTTCTTCACGCTATCCGTCCCG
This sequence comes from uncultured Oscillospiraceae bacterium, assembly GCA_947629775.1. Classification (GTDB taxonomy): domain Bacteria; phylum Bacillota; class Clostridia; order Oscillospirales; family Oscillospiraceae; genus Lawsonibacter. Next base: position 11,988 of record CANRFA010000018.1, read on the forward strand.
CCCCGCGATTTGGGCTGCATGTGCTCCCATTCGAGGACTGAGTCTCCGGATGCTCCCCCGCAGTACTGGCACGTATGACGGTACCTCTCCATGAGGTATTCCTTCATCTCATAGCCGTAGAGAGTCCCGTGCTGATACTGTTCTCCCTCGATAGCGGGGTTGTCCATCAGCTGGGTATCGAAGCGGTTGGCTTCAAAGCTGCAGCTGGTGATGGGTACCCACCGACAGAGCTTTTTCACCCAGTTCACGACATTGTCGTGGACGCTCTTCACAGAGGGGGCCAGCTTTCCTTCCTTCCATTCCTGCTTTCCGCTGTTCCGCGGACCGGTGGTATAGCTCCAGAATTTGTTCTTCCGGTACCGGAGTTCCCGGTTCCGACGGTTATGCCGGACGGCGGCACGGGTCTGCAGAGCATCACGCACAGAGGACCCACGGTGGTGAATCTTCCCATACCAGACAACGACGTTGTCCTTCTCCCGGATGATCGCCAGTCCGGTCCACTCAGCCCCCGGATCGATCTTGATCCGGAACTTCGGTATGGTGTCCGCTACCTCGTCTGCATCCACATCCTTGATGCGAATTATATACGGGTAGATCTTTACAATGTCCGCCCGCTTCTTCTCGCGAAGAATCCGGGCCCTGCGTTCGGTTACGAAACCGAGCGGCTTTCTGTTCTTATCCAGTGCGATGACCACGTCGGTTTCTCCTTTCTGAAAAAATCCCTTTTACGGGCTTGTTGCCCTCCTGTGGGAGAGCGTCACCTCGACCCTGTTGGCTACTTTCGGTCCGCTGATTCTTTTCCGCCTCGGAGCGGGGTCTCCTTTATGGAGTCGGCCACAAGGGCCTTACGCCGGATTACCAACGGACAGGCCTTCCGTGCTGGTGAAGCACACGTTCGACATATTGAATCACCAACTCGAATAAGGTTTCCCGCCCACCCGGACGGGACTGCTTATCCGGTCTGCTCAACTACTACAGGCAGCTTTGCCTGAGGCCGGAGCCTCAAGCTCGGCTACTTGTAGCCGAGTAGTTGACGTGCTCCAGCACGGTGTCCGCGATATCCCGGTTGTATCTCTTCATGATCAGATTCCTCCCCCTTTTTCAGACAGTCCGATGATACCACACTCTTCCTCCGCCGTCTTCCCCGCGGCCAACGCAAAGATCCGGGCCGCTTCCGGCCTCGCGCTCTTCCGAATGGCCGGATTCTCTCCATTATTCCCGTCCCTTCTTCGCTCCGGACGGACAGAGCCCGGGATGCGCTCCCTTCCGAAGCAAAGCGGGGTCACAGGTGCGCAAAACACCCGTCCGAAGCGATGCATTCGAACGGGTATGCGTTCTGTTTTGTGTTGCGTACTGCGCAGAAGCTGCATGCCTCAGCGGCCCAGAATCAGGCGGAAAGCGTCGTAGTTCGCCCGGCTCCGGGGCGTGGTGTAGACGGCGAACTCCACCTTGCGGAACTGCCCCTCGAACTCCGGCAGAATCTCCCGCCAGGCCCGGGCCACAATCTCGGGGTCGTTGCGAAAGGCGCCGCAGCCGAAGGCCCCCAGCACCAGAATCTCCGCGCCGCAGGCCGCCGCCACGGACAGCATATGACGGGCCCGGCTGCGATGCAGTTGCTTGAGCTCCGCAGGGCTCACGCGGATGGCGGGACCGGAGCCCGGGTTCATCCGGTTGTAGGGACGCTCGCGCAGGTTAGGCGCCGCACAGGTCATAACGTCGATGGTCCGCCAGTCCTCCTTCGGCATCCGCTGCGGGACGGAGGTGTCTGTCTTCAGCGCCACAATCCCCGGAGACCAGATGCAGGTGTCCGTGTAGCGGGTGTCGCGCAGATCCCTGTGGAACCGGTAAAATCCTTTCCAGAGAGAAGCATCGGACAGCACCGGATAGAGGGTGGTGCAACGGCACAGCGCCTCCTCCTGGGCCATGCTGCCGTTCTTCACGCCACCTCCGGGATTTGTAGCGGACGCGAAGTTGTGCGCCATCACCCGGGCGCCCGGGTTCTCCTCCAGCAGCCGCAGGGCGGCCTCCAGACTGCGGGAGGCGCTGACCGCCACCTCGGTCCTCGCAAAACGCTTCTCCGGGAGGGCGGGCGTCTCCTCCGCCTTCCAGATCCGGGAGCCCTGAATGCTGGCCCGCACGGCCTGCTGAAGCTCCCCGTTCTCTTCGATCATCGCCATGGTGTCGTTGAACACCTCGATCATCTGATTGCGATCCGCCACCGCGGTCGCCTCCCTTCCCGCTTGATCCGCAGACCAGTATAGCCCGGAGGCCGGGGGCTGTCAAGTAAACCAGCAGGCTACTCTCCCTGTGAACCCTGCGCCTTCCCTCGCACAAAACCGCAGAGCGCCCGCAGATTCGGAACCTCAGAGGCTTTCCAGAGGCTCCTCAGGAGGATCCTCTTCCAGCAGCAGCCGCACATACTCCCCATCCTGGCCTTCAAAGCCCCGGAAGAAGGGAGCGCCCTCCCCTGCCGCGAACGCCCGCAGCTCTTCCATGCTCCAGCTGTTCCGTGCCGCTTCCAGGTACCGCCACCGCTCATCGGGCGAGCTGTCCCCCTCTGCCACGCGCAGAAGAAGCGCTCTCTGCCGGTCCGGCTTAAGATCTTCGAATTCCTCCGGCAGGAAGTCCCGCCGGGGAATTCTGGCCGGTACATCCCACAGGCCCTCCAGCAGATCTCCCTCCAGAGTCGTGGGAATCCCCTTCCGGTTGCGCTTCTCACGCAGCAGCGGCCGCCCCGTACCTGCGTCCTCCGTACAGAGTTTCTTCAGGCAGCGCTCCAGACCGTCCTGCGTCAGCTCCCCTTCTTTCCTCCAGTCCTTCCGCAGCTTCCCCAGAGGCGCCTTCTCCTGGTGGAGGACATACCGGCAGAGCCGTCTCTCCATGGGATTCAGCGCCCGAACTCCCTCCGGGAACAGGCCGGGATCTGTACAGCGGATCACGCTCAACAGCCGGCTGGCGAACTGCCCGTACTCCATTTCCGCCCCACCGTTGCGAAACGCTCCGGACATGTGGTACATACTTCCGCCCACCGTCACGGATTCCATCCGCTGTTTGCTGCTGAGGAGGACCGTTACCCGGGGCTTCGTGTGGCCTTTCGGCCAGGGCAGTTCTTCATAGCTCTCCGAAAACCGCTCCAGGGCCTCCTGCAGCTCCCAGACGCAGTTCGGATGGATCTTCCAGCCACGGGAAGCGCTGTCCTCCCCGTTCTCTTCGTCGTCATCCTCTTCGTCCATCTCATCCCAGTCGTCGTCGTCCCAGAAATACGCGTATCGGTACAGCTCCCGCTCCTCCTCGCACTGCCACTTCGTCGCAGAGAAACGGACGACCACCTCATTCCCGTCCCCGATGGCATACTCGCTCCCTTCAAAGAACAACCGCAGGTTCTTTCTTCTCTCTCCCAGTTTCCGCAGCTGCGGAAAGACCTCGTAGGTGAACAGCCGGTCCGGCGGGCATCCCTGCCGGATGTGCCGGAACATGCTCTCGGGGACGGAGGGAAACTGCGGCTCACAGCATTCAGGTTTCCGCCGCTGGGAAAAGGGGACAATCTCCTGCAGCGGCAGAAATGCTTCCGCGTCCGCCGCCAGAGCAACCGCAAGGCAGCTGTAGCCCACCGCCTCCTCTTCCACCTCTGCGTCCGTGGGTGTGTCTGTCTCCAGACCGATGAGCATTACGTCCCGCACGGTTTTCTCGAAAAACCCCATTTCCCTTCCGGTCTCCTCCTCTCCGGAAAAGCGATACCAGCACCGCACTGTGAGTTCTGTCTCCAGGCTGTCCGGTCCATGGGGATAGAATTCGCACCTTCGGAGCTCCAGCAGGGACGCATCCGTGACGTCACAGCGCCCCTTCCAGCCGAGAAGCTTCATCCTCTCGTTTCTCAACTGCCCGGCCTGATCCAGAATCCAGTCTCCCTCCATGGCGTGCAGAACCTCGATCATGCGCGCCTGAAGGGGAGTGGGCTCTGTCCGTCCCTGAATCCGTTTGTCGACTGTCTGCATGAATTCTCCTTTCTCTTACTTTCGGGCGGTTCGTAAACCCACCCGGTATCCCGTTGCGTCGTCCGATCCGGATCCGACGCAGTCCCACAGCAGAGACCCTCTGCCCGCTCCATCCTCTCATCCGTACCCGTTCCGCCTTCTCCGTGTCCTTCCCTTCCCGTCCCGGAATCCCCCCACGGGCCAGGCATCTCTCCAACGTGGAATGCCGTCGGGCCGCCGCCCCGGAAAGCAGAGCGGTCTTCGCCTCTTCCACACTCACTTCTGCGCCCAACGGCTCCCGGACCCGCTGTTGCCCGCTCCGGCTCCTGGACAGGGATGCTCCGATTTCCGGATTTTCCCTCCGGCTCCCCTTGCTTTTTCCTCAAAATGGTGTATCCTGTAAGCTATCACGAGCTTGCAAGGAGGAACTGCCTGTGCCTGACTACGGAAAACTGCTGCGGCTGGGCACCGAAGTGGGACGGTGGCTGATGCTCAGCGGGGCGGAAATCTACCGCATCGAGGAATCCGTCCACCGTCTGCTGAACGCCTACGGTACTTATCCGGAGGTCTTCGCCCTGCCCAACTGCCTGATCGTCTGCGTCACCACGGAGGAGGGCGAAAGCATGACCCGCATGGTCCGCGTCTCCGCCAAGGGCACGGACATCGAACTGCTGGAGCGGACCAATGATCTCTGCCGCAGGCTGTGCCGGGAACCGGCGCCGCTCGACGAGGCCCTGGCCCTGGTGGACGGTTTGGGCGACCACGAACCCCACAACCCGCCCTGGCTGGTGCTGGTGGGGTACATTCTGACCACCGCCTTCTTCGCCTTCTTCTTCGAAGGCGACGTATGGGACGCCATCGCCGCCGGGCTCTGTGGCCTGGCCGCCGGCATCGCCCAGCTGTACGGAAAAAAGCTGATGGGGAGCAACCTCTTCTTCCGCACCGCCCTCTGTTCCGTGCTGATCTGCGGTCTGAGCCTGTTCCTGTGCCGCCTGGGTCTGGGACACAGCGAAGACGCGGTCACCATCGGTGGACTGATGGTGCTGGTGCCCGGCATGTCCCTGACCAACGCCATGCGGGAGATCATGGCGGGCGACATCTTCTCCGGCCTCCACCGCTTCGCGGAAGTCATCCTGGTCGCCACCGCCATCGCCCTGGGATCCGTTCTGGCCATGATACTGGGACGGGTTGTCTGAAGCCGAAAGGAGGTAGCTCATAATGGAACTTCTGCTCTCCTGCCTGCCCCCCGCTCTCTGGGGCTTTCTCTCCTGCGCCGGCTTCAGCCTGATGTATAATATCCACGGCTCCGGCGTACTGGTCGCCAGCACCGGCGCGGCCATCAGCAGCTTTTTCTACTTTCTGATCGTAGACGCTTACGGCTCCGAGGTAGGCGCCGCTTTTCTGGCCGCCATCGTGGTAGGAGTCTACTCGGAAATCATGGCCCGGGTGCGCCGCTGCCCCACCACCGGCTATCTGCAGGTAGCCCTGCTTCCGCTGGTTCCTGGCGCCGGCCTCTATCACGCCATGCGCTACGCCGTAGACGGCTTCTACCAGACCTTCCTCAACTCCCTGGTTCACACCATTGGCATCGCGCTGGCTCTGTCCGTTGGCGCCATGCTCTCTTCGTCCCTGTTCCGCGCCCTGCTGCCCCGTCTTCCCCGCCTGCCTCGCCGCTGAGCGGCCTGGAGTGTTACGTCAGCCCTCTTCCGGACTTCCGGAAGAGGGCTTTTTTCAGCTCTGGAGGTCTGCCAGGGGATCCGAAAACAGGTACGCGTCCCGCAGATATACGGGTTCCCCCATTCTGTTCTGCGGCCAGGTCCGGGGATTCAGAGAGTACCGGGCCATCGGGGTCCTTGTGGAGCGATTCGTGCCGTCCTCAAAGAGCCAGATCACCACCGTACCGTGGTAGAAAACACCGGACGCCGGCTCCTCCGTTCCCCAGGCATCCCGGACCAGATCCATATCCACCGACTGGCAGCGGTCCAGCCGGGCGGGACCGAGGTCATCCGCCTGCGGAACCGCGACCCGCAGCGCCACCACCCGGGAAAGCCTGCCGCCTCTCTCCTCGGACCGCCGGCCCGGGATATCAAAGAGGGGGGCTGTGTGCTGAACGTTGAAGCGCACCTCCTGGAGGATCCGGAAGTCCTCCGAGCAGAAGGGCGCGTAGGACTCCAGGGAACGGTAAAACCGGTTGGGCCGGATAGCCCCCATCACCCGGGTCAGATCCACCCCCTCAAACTCCTGAAACGTGTTCGACACGAAATACGCCTGCACCCTCCTGTCCCACAGCAGCCCGGGTGTGGAACCGCTCGGGATTTCAGGCCTGTCAAGAAACTTCATCGCTTCTTCCTCCTTCTGTCCGGCAGCCGGATATCCGTGGACATCCGGTTGCCGAACGCTCATGATTCATTCATCGGCCCGCCCCGCATCGATCCTCTCCGGGGCCCGTATGGGCGGATCTTCCGCCGCTTCCTCCCTACCGGAGTCCGGCGGACGATCCCAGGAACATGTACTGGGTCTGCATGTACAGGGGAACCCCGCTGAGGGACTCCGGAAACGTCCTGGGCATAATGGCTCTGTCGCCCTCGGCGGTGTTCTGCGCGCTCCGGTCTGCGTCGTGGAAGGCCCAGATCAGAACACTCCCATGGAATCGCACCGCCCTGTCGGCCTCCTCAAAGAGGACCAGATCCTGCATGAGATCCACATGCACCTTCCGGCACTGCCGGAAAAGCTTCTGACTCAGACCTTTGGCTCCCGGAATCCGGGCCTCCAGCAGAACAACCCGGGTCAGTTTCTCGTCCGGTTCCGGCTTTATGCTGCCGGGCGCCTCGAAGAGGGGCTCCCTGTGCCTCACGTTGAAGCGGTATTCCGTCTCGATACGGAAATCCGGGGAGCAGAAGGGGGCGTAGGACTCCCGGGAACGGTAGAAGCGATTGGGCAGGATCGCCCTGTCCGCAATCTCCTCCGGGGAGAGGTCGCTATACTCCGGGAAGAACGGACGTGCCACGAGGGCCTGTAACTTCGTCAGCCAGAGCAGTCTTTTGCCGGGATCCTCGGACAGTTCCGGGCTGTTGAGAAACCGCACGGCGGTCACCTCCTGTATTCTGTTTCTTCGGGGCCCGGCGTCCTGGCCTCTTACCGCAAGGCTTTTCCCTCCGGTTCGCACGGCGCCGGTCCCTGTATGCCATTGTAATCCCTGGTGAAATCCGGCGTCAACCCCAACTTCTGAAAACGGATTTTCCCCTGGATCGGGTCTGAGATGGAGGGCGGAAGGCAGAAAAAGACCGCCGTCCCGAAGGACAGCGGTCGGAAGGGCTTCACTGCAGCGCGGAGGGCGTGGTATCCCGGCGGATGGCCTGAACCACCCAGCGCACCTCGCTCTGGTTGCGGGCCATACAGGTGGAAAGGGTCAGGATATGGTCCGTCAGAGAGGGTTTGACTCCCGTGATGATGTAGGACTGTTCCACGCAGTAGTCCAGGAACTGCTGCTGGCTGGCCGCGTCCGGAAAGTCCTGGATATAGGTCAAGCCGATGACGCTGGCCTGGTAGGCGGCGAAGATCTCATAACGGGTAATGCCTTCTCCGTCCACAATATAAATGTAGGGGTGGGTCTCCCAGAAGGACTGCTGCTCGTACTTGTGCAGCAGACCGAACATGGAGTCGTTGTTCATCCTGTGGCCGTAGAGGACCGTGTTGAAGTCTGTGAAATCCCGGGCGTTGGCGCAGTCCATGAAGATGGCTCCGGCGGAGGTCCGGGTCTTCTTCCAGGAGTGATTCAGATAGTAATCGTTGTCCTCCGCCTGCACGATGGGGTAGTTGATGCCCGTATCCGGCGAGGCGATCCAGCCCACCACCTCGTCGTTAACAGCCTGCAGGCTGGCCACATCCGTCTCCATCAGGGCGGTCACATAGGGATCCGGCTCCTCCGTCCCGGAACTGTCCTCCGAGGAGGAAGCGGGAGTCTGCTGAGGCAGCGGTTTCACGGTGGCCAGGTCCGGCGCTCCCGCCAGCGTCTCGGCCTCGTCGTAGACCTTGTCCGCGTTCATATAGTCCAGATTGATGCGCATGAACATGAAGGCGCTGACGGCGAAGATCACCAGCAGAATTCCGGTCAGGATCCATCTCGTCTTCGGTTTCACAGAAATTCACCCCACAGTCTTTTATATGGTTACCGGACAACGGACCTGTCTACAGGCCCAGCCGGTCCAGAATCTGGCCTACCGTCTCGTCGACGGTGCCGTTGTTATCCACCGTGATATCCGCGCTCTCCATATACAGAGGATAGCGGCGGCGGAACAGATCCTCCAGGGGATTGGCCTGGGAGACCGGACGTCCGTCCACGGGAAGCCGGTCCAGGTCCCGCTGCAGGAACACCACGTCCGAATTGCGCCGGAGGGGCTCCATGTTCTCCGGACGGGTGACGATCCCTCCCCCGCAGGAGATCACATAGCCGGAACGGCTGGCCCAGCGGCACAGAACCTGGTGCTCCACCTGGCGGAAGTACTCCTCCCCCTCCAGAGCGAAGATCTCCGGGATGGGCCGTCCCTCCGTGCGGACGATCTCCTCGTCCAGATCCACCAGGGGCCAGGACAGCCGCCTGGCCAACGCTCCCCCGATGGTGGTCTTACCGCACCCGGGCATACCGACCAGCATCAGGTTGCGGCGGTCGCCGTGCGCTCTGTTCTCCCCGCATCGGGGGCTGTTATTCCGCTTCACAGAAGTTCCTCCATCCTGTTGTCTTTCATACCGACCGCCGGAGGATCCAGCAGCAGGTCCAGCAGCGCCAAAGCTGCCGCCGCCTCCACCACGGGCACCGCCCGGTGGGCGATGCAGGGGTCGTGGCGTCCTCTGATCTTCAGTTCCGATTCCGTCCCCTCCGCGAGACTGACCGTCTGCTGCGCGCGGGAGATGGAAGGGGTTGGCTTGATGGCGACCCGGAAGGTCACGGGCATGCCCGTGGTAATGCCCCCCAGAATGCCGCCGGCGTGATTGGCCGTGGTGACGATCTTCCCGTCCTCCCAGACGAAGGGATCGTTGTTCTCCGACCCCCGCAGGGAGGCGGCGGCAAAGCCCGCCCCGAACTCGACGCCCTTGACGGCGGGAATGCCGAACAGGACCGCGGCCAGCCGGTTCTCCACGCCTTCGAACATGGGTGACCCCAGACCGGCGGGCAGTCCGATGGCGGCGCACTCGATGACGCCGCCCACGCTGTCTCCCTCCTGTCGGGCCTCCAGAATTTTCTGCTGCATCCGCGCTCCCGCTTCCTCGTCCTGCACGGGGAAGGGCCTGGCGGCCACCGCCCGGAAGAGGTCCGGCGCGGGACGCAGAGGGAAGGGGGTATCCTTCTCGCCTCCCACTTCCGTCAGATGAGCCCCGATGAAAATTCCCCGGCGCTCCAGAATCTGCAGCGCAATGCCGCCCGCCACACACAGGGGAGCGGTCAGGCGGCCGGAGAAATGTCCCCCGCCGCGCATATCCGCGAAACCGGCCCACTTTATCCACGCGGTGTAGTCCGCGTGGCCCGGCCGGGGGTGATCCTTCAGTTCGCTGTAGTCCGAGGAGTGCTGATTTCCGTTTTCAATCATGGCGCACAGAGGGAACCCGCAGGTCCGGCCCTCCTCCAGCCCGGAGAGAAACACCGGCCGGTCCGCCTCTCTGCGGGCGGTGGAAAGAGCGTTCTTTCCCGTCCGACGACGCTCCAGAAAGGCGTCCAGAACCTCCAGGTCGATGGCCTCTCCCGCGGGCAGCCCGTCCAGCACGACGCCAATGGCCTTCCCGTGGGACTGCCCGAAGATGCTCATATGCAGATTCTTGCCGCTATAGGATGCCATGCAGGTTTCCTCCCAGTGTACGATAGTGCTCCCAAAACGAGGGATAGGACTTGCCGACACACTCCGCGCCCAGCAGCGTCACGCTCCGCCGGCAGCGGGTGACCGCCACCGCCGCCATCATGGCGATGCGGTGATCGTTGCAGCAGTCCACCCGGACGCCTCCCTCCAGACTCTCCAGGCCATGGATGACCAGGCCATCTTCCCGCTCCTCCACCCGGGCGCCCAGGGCGTTGAGGGTCACGGTCACGGTGTGCAGGCGATCGCTCTCCTTCATGCGCAGGCGCTCAGCATGAATCATGCGGGTGATCTGTCCCGCCCGCAGGGCGGCGTGGGCCGCCAGAGGCGGCACCAGGTCCGGGCACTGGGAGACATCCAGCACCACTTCCCCGTTTCCGTCCAGCTGTTCCTTCAGGGCCGCGACCACCCGGTCTCCCTGGACGGAATCCGGATTGAGGCCCAGAATCTCCACCTCATTGCCGATGCCGTTGGCCGCGTACCAGACGCCCGCCTGGGACCAGTCCGCCTCGATGGTCATATCCCGGGCCTGGAAGCGCTGGTGGCCCGGCACGCGGAAGGTCTCATAGGACCGGTTCTCCACCGTCACCCCGAAGCGCTTCAGCACGTCCAGGGTCATATCCACATAGCCCCTGCTCTCCAGGGGAGAGGTAATCACGATTTCGCTGTCTCCGTCCAGCAGAGGCAGGGCATAGAGCAGCCCGGTCACAAACTGGCTGGAAACGTTTCCCGGCAGGGCATAGCGGCCGGGTCGCAGCATCCCGCGGACCTCCAGACCGTCCTCCCCCTGCTTCCAGGCGATCCCCTTCTCCGTAAAGAGGTCCTGATAGGGTTTCTGAGGCCGCTCCATCAGCCTCCCGCGGCCGGTAAACCGTCCTCCTCCCCGGAGCGCCAGCGCGATGGGAATCACAAAGCGCAGCGTGGAGCCGCTCTCCCGGCAGGCCAGCAGAGGAAGCTCTCCGGGACCGTCCCCACGGCTCAGAGCCGCCGTACAGTCCAGTGTGGCCTCAATGTCCTGGGAGTCCGGCAGGTTGGAAAGGGTTCCCTTTCCTCCCGAGAGGGCCAGGGCGAGTACCGCCCGATGGGCCAGAGACTTGCTGCCGGGCGGGGTAACCCGACCGGCCAGTTTCCCTGGCTCGATGGTAAGATCCATGGAATCGCTCCTTTCCGGGCGGAAGTCCCCTCCATGGGCGGGCACTTCACCCGGGCAAAGTGTTAAGACCATGTTACCACCTCGCCTCCTGCCTGTCAACTGTTTTTTCTCCCTCCCCCTGGCCTGCGAAAGGGGCTGAGAGGGGCCGGAATTTGTAACCGTTTTGTTTCTTGCCATCCCCCGAGATTGTGTTATAATGCAGGTGAACATCGAATCGAACCGGATGGCGACTCCCGAGAGCCGTCTCCGTTAAGGGGGTTTCTTCCTTTTATGGATTTTCATTCCGTATCCCGCCGCACGGCAGCGTTCCTCCTCACCGGCTCCCTGTGCCTGACCGGACTGGCCGGCTGCGGGCACAGCCCCACCTCTTCCGGGAGCGGTTCTTCCAGCGGCGGAGGCTCCTCCTCCGCCTTTTCTGCCGCTTCTTCTGACATTTCCTCCGCTTCCTCCTCCGCAGATTCCTCCTCCAGCGGGGCGGTTTCCACCATGGCTCCCTCCGCGATCCTGCCGGAGCCGACCTACGACTTTACCCAACCCGCGCCGGAGTCCGCCCCCGTAGACAACGAATGGTTCGCGGACGCGGCCTTCGTGGGAGACTCCCGCACCGAGGGCTTCTACCTCTTCAGCGGCGTGGGCAACGGGGATCTGCTCTCCGACACCGGTCTTACCGTCTTCAAACTCTCCGAGAAGAAGTGCATTCAGATCGGGGAAAACAGCTACACCCTTCTGGAGGCCCTGGCCCTCAAGCACTATACGAAGGTGTACCTGTGCTTCGGCATTAACGAACTGGGCTATCCCGGCAGCCAGAACTTCTACAACAGCTACGTGGCCGCCATCGACGCCGTGCGGGCCATTCAGCCGGACGCCGTGATCTATGTGGAGGGCCTCATTCCCCTCAACGAGGAGGTCATCGCCCAGACCATCAAACGGGACTACCTGAAAAACGAGCAGCTGCGCGAGTTCAACGAGCGCATCAGAGAGGCCGCCGCGGACCGGCACGTGGTCTTCCTGGACCTCTACAACCTCTTTGTGGACGCCAACGGCGAACTCCCCGCGGACGCCAGCTCGGACGGCGTCCACCTGCGGGCGGACGGCTGCCGGAAATGGCTGGACTACATGAAGACCCATACGGTCTCCTACGAGACCCTCTATCCGGAAGGAGCCGAATCCATCCCGGCTCCGATCACCTCGGACTCCTCCTCTGACGGTACGGAAGGAGGCGCTGCGTAATGCGACTTCTGCATCGTGGGAACCCGGTTTCCTTTCTTCTGACCGCTCTGGCCCTGACTCTCGCCCTCTCCGCCTGTGGCGGAGGCGGCGGTGGAGACAGCAGCGGGGACGCCGGCAGCTATGACACCTCCCTGGCCCAGGCCGTCTCGGACGCCGGCGCCTTCTCCGAGCAGCTGGATCCTCTGGACGCGGATACCGGCTTCTACCTCTTCCATCTGGCGGACGCCGGAATCCAGCGGGAAGAACTGGCGGACTGCGCGATCCTCTGCTCCTCCGGCGGCACCTGCGAACAGGTGGCCGTACTGCAGTTCCAGTGGGCGGAGGGCAAGGCCGAGGAGCGGCAGGCCCAGGTGATGGAGGCTCTCCAGAGCTACATCGACGGCCAAATCGAGGCCAACGTGAACTATCGTCCCGACGAGATCCCAAAGCTGGAGAACGCCCTGATCCAGCAGAAGGGGGACAGCTTCCTGCTGATCGTCGCCAGCGACCTGGAGGCCGCCAAAGGGGCCATTCAGTAGCTCTTCGCATCCCATCCCATGCCATCCAGCGGGGAAGTCCGGAAGGATCCCGCTTTCCGCGCCCCGCCAGCTGCCGAACGGCAGGTTCCCCTGGCGGGGCGCTCCCACGCTCAGCGCCATCCGGCGGGAGTCCGTCCCCGTCCGAAAAAAATTTCAGATTCCTCTTGCAATGGGGGGAGGGATCGGGTATAATGACCCTCGGTCGCGCCGGTGTGGCGGAATTGGCAGACGCACCGCACTCAAAATGCGGCGGGCAACCGTGTCGGTTCGAGTCCGACCACCGGTACCAGCTCCGGATCTCCCGTCCGTGCGGGAGATCCGGTTTCGCCGTCTCCCTCTGGCTGTGCGGCGCGGCTCCCGTCTTCGAACGGCCCGGAAAATTTTTTCCGCACTCTGGAAAATTTCCTCTTTACAAGCACCCGAAACGCTGCTATAATGGCAGGGCAGTTGAGAAATGCGTCCGTAGTTCAATGGATAGAGCGTCAGATTCCGGTTCTGAATGTTGGGGGTTCGAGTCCCTTCGGGCGTACCATGGAAAGGCTTCAAACCAGTCGGTTTGGAGCCTTTTTTCTTTGTCCGGGCTTATCCGGCTGCCTGCTTCCGACACAGGGCGCATCCTGTCGCGCCGTATCCGTCCTTCCCGCAGAGAGGCCGACCGGTTCCATCGCCCTGTCGCGCCGCGGACCCGATCCCCACACCTGCCGGTTGATATGATCCGCGCCTCCGGCTCCTCTGCCCTCGACGGGCTGACCGCCCCCTCGCCAATGCGGGCGCAGTCAGCCGAGCGGGCTGTGCCGGATTTCTCGTGTTCAGGTCGCGGTCAGGTCAGATGTGTGGAGCTGTTGCAGACCTGGCGAGCCGGCTGCCAGGTCCACCCGGTCATGACGCCCGGAAAATCCGCTGCATCTGGGTCCAGCGTTTCCAACGTCCCGAAGCGGACAGCAGTTCCCCTCTCCGGTCTGTCCGGACGGTGCCGGGATTCCCGCCGGCCGGAAAACCGCCGCTCACCCTGCTCCCCGGAATCCTCAGAGAAATCCTGCCCTTCCGTCGGGACAGCAGTCCGGCTGCCCTGTCCTGGCCGCTCCCGAGAATATCTGCCTGCCTGAACAGGGCCCGATTCTCACGGCAATGCCTCCACCGGGACCGGCGTTCCGGCTCCGGGCTCTCCGGCTCCTCCACCTTCCGCTCCGTCTCCCGCTTCCAGGCTGTGACCAGCCCGGCCGCAGCTTCCCTCCCCTCTCCGCCGCCGGACTCGGGGCGAGGTCCGGACGACCCGGGAAAAGGAAAAACGGACGTCTCCGAAGAAACGTCCGTTTGGCGCAGAAGGGGGGATTCGAACCCCCGCCCGGCTCATCACCGGCTACTCCCTTAGCAGGGGAGCCCCTTATAGCCACTTGGGTACTTCTGCATGGCATAAGATGATCCAAAGATGAAATTGTAAGAAGGGAAATGGCGGAGAGAGTGGGATTCGAACCCACGGCTCTTTCGAGTCACCGGTTTTCAAGACCGGCTCCTTAAACCACTCGGACACCTCTCCCTGTTGGCTTCCCGTCAGAAGCGAATGTTACTTTACCACAGGCCGGCCCCCCTGTCAAGCAGAAATTTCCGGATCTTCAAAAAAATTTTCCTGCGCCTGTTTCCTGCCGGCCTGCTCCCCCGCCCGGCGCGGCTTCCTCTCTTCTCTCTCCAAAGCCTCTCCCGGACAGCCGCTCCGCCCTTCCAATTCCCTGATCCTGAAAGGAGCCTTCTCCAATGAACCGTTTCACGTACGAAGCCGACACTCTCGACACCGCCACGTACGCCGCCCTGCGGCAGTCCGTGGGTTGGACCGGCTTTCCTTCTGCACACACAGAGGCCGCTCTCCGGCGCAGCCTGCGAACTCTGACGGTCCGGGCAGACGGAGAGGCCGTAGCCATGGGCCGCCTGACCGGCGACGGTCTCTACTGTCTCCTCTGCGACATCGTAGTAGCGCCCTCCTGGCAGGGCCGGGGGATCGGGAGCGAAGTGGTCCGCCGCCTTCTGGATTACGCGCTGGAGCAGACGCCGCCCGGCGGCCGCACCAGCGTCCAGCTGATCGCCGAACCCGGCAAGGAGGGATTCTACACCCGGCTGGGCTTCCGTACCCTCCCCCACGCCTGGTGCGGAAGCGGCATGCGAAAGGTCCTGCATCGGGAAGCGGAACCCACCGCTCCCGGAACGGTCCTCCCTGGAGAGTTTCCGGCGGTCCACGCATAGACTGAATCGGGAGGAGGCGCCGGGTATGGAACAGCGGTTTGCCCTGGGGGAACACGGGACCCTGCTTGTAACCCAGGAGGGACTCCGGGTCCGCCTGGAGGCCCGGCGGCCCGCGGACGGAAAGGGGCTCTATAAGGTCTGGCTGCTGGGCGCCCGGGGCGCCCGGCTTCTGCTGGGCACCATGATTCCGGAGGACGGAGCCCTCTGTCTGCGGCGGGTTCTCTCCCGAAGCGAACTGGAGCGCAACGGCTGCTGGCCTCCTGTCGGGGCGGAGGCGCCCCTGGCCTTTCCGTTCGCGCCCAATCCCCGCTGGTACTGCGAGCCGAATCCCCGGAGTCTGGTTTCGGATCCCGTCCTTCGCAGTCAGATCCCGGGATCCATGCTCTGTCTCCGGGAGAAGGATGGATTCCGCCTGGCTGTTCCTCTGCGCCCCGGCTGCCCCCTGCCCCTCAGCGGCCTTTTCTGCCTGGCCCGGCCGGAGCGGCTGGACGGGACTCTTCATCTGGTCTGGTTCTTTGACGCCTCGGGCGAGCCCCGCCTTCCGGACGACAGCTCTCCCTGACAGTTTTTCTCCTTCCGGTACATATCCGCCCCCGGCGGCGGGCATACTGTTCCCATCACCCGGGACCTCCCGGGGCAAAGGAGGAAACCGTTGTGTCCAATCTGACCACCAAGGAGCTGGCCGGCCTCTCCGACCAGCTGGACTTCGAGCGCGTCATCCACAGCAAGTACCTGACCGCCATTCAGGAGAGCCAGGACCCGGAGCTGAAGCAGAAGTATCAGTGCTGCGCCGACCAGCACCTGCAGAACTTCAACACGCTGCTGGGCCATCTGCGCTGAGTATCAGGGAGGGAGAACCATGAACGACCAGGAACGCATCACCGACTTTCTCGTAAGCGAGAAGAAGATGTCCGCCAACTATGACACGTTCGCCTCCGAGTGTGTCAGCATCCCCCTGCGGGACGACTACCTGAAGATCTTCAACCAGGGCCACATGACCCAGACGGACCTGTATCAGCTGGCTCAGTCCAAGGGCTGGTACCAGGTGGAGCAGGCCCCCACCTCCAAGGTCAGCCAGGCCTACACCCGCTTCTCCAACCAGAGGCCCCAGTAACCTCCTGCCGGCCGGCGGGGCGGAGCATCCGCCCGCCGGCCGCCTCTGGAAGATCTCCCAGAAATCTTTCAATTTGGCAGAAAAAGTTCTTGACAAATTACAAATACGGGTTTAGAATACTGGAAGAGTCCGGTAGTGCAGTACGTTTGGGGGCGTGCATGTACTCACGGACCGATCTTACTGAAAGGGGCGATCAGGCATGTGCATCCGCCGGTTTACAACCCAGGGCGGCTCTGTATTCTGCAGAGGGCGGACGTGCATCTGCGGAGCGTTCATCGGTTTCGTGTAGGAACCGGTGCGTTCCGTCACACCTGTGCTCCACCGTCTGCAGAGCAGCCGGTGGATTTTTTGCGCCCTTTACCCTTTATTCCAACCGAAAGGAGGCGACCATGCATGACGATACAACCCGATCCCAACAGCATCTGGTCCAGGGTCCGTCCCGACGTGGATGTGGATGACCTCATCTTCAACTACGAGGGCACCCATCCTCGCGACGAGGAGTCAAGCAGCGACCGGTGACCGGCAGAGGCAGGGGCCGGAGGCCCATGTCTGCAAACAGAGCAGGAACGCCGCAGCGGAGGGGGTCCGTCTGCGGCGTTTTCCTGTTTTCCCCGGATTCCACCCCTTTCCGGGCCCTTCCGGCGGTCCAGGCCGGGAAAAAAAGCGACTTTCTTTCGCAAGGTACTTGCATTAAGAGGCGATCTGGTCTAAAATGATACGCAAGAATCATGCGGCCCCTCTGGCCACTACTCCATTCCACAACGGAGGTTGAAGACATGAAGAAAGTCCAGTTCACCGAAACCGTGCTGCGTGACGCGAACCAGTCGCTGATCGCGACCCGGCTTCCGTACAGCAAGTTCGAGCCCATCCTGGAGACCATCAACAAGGCCGGCTACTACTCCGCCGAGTGCTGGGGCGGCGCCACCTTCGATGTCTGCCTGCGCTACCTGCAGGAAGATCCCTGGGAGAGACTGCGCAAGATCCGCGCCAAGATGCCGGACACCAAGCTGCAGATGCTGCTCCGCGGCCAGAACATTCTCGGCTACAAGCACTATCCCGACGACGTGGTCCGTAAGTTCGTGGAGCACTCCATCAAGAACGGCATCGACATCATCCGGATTTTCGACGCTCTGAACGACGTACGCAACCTGCAGGTCGCCATCGAGGAGACCGTCAAGCGCGGCGCTCACGCCTCCGGTACCATCTGCTTCACCACCAGCCCTGTCCACACCCTGGAGAAGAACGTCCAGATGGTGAAGGAACTCAAGGAGATGGGCGTAGCCTCCATCGCCATCAAGGATATGGCCGGCATCATGGGGCCCAAGGAGGCCTATGACCTGGTGTCCGCCATCAAGGACGCCGTTGACCTGCCCGTTGTGGTTCATACGCACTCCACCACCGGCCTGGCTTTCATGACCTATCTGAAGGCTGTCGAAGCCGGCGCCGACGTGATCGACACCGCCATCTCTCCGTTCTCCGGCGGCACCTCTCAGCCCGCCACCGAGACCCTGTCCTACGCCCTGCGTCACCTGGGCTATCAGGTGGATCTGGACGAGAAGAGCCTGATCAAGATCGCGGACTTCTTCAAGGGCGTGCGCGCCGACTTCCTGAAGGACGGCACGCTGGATCCCATCTCCATGGCCACGGACACCCAGTGCCTGAACTATCAGATCCCCGGCGGCATGCTCTCCAACCTGATCTCCCAGCTGAAGATGATGAACGCCATCGACCGTCTGGACGAAGCTCTGGCCGAGACCCCCAGGGTCCGCGCCGATCTGGGCTATCCTCCTCTGGTCACCCCCACCAGCCAGATGGTCGGCTCCCAGGCCGTGCAGAACGTCCTGGCCGGCGAGCGCTACAAGGTGGTCGGCAAGGAAATCAAGGCCTACTGCCGCGGCGAGTACGGCCGTACCCCCGCTCCCATCAACAAGGACATTCAGAAGAAGATCCTGGGCAACACCCCCGTGGTGCAGGGCCGCTTCGCGGACTCCCTGGAGCCCCAGTTTGAGAAGACCAAGCAGGAGCTGGGCGCCACCGCGAAGAGCGACGAGGATGTTCTGAGCTACATCGCCTTCCCGCAGGTCGCCATGGCGTTCTTCAAGGACCGCGAGGCCGGCTTCCCCAAGAAGGAGGAGCCCAAGAAGGCCGCTCCCGCAGCCCCCAAGAAGGAGGATCTGCCTCCCATGCCCGCGTGGCAGGGCCACGTGTACTACACGAATCCCCCGGCGGTCACCCAGAACGGCATGACCTCCCGGCCCATTCCTCCCTTCGCCGCCTCCTATCAGCCGCCTCACCTGGTGATGGGCGCGATGGATCAGACCCCCGGCAACTATGTGGTCACCGTCAACGGCGTCG
>CANRFA010000019.1 GCA_947629775.1 uncultured Oscillospiraceae bacterium
TCTTCTATTCAGGAAGGATAGTTGTGATATTGCTGGGGCCTAGCTCCGTGTGGTTACACGACCCCCGGGAAATAGAGCTTATCCAGAACCTCCGTGCGGGTCTGCCGGTCGTAGATGCGTACCGGGGAGATGTCGCCCTCGAAGCGGGGCCAGCCGGGATCGCCGGTCTTCGTAAAGCGAACCCAGGCGCCGTGCATCTCGGCGATGATGCCGTCCACCATTTCCTCCGGCTCGCCATCGAAGATGAACTTCGAGAAATGGAAGTCCTTGTTGGCGAACATGGCGGGCAGGTCAAAGGCGTGGGAAGCCTTGAGGCCGCTGCCCTCGCCGGACTTCGTGACCAGCTCGTAGCGGTACATCCACACGTCCGGCGTGTACTGCTTCTGGCCCTCCGCCACCTTGATGGCGGGCATCTGGAAGACGTAGTCGGTGGCGAAGTCGATGAAGGGGGCGCCGACGACCGACATGGGGGCGTCCGCGGTGGTCTCCGCGGAGAACTTGCTGCCCTGCTCGTTGAACTTCTTCAGGTAGGCCGCCGCATTGGGGTGGTAGTAGCGGATGATGTCCGGGAAAGCCTCGATGTTGCCGTTCTTCTCGAACATTTCGGCGATCATCGCCCAGCTGTTGGGGAAGCCGGTCTTCTCCGGGTGGACGAAGGTGGTGCCTTCGTGGGCGTTGGACCCGATGATCAGCCGGATGCCCGCGGCGCTGCCGGCGCGGATGGCGTCGATGGG
Organism: uncultured Oscillospiraceae bacterium; assembly: GCA_947629775.1. Taxonomy (GTDB): domain Bacteria; phylum Bacillota; class Clostridia; order Oscillospirales; family Oscillospiraceae; genus Lawsonibacter. The sequence goes on from CANRFA010000019.1 coordinate 735, forward strand.
CCGTACGGGCAGCAGGTCGTCCTGAACCGGTCCGGGCAGGAACATGCCGGGATTGCGGTACTGGTGGTGTTCCGCCACATAGGCGTTGCCCTTCTGGAAGGTGAAGGGGTCGTCGGTGCGCAGCTTCGGCAGATCCGCTTCCGTCCAGCCCATGCCCTCCAGGAAAAGATTCACGTTCTCCCGGGCGGTCTGATGGGTCATGACGCAGTTGGGAAGGCCGCTCTGAGCGATGGCCTGCTGGAAGGTGCCCTTCACGCCGGGGCAGGCCAGCATGTTGACGACGGAGGCGCCGCCGGCGGACTCGCCGCAGATGGTGACCCGGTTGGGGTCGCCCCCGAAGGCCGCGACGTTCTCGTGGATCCAGTTCATAGCGAGGATCTGGTCAGAGAGGCCGCAGTTGCTCTCAAAGTCCTCGCAGCCGGGGTATGTGGTGAAGTCGTAGAAGCCCAGCACGTTCAGCCGGTACTGGAAGGCCACGTAGACGATGCCGTGCTCGGCGAAGCTGCGGCCGTTGTAGAGAGGCACGTTACAGGCGCCGGTGTTGTAGCCGCCGCCGTGGATGTAGACGAAGACCGGCAGGTTCTCTCCATTTTCGGGGCGCTGAACGTTGACAGTCAGGCAGTCCTCGCTGCCCTTCAGCTGTCCCTCATCGAACTGGACGGACTCGGGGCCGTACTCCTTCGCGTCGAAGACGTCTTCCCAGGGAGTCACCGGGCGGGCCCTTTTGAAGCGCAGTTCCCCGACCGGGGGTTGGGCGTAGGGGATGCCCAGGTACTCCACGAGGCCGTCCCGCAGATAGCCCCTGACCTTGCCGCTGGTGGTCTGAACGATATACTCACTCATAACTTACCATCCTTCCCAGAGTGTTTTCGTTTCTGATGGACCCATTGTAACAGCGAAAAGCGCCGGAACGTTACCACTTTTCCGACCTCCTCTTTTCCTGTTCCGACCATTTCGACCGTCCTCTTGCGCTCTGCGGGGTTCGCTGGTATAATGGCGCGGCTGGCGGGAGAACCGCCAAATACAGGAAAGCGAGGCCCCTGCCATGCTTACCCTTTCTCATCTTACCGTCAACGGCCGGGCGGAGCCCTGCGGGGTGGCCGCCCCTCTGGAACTGGGCTGGACCCTGACCTCCACCTGCCGCAACGCCGTCCAGGAGAGCTGTCGGATCCGGGTGACGGAGGCGGGAGCCTCCGCGCCGCTGCTGGACACCGGCTGGCGGAAGGAGTCCCGCTGCGCCCATGTGCCTCTGGACCTCTCCCTGCCGGAGCTGACCCGTTTTACGGTGTCCGTCCAGGCCCGGGCGGCGGGGGAGGAGAGCCCCATCGTCTCTCTGGACCTTGTGACCGCCCTCTCGTCCGGCTCCTGGCGGGGGCAGTTCGTCTCCGCGGAGCCGGAGGAGGATCGGGGAGAGAGCTACTGCACTCTGCTGCGAAAGTCTTTCTCCGTAACAAAGCCCCTGAAGGAGGCCTGGCTGGTTTCCTCGGCCCACGGCATTTATCACGCCTTCCTCAACGGACGGCCGGTGAGCGAAGACGAGCTCCTGCCCGGGTGGACCTCCTACGGGAAGCGTCTGCAGATTCAGACATACGAGGTGACGGCTCTGCTGCGTTCCGGAGAGAACATCATCGGGGCGGCTCTGGGAGCCGGCTGGTACAAGGGCGTCATGGGCTACAAACATGAGCGAAATCTCTACGGCACCCGCACAGCCTTTGGCGGGCAGCTCATCCTCCGTTATGCGGACGGGACCGAGGAATGGATCTGCACGGACGAGAGCTGGAAGGGTTCCCGCAGCCCGGCGCTCTTTTCGGAGATCTACGACGGGGAAGTGTATGACGCCCGCCTGGAGCAGCCCGGTTGGTGCTTCCCCGGCTTTGACGACTCCAAGTGGACCCCAGCGCAAGGCGTGGAGCGGGACATCCGTACGCTGGTGCCCCAGGAGGGGCCGCCGGTGCGGGTGATGGGACGGATTCCCGCCCGGGAGCTGTTCGTTACGCCCCAGGGAGACCGGGTGCTGGACTTCGGGCAGAACCTGACCGGCTGGTGCGAGACCGTGCTGCGGAATACGACGGCCGGAGAGGTCCTGGAACTGCAGTTCTTTGAGACCCTGGACGCAGAGGGCAATGTCTACACGGAGAACCTCCGCGCCGCGAAGCAGACCGTGCGCTACATCTGCCGGGGAGCGGAGGAAGAAGTCTGCCGGCCCTGGTTTACCTTCCAGGGATTCCGCTATGCCAGGGTGGTCTCCTTCCCGGGGGAGCTTACGGTGAAGCCCTTCACGGCCTGCGTGGTTCACTCGGCCATGGAGGAGACCGGTTCCTACCGCTGCTCCAGCAACGCACTGAATCAGCTGTGGCACAACATCCTCTGGGGCATGAAGGGGAACTTTGTAGATGTGCCCACAGACTGCCCCCAGCGGGACGAGCGCCTGGGCTGGACGGGGGACATCCAGGCCTTCGCCGGTACTGCCGCCTTCCTGATGGACATGGATACCTTCGCCCGCAAGTGGCTGGCGGATCTGGCGGCGGACCAGAACGGAGATGGTTCGGTGCCTCACGTGGTGCCGGACATCCTCAGCGGCCACATGGGAGAGGACTGGCTGCTGGATGGGACGGCCTTTCAGGGTGGCGCCGCCGGCTGGGGCGACGCGGCGGTGATCCTGCCCTGGACCCTGTGGCAGTTCTACGGGGATACCGAGGTGCTGCGCCGGCAGATGCCTTCCATGCTGGCCTGGATCCGGTATCTGGACCATCACAGCCATGGCTGCCTGGTGGAGACGGGGGATCAGTTCGGGGACTGGCTGGCGCTGGACGCCGCTTCGGGCAGCTACAAGGGCGCCACCCCGGATTCCTTCTGCGCCTCCGCCTGGTACTGCCGCTCCACCCGTCTGGTGTCCCGCATGCTGAAGGCGATCCGGCGGGAGGAAGAAGCCGAGACCCTGGCGGCGAAGGCGGAGCAACTGCGGGAGGACTTCTGCCGCCGGTACTTCCGGGCAGACGGGACGCTGACGGTTCAGACCCAGACCGCCCATGTGCTGGCCCTGGCCTATGATCTGGTGCCGGAGGAATTTCGGGATCGGACCGCCCGCCGGCTGCGGGAGCTGCTGGCGGAAGCGGGCCATCTCGCCACCGGATTTCTGGGGACGGCGCCCCTGCCCTTTGCCCTCCGGAACAGCGGATATCCGGAGGAGGCCTGGAAGCTGGTCATGCGCCGGGAGTTTCCCGGCTGGCTCTACCAGGTGGAGAAGGGGGCTACCACCGTCTGGGAACACTGGGACGGTCTCAAGCCGGACGGCAGCATGTGGAGCCCGGACATGAACTCCTTCAACCACTACGCCTATGGAGCCATTGGCGAGTGGCTGTATCGCACGGCGGGCGGTATGGAACCGGACGAGGAGGCCCCCGGCTGGGAGCATTTCCGCATTCAGCCCATACCGGGCGGCGGTCTCGCCTGGGCGGAGACTACTCTGCGCAGCGTCCGGGGTCCCATCCGGGTCCGCTGGGAGCGGGAGGAGGACCGTATGGTCCTGGAGGTGGAGATCCCCGTAGGAGCCACGGCGGACATCGTTGTGCCGGAGGGAGCGGAGTTGCTGGAGACCGACGGCCTCGACTTCCGGAATGGCACGGCCCGGACGGGTTCCGGCAGCTACCGGATCTGCTGGAGCGGGAAGACAACGCAGTAAGAAGAAAGCGGGAGCGATCCTCCGTTCGGGGAGCGCTCCCGCTTTTGCGCGGAAGAGGGAAGAGCCCTCCGTGGAGGTATGGTTCAAATCGGACGGCTCAGAGGCCCTTCACCCGGCTGGACGGCTGCAGATGTCTCATCGCGAAGTCCAATGATCTGCTGTTCAAAGGCTGGAGCGAGAGGACCGGAGCGGCAACCTGTGGCGGGCTTGGGTTGGGGAGAGGGATTCCCGTCTGGTGCAGGTGCTGGATGAGGCCAGAAAGCTGGGACCATCCGCGCTGCTGCGACAGGCGCTGCGGAAGAGGGCGCCTGGATGTCTACGGGACCGGGCCACCTCTCGGATCAGGAACGCAAAAAAGCAGGGAGCCCCGAAGGGTCCCCCTGCCGAAATCCGTTTCGCAGTCTGCTGCGGGCGGGTTCTGACTGCCTGAGCAGCGTACATTCCACTACATTTTTGTGAAATCAAAGGTATCGCCGTTGTTGAGGTATCCCCACGTAGAGTCCGTGATGGTGACGGTCGCCTTCGCTCCATCCAGGGTGATGACGCCCTGAATGGGGTTGCCGTTCGCGTCGTCGGCCGTAAACTCCAGCCCGCTGTCCGTGCGCTCGCCCACGCCGTTCTCCAGGCTTGTCAGCCGGTAGATCCCGATCCACACCGTATACCTGCCGTCCTCCCCGAGGGCAATGGTCATGGAGGATTCCTCAGAGATTCCGTCGCTGTATTCTCCCACATAAGGGTCCGTGTCTGCGGCCGTATCTGATGCCGTATCCGCGTCCGCTCCGCCTGAAGGCTCCTCCGAAGGGATAACGCCGGGCTTTGTCAGATCCAGGCCGAAATCGCCGGCGATGAGACTGCCGTTTTCCAGGGAGAGGAAGGGGGTGTACTCCTCCGTCCTGTCCTGGAGGGTGAAGCTCAGGACCACATCCGGAACGATGTCGCTCACATTGCACTGGATCACGAAGGGTCCGCAGTCCTTTTCCTCAAAAGTGAGGGTCCGCTCGTCGGTATCCATATCAACAGTGTACATGGAGACGGACATGCCGGCGTAGCGGGGAACGATCAGGTAGTAATCTCCATCGGACACCCTGTGGACCGGCAGGTCCGCGCTGTCCATCTTCAGGTACTTCGAGGCGTACCAGTCCAGATCGCCGGTGTCCTGATATCCCAGATAAGCGATCGCGTACAGCTGCTCCCCCTGGAAAGGGATCCCCTCCCACGCCTCGGAAGCGGGGGGCTGGACGGTCTGGGGATGGACGGAGGAAGAGCCTCCCAAGGAAGAGGCTCCCGCGTCAGAGCTGCCGGAACCGCTTCCGGACTCCGCGCCGGCGCCGATCGTGGAACCGGAGTTGCTTCCGGATCCGGCATCCGAACTGCTGCTGGCCCCTGCTTCCGAACTGCTGCCGGAGCCCGGGGTGGAGACCGAGCCGCTTCCTCCTCCGGTCTGAGAACAGGATACAGACAGGACGGAGAGCAGAAACAGCGCGGTCAGAAGAAGAATGGCCCGTTTCATCGCATCATCACACTCCATTCGTGGCCGGGGACTGCGCGTTCCGTGCCCCGGCCGGGATAAAAAAGAAGGCAGGAGCCGGAACATCCCCGCTGTCCACAGCAGTATCCTGTCCTGCAGGAGCGCCATGGAGGCATCTTCCATCCTTCCGGGGAGGCAGAGCGGGACGCTATCCCGTCGCACGCCGGAAGGGGCCCTTTCCTTCCGCGCTCAGTATACCACGGATCTGCCAGGATACCCGAACCGTTTGAGGAGAAGAAAGCCACCGTTCGGCGGGCCGTGAACGGAAGAGGTGTTTTCCTTGGATGGATGGCGCTCTGAGTTCCAGGGGGACAGGGTGGACCCTCTGGCCGGGAGTGTCCGCAGAGCGGGTGCCCGGGCCTCGGGCGGCTCGGATGCGGACAGTGGACAGGCTGCTTTGGCCTCTTCATCCAGCGGACGGATCCGAGAGGCGGACAGCCTGCCGGCCGGCTGCAGCAGGGCCCCTTTGTGCCAGGTCAGCGGATCTCTGGCCTCCATCGCTGTGCAGGAAGACGCAAAAGCGCTCCCCGCCGGTGAGACGGGGAGCGCATGATTGCAGTTTATCCGGGGAGCAGGCAAGCAGACGACTCGGTCCTTTCTATGTCCATGCTTCCCCTCCGCCGCGCGCTTGAAGGTTGCCGCTTACAGGCGCACGGAGAAGTTGTCGATGAGGCGGGTTTTGCCGATGTACACGGCCATGGCGACCAGCACGTCCTGGCTGAGCTCGGAGACGGGCTCCATGGAGATGCCGTCCACGGCCTGCACGTAGTCGATGCGGGCCAGGGGTTCCTTCTCCAGAACCTCGGTCATGGCCTGCAGGACCTTAGCGGCGTCCCGCTCGCCCTCCTGGACCATCTGCTTCCCCAGCGCGATGGAGCGGGAGAGGCAGAGAGCGGCCTGGCGCTCCTGGGGGTTCAGGTAGGTGTTGCGGCTGGAGATGGCGAGACCGTCCGCCTCCCGCACGATGGGGCAGCCCACGATCTCGATGCCGTAGGACATATCCCGTACCATGTGGCGGATGATGGCCAGCTGCTGGGCGTCCTTCTCCCCGAAGAAGGCCTTGTCCGGGAGCACGATGTTGAACAGCTTGGAGACGACGGTGCATACGCCCCGGAAGTGGATGGGACGGGTCCTGCCGCACAGCTGCTTGGGCATCTCCGAGAGGATTTCCACGAAGGTATCCGCCGGGTGGGAGTACATCTCAATGACCTCGGGGTGGAAGACCAGGTCGGCGCCGGTGGCCTCGCAGAGAGCGCTGTCCCGCGCGAAGTCCCGGGGATAGCTCTCCAGGTCCTCGTTGGGGCCGAACTGGGTGGGATTTACGAAGACAGAGACCACGGTGCGGTCGCAGGCGGCGGCGCTGGCCCGGATGAGGCTGGCGTGTCCCTCGTGGAGATAGCCCATGGTGGGGACGAGACCTACGGTGAGGCCCTCCCTGCGCCAGGCGCGGACCTGGTCCCGGACTTCCTGAATGGTGGTGGCGATAATCATGACGGTGTTACCTCTTTTCGGATGGGATCAGTACTCCTGGGCCAGTTTCGCTAGGAACTCGTCGGAGCAGTCGCTCTTGACATAGGAGTGGGGAGCGTCCGGGAACTGGCCGGCTTTGACCTCGGCGTCGTAGGCATTGAAGGCCTCGGACATGATGGAGCCCACGTCCGCGAAGCGCTTGACGAACTTGGGCACGAAGTCCCCGGACATGCCGAGCATATCCTGATAGACCAGCACCTGACCGTCGCAGCCGGCGCCCGCGCCGATGCCGATGGTGATCATCTTTACCTTGCTGGTGATGAGGGCCGCCAGCTTGGGAGGCACGCACTCCAGGACGCACATGAAGGCGCCGGCCTCCTGTACGGCCAGAGCGTCCTCCAGCACCCGCCGGGCGTTGTCTTCGCCCTTGCCCTGGACCTTGAAGCCGCCCATGGCGTTTACGGACTGGGGCGTCATGCCGATGTGAGCGCAGACGGGGATGCCGCTCTCCGTGATGGCGCGGATCTGGGGGCAGACCCGGCTGCCGCCTTCCAGCTTGACGGCGTTGGCCCGGCACTCCTTGATGAGCCGGCCGGCGTTTTCCAGGGCCTGAGCCACGGAGACCTGGTAGCTCATGAAGGGCATGTCCAGAATGACGAAGGTGTTCTGGCAGGCGCGGCCCACGCTGCGGCCATAGACGATCATTTCCTCCATGGTCACGGGGAGGGTGTCCTCGTAGCCCTGCATGGTCATGCCCAGGCTGTCTCCCACCAGCACGGTGTTGATGCCGGCGGCGTCCAGGATGCGGGCGGTGGAGTAATCGTAGGCGGTGAGCTGGGTGATCTTCTCCCCGCGCTCTTTCATGGCCAGCAGAGTGGCGACGGTGTTCTTCTTAGGCATGACAATTCTCCTTCAGCAGATTTTTCATGGGCGCGTAGTCCCGGTCCGGGTGTTTTTCCTCCGCGACCCGCACCAGCCGGGCGCTGAGCAGGCGGTAGAGTTCCCGCTCCTCCTCGGAGGGCATGGCGGCCAGGTGCTTTGCTACGGTGCCGGTGTCGCAGCGCTCCACCGGACCGGTGAGGCTGGCTACCGGTCCCTCCTGGGCCAGATGGGTTACATTGCCGGTCAGGAGGGGACGGATGGCGGTGAGGGCGCCCTCCCGGGAGAAGCCGCAGCTCTCCAGCAGGGACAGGCTCTCCGCCACCAGGGCCACCACGTGATTGCTGACCACGGCGGCCGCGGCGTGGTAGCGCACCTTGGAGGAGGGATCGATGACCTGCACCGGGTTGCCGCACCGCTTCAGCAGGGCCAGGACCACGTCCAGCCGGGCGGGATCTCCCTCCACGCAGAAAAAAACATCCGACAGTTCCCGGTAGGAGCGAAAGGGATCGCTCACCGCGAACAGCGGATGGACTGAGTACCCGAAGGCGCCCGCCGCCCGGATGCCGGGAAAGGCGTCCGCGGCCGGAAGGGCCCCACTGCAATGGCAAATGATCTTTCCTGGAATCAGCCGGACCGGCAGCGCCTGATAGCACGCGGAGATGGAGCCGTCCGGAACCGTGAGAAAGAGAACCTCACTGGCTTCCACCAGCTCCTCCAGCGTGGAAAAGCATCTGGTCTGCGTGAATTCTGCCGCGCTCTGCGCGTGGAGCGGCGTACGGCTGAAGTACCCGGACACCGGAATGTCTCGAGTCCTGAAGTACTTCCCGAGGGAAGTCCCTACCTTGCCTGCTCCCATGATTCCAACTGTAACGTTCATGATGGCCACCTCCTGCCGGGTTCTGCGGGGAAAGGGGAAGGTGGCGCCGCGGCCCGCCCTGGAGAGGGCGGCCGATTCCGGATCTGCCATGGTACCGTTTCACGGGGGAATACAGTCCACCACCGGCAAGGCTATCACCCGGGGCAGAGAAAGTCAAGATAAGGTTCCGCAAAGAAATGGAGCCGTTACGGGTCTGCCCGTGGCGGAGTGGGGAGCGATCAGGTTCGAGAGAGGTCAGGCCGGAAAGCGGTCCGCCCGCCGGATCGGAAAACCGCCCGGAGGGGGGTGTGGAACCGGGAAGTCTGCATTTTTTGAATCTTCCGTATGCAGGAGGATTTGAAAAACATGCGGAATATGCATGGATTCATGCCGAAAACGGGCAGAAAGACGACCGGCCTGCAGCCTCCAGCCGCGCTCTCTGCAATAACGGTTGAGCATGTGCAGAATGTACAAAAAGGCATCTCAATAAATGGAAAAATTGAGGCTGTTTTTGTTGGACATGTACAAACGGCGGTGCTAAAATACCTGCGAACAACGGGGTCGGAACCGGCGGATTGCGCCGGACGGACGGCCCCCGCGAATAAGGAGGAGAATTACCATGGCAAGATTTACGCTGCCCCGGGACGTGTATCACGGCAAGGGCTCCCTGGAGGCGCTGAAGACCCTGAAGGGCAAGAAGGCCATCGTCTGCGTAGGCGGAGGCTCCATGAAGCGCTTCGGTTTTCTGGACAAGGCGGTTGGCTATCTGAAGGAGGCCGGGATGGAGGTCGCCCTCATCGAGGGCATCGAGCCGGATCCCTCTGTGGATACCGTCATGAAGGGCGCCAAGGTCATGCAGGAGTTCCAGCCCGACTGGATCGTCGCCATGGGCGGCGGCTCTCCCATCGACGCCGCCAAGGCCATGTGGATCAAGTACGAGCACCCCGAGGTGACGTTCGAGCAGATGTGCGTGGTCTTCGGCATGCCCAAGCTGCGCAACAAGGCTCATTTCTGCGCCATCCCCTCCACCTCCGGCACCGCCACCGAGGTGACCGCCTTCTCCGTGATCACGGACAACGAGAAGGGAATCAAGTATCCTCTGGCTGACTTCGAGATCACTCCCGACGTGGCCATCGTGGATCCCGAGCTGGCGGAGACCATGCCCAAGAAGCTGGTCGCCCACACCGGTATGGACGCCCTGACCCACGCCATCGAGGCCTATGTCTCCACCGCCAACTGCGACTTTACGGATCCTCTGGCCATCCACGCCATCCGCATGGTACAGGCGAACCTGGTGGGCTCCTACAACGGCGATATGGCGAAGCGGGACAGCATGCACAACGCTCAGTGCCTGGCCGGCATGGCGTTCTCCAACGCGCTGCTGGGTATCGTGCACTCCATGGCCCACAAGACCGGCGCCGCTTTCGCGGACTATGGCGCTCACATCATCCACGGCGCCGCCAACGCCATGTACCTGCCCAAGGTCATCGCCTTCAACGCCAAGGATCCCACCGCTCTGAAGCGCTATGGTGAGATCGCGGACTTCATGGGCCTCGGCGGCGAGAGCGACGAGGAGAAAGTCCAGCTGCTGATCAAATATATCCGCGGCATGAACGATCAGCTGAACATCCCCCAGTGCATCCAGCACTATGGCGCGGACAGCTATCCCACCGAGCAGGGCTTCGTTCCCGAGGACGTGTTCCTGGCCCGCCTGCCCGAGGTGGCGAAGAACGCCATCGCGGACGCCTGCACCGGCTCCAACCCCCGGCAGCCCAGCCAGGAGGAGATGGAGAAGCTGCTCAAGTGCTGCTACTACGACCTGGACGTGGATTTCTGATCCCCCCCATCCGACTCTTTTTTCGGCCGCCGCGTCTTCGGACGCGGCGGCCTTGCCGGTTCCGGGGCTTTTCCCGGAGCGGGAAACGGGGTATAATGGCAGCAGCAACCCCCGAAGCAACGAACGCGAGAGGAGACATGCACCATGGAAGAGGAACTGCGGGACGCAAAGGGCCGTACGGAGAAGGAATATCTGGCGACCTATAAGCCGGGCAACTACGAGCGCCCGTCCCTGACGGCGGACATTGCCGTCTTCGCCCAGGAGAAGGAGTCGCTGCGGCTGCTCCTGATCCGCCGGGGCGGCCATCCGTGCCTGGGCCGCTGGGCCCTGCCCGGCGGATTTGCCAATAAGAACGAGCGGGTGGAGGAGACCGCCGCCCGGGAACTGGAGGAGGAGACCGGCCTCACCGGCCTGAAGCTGGGCCCGGTGGGCTTCTTCAGCGCCCCCAACCGGGATCCCAGGACCTGGGTGGTATCCCACACCTTCACCGCCGTCATTCCCCCGGAGCGGGTCGGCGAGATTCAGGCGGGCGACGACGCGGCGGACGCCCGCTGGTTTACCCTGTCCGTTCAGAAGGAAGGCGAAGAGGCGCGGATCGGGTTTGAGGCCCCGGGCGCGGCCTTCACCGTCCGCCTGACCGTGGAGCGGACCAGGCTGGCGCCGGCCCTGGAGAGCGTGCGGGTCCAGGTGCTGGAGAACGGCGGTCTGGCTTTTGACCACGGCGAGATGATCGGCAGAGCCCTGTGCTGTCTGGGCCTGCTCTGAGAAGCGGAAAGCGGCTTTCGTACCGGTTCGGGCGGAGGCCGCTTTTCTCTTTCAAAGTCCCGGGCTCCGGCCGTGTGCGAAGCACACGCCATTTTGGCTATTGTGCTGTACGAGACCGGAAATCTTTGGAGAAACTCACAATGGACAGACGGGAAAAACCCGGTATAATGGCAGTTAAGAGCACGAGCTCGTTGATCATGTTTTGTTTACGAGCACGAGCTCGTAAATCAGAAAACCTCAGGGACGGAGGCAGGGAGCGGACGGCGCGTACCCGCCGGAGCCGGTTCCCGCCCGCAAAGCGCAACAGGAGGAAGATTCATGAAACTTTCCATCTGCACCGACGTGTTCGGCAGAATTCCTTTCACTCAGATGCTGGACACCGTGAAGGCCTATGGCCTGGACGGCATCGAGATGACAGCCAGCGGCTGGGGCGGCTGCAACTTCATTCCCAGCGCCGCCGAGCTGATCCAGGATCAGGCGAAGCGGGAGGCCTTCCAGGAGGAGATTGCGAAGCGGGGCCTTGAGATCTCCGCCCTCAACTGTTCCGGTAACCCTCTGATCGATACCCCCATGGGCCGGGAGCACAGCCGCACCATGCACGACACCGTCACCCTGGCCGGTCTGCTGGGCGTGAAAGGATGCCGTGCGCATTCTCCCGATCCTGATCGGGAGTGGGCACGGCTGCCATATGCGATGGTCTCCAGGTCAAGGAAATTTTGATCCTGAGAGCGATAAAAATTTCTAATCAGAAAACTAGACTATGATAAGGGGAAATTATAATATGCGTAGGATCGCATGAAAAAAGATCAAAGGGGCAGGGGGCGGAGTCCCCCCGTCTTCCCAGAGACGGATCCTTGCCTTCCCGCGAGGGCACGTAGGGGGTGTAAGTTTCCACCAGAAGTCCCCGACAAAACCGCGAAATAAGGACCAAAAAAGTAGTTGACAGCCAGAGGAAATGGGTGTATACTGTCTGAAGAAAGGAAATGAAGGGAGGTGGACAGATGGGTAAGAAGTCCAAGACGAAGGCCAAAGGGAAACCGAAGAAGCCTAAGGCGACTGTTCCCAGGAAAAAAGCGCCCGGGAAGGAGGAGGTCCCCCTTTCTGAGCTTAAGCCCGACAAACTGCGCAGGAAGCACCGCAAGGGATCTCCGAAGCATGTTCTGGTTCTTGAGGCTGATATGACTGAGACCCAAGTCCGAAAGACTATGGACCTGGGAGACCGGTCCCGCAGACTCGGGAACTGCCTTACTGCAGAGATGCAGAAAAGGGTTCAGCAGATGAAGCGAACTACTGAGTACAGAACTGCATATCAGGCTTTCGCCGATGCGAGCAGGGACCTGGCTGATCTGGCTGACTTGGTTGAAGATGATCCTGTCTATAAAGCGAAGGATCAGGAGAAGCAGGCTTTATGGAAATCCGTGGAGGAGATTCAGCTCAGGTGGGGTGTTTCCAAGAAGGATGCCATAAGCTTTACCCAGAAAATCCACGATGATTATGGTGTTCCTTCCATCTTCTCTCAGAGTCGCTCCACAGACATATGGCAAGGCGTACATGCTGTTCTGTATCGGGGTGGAGATCACCTTCATTTCAAAAAACGTGGAGACATTCCCGAAATAGCAGCCGTAGAACCGAATCGTGGAATTATATTTCACGTGGAAAACGGTTCACTCACTTTTTCCATGGAACTTCCCGCAAGCCGAAAGTATCTGAACGAGGAGTTCGACCGCAGGGTTGCAAAAATTGAGAGCGTACGTGCAGCAAAAGGGGAGCCGAAGCTGACCCAGAAAGAAAAGGATGACCTTCGCCACGACATGAAGCTGCACCTGATGGAACCCAATCGATTCGGTGTCAAGGTTAAGAAGGGAGATCTGTTTGCAGAAGAGGAACTCTCCAAACTGATTGCGTTTCTGGAGGATCCTGAAGCAGAAAAGAAAGCCCTCGATGAATACGTCCGAACCGAGACCTATCAGGAGACATTCCGCCCGTGCTATGCGGCGCTTTGTGTCCAGAGGATTCGTGGGAAGAACAGGGTCTTTGTACACATTACTCTGGAAGGTACTGCATCGCCCAAGAGGAGAAAGGATGGGTCTTTCCGCCACACTTTAGGCAAGGGAAGAATTGCCGGAGATCACGGGCCGCAGAGCCTGGTCTCTTATTCTCATGGCAGGCTGGTCATGGAGAATATTGGAGAGGTCAATCACAAATCAAGCTTTGCCTCTGAGCGAAAAGAATGTATACTGCTCCGCGCAATGGATCGTTCTCGCAGAAGCATGAATCCGCAGTACTACAATCCCAATGGAACAATCAAAAAGGGCCGTAAGAAGTGGAAGAAGTCCCGGCGCTACCTTAAGCTGCAGGATGAATATCGGGATCTGTGTCGCAAGAATGCCATTAACAGAAAGCTTGGCAACAGACAGATAGCCCATCGGCTTCGCGCCAGAGGAGATAAATATATCACTGAGCCCAATAACACCAGCCAGATGATTGCCGCCAGCCGCAAGAAAAAGAAAGCTGGTAAGAACAGCGGGAAGTCCAGATGGACAAGCGAGCAGAGAACTGCAGCAGAGAAGAAGAGGGCTGTTAATAAATCTGCTTCCAGTCAGAAAACACAGACAGTTCCCGCTTCCTCTTCCACACGCACAGTTGAGCCTGCTGTTGAATTGAGTGCTCAGAAAGAGCCGCTCGATTCTGTACAGACAGGTAATAAGCGAAGGCATTATCACAGTGGTCGTAAGAAGGGTGGTTTTCGCTTTACACGGTCTATACAGCACCGTGGCACTGGTGGGCTTTTTGCGGAGATTAAGAAAGTTTTCGAGTCTACCGGTGGAGAATTCCACATTGTCCCTGCTGATTATGCTGCGACTCAGTACAATCACTGTACCAATTCAAACATTAAACGAGAGCTGAATGACCGTTTCTTCCTGCTGGACGAGTCCGATCCTGAGACAGAGGTGCAGCGGGACGGCCACAGCGCCTTAAATATGTACTGCGCTACTGACGATTATACAAAACCGGATCAGCAGAAATGCAAAGACGAGTTTCCCTTTTATATGGAAGCTCAGAAACAGGAGATACAACGGCTAAAGGATGAACATATCGACGTATGTAATTCCGGAATCAAATTAAAGGAAGCACAGGAAAGAAAGAAAAAGGAAGAACAGGAAAGGCAATCAAAGGAAGCACAGGAAAGTAGAGAAAAGTAAAACAATAACGATGGCTATGATTCCCGGGCCATCAAGTCAGGTTTACCTGATCTCCGGAAAGGGTATGCCTGATTACAGTCGACAAGGCGTTCTCGGCGCTTGGCTGTACCACAGTTCTTAATTCATGTGAGTTACACTCATGGGAAACCACCCCAATCTGGCCTCGGAAAGCGGCTTTGCCGTTAGTACGCGCCGGAGCAAGGTTTGGATATACTGTGGACTCCGATCAACTTGGAGGGTTCACCTGAACCCCCCGAGCTTGCTCGGGGGAACGGGGTCAGCGCCAACGCCACCACCGGCCAGGCCATGTACACCGACTGCTTCCAGCGCTTTGCTGCCGCCTATGACGCGGAGTTCCAGGCATGGATCAACGCCAGCAAGGCCGGCCGCGTGGACGGACCGGACGCCTGGGACGGCTACTGCTGCCAGGTGGCTGCCGCCGCCGCTTCTCTGGCCCGGGATACCCAGACCATCGTGCCCGTCGTCTACGACGAGATGCCGGACTTCTACAAAAAGGCCTGAGCGGAAGCGACCAGCCGGAGGAGCGCCCCAGAAGGCGACCGCCCTCCAACCCGAACCATAATACAGAAATACAGACACGGCCTGCTGAACTTCAGCAGGCCGTGTTTTTGATCCGGAGAAAGAGCAAGGCGTTGGAGAACCCGGGAATGGCCGGCGTCTGAAAACAGGGTCCGGTCTGGCTGGCATATGCGGAGTCAGCTGCGATTACCCGCGGCGGTGCAACGAAGCCTGATACACGATCTTCCTGCGAAGGTCATGAAGGTCAGGCTGACCGAACCATACCGGTCTCGCGTGGCGCAGCCATTCAGGCGGTCGCAAATCGGGCTTTCGGGACCTCCAGGGTTGCAGGAGTGCAAGCCGCCTCACGTCTTGGCGCAGAATGTTCCGTTCTCCGGTTCCGTGGGAATGGGGAAGGACTTTTTTGTCCTGCCACCGGACGGAGTGCTCAAGGAATCGGAAGGTCAGGAACGGGGCGGTTTGATGCCCTTGATGCGCAGGAGCTCACGGAACAGGTCAGCTCCCATCTGAAGAGAGCGGTTGATCTGCTCCTCCGCAGCCTTGTGTCTTACCTGGTTTTCCTGATACTCCAGTTCTTTGCGGCCCAAGGCCAGCAGAGCATCGTCCGGTTCCGCAAAGAGGATGGTCATTTCATGATCCGGGTGTTTCTCCTGCCAGATGAAGCAGGCATGCAGGGCCGCCCGCCAGGCCTTTTCCGGAGGATAACCGTGGGCGCCCGCCGAGAGCAGAGGAAACCCGATCGTGTGCAGGTCCTTCTTCAGGGCCTCGTCCAGCCCCTTCTGATAGCGGCGGCTGAGCTTCGGGATCAGGCCGTTTTTCCCCTCTTCCCAGTCGGGGGCGGAGACCTCCAGGAAGGCCCGGCCCGCGGGGTCCGGCTGACCGGCGCTGGCCAGCGTCCCCTTCTCAACGACGATCAGGTCCGCCTGCAGGTCTGTGACGTTTTTCTTTTCCAGCTGAATGTTCATATAGTCATTTCCTTTCTGGTGTCCGAACAGGAATGGACGATCCGTCTGACGTGGAATGGTCAGTCTCTGACTTCGCAGGAATGGGGCAGGGCTTTTTCTGTCCCGCTCCAGGGTGGTACGCCGGGGGAGTGTCGTCTGTTGCCGGACCGCGCAGGGGCTGCGGGCGGTCCGGCCGATGCGGAATACCCGCGGCGCTCTCCGCGCCGGTTTTCCGCCGGGGACAGGATCCGTCCGGCCGGCGGTTTGCGCCGGCCCATCCGATCAGACCGATGCGCGGTGGTACACGTCCAGAACGTTCTGCACGCTGCGCCTGGTGAGGAAGAAGCCCTGTTCTCCGTAGTTGAAGACGACGCCTTCGCAGTCCAGCTCGCAGGCTCTGGTCAGGAACTTCTCCAGGAGGAACTCCATCGGGAAGGAGTTTTCGAGTTCGATGAGGTTGTCCTCGCTCGTGTAGGCCAGCAGGCACTTGCCTTCCGAGGTGTCCTCCAGATGGAAGCGGTAGTGCTTCCCCTCCTCCAGCATGGCGGCGGGCCCCCTGGAGGTCTGAACCATGGGGAAGGTGCTCCGATCCACCAGGGGAGTCAGGGAGACGAAGAGCCGGCAGCGGTTCTCCAGGTCGGTCAGAAGGGCGTACCCGATCGGGTTGGGGTCGCTCATCCCGGTGCGGTAGAAGCGGGAGATTGCCTTTTCCGTCGCCGGACACCTGGGCAGGAGGTTGGGCGCCGGTTCTGCCGGGGGAGCCGGAGGGCAGGAGGAGAAGGCGCTTCGGAGCGCATTGGCCAGTTCCCGGAACCCCCGCAGGTTGTGTCTTTCCTTCGTCCGTTTCTCCTGGTGCGCCATCTCTTTCTGCCCCATGGCCAGGATGGCGTCGTCCGGTTCGGCAAAGATGATCTCCAGCTCGTGATTCGGATTCTCCTCCTGCCAGACGATGCAGGTGTAGAGAGCGGTCCGCCAGGCCTTTTCAGGCGGATACCCCTGGCTGGCCACCGAAAACAGGGGGAACCCGACGGAGCGCAGGTTTTTCCGCACGGCCAGGTTCAGTCCCCGCCTGTACCGGCGGGCCAGTTTTTCGGACTCCCTCTTCGTCCCGCCCTGCCATTCCGGAGCGGTGACCTGAAGAACAAGGCGGTTCGGGGGATTGTCGCTGAACAGAGTGTCCTCTTCGACGACGATGAGGTCTGCCTCCAGATCCACGACATGCTTCTTTTCCAGGCGAATACTCATGTGCAGGTTCCTTTCTTCTGTATCAGGGGAGTGGGGATAAGGATGTCTGTCTCCGGAATACCGCAGAGCGGCTTGCCCGTACATTGCGACGAAAGACCGGGCCCCGTCTGACATTGCGGGAGGTCAGGGTTTTCTGTACTTCTCGCGGAACAGGTTCAGGAGATTCTGGAGGCTTTGCCTTGAGACGAAGTAGCCCTCCGTATCGAGGTTAAAGATGAGCCCGTCATACTCCCGCTCCGGATCGCAGACCACCTCCAGAAGCTGCTCCAGAGGGATGAGCATGTAGACGGTGTCCGGCGCCGAATGGATTTTCCGTCTGCTTGTGCAGGCCAGCATACACTTGCCCTCGCTGGCGGTCTTGCGATAGCGGAAGTAGAAGTGGACTCCCTCCTCTGCGTTGCCCATCAGCCCATGCGAGGACCGAAAGACCGGGATGCCTTTCAGCTTCGCCAGGGGCTTCGTAGAGACAAACAGCTTGCGGTCGTCGTACAGGTCTCTCATCAGGGCGGTTCCAATAAGAGCGTTACTGTCCGTCTGAAGGATATGGATGAGCTGGAGCGCCTTTTCCGTTTCCGGACAGCAGAGCGGATCCCTGGCGTACTGTTCGGTTGCGCGGTCGAAGTCGTTCAGAATGGACTCCGGCCCGTCGTCGGTCTGGCCGGAGGGATCGGACCCGGAAGAAGAGTCGTCGCCGCCGCCGAAGAGGACATCGCTGGAGTGGAGAACCGTGGCGAGATCCTTCAGGGTCGCTCTGGCTTTCTCATCCTGCTGCTTTCGTTTCTCTCCCAGCTTCAGCTGACGATCCAGTTCCTGTCGGGCCATGTCGAGCAGAGCGCTGTCGGGAATGCCGAAGACGATCTCCATATCGCACTTGGGGTCGATGATCGTCCACTCGACGCAGGCCCGGAAGGCAGCCTTCAGAGCTTTGTCGGGCGGAAAACCGCCGGAAGCGACCGAGATCAGAGGAAACCCGATGGAGCGCAGCCCTCTTTTGTCGGCCTGCTCCAGGACCTTTACGTAGCGGCGGCTCAGTTTTGCGGCCTCTTTCTGCTTTCCGCCCATCCATTTTGGGGGTTTCACCCGGATGACGGTCCGCCCCGCGGCGTTGGTCTCGAAGGAGATCCCGCACGGGCTGTTTTCCGTGACAATGGCGTCCACGTGCAGATCGGCGACCGCTTTTTCTTTCAGACGGATGTCCATCATTCTCTTCCTTTCCACCATTCCGGCCTGATGGCAGGGGGGGGAAAGACTGTCAACAGTATACCACAGAACAGGAGTTTTTGTGACAGAAAAAACGGGGAAAGGGATTATACCTTTTTTCAGATCCTGTCGGGGCAGGTCTCGGGGCTGCGCTCCGGTAACACGACCTCATGGGCCCTCTCCGCTCACAGAGACGCGCTCCGGTTTCCGCTTTTGCCGGCCGGGAAGCTTGCTTTTGGAGCGGGATGGGGGTAAAATGGCTCAAATTGCCGGGAGGAGGCACAGAGAATGCGGGTGACGATCAAGCAGATCGCGGAGATGGCGGGGGTTCACCGGGGAACGGTGGACAAGGTGATTCACAACCGTCCCGGCGTCAGCGACGAGGTGCGCCAGAGGATCCGGGCGCTGCTGGAAGAGCACCACTATGAGGCCAATCCCATCGGCAAGGCTCTGCAGATGCAGAATCGGGAACTGCGGATCGGGGTGCTGCTGGCGGAGGTGGACGCCAGACCCTGGCTGCTGAAGGGAATGGAAGAGGAACTGGAAAACTACCGGTCCTTCCAGGTGAGTCTGGATCCCCAGGTCAGCCCCTACGCGGACCCGGAGACCCAGGTCCGGCAGCTTCGGGAGTGCCGGGAAAAGAAGGTCAGCGGCATTCTGATCAGTCCCATCCACAACCCTCTGGTGACGGAGGAGATCGACCTCTGTCAGAGAGAGGGGATCCCCGTCGTGACCGTCAACCTGGACGCCGGCGGGTCTCACCGCCTGTGCTATGTGGGCCAGAACGGCTTCAAGGCCGGCGAGGTGGCGGGCCGCTTTCTGGGTGAGTTTCTCCAGGGAAACGGGCAGGTGTGCGTGGTGACGAACAGCGCGGACAAGACCCGCTACTATCCCCTGGGAACCCGGGAGGAGGGGTTCCGCAGCGTCATGGAGAGCGCTTACCCCGCCATTCAGGTGCTGCCCACCCGCTACTGTCAGGAGGATCCGGAGATCATGAAGAACGTGGTCCGGGAGCTGCTGGAAGAGGCGCCGGAACTCAACGGAATTCTCATTACCTGCGGGTGCGTGCCGGCGGCCTGCGAAGTGCTGCGGGAGAGCGGCCGCAGGGGGATCCGCCTCTTCTGCTTTGAGAGATATCCGGAATTTATCCCGCTGCTGCGGGAGGGTCTGATTACCCTCACCCTGGACAGCGGACTGGAACAGCAGGGCCGGGAGAGTCTGGCCGTTCTCCTGGAGGCCCTGATCTACAGCCGGATGCCGGAGGAGAGGCAGAAGTTCTCTCCCATCGTCCCGCTTGTGAAGGAGAGCTTCTGAGCCAGGACAGAGTTGAGGAGCGATTCACCCCCAACGGCCAGACCCCCATTCAGGAACCGGAAACACCCCCGGAGAGACCAGAACCGGTTTCTCCGGGGGTTTTGTCATGAAAGAACCGGCTCAGGAACTGCGCTCGGGCAGTTCGCTTGCGATGGTGCCGCCCAGGACCAGCACGATCCCGATGCCCTCCAGGAGGCGGATCGGCTCCGCCAGCAGGAAGGCGGAGAGTAGAATGGCCACAATAGGATCGATGTAGCTGTAGAGGGCTGCCGTCTGAGCGGGCAGGAAGGGGATGGCGTGGAAGTAGAGCGTATAGGCCAGTCCCGTATGGACGAAGCCGGTGATGAGGACCAGCAGAATCACAACGGGGGTCAGGAGAGCGGGATCCGTCGCTTCGGTCAGAAGCACATAGGGGAGCAGTACCACGCCGGCGGTTCCCAGCTGCAGAACGGTGCGGTCGTCCGCCTGGATGCCGTCGATCTTCTTATTGAGGATGACTACGGTGGCGTAGAGGATGGCGGCGCCCAGACCGAAGAGGATACCCCGGGTGCCGGCGGTTCCCTCCGTGGGCTGCAGGACTCCCGAGACGAAGACCATCCCCAGGAGAGCGGCCGCCACACAGAGAATTTTCCGGAGCGTGAGCCGCTCCTGAAAGAGCAGGGGAGAGGCAAGAATCACCAGTATGGGCGCCATGTAATAGCAGAGGGTAGCGATGGCTACCGTGGTGTAGTTGTAGGCCTCGAAGAGCAGAATCCAGTTGGTCCCCAGACAGACACCGGAGAGCAGAAGGAGGGGGAGTCGGGGCCGGATGGCGGCCCGGTCAAAGGTCTTGCCCTGGAGCTTCCGTACCACCAGCAGGCAGAGGGCGCCGAGGAATCCCCGGGTCATGGCCAGCGTGGAGGAACCCAGAGGAATGGAGCGGCGAAAGAGCCCGATGGTCCCGAAGATCCCCATGGAGGCGAGGAGCATGAGGCGGGCGGAGCGGTCAGAGCGCATGGAACCTTCCTTTCCGGAGAAGCGGAGATGGGATTACGGAACGAAGCGCACGCCGAGAATGACGACGCCCAGCACAGTGAGTACCACGCCCACCGCCCGGTTGAGGACGATGGGGCTGGCCTTGTTGGCGAAGAGGGCGGCGATCCGCGCCCAGAGCAGCGTAAAGAGGATGCAGAGGACCAGGCAGACGGGATCCGGCGCTCCTCCAATCACCATGTGGCTGGCGGCGCCGGTGAAGGCAGTGAACGCCATGACAAAGACGCTGGTGCCCACGGCGGTCTTCAGCTCATAGCCCAGCACGCTGGTGAGGAGCAGGAGCATCATCATGCCTCCGCCGGCGCCTACGAAACCGCAGATGAAGCCAACCGCGCTGCCGCCCAGAGCGGCCCGAATGGCCCGTT
Source organism: uncultured Oscillospiraceae bacterium (assembly GCA_947629775.1). GTDB lineage: Bacteria > Bacillota > Clostridia > Oscillospirales > Oscillospiraceae > Lawsonibacter. Next base: position 21,598 of record CANRFA010000019.1, read on the forward strand.
TGCCGGGATCAACGGCCGCCATGCTCTCCTTGGTGGTCATAATAGGCTTAAAGATGAATTTGATGCCAAGGATCATGGTCATGAAGACGGAGAAGCTTCCCATGGTGGCGTTGGGGACCAGGCTGGCGACCCAGCTGCCCACCATGGTAAAGATCAGCACGGCCGCCATCATCACAAGCCCGTTGCGCACGTCCAGATTGCGGTTTTTGCCATAGGTGTAGGCGCTGACGGCGCTGGCCAGCACATCGCTGGCCAGGGCGATACCCACCGCCTGGTAGGCGGGGATACCGAGGAAGGTGATGAGCATGGGCGAGATGACGGCGGCGGCGCTCATTCCGGCGAAGCCGGTGCCAAGGCCGGCGCCCAGCCCGGCGAAGAAGCAGACGATGAGTTTCAGCAAGGGACAGGACCTCCTGAGAAAAGAATCATCCCGAAGAGAGAAGGGGATTGTAAACAGAGGGCAAGAGGATTAGAATGGTCGAAAGAGGGGAGGCGCGTATTATGTGGGCGATTCTGGCCGTGGGGTCCGCCGTGTTCGCGGCGCTGACCTCCATTCTGGCGAAGACAGGGATCGAAGGGGTAGGATCCAACCTGGCCACCGCCATCCGGACCGGCGTGGTGCTGGTGATGGCCTGGGGCATGGTGTTCCTCACCGGCGAAGCGGGAGGCCTGGGAGAGGTCAGCCGGCGCAGCTGGCTCTTTCTGATCCTCTCTGGTCTGGCGACCGGGGCCTCGTGGCTCTGCTACTATAAGGCGTTGCAGCTGGGCGACGTGTCCAAGGTGGTCCCCATCGACAAGCTCAGCGTGGTGCTGACGGTGGTCCTGGCGGCGGTGTTCCTCCACGAGAAGATCACCCCGAAGTCCCTGGCGGGCTGCGCCCTGATCGCCATCGGGACCCTGATGATGGTGAAATAAAGCCACCGGGACCAATGCCCTGCAGAACAGCGAGGGGCAGAAGCGGATTCCAACAGTATATTCCTTCTTTGGGTTCTTTGCAAGACACAGTTCGGCCCTTCTGGACGGTGAAGGTGTCTCAACAGGACCAGAGACGTCGTTCTGCTTTCCGGAGTGATCCTCTGCTGTGGCTTCCAGAGCTGGAGAGAGTGACAAGAGAACGATGGACGGAGCGGAGAACGAAAAGCAGCAGAATCAGCCTGAGAGGCTGGTCCTGCTGCTTCTTTTCTTATGATGCTGTCTGCTGTACTTGCGAAGCAGGTGAAAAGCCGGCTGCGCGGGTATGAGAAGGTTTGGACCCGGGAAATCAGGGCTCGAAGCCGCAGTTACGGATGCGCAGAGTCTGGCAGTTCTCCTGCACCGTACGCACGGTGGAGTCCGAGAAGCCGTCCGGGGATTCCGCGCTGACCTCCAGGTTCAGGGTTACCTGAGCGCCGTCGGTGTCTGTGAGGTGAGAGATGATCTCCTCCACCAGTCGCTGGACGTCCCGTCCGATGCGGGTGGTGTCCAGAGGGGCGGACATGAAGAAGCGGGTGTCCTTGGGCGGCGGAGGGGGCGTGGGCGGTTCGGGCGGTGTGATTGGAGGGTTAACGGTCGGAGTGGTCTCGGTTCCAGAGCCGGTACCAGTTCCAGCCTGAGGTGAGACTGAACTCCCTCCCTGTCTGCGTCGTTCATCCTTCGCTTCCTGCTCTTTTCTTCTTCTTTCCTCCTCATCCTCCTGAATCTGCTTCTTGGCCACATCCATTTTAACCAGGCAGGCGGTCCGATCGACGGTCGGAATGTCCTCGTTGAACTTCAGATCGATGAAGCGTCCGTCCTTGTACCCAGCGGCCAGGGCGAAGTATTCGTCGGTTCGGACTCCGGTGCGGATGGTCTCCTCCAGAACGCTGTAGCCGGCCAGGCGGGGCAGGTAGCAGTAGGTGCAGAAAAAGTCCCAGAGCTGGCGGACGGTGATGTGAGTTGTATTCGTCCAGAGGACGTCCTCCAGTTCCAGCCAGAGGTTGACGGGGGCCCAGCGGGTGATCAGGGCCTCCTCCTGAATCAGTTTGTCAGCCGCCTTGCGGACCGGGGATTCCTCTCCGCCGCTGATGCGGAACCTGTCCCACAGGATACAGCTCAGGTCCGTATCCCGATCGATTCTTGGGACCAGAAGCCAGCACCAGGTGTCGTTCAGAAGACGGTCTACCGACTGACTGCTGGATTTGAGATTGGTGTCGGTCTCCCGGATTTGCGCGTTGTCCAGATTCAGGGCTTCTTTATCGTCCTGAATGGATTGCCAGGCCCGACAGCGCCGGACCTCCTGTTGCAGGGACTGGAGGGTGTCTCCGTCCGCAGCCAGGAAGACAAGCATGTTGCGACAGGTGCGGGGGGAGGTGCCCCGGTTGTTGAGGATATTTTCCGCGGCGGTCAGGGCCTTGGGATTCTTGAGAGAACCGCGATAGTAGTCCTCCGGCCGCAGGAGAACCAGACGGACCGACTGGTCGTCCGGGACATCCAGCGAAGAGGCGGGGCAGGCGTGTACGCCGGCGAAGGGAGCTTCCTTACGGATGCTGCTCAGCCGCCTCTGAATTTTCAGCTCCACGTCTGAATCCGGAATCTGGGTCATGCGGTCCTCCACCGTTTTGCGGAGGGTGGGGCGGGTATCAAACCAGAAGCGGTTTCCGTTGGGGTTGGAGTAGAGATAGGCCAGGGAGGAGCGGAGCGTATTGAGGGCGTCGTTGAAGTCCGCCACATTCTCGCCGGGTTGTACGACGCCCAGCCGGATGCGAGAGGCCTCGATCCCTCGAACCGCCTGCGAGCGGTTGGTGGGAGCGCTGCCCAGCATGATGGTTCTTGCCACACGGCGGGAAGCCAGAGACTTGCCATAGCGGGGGATTTCCCGGTCCTTCTGGTAGGGGATGGACTTCTTGCCGTCTACCTCCCGGTCTACGATAGCGTTCCAGCCCTCGTTCAGATGGCGGGTCAGCTCGTCCCGGATGGTGGGCACATCCAGCCCGATCGAGCCGGGCATGATCATGGCGCTGGCGTCGTTCCCCATCCAGAGTTCATGGATGACGCCGGCCATGAGGCGCAGGACCCCGCGGGTGCGCTGAAAGCGTTCCAGGGTGGCCCAGTCCTCGTAGAGACGGTCAAAGACCTCGGGATGGATCGGGTAACAGGAGATCATTCGTTCCCGGTAGGAGACTTCCTTGGCTTCTGGAGGGAAATCACCGGGGGAAGCATTGTACATCTGGCTGAACTGGGAGCAGACATAGTCCCGCTTGCCGGTATCCTTGCAGTCCAGGAAGAGACGGCGGCGGACCACCTCGAAGCCCTCGTTGGAGGCGACGGGCTTCCAGATGGCCTCCATCCGTCCGAAGGTGTGCTCAATGGCTTCCAGAGCGGTCTGGCCGGCTTCGCCGCCGATTTCGATGTTGGACTCCGGGATGGAAGCGACCACCAGGCTGTTTTTGCTGGCCCGGGCGGCCTCGGTGACCTCCTGGATGAAGGTGATGAAGTTGTCAAAGGTGCCGGCGGGAAGGTTCTTTGCCCCATAGAGCTTTTTGGCGTAGGCGACCAGCTCGTCCATCAGGACGAGACAGGGACCGCAGGCGTCAAAGAGTTCCTTGAGGGCGACGGAGCCGGGCGAAACCCCGCGCCGGTCCGATTCCCGCACGATGTCATAGAGGCTGAGATCCCCGGCAGCGAGGGCCAGCTGGGCAGCCATCTCACCCCACAGGGTGTTGATCGTGATGCCGGGCATGTTGTTGGGCCGTCTGTAGTGGGAGGGATCCAGAGCGGACCCCACCAGGACAGCAACTCGGGCTTTGGGCAAAGCGGATATCCCGACAGCGTCCAGAATGGCACGGATCCCGGGGATGCGGTCCGCGGAGACTTTGCCCTGCAGCAGGTGGTAGAGGGCCAGCATGCTGTGGGTTTTGCCGCCGCCGAAAGCGGTCTTCAGCTGGATCACCGGTTCACCGTCCATGCCGGTGATGCGGCGAAGCCCCTGCGTCAGAAGCCCCATCATGCCCTCCGTGACGTAGGTGCGGGCGAAGAACTCAACGGGATCCCGGTACTCATACGAACCTTCTCCCCGGGCCACCTGGGCGAGGTCCGCGGCGAACTCGGCGTTCTTGTACCGCCCCTGGGCCACATCCGGATGGGGTTCAATCACATCCCGCCAACTGGGTAACCCGGACTGGGAAGGCTGAACGAGGATGCCGTCGTTTTTCTTCTCCGGGGGTGGGGGAGAAGAGGCGGACATGCCTCCAGAGCCGGCGGATGATCCGTAGCGGAGTTCCCGAAGGATGCCGCGGATCCGCTCCGCCGCTTCGTCGTCAAAGGCGTCGCAGAGACGGGCGGCGGTATCCAAAGCCCGCCAGGTGTCGTCTTCCGAGAAATCATCTGCCCCCATGTGGGAGAGACGGTTGCGGACCCCCATCAGCTCTTTCGCCCAGATTCTGTAGTCCACGGAGAGCTTACGTTTGAAGATGTCGTTCCAGCGACGGTCAAAGACGCGGATGCAGTTGGCGAGGTCGAGGAAGTTGACCAGATCGTTCCAGGGACCCTGAAGAGGAAGATCCCGTTGCTGGTCGCTCAGGGTCTGGCGGATCTGCGCCCACCAGTCGCTTTCACCGTACTGGATCCGGAATTCCCGGGCGATATAGGCCGAGAACATCTCCTGGAGTTCCTGGAACCCGGCCTGGATCTTGAGTGCATTTACCATCATAGGCGTTTCCCCTTTTGCTTGTGAGTATAGATGCTGAGATGACCTAAAAACCTGAAATGAAGGTCTGCGACTCCTCTACGGAGAGGGCCTGCTGTTCAGTCTTGATCGCAGAGACCCTCTCCTGAATATCCGCCCAGGAGATGACCAGAGAGTTGTAGGCAAGGGCTTCCTTCGCCCACTTCTTACGGTCTGCGACTTGGTAGAGGCGGTAAGCGAGGCTCTTTGCCTGCTCAGCTGCAAGGCCGGAGACCTTCATGAGGACCACAGCGCAGGACTGTACACCGCCATTCTCCATGGCCCGGGTCAGCTGCTGGGTGAGGAGCCAAACGCTTGTAGAATCGATCTCTTCCGGGAGTTCCGGACGCTCATAGAGGTGAACAATACCCTTCTGGGCATAAAGAATCCTGGAGTTTGCCAAAGCCGCAACAGAGATGTTTTTGGCGCGGGCAAGAGTGTCTGCTTGCCCAAACTGGATGTCGTTGAAAGCGTACTGGGTGTAGAGATCTACACAGAAGCGGCTGGCGCTGTCCAAAGATCCATCCTGGTCGTTGAAGTAGAGATCCAGTTCCTGATTGATGATCTGCAGCGCGGTGCGGACCGTCATGGGAGTTCCGTCTGCTTCGATGACCTTGGAGTAGCGGGAGAAGATGGCCATGCCGGGGCCTATGGCAGATTGAGCCATGTCAACCGGGGCTATATTGCTTTTTTGAAGTGTTTGAAGAGCAGGACGGAGTTCACGGCGTAATTCAGTGATAAACTTCCTCCGAGTACTGATAGGAGACTCTTTTTGACGCTTTCTACAGACTAATATGATAGATGACGCAAGAGCATTAGTTCCCAATCCGATTGACCTATAAGTTTGTTCTGTACGCATCGGCCAAGTACCTGTAATTGAAAAACCGGAATTAATAATTGCAGATAACATTGTTTCCCAACCTGTAGAGGAATTGTTAGATTCTGGTGAGAGCGCATTTTTCTCACTTTGTTTGTAAGCATAGTAAATTGTAACTGGAAACCTAGAATCAGAGTAATTGTATAACTGATTACAGGCGATAAACATACCTTGCTCAAAAAACTTAGAGGCAATATTTTTATCACCGTTAAAACGATACGGAACAGCAACAAGCTCATTTGCTTTTGGAACAAGTACCGTTTTAAATAGATCAGGGAATACATCTTTCAGAGACTTACGCATCCATACATAAAAGAAATCGGAAAGATCTGCATAACCTATATTATCATAATATGGAGGATCAGTAGACACTAAGGTATTTCTAAGATGACAATCTGATTGTGCGTCAAACTGACAAGCTGATCCGTAAAAGGGAACTTTTGATGGAAGTTTAAGAATGCAGTCTGAAATATATTTGGATATTGTTGAGAAGCTACCCACAGCGTTACTGAAAGGATTTGCTTCTGGAAAATCCCACGTCATTGCAATACCCTGCTTATTAAAGCAATTCATTGGTTTTTCGTTTGACGGAGACCATCTGGATACAGACGTAGAAAAGTCAGCGAGTCTATCCACCGCAAAAGACAAATATATGCTAATAGCTTCTCCATATGCTTTTGCTCCATGACCTCCATCATTTAACGAAAGACCATCTGATAATAAACCGGATAATTTAGCATCTGCTTCTGCATTTTGTTTAGCCTCAGCAACTAAATCTGTAAAAGTGGTAAGTGCTGTAAGTTGACGATTTGTAAAGAGCTTATCGTATGTAGTTAATCCATAGTTCACGCACCATATTGCTCTTGGATCGTTTGGAAGCCTCTCCATTTCGTCCCCTGTATAACAACAGGCCTTTGCTATTGATTCGTGTTCGTCGTTTGGAGAAAGGTAAATGCGCCCATGAGGACCATCTGCGACAATTGCCATTAATTCAGCCTTCAAATTTCCTGCAGATGCATTACTTTTTACATAGTCAGAAGATACTGTTCCTCCACATACAATACACCTGAACTTTGCTCCGCGACCGATTTTTGGTGGATCTGGAGGAACACCATTCCCAATCTGAACTGAATACAAAATTGATTTATTATTTTTGTTGATGTCAGGCACAATATACGCCTTGTTCGCCTTTTTGCTTGATAAAATAAAACTGCTTGCCAATGGCATATTGCAACCACATGCCGGGTTAGGGCATTTTACTGTACGAACCCAAATCCATGAAATAACGGTTGCTTCATAGCTGCCCATCTCCGGAGGTAATTTTATAGTTGGATAGAGGTGCCCAATCCGTTTATATGCCTCTTCCTTCATCCACTCGGCATAGTAGCGAACGTCCTCTGCCAAACCGGCAGGTCCTCTCCAGCCGGTGTCAGGATCCATCTGCGCTCGGGCCTCCGGGTTGACCGGCGGCATGTTGGCGAACCTGGGCGGGATCTCGATCATGGCCTTGTTGATCATCACCGCCACCGGGTTCAGATCGTGGGCGTGGGCTTCCAGGCCAAGGCGCTGAGCCTCCAGGGGGATGGAACCGCCGCCGGCGAAGGGATCCAGCAGTGCGGGCGGGTGTCCGTCCGTATATTTGAGGATTTCAGCTCGGGCCTTCTCCAGAACCTCCTCGTTGTTGGAGTTCTCCCAGACCACAAGATCCTCCAGGATCCGGAAGAGCCGCTCCCGCTCCCGGTTCTGATCTTCCTCGGTCGGGAACAGTTCCGGGTGGGAGGAGGGATCGTCCACCAGCGAGGACCAGATAACAGCGCGGGCCGCCGCCAGGGGACGACGGGCCCACCATAGATGCAATCCGCGAGGGTGAGGTCCAATCCCAGGCATCTTTTCATATGTGCTGGCTTCGTTGATTTTATCAAGTGGTAAAGCCACCTCGATCAGTTTCTTCTTTACTTCCATGCGCATTACTCCTCGTACACAATTTCGGAGGACGTATAGAGGTCCTCAAGTTTGTAGTTGATGCTTGCTATCGTAAAATCCGGGCTGGTACGGAAAGGATGGCGCAGATAGACGGTGCGGGTATGATTGCCATCCACCTCGACCACGGCCAGATAGAAGGTTTCTTCCTTGTTGAGGGCTGTCAGGATCTCGTTGCGGGAGACCGTCACGGTTTTGGCACCTTTTACACGGCCTTTGACCTCGATGAACCGCAGACTGCCGGTTCCGTCCTGCCGCTCCTCCGGAATGGCAGACTCGATGTCATAGCCTTTCTTGTCGGCACTGACGTCCTTGGGCAGATAGCCCAGGGCCCTCTCTATGTTCATCACCGCGTTCATGGCGGCGTATTCGATGGCCTGCCGGTCTCCCGTCTTCGCGGGAGCGAGGGAACCGCCCATCAGGCGGCGCAGCAGGCCCTTGGGGATCACCAGAGAACCGCCGGTGATCACAGGGGGCAGGGAAGAGACAACTCTCTCCCGCGCCAGTTCTTCCTCGCGCCGCTCCAGGCGGTCGCTGAGGTCATCGGCCCGGCGGTGGGCGACCGCCGAGCTGTGGCGGGGCTTCTTCCCCGCGTTCTCCAGTTCCCTGAGCCGCATGGCTTCGCAGTCCCAGTACTGGATTTCAGCGTGCATTCGCTTCTGCACCTGCTTCAGGGTGCGGTCCACCAGCTCCTGCCGCTTTTTTCCTACCTCTGACAGATGCTCCGGAAGGATATGCCGGATGGCGTAGTCTGTCGCAATGCGCTCCACATCCTGGGTCAGCCAGGCCTGCGTGGGCAGCCAGGCACGGATCGCTTCGTACTCCTCTTTCTCACAGGGCCGGTAGTCCAGGTAGGGGGCATAGCCGCCGTTGCAGGCTGCGCCGCTTTCCTTCAGTTCCACGAACCGCACCTGCCTGGAGATGAGTCGCCGCTTTCCGTCCGGGAGGATCACCCCGTCCTGCAGGGAGCTCTCCATATAGAAGAGCAGCCTGGCTTCCGTTCCGTAGTCGTCCTCGTCGATAAAAATCGCGCCCCGCCGCATGGCGTCCTGAAGCCGCTCCCAGGTGAGATTCAGAACCGCT
>CANRFA010000020.1 GCA_947629775.1 uncultured Oscillospiraceae bacterium
TGCTTTGCACCATCACGTGCGGTCAAGTGTGCACCACGAACTACGTTCGTGTTGCACCACGGGGGTGCTCCTACGCAGTCAGAAACAATCGGTGGAGGGAGAACGATGGGTCGTATGGGAGCAGAGGCCCAGGATGCCGGAAAACGACGGGTGCTTGACCTTCCAAGGGGAGAATGAGATGAACAACAAAGAAGGGAATCGTGGGTAGCCGAAAGGTTGGGAATATGGGCCCAGCATACCATTGGAGGATGGAAGTCAAAAAACGCCTCTGCGAAGAAAGTAGGGCTGACAGGTGTGGAAGCAGCCCACGGGATGGAGCGGGCCTATGCTCTAAGGCATCCGGCTGAAAAAAGGTGCTCCCAACGGTTGGAGAACCACGGCAGATGTGAGATGGTGCAGTGCCAGTGGTCAGAAACAATCAACGGAGGGACAACGATGAGGCGTACGGGAGCAGATGCCCCGGATCCTGGCAAACGATGGGGCCTGACGTTCCAGAGGGAGAGTGGACTGAGGAGCAGAAGGCTGAGTATCTGGGCCCAGCATGAATACCGTAATAGAGGATGGAAGTCAGATAAGCACCACTGTGCGGAAAGCGAGGCTGACAGGGGGAGCAACCTACCTGATGGAGCGGGACCACATGCTCTGAGGCATCCGGCTGAAGAAAAGGCGATCCCAACGAGTGGAGCACCTCTGCAGATGTGAGAACGTACAGTCCCAGAGGTCAGAAACAATCGACGGAGAGAGAACGATGGGGCGTACGCAAGCAGATGCCCCGGATTCTGGCAAACGATGGGTCCCTGACAGTCCAGAGGGAGAGTGGATTGAGGAGCAGAAGGCTCGTGATATGGGCTCAGCAGGGATACCATAATAGAGGATGGAAGTAAGATAAGCACCTCTGTGCGGAAAGCGAGGCTGACAGATGTGGAAGCAACCCCCGGGATGGAGCGGGCCTATGCTCTGAGGCATCCGGCTGGAAAAAGGAGCTCCCAACGGTTGGAGAAGCACGGCGGCGATGGGTTGCGCGAGAGCATATGCCACAGATCCCGGATGCCGGAAAGCGATGTGTGCCTCATTTTCCAGGGGGAGTGAACTCATGGACCCGTAAGGTTGAGGATTGGGGATCAGCATGGATACCGTAATAGAGGATGGAAGTCAGATAAGCACCACTGTGCGGAAAGCGAGGCTGGCAGGTGGGGAAGCAGCCTACCTGATGGAGCGGGACCACATGCTCTGAGGCATCCGGCTGAAGGAAGGGCGCTTCCAAAGGTTGGAGAACCACGGCAGATGTGAGATGGCGCAGCGCCAACGGTCAGAAACAATCGATGGAAGGACAGCGATGGGTTGCACGAGAGCAGATGTCCCGGATCCCGGATGCCGGAAAGCGAAGTGTGCTTTATCTTCCAGGCGGGAGTGAGCACATGGAGCCGTAAGGTTGAGGATTGGGGACCAGGAAAGATACCGAGATAGAGGATGGAAGTCAAAAAAGGCCTCTGCGGGGAAAGCGAGGCTGACAGGTGGGGAAGCAGGCCACGGGATGGAGCGGGACAGATATGCTCTGAGACATCCGGCTGAGGGAAGGGCGCTTCCAACGGTTGGAGAACCACGGCAGATGTGAGATGGTGCAGTCCCAGCAGTCAGAAACAATCAACGGAAGAACGGCGTTGGGTTGCACGAGAGCAGATGCGCAGATGCCCCGTATCCCGGATGCCGGGAAGCGATGTGTGCCTCATCCTCCAGGGGAGTGAACACGTGGAGCCGTAAGGTTGAGGATTGGGGCCCAGCGAGGATGGAAGTCAAAAAATGCCTCTGCGGGGAAAGCGAAGCTGACAGGTGGGGAAGCACCCCCCTGATGGAGCGGGACATGGATTACACTGTGAGGCAGCAGGTTGAAGAAGCGTCCATTCTCAGGGCGGCCTGATCCTGGTGAGCACCAGATTCCTTCCTTTTCTTTTCATCCGGGGAGCATATCCTCTTTCCGTCCCCTGTAGAGTTGGGAAGGACCAGGCATGTACTGAAGTCGCATAAGACGCTCCTGTACGGGATGGTCTGGAGCACCTTGTCCGCTCTGCTGTGTGAAATCATAGCGGTTCGGACTCCATCGGGGCAGAACGGGAATCCTGACCGGAGTTTTCACGCCACCCCGGGACTCCCAAGCTCAAAGGGGTGGCAGTTCGAGACAGTGGAATTCATCCCGCTCCTCATCGGGAGAACTCCTTGGCGTTTTCCAGCAGGACCGCGACCATCTCCAGATCCTTTCGGTCTGAGTACTTTGAGATTATCTCCTCCATCCGAGCAAGGGAGATCAGCAGCTGATGAATCACTCGCAATGGAGTGGTCGAGCATCGGGTCAAAGTTGCCCATAACCAGGTGTTATGAGTCATCAATGCACCGCAGGCAGATCGGAGGTGTAAAGTCATGGGGCAGGGATGAAGTAGAACGCCACAAGATCGATAATCGATATTATACGTATACCGGTATACCGGCCGGATATTCAAACCCAAAATTTTCCTTTTTCCGTACAAAGCCAAAAACCCTGCCGCTGAGAGAAGTATTCAGACCTGAAGAAGCGACAGAGATACCATCCATCCTGCGCCTGCAGACATTCTCTCTGCCGTAGAACTGGAATACGGCTTCAGAATTGCTGTAGAAGACATGAATGACTGTTCAGAGAGAGGGTGCAGCGGCCAGCACAACTCCAAGGAGAAGATCCGAATGGAGAGAGGAAGCGCGCTGAGGAAGCAGATGCCGAACTGCCTTTTGAACGAAAGTACTGCGATGGCAGGGGAAAGGTGAGCCGCATCATCGATTGGGTTGAAGAGAGGGTTCAACCGGACCGGGTTCAGGAGGGCTACGTACGGTATATTGAGATAGAAGAGAACAACAACAAAGGACGCTTTATATCATATAAAGCAAAACTCGCAAATATATGTAATACCGGTATACCGGACGCATGTGCAATTACTAAATAATTCCTCTCCTTAAAAACATAACGTCCTCCTCCTGATACCAGCCCAAAAAAGTCCAGCCAAAGCACATAAAAAGAAAAGAAACCACAACGGATAGAAGACACAATATGGCATTGACTGGCAAGGGGAGAAAGAGGCCCATCTGAAGCCAGAAGTCCCTTGCAGGGAGATACAGACCGGCTGATGAAGCAACAGTGGCAACGATGAAGTTTCACATTCAGGACAGACTGTGGATATCCCTTCAGCAGTCCACAGAGCCTGCCTGTCCTCTATAGAGGGAAGCTCTCAGCGTGAGCCTGTCAGGTTGCAATCAAGTGCGGCTGAAGTCTGTAAGCTGCCAGGATGGACACAAACCCTCCTCCTGGGTAGAATCAGGAGTCCTCCATCAGGTTTTTTCCCGGCAAGGCTGAAAAAGGGACCTCCTGCGCACGAGCAATATAGGAAGGGCAAGAGATTGAAGAGCAGAAGGCCGGGAAAGAGATCCATGTTATAAGGTAGGGTGGCTTTGTACAAGGAGATTCCCGCAAGTGCTTCTTCTGTTCTCTGACCAGTCTGCCGGGGCTTGCTCTTAGACCAGGGAAAGCGGAGTATCGAAGTCCGCAATCCAGAGGCCGAAGACCTGGTGGCGCCCTGCAGCGCTGTCGGTGCCGGTTGTTTTGGGGATCAGGGTGGATATGGGGAGCAGACAGAGATCGCGACTTCGAAGATTTGGACCATGTTGTCTTCCCGAAAGCGCGCATGGACATGATGATGGTTCCGAAGGGAGAAAACCGTCCGCGATCGAGTGGAGCAGGGCAAAAGAATCGGAGCCTCGGTTGAAGGCTCCGATCAGGCGGCAGTATATATAATGTAGGGAGGACCCGGTGAGAGAGAACGGCTGAAGCGTCAGGCCTCCTCGGCAAACAGCAGAAGGCCATCCAGGAACTTCTTCAGATTGACCCGCCCACCCCGGCTCTGGCCGGTGGCGCGCATCAGGTCCATCTCTGAGCGGACCTCCGGGAAGGGGAACAGTACCGATGCGTAGCGGGTAAAGATTTCGCTGTCGTAGTCTTCCAGTCCCACACTTGCGATGTGACTGAGGCATCGCTCCGCGGTCCTTCGAACCCGCTGCTCCATGGACTTGGGGCTGTCGCTGAGCTGCGCGCAAAGCGCTCCAATGCCGAAGGTGGAAGCCCGCTCCCCACGCTCCAGCAGGAAGATGCACATTTCCAGGATATCCGCGCTGCCCTTTTCGCCGGTCATCCCAAGCTGGTTCAGCTCGTACTGAATCTTTCTGCGGTAGCGCTCGCTGTCCACCGGTACAGACGGCGGGGCAGGAGCAACATGAGGCAGGACACTGCGAATGGTATCGAGGGCCCGCTCGTTCTCGATCTGATGACCTATGTTGGTGATCACCTGTCGCACCTCGATCAGGTTGATGGGCTTGCCAATGAAAAAGTCCACTCCTGCCATATAGGCCTTGGCGATCAGGTCCTTGCTGGTTACCTGAGAGATCATGATGAACTTTGCGGTGCAGCCGCGGTCCTTCAGATCTCTTACGACCTGAATTCCGTCCCGATCCGGCATAAGCAGATCTACCAGGACGATATCCGGGGAAGCGCTGAGAACTCCATCCGAGGAGATGGGCCCCTTCTCTGTGGAGCCGCACACAATCCCGAGGTTACAGCGCTCTACGATGTCTTCCAGAACTCCGATCACGCTCAGATCGTCCTCAACGATGTAGAATCTCAGATTCATGTCAGATCCCCCTCAAGACGGTTCAATGGGATATTCAGCAGGAAGCGGGCGCCCTTGCCAGGTTCGGACTCTACCTGGATGGTACCATTCAGTTCCTCCACGATATGCTGTACGGATACAAGACCGACTCCGCGTCCGATGTTGCCGGTTTCCGGGTCAAATTTTGTGGAATAGCCCACCTGGAAGAGCTTCTCGCGGGCTCGATCAGTGAGACCTGGTCCGTTGTCCGAAATCTCCAGGCAGAGATGATCTCCTTCTTTCCGGGCCAGAACGCATACTGTACCCTGCCCGCTGTCGCTCTGTATGGCCTCTACGGCGTTTGTGACCAGGTTCTTAACAGCGGCAATGAGCTGGTAATGACTTCTGACAGGGAAGTCCGTCAGGCAGCGAACCTCAAGCCGGATATTGGACCGAGACTGTCCAAGCATATGTCGGGTGGAGTTTTCAACGATGAGCAGAAGGTCGGAGAGGGGAACAGAATCCCTGTCATAGACCTGTGCCACCTCGCTTTCCAGCCCCCGAAGGACCCGGAGACTGTCCTTCTTGACCTCATGGACATCTCTTGCGATGGACAGCGCCAGGGACTGATCTTCTTCCGGCGCATTCAGCTGTTCCATGCGCTCGTAGAGGTGGTAGGCGCTGGACATGATCCGTTCGGTCTCCTCCGCGCTCTTCTGGAGGAAGTAGAGCTCACACTTCAGCTCCGCGGTCATCAGAAAGAGACGCTGATAGCGGCGTTCGTGCTCCTGCTGCGTAAGAAGCTGGTGGTAGCTGATCATCAGCCAGAGAGTTCCCGCGGCAGCGAGAGAGCGGAGGAGAGCGAGCCCGGCCAGAGTAAGGAACATGAACCCATCCAGGTGGGTCCATTGTGAGAGAAGAAGATTTAAGCTGTTGGAGAGAAAATCGCAGACAGCGAAAATACCCCACAGCGTTCCCGGAGTGGCAGAGCGGCGATCCGGCAGAAGAATGCAGAGAATCGCGTCATAGATAAAGTAGAAGACACCACCCGGATACTCCAGCCGAAGAGCGTAGGACAGCGGTGTCTCTGCAAGGACGTCCAGGAAGAGACGCAGGGTGAGGACAAAGATACCGGTTACAAGCCCGGTATCCGGAGAGTGACGCTCGCGCATCACAACCACCAGGAGAATCGGGTAGAGGATAGCGGCGAATGAGACGCGAAAGCCCTCGGCCCAGACCGTAAGATAGACTTCCCCTGTCAATGCGACAGATAGTCCCGTAAGCAGCAGCCTCTGCCAGGCGGGCATGTGGAGTCCCTTCAGGTCAGGCTTTGGCTTTGACATCCGAATTCCTCCTTTTGCATAAGTGCAGCAGCTGCAGGTGTGTGGCGCAAGGAGACGAGGCACAGGCGGCTTCTTCCAGCCTCAAATCCTGGTGGATTCATTTTATATCGGCACGGAAGGATTGTCAAATTACATAAAAGACATCCGACTTCCGAGGGAAAGGGTGGCTATGCAGGGACAGTCTGGAGAAAGATGGAAAGAAATCCCAGGAAAGGCCGATTGCTCCTCGATGCGAAAAAACTCTGTTCCTGGAAGAACGCCTGCAAGAAGCAAATGATATAAGGGATAAAGAGATGACATACAGTGAATGTCACCGCTTCCTGGGCGAAGGGATTCAGACAGCGGCGTGCCAAAAACAGAAGGGTTTTAGGCGGGAAGCAGTCTGATTTCCAGGTGGATTCAGGGAAATTCCAGCCTCTTTCGCAAGATGTAACAAAATCGTAACCATTACCCACTTGCAAATCGTGGAAATGTGTGATATCTTTATCTCTGGTAAGAAGGAACCTGTAGACTCGGAAGATATGGCATTTTGACTAAGGCGCTTCTTCGCAGGCGGAGGGGATGTTGTACTTTTTCCCCTTGCATTCGATGTGCGCCTGTGGTATCCTGTTAAAAAGTCTGATTGCGCGGTTGGTGTAGTCTGCCCATTTTGGCCTTTCAGCATCGCCGCCCTGCCCAGAGAGGGGCGGGCCCCCGTCGCGCTCTCAGCCCTGCCCATCCGGAGAGTCTCCAGGCCCTGCTCAACGGCGATATCGTTCCGGACTGGAGATGTCCGGGCAAGGCAGTTCCTGCTGGCCTGGGGCGGGTTCTGGCAATGGAACGCTGGGAACGAATCCACACACAGAAGAGGAGAACGTCTATGGAAAACCCTGAGATTCAGCAGCTGACCCCACAGGCTCAGGTTCAGCAGCCGGACGAGCAGGAAATTGATCTGCTGGAAGTCTTCTATGTCCTCTGGCACAAGGCATGGGTCCTGGTTCTGGCGCTCATCATCGGTGTCGTCGCTACCGGCGCCGGTACCATTTTTCTGATCACCCCCCAGTATGAGTCCACTTCCATAATTTACATCCTGTCGAAGACCACCAGCATCACCTCTCTCGCGGACCTGCAGATCGGCAGCTCGCTGGCCGCCGACTTCCAGATCATCGCCACCACGCGCGAGGTTGTGGACGTGGTCCGCAACGATCTTGGGATTGAGGAACCTTACGAGTCGTTCGTAAAGACCATTGAGGTGACCAACCCCACGAACTCTCATATGCTTCAGATCACGGTTACAAATCCGGATCCCGGCCTGGCAGCTCAGGTGGCAAACGCCCTGGCAGAGCAGCTGAAGCTGCAGATTGCGGACGTCATGAGTACGGACACCCCTTCTACCGTCCAGCGCGCCGTGGTTCCTGAGAAGCCCTCCAGCCCCAACCTTCTGATTAACTGTCTCGTGGGCGGACTTGTCTTCTTTGCAATCGCTGCCGGTATCATCCTTATGAATCACTTCATGGACGATACCATCAAGAACGAGGACGACGTGGACCGCTATCTGAATCTGAATACGCTGGCTGCCATTCCTCTGGAGCGATCCGGAGCCAAGAGCAGCGGGAATAAGCGCAGCGGCAAGAAGAAAGGACCTTTGGCCAAGTCTGCGTAAGCTGACTGGCGCGGGAGATCATCGGTATGAGCAAGAAGCGGAAAATTGTATTTTACGGCTGTATCAGCGTCATCGTTCTGACCGTCTGTTTTGTCCTGATGACCCGTTATATGCAGGCCCAGAACAATGAGGTTTACGACAAGCTCCAGGAGAACATGCACGACGCCGGCAGCTATCAGCCGCAGGACCAGGGAACCGGCTCTTCTTCGGAGTCAGTACCAGAGCCGTCCAAGGAGCCCTACGTGAGCCCCATCGACTTCGAGTCGGCATGGGAAATCAACAAGGACATCTACGCATGGATTCGGGTGCCTGGTACCGAGGTGGACCATCCGGTTGTCCAGGATCCCTCTGACGATGTTTACTACCTGAATCATACGATTGAAGGCAAATCGGGACTGCCCGGTTCCATCTACACGGAACCTTCCGTAAACAGGAAAGACTTCAGCGACTTCAACACCATTATATATGGCCATAACATGAGAAGCAGGACCATGTTCAGCAGTCTGCTGGACTATCGGGACGAGGCTTTCCTGAAAGAGAATCGGGAAGTGATCATCTACACGCCGGAGACGGAGTTCCACTATAAGATCTTTGCCGCCGTCATGTACAGCGATGTGTACCTGCCGTGGAAGTTTGACAACTTCCTGACCGTACAGAACCGTCAGGCCTTTCTCGATTCCATCTATGAGGTCCGTAACATGAACAGCCACACCCTTGACGATGTGGAGCTGACACCCAACAGTAAGATTCTCACGCTGAGTACCTGCGTCGGAAACGACGCCCTTGCGAACTACCGGTATCTGATCTTCGCTGTCCTGGACGAGAACTATGTAGCTGAGACTCCTGCCCAGGGCGGGAGCGATGTCAGTACAGCAGGCACTTCTACCAGTGCAGAAGGGACACCCGCATGAGAAAACTTCTCACCCGTGGCATGGCGCTGGCTCTCTCCGGGCTGCTGCTGTTCTGCAGTGGCTGCAAGCCTAAGGAGCCTGCCTCCGGCAGCGGCTCGCAGTCCGGTTCGTCCACCACCTCCTCCTCTTATGAAGCGGAGGAGGTGGATTGGGAGAATACGGTTGTCTACAACGGGATAACCTATCACAAGCGAAATGACCTGAAGACCGTCCTTTTCCTCGGTGTGGATAACACCCATACCACTGCCGCTGATGTTAATATCGTAGGCAACGCCGGTCGGGCCGACGCGATCATCCTGTTCATTCTGGATGACACCAATCAGACGACTCAGGTCCTTTCCGTTTCGCGCAACTGCATGACCGATGTGGATATGTACACCGGAGACGGCCAGTTCGTTTCATCGTTCCAAAGCCAGATTAACATGCAGTATGCCTACGGCAACAGCCCCAAGCGTTGCAACTTCCTTATGAAGCGAACCCTTTCTGAGATGCTCTTTAACACGGATATTGACAGCACGATTTCTCTGACCATGGATGGTATCAATGCCATCGTAACCGAAATGGGCGGCATTACGCTGACCATGGAAGATGATTACACTTATATTGACCCCTCTTACACGGAGGGGGCCACGGTCACTCTGGATGGAGCTGCCGCGGAACGCTTCGTCCGCTATCGGGATACGACGGTTTGGGGAAGCAACGAAACCCGTGTAGACCGGCAGAGCTGGTTCATTCACGAGATGTTCCGCCAGATGAAAGCCTCCGGAGCGACATCGGATTGGGTCGATACCATGCTGACAACCGCTGATCCTTACATAGAAATGGATCTGGATGCGGAGACCATAAAAAAGTTGACCAGTTACGAGATGCTCGACGAAAGCCTGAAGGTTCCCGGAACCAACCGGGAAGGCGGAGCTCATGATGAGTTCTACGTGGATGATGAGGCTCTGCAGAAGCTGATTCTGGATACCTTCTACGAGCCGGTCAGCTGATCTTCCTCCTCGGACCAGCCGAGCGCGGTGATTGGAGAGCCGCGTATGAGGAACCTGTGTGTGTATTCATCGGGACCCTGTCCCGTTGAATAAATCTTGAAGAAAGGAGGAACTTTGCATGAAGAAGCTCTTTAGCGCTGTTCTCGCCGCCGTCATGATGCTCTGCCTGTGCGTACCCGCGTTCGCTGCCGGCAGCAAGACCATCACCACTGAGGTGGGCGGTAATGTTACGCTGCCCGATGGCACGACCGCTTCCCTGGAGGCTAACGTCCTCGAGCAGCAGCCCACCGCTGCGGAGGTTCAGGAGATCAAGGCTGAAGTGTTCAGCAAGCTCACAGCTTCGGAACTGGCCCCTCTGGCGGATGCCATGGAGAAGGCCGGTATCGAGACCCTCAGTGAGCTGCCCATGACCGACGCCTTCGACCTCACTCTGTCCAATGGCGAGACGGTCCCCATGGGTACCGATGTCACGGTGACGATGAACATCAGCACTGTGCCCGCTATCGTTGTTCACCAGATGCAGGATGGATCCTATGAGGCTTTCGTGGTCAGCAAGTCTCCCGCGACCCTGACCTTTAACGGCACCTCTCCGGTTTACGTCTTTGCTGCTCCTGCCGGCACTGGTACGGCCACTGGCACTGGTACGGCTACTGGCACTGGTAACGCTGCTGCTGCGGGCACTGGCACCGCCGCTGGCACTGCTGCTGCTGGCACTGGCTCCGCCACTCCCACTGCTCCCAAGACCGGTGACATGACCATGCTGTACGCTGGTGTTGTGATTATGCTCGCTTCTGCTGCCGCTGTGGTAGTGTACAAGAAGAAGGCATAAGCACGGGTCTCTCAAGTCGAAGGGACCCCTGCTCCTCGGAGCCGGGGCCCCTTTGACGAGACTTTTCAAGGACAGGAGTTCGTTATGACACAACTGGCAGATATCCATTGTCATATTCTTCCCTATGTGGACGACGGAGCCGAACATATGGAAGAGACGGAGCTGCTTCTCGCGGCTCAGGCCCGGCAGGGAGTCCGCCTGGTCTGCGCTACCCCCCATCTCCGTCATAACATGTTTGAATCCTCCGATGAGGCTGTCTTCAGGCAGCTGGATCGGGTCAAGGATTTTCTTGCGTCCAGTGATCTTCCCATCCGGCTCTATCTGGGTCGGGAGTATTACTGTGACAGCTTCTTCCTGAACCGCATGGAAGAGAAGCCGCTTATCACCATGGGAGATGGAAACACCGTTCTGATGGAGTTTTCCAGCCGTTATTCCGTGGATGAGATCGGAAAGTACATCCAGCGCGTGAAAGCCGAAGGTTATCAGCCTCTGGTTGCTCACGTAGAACGATACCCTGCCATGAGAGGCAACCCGGCGAACGCGGAAACGCTGATTTCGCTGGGGGCGAAGCTCCAGATCAACGCCGGAAGTGTGCTGGGCCGGGAAGGCCTGCACCAGAAGCGTTTTGTCTGGAAGCTGATGAAGCAGGGGTTAGTGTATGTGATTGCCTCTGATTCGCACGACCCTGAGTTCCGGAAACCGGAAATGGACGCGTGCGCTGCAAAAGTCGAACGCAAGATGGGAGAAGCCTACGCCAACCAGGTGTTCTGGGTCAACCCACTGACGATACTTTCTCAAAAAGATTAGAATAGGAGAGGGAATCCTTGGAGTACGTTGAGTTGGAATTGCAGGAGCTTCCCTATGAAATCAACGAAGAAATCAAGCTGCTGCGTACCAATCTGCAGTTCTGCGGAGCGGACAAAAAGGTGATCTGTGTCACCAGCGCCATCGCCAGTGAAGGCAAGAGCACGAACGTGCTCAATCTCTGCCGCTCCCTTACGGAGCAGAAAAAACGGGTTCTTCTGATCGATGCGGACCTTCGTCGCTCGATTCTGAGGAAGAAGGTCGTAAAGGGAACCATCAAAAACGGCCTGTCTCACTACCTGTCCGGTCAGTGCAAGGTAGAAGACTGTACCTGTCAGACGAATGTACCCGGACTGACCATTATTTTCTCCTCCGTCGTACCCCCGAACCCCTCCGAATTGCTCGGCAACCGCCGTATGGTGGAACTTCTGAAGGCAGCCCGCAGCGGATTTGACTATGTGATCATCGATACGGCCCCGTTGGGTATGGTGGTCGATGCCGCTGTGGTTGCTCAGTACTGTGATGGTGCTATCCTGGTCATTTCGGTCAATGAGATTCCTTACCGGATGGCCCAGGATGTCTGCCACAAGCTTGAGAATACCAAGTGCCCAATCCTGGGCGTGGTTCTCAACAAGGTGGATCGAAAGCATGGCAGCCGCTATTACGGCAAGTACTATGGCAGGTACTACGGCCGGTACTATGGTCGGAAGTACGAGGGCTATTATTAATCCTGAAGATTCCGCGCCGTTCCTCGCAGGGACGGCGCGTTTCCACAGCTGAAATATTATTTATATTGCATGTCTGATATTGAGGCAATCCGTTCAAATAGACATTTGTCTTATTATCAGGAATTACAGTTTATCCAGCCAGGAAGTCCGGCTGACATATTATTTTACCAGATTCTTTTTTGTTTCACACAATCGTTTTGGGGATCAGTACATCATACGTCCCTGACTCCCGCTTCCTTCAGGACAGACTCTTTCACCTGCTTTGTTACGGTTATGCGGGTACTCTCCCATTTTATTGTGTGACAGGAACCACAACATGGAGAATGTGTGTACCTTGCATACCACAACATCCTGTAAATCAGGTTCTAACGATATGATTCCAGATCGTTGTCATTCCGGATTGAGCAGGTCGGATGTCCCGCCGATATAGGGTAAGGCTTCTTCTGAATTTCTGATTTTGACTCTGATTTGCAGGTTTTATGCTTATTTGTGAAGAAACCGGACCGATTCCCTGAGCAGGGGTCGGTCCGGTCTTTTCAATCTGGATCAGGATGGTTATTATCCATGGTCTGAAGGGAGGATGCTGAAGGATTTCTCTTCCTCACGTTTATGTCCTGGAGGATTACGCGGTGTTCCCGGCATCTCCCGGCAGGGCCTCCAGCAGCTTGTCCAGTTGTGTGGCACCTCCCAGGTTCCAGTCAGAAGACATCAGGCGCTCCAGCGTGGGCAGATGGTCCGTAAGGGTGCCGGCTCCCCGATAGCGCACGGACATGATCAGATTCCCTTTGCGGCAGATAAGCAGCTGAAGGGAGGAATCCGAAGTATAGGATCGGGCTTCATTTACCCTCCCCAGGCCAAGGCTTTTTTCCCGGTTGAACTCCTCGGTATGTTCCCGCATTCCGTCGAACAGCATTTCAGCCCAGAAAGCACCTCTTGTCTTCCACAGTTCAATCCGGATCCAGGGATGATACATCGCGCCATCGGTACGATCTGTTTCCACATCGGACCACCAGACTCCAGGTACGTAGCCTTCCTGACGGAACGTTCTGTGTACCGGACTCCAGAAGGAAGGATCACTTGCTGCCCAGGTGCCGTCATCCGAGCGAAAGGCCGGGTCCGTTGATCCCTGGAAGGGGAGAGAGACAAAGTCCGAGCGGTTTTCCAGTTCAGAGAGTGTCAGGAGGGGAAGAGGAACCTGCGAAGGATCTCCCCAGGCTCGCTGACTGACGTAGTGGCGGCAGACTGCGTTGTCTGTGATTGCGAAGATCAGGACCAGAAGAGCGGACCAGCGGGCTATCCCTATGAACAGTCTTCTTCCAGCGGTAGAAACGGGATAAACCTGATCGTGTTCGAGAGCGCTTTGGATCTGCCGGATCGGAATGAATGGGTAGAAGGTGAAAATAAGGGACACTGGAATCAGAATTATCTGGATGAGGGTCAGTGGTCCGCTGCTTTCAATCAGGTTCGGTATGGAGAAGGGAAGCGTCAGGTTCTGGGAAAGAAGCCAGGCGCTGATGAACAGGATGCTGAGCTTGATCACCATCTCTATCCAGGCCTGCCGCAGGACCGCCTGCATGGCATGGACCATGGATTTTGTGTCGGTTTCCGGTTCCGGCGCAAAGGGATCCCAGGCGCGAAAGATATGGAATCTGTTTTCGCCGGTGCAGACATAGTCCCATCCGGCATCATGAAATTTCTTCCTTCTTTCCCGAAAGCGGTTCCGGTCCTGATTCGGGCGAACCGGTTCCAGACGGTACCGCATATTGGGGTCCGGGTTGTCTTTTCGAAAGCTGCAGAGATGTCTGCCCCACCGGACCAGGAAGTATCCCCGACTGGCCATATCGTCCAGCCAGGTCTGCACGCCATCCAGGTCATAGATGCCAGTGGCGGTAAAACGGCGAACAGTACTCAACATGAACCTCCTTTCATCCGGGAAGGTCAAACAGGTTGCTTGCGACGGTTAACTGATGTGGACCATCCGGACCAGTTCCGGGATGTGATCCTTGAGGTCTGCCTGCCCGGTCCAACGGACCACACAGACGTGATGGCCGGATGCGATACAGGCGACCTGAAAGTACTTATCCTCAGTCCTTGCCAAACCAAGATAGTCAGCGCTGTCTGGAGTCGGCCATTCTGCAGACCATTGAAGAGGTTCTTCCGAATGCCACCAGATGTCCTCGTTCAAACGGCGGGCCGATTCGAAGAGCTCCTGGGCAAGCGGAGTGGATACACTGGAGAAGGGGATCTCGTACCAGTCAATCTCAAGGCGAGTCCATTGACCATTCTGTGTGATCGCTCCACTCTGGACCACCTGCCAGCTGTTCCAGCAAAGGAGGGAAGGAGCATTCCTTCGGGCAAAGTTGCCGTAGTCTTTTCCCTCAGCCAGTTGAGGCTTTTCGCCCAGTTCCTCCAAAGTAAGGGGGTGGAAGCTGGTGAGGGATTGCACTGGCTGCAGGTCCTTCGCATTGGTTACGGGAAGTATCATACGGAATACGACAACAAGAGTGAGTAACACCACAGCGCAGGTGAATGACACAACAGAGAGTGTATTGCGTCTGGGCCATACTGTCTGATGGTTCAGAGGAATCCCTTCCTGAAGCTGCCGCACGATTCGGTCCAGTCGCCGGCGATCGCCCAGGTTTGAGAGAAACGTAATCAGCAGGAACGCAGACATGAAGAGGATAAGCGCTCCTTCCTTCAGCAGAACATACTGCAGGAAGATGCCTTGAGCATCGGTCCACAGCAGGATGCCCATGTCAAGAAGAGCGACGAGCAGAGGGGCCAGGCAGTTGATCGTCCGTCCACGACGGACTTTTACCCAGACATCGGCTTGTGTCCTGGGATCCGAGGTTGGTTCGGGAGCATTCGGGTCCGTGGTGGTGAAGATCTGAAGTCCACCACCCACCGCATCTGTATACTCCCACCCGAACTCCTCGTACAGTTCTTTCATCGACGCCGGAACTTCACCGGAGAAGATATGAGGACAGGCTTCCACCCGATAGCGGCGATCTTCCGGTTCGCAGCGCTCAAACGTACAGAAAAGCGGCCGGAAGCGGATCAGACGCAACCCACGAGCCGACATATCCTGCAACCAGGATTCGATTCCCGGAACATCGAAGGCAGAAACCGGTGTCAGGCGATGAACATGTTTCATGGGACTTAAGTACCTCCTTGCTGAGAATGAGATCGTATTTCAAAGGACAGACCCGATCCGCAGAGGTACCGGATCCTATTATACCGCAGTTTTCCATGGAAGGGAATACCGTCCAGAACGAAAAACTGTGGATTTTCATGAAGTTCTTCGGGATCTGGCAGAGAGACCGCTCAATCCCGGCCAGACGGATGATATCGACAGTCGATATTAACGACTGCAAGGGATCCATCTGACGGAATGGAATGAGAGAAATGTACTGCCGCAATCTGTCCGTATAGCGGGCAGGCAGAGAGGAGGGGAATGATTCGCATGAAAGAACAGACCGGATGTTCAGGAAAGGGGATGCAATGCGGGGCTATCGGTCGTTGCATTCCTGTCCAGCTGGCATCTTCAACATAGTTCAGGTCCGGAAGAACACGGTTGATGTTCCGCTGTGACTCAGACGGTCCTGCGCTCGAAGAGGGTCCAAAGGATATAAGGATGGGAGCATATAAGTGGAGAGTGGACCGGGCAGAGAGCGGAGAGGGATGTCAGTTAACTGAAGGTTTGCTGCTTTGGCGGCATCATCGGGGTTCGCAGGTGGGCTTAAGGTTTCCTGTCGCCCTGTGAGAAATTGACCCGCCTGGGCTTCAGGACAGTATGCTGTATCATGGACTGGTCAGGGCGCATACTCTTCAACCGTCTGTTTGTCAGACCGTCCGGTCAGAAACCGGCCAGTTCTTCATCGGAAGCGTCCTGGACACAGGCGCGCAACCGGGCAAGTTCCTCGTCGTAGAGAGTTTGCCCTCGAACGGTCAACTGGTAGGTACGGCGCCTGCCTTCTACCATCGTCTCCACCAGGATCCCCTGATCGAGAAACTTTGCCAGGATCGTGTAGAGCGTCCCGGGACCCAGTGTTACCCGTCCGTTGGTTTTCTGCCGGATGAAGTCGGCGACCTCCGTACCACACATCGGCCTGCGGCGGAAGGCCATCAGCGTATAGAACATGGGTTCCGTCAGAGGTCCCCGGATTGCCGTGCCCAAGTTCGACACCTCCTTTCGGCTTGAGCCTGTTAATATCGAGACACGATATCGACTGACGATATTGTAGCGCAAATTGCGCTGCCTGTCAAGAATTATCTGGGGTGAGATCAGGAAAATACGGGAGAGTCGGAACCCTCCTTTCCCTCGGTTTCGCACGGACAGCCCTCTATAATAAGGAGACAGAGCCAGAGAGGGGGAAGGGTATGACAGTTGTTTATCTGGACACACTGTTCGGTCTCAACGCTCTTGTCGATTACCTGCTTCTGCTGGCTGCGGCGCGTCTGGCAGGGGAACCTCTCAGGCGGCTGCGGTTTCTCGCAGGGGCAGTTCTGGGAGGAGTTTATGCGGCCGGGATCTTTCTTCCCGGAGGAGCCTTTCTTTCTCACCCTCTGTGCCGTCTGGCGTGCGCTGTCCTGATGCTTCTGCTGGCCTATGGGGGGAGTTCCCGCCTCTTGCGTCAGATTCTGATCTTTTTCGCCCTTACCTGTGCCTTTGGAGGCGGGATCATGGCAATCGGGATGCTGGGTGGAAGAGGATTGAGCCTTGGAGAGCGTGGAGTCCTCTACTCGAACATGGATCTGCGGATCGTCCTGCTCTCTTCCGCGCTCTGCTATGCGGTCCTGACCATTGTTTTCCCACGAATAGCGCAACACAGCCGGTTCCGGGGGGAGATTGTAGAGCTGGAGTTGTGTGTAGAAAAGCGAAAGACCGTATTGCCCGCTCTCGTGGATACAGGGAATACTCTTTCAGACCCCCTGACGGGGCGATCAGTGCTGGTAGCCGAGGCGGAGGCTCTGGCGGATCTGTTTCCCGAGAAATACAGGCCGAGCCGGGATGATCTTCGGGATCCTGCTCTTGCGATGGAGAAATACGCAGGTTGGACCGGTCGTTTCCGGATTCTGCCCTATCGTGCTGTAGGTGTGGACAGGGGTCTTCTGCTTGCTTTGCGTACGGATGGGATCTTTCAGGGTGGAGAGCGACTGGAGACGGAGGTTGCGGCGTTGTCCCCTACACCTGTCTCGGACGGTGGCGGCTATCGGGCTCTTCTTGGAACCCGAAAAGGATAACTGGAAAGGATGAGTAATATGAAGGAGAGAAGCGGCAGTCTTTCCCTGTGGGAACGGCTGGAGGGATTGCTGACCCGTCTCGGGTTGACTCTGCCCGGGAAGATCATGTACATAGGAGGCAGTGACACTCTGCCCATCCCGCTGTGCCGCGAGGAAGAGGCAGAACTGCTTCGGCGGTTGCAGACTGGGGATACCGAAGCCCGAAATCGGCTGATTGAGCATAATCTCAGACTGGTTGCGTACATCGCCCGCCGCTTTGAGAACACGGGGATCAATATTGAGGACCTGATCTCGATCGGAACGATAGGTCTCATCAAAGCGGTTGGCACCTATCAGCCAGATCGGGGGATCAAGCTGGCCACTTACGCCAGCCGGTGCATCGAGAACGAGATTCTCATGTTTCTGCGGAAGACAGCGGGGCAGAAGGCGGAACTCTCCTATGATGAACCCCTGAATACGGATTATGATGGAAATGAGCTGCTGCTCAGCGATGTTCTCGGGACCGATGAGGATCTTGTGGCTCAGCCCCTGGAGGCAGATGTGGACCGCCAGCTGCTGCGCCAGGCTCTGGCGCGGCTGGAGGAACGGGAGAGAACGATCATTACCATGCGGTTCGGGCTGGACGGACATAAGGAGTACACACAGAAAGAGGTAGCGGATCGGCTTGGAATCTCTCAGTCCTATATCTCCAGGCTGGAGAAACGTATTATCGCCCGACTGAAGAAGGAGCTGATCCGAATGATGTGAGAAGACGGACGGACTGACCCGTCCGTCTTTCCTCTTCTATCCCATTAATTCACATTTTGTTCACAATATGACCGAAGATATCCCTGCAAGCATGGATATCTGAGCACATTTCATCCAAAAGCACGTAAAGACGGCGTTAAAAATGGCGAATCCGGGCCCACCTCAGAGGTTGTTGTGATATAATGCCCGTGCTTTTTAAGGAAGAACGATCTGCGTGGGAAACTGGCCCTGGCGGGTCTGCTGAGAGGGGGAGAAAGGCTTGGCATTCATTCTTCTGTTTGCGTTCTGGATGGTCTTGAACGGTAAGGTAACCCTTGAGATTGTTCTGGTGGGCCTGGTTCTCTCTTTTGTGCTGAACCTCGCCATCAGCAGACTGTTGACCGGATTGCCTAAGGCTGGTAAGGCTTTCGTACAGCGCATCCCGGGGATCCTCCTGTATGGCTGCTATCTGATTGGCCGGATTGTGATTTCCAACCTGCAGGTGATTCGCCTCATTCTTCACCCCACAAAGGAGCGCCCGAAACTGGTCTGGTTCCAGCCGAAGTACCATACCGGGTCCGCAATGCTGGCGCTGGCGAATTCCATTACTCTGACCCCTGGTACCGTTACGGTAGGTATGGGGGATGACACCCTTTGCGTGTATGCTCTGCGTCCTGAATTTGGTGAAGGACTCGCAGAATGCGGGTTTGCTACCAGACTGCATCGATTGGAGGATGGGAACCATGGTTGAACAGACTCCGCTTCTTCATAATATCCTTGTGGTTGTACTCTGCGTTCTGGGCGTCTGTGGCCTGCTCTGTATGATCCGCGTGGTTGGGAATCGGCGCTACACGGATCGCCTGATTGCCATGAATCTGGTCGGGTCTCTTGTGGTGCTGATGATCTGCCTGCTGTCCTATATCCTCGGGGAGGGGTACCTGGTCGACGTGGCTTTCATGTATGGTCTCCTGAATCTGCTGGCGGTAGCAGTTTTGTGCCGGATTGTAGTTACGCATCACAGAGAGCGGAAGGAGAACCGGAAATGAGCATACGAGGCTGCATTGCGGTGATCCTCATCCTTCTCGGTACCGTAGTGGTGGTCATCTCGGTTGCTGGCCTTTTCAGGTTGCGGGATGCGCTGGAGCGTATCCATGCCGCCGCTCTGACGGATACCCTTGGTATGATGCTGATCCTGGCTGGAGTAGCGTTGCTGTGCGGGTTGTCTGCACACACGCTCAAACTGGCCGTATTGCTGATCATCTGGTGGGCGACCAATCCGGTGTCGTCCCACCTGATCGCCCGTATGGAACTGATCACCGGGCGGGATATCGAACCGGACGACATGGAAGGAGAGGGGGAACAGGAACTGTGATTGCCCTGGAACTGGTTCTGCTTGTATTTCTGTTTTTCTGTGCGCTGACCGCCATTCTGACAAAGCACCTGGTGGCGGCCGTCATCACGTTTATGTCCTACTCCTCGGTGATGGCGATTCTGTGGCTGTTACTGGAGTCTCCGGACCTCGCCATTACGGAAGCTGCCGTTGGGGCAGGTGTCACTACTCTGCTGTTCTTCCTGGCCCTGCGGCGCATCAACGCCCTGAAGGGGGTTGACGAGGATGACGACTGAGCATCGCTGGTATTCCAGCCTCAAATATCTTGCGGATGGGGAACCGTCAAAGCCTCCAGAAGGTCCGGAAGAGGACAAAATGCTTGAGGACTATGAGGCCTATCTGAAGTACGTAGCGGATCATCCTAAGGTTTCTTTTGAGGACTTCCGCAAAAAGCGTGAGAAGAAGCCTCGCCAGGCGCCCTCAGTTGTGGAGGAGTATGACGAGTCTGAGGAAGACGCCGCCATGGAGGCGGAGTGGAACGAAGGGCATATCCACCGCATGAAGATGTGGCAGCGCAGCTATGCGGTTCTTTCTGTTCTGGTTTCCGCTGTCGTTCTGGTTTTCTTCTTTCAGGTCAGTATCCAGCTTCCTCCCTTCGGGGATCCTACCAACCCGGATTTGAACGAAGTGACCGAACGCTATATTGAAAAGGGTTTGGAAGAGACCGGCGCCACGAATATTGTGGCCGGTCTGATCCTGGATTACCGTGCATTCGATACCTTTGGCGAGTCTACCGTTCTTTTTGCGGCCACCATGAGTGTTATTCTTCTGCTGCGCCGGCCCCGGCCAGTGAAGGATTCTCCCATTCCTCGGGACAGGATTCTGCAGATGGTCGGCCTCGTGATGATTCCGGCTGTCATGATGTTCGGCATTTACGTGGTGCTGAATGGCCATCTGAGTCCCGGCGGTGGTTTCTCCGGCGGAACGGTGATGGGATGCGGCCTGATTCTGGCCTATATGGTCATGGGACGGAGCCGCTTGGAGCACTATCTGACTCCAAACCGTCTGACCGGTGTAACAGTAGCCTGTCTGTGTACGTACGGGGTATTGAAAGGCTATTCCTTCATTACGGGCGCCAACCATATCGGATGGGAGGTACCGAAGGGTAAGCCAGGAGCGATTTTCAGCTCCGGATTCATTCTGCCTCTGAACATCTGCGTCGGCATTATTGTTGCCTGTACCATGTATACCTTTTTCAGTCTGTTCTCGGAACGGGAGGATTGAGCCATGCTGGACCTTATCATACACCAGAGGTTGTATATCGGCTCCATTGCACTGTTCATTCTCGGCCTGGGCACCCTTTTCCTCCACCCGAACCTGATCAAGAAGATCATAGGCCTGAACCTGATGGATACCGGAAGCTTTCTCTTTCTTGCAGCCATGGGCTACATGGAAGGAGGGCAGGCCCCCATTCTGGAAGAAGGCGCTGAACAGGTTTTCATTAACCCGGTGCCTGGCGGACTGGTTCTGACCGGCATCGTGGTGGCGGTGAGTTCAACCGCTCTGTTTCTGTCTCTTACCTGCCGTCTGTACAGACGTTACCACAGTCTCAATCTGGACGATATTCTCATGCGGATGTGGTCTGGAGAAGATAAGGTGGAGCAGGAAGAAGACCAGGAATCGAATCCTGTCTCTGAACAGGAAGAAAACGAAGAACCCAAATAATCCGGATCCGGTCATCGGGAGGTGAAGTCCTTGTCCTTTCTTACCTTTAATATTCCCATGCTGAGCATCTTCCTGTCTCTGCTCAGCGCGGTCATCTGCCCGATGTTGCCGAAGAAGAACCAGGCCTTCCACCTGGTTCGGATTGTGGAACTGATCGTTCTGGCCATGTCAGTCTATCTGATGGTACAGCTGATGACGATCCGGGAAAGCTTTACCTACATGATGGGCCATTTCCCCGCGCCATGGGGGAACGAGCTCAGAGCCGGTCCGCTGGAGGCTTTACTGGCTACCTGCTTCAGCCTGGTGATGGTACTCTCTCTCACCGGCGGTGCGGAAGACATCCGGCGGGACATCATGCCTCACAGGCAGAACCGTTACTGTCTTCTGATGCAGCTGCTGTATACGGCTGTGATTGCCATGGTCTACACGAATGACCTGTTTACCGGCTATGTCTTCATCGAGATTGCTGCGATTACGGCTTGTATCGCAGTTGTTGCCAAGGAAAGCGGACACTCAACCGTAGCTGCCATGCGCTACTTCATTTTCAGCTCACTGGGATCCGGCCTTGTGCTGATGGGGATCTCCATCCTTTACTGCATCACCGGACATCTGCTTATGGAGCCCCTTCAGGTTGCCATTGCAGATCTCTGCCAGAAAGGTCTCTACCAGTTGCCGCTGACAGCTTCCGCTGTTCTGATGATTCTGGGTCTTTCCATCAAAAGCGCCCAATTTCCCTTCCACGCATGGCTGCCGGACGCTTATTCCAGTGGTACCACAGCTACCAGCGCCATATCCTCCGGTCTGGTTCTGAAAGGATATATGGTTCTGCTGCTGAAGCTGATTCTGCGGGTGTATGGGCTTGGTACTCTTGCACGGATGCACATGTGCAATCTGATGTTCATTATGGGCCTTCTCGGAATGCTCATTACCTCGGTGTCAGCCATCCGGCAGGAGAATGTGAACCGTATGGTGGCCTATTCCTCCGCAGCGCAGATCTCTTATATCTTCCTGGCCTTTGGAATGGGAAACCTTGCTGGTTTAGCGGCAGGTTGCTTTCAGATTCTTGCCCACGCCTTTACCAAGCCGATGATCTTCGTCGGAACCGGCGCCCTGATTCGTGCGGGGCAGGGGAGAAGCTTCTGGAGCGACATTCGAGGCGCAGGAAGAAGAGCGCCCTTGGCAGGTATCGCTTTTACGGTTGGCGGCCTGTCCCTGTGCGGTCTTCCATTGCTGGCTGGTTTTGCCGCAAAGTATCAGTTGGGATCCGCTGCAATCAGCTGTGGCTGGCAGACGTATCCGGCACTCTTTGGACTGGCCGTCAGTTCGGTCCTGAATGCCGTCTACTTTATACCTGGCATCCTGGTCATATGGAATCGGCCCCCCGAGGGCGCAGTATTCCCCCCGATGCCCCGTTCTTCTACGTATCAGCATAAGATCTCCGTGATCTGCTTCCTGATTGCCAATGTTTTTCTGGGATCCATGGTAGGCACAGTCATGATGGTGATCAACCGCGGTCTGCAGCTGTTCAGCTGACCGCCTGAATTCCTCCAGGGAGGTGAGACGATGCAGAGTAATATCTGGCTGCTGTTGCCGGTGCTGTTACCCATTCTGGGTGGCCTGGCTGTTCTCCATCTTCATGAACGTAGCAGACGGCGCTTCATCGTCATCGCCCTGATGGTGGCTCAGCTCGTACTCCTGATTCCCGCTTTCCAGGCAGGAGGGGAGGAACTGCATCTCCTTGAGCTGGCGGCAGGCATCCGACTGGTTCTGCGACTGGATGACCTGGGACGTCTGTTTTCCGGATTGGTGTGTATCATCTGGTTTCTGGTAACGTTTTTCGCCGAGCAGTATATGGATCACGAGGAACGGAGAGAGCGGTTCTTCGGGTTCTACCTGATCACTCTGGGAGCCATGATGGGGATCTGCTTTGCCGGTAACCTGGTCACGTTGTACATGTTTTATGAGATGATGACCCTCTGCTCCTTCCCATTGGTGCTTCACTCCGGTACCCGGGAATCCTTTGCGGCCGCCTGGCGTTATCTTGCTTTCTCTGTTACCGGCGCGGCTTTAGGACTGATGGGGCTGTTTCTGCTCCAGGGATACTGTTCGACTGACCTCTTTACCCTGGGTGGAGTATTGGATCCTGCCGTGGCGGGAGGCAACAAGCCGTTTCTGCTTACCGTATTTCTGATCATGGCAGTCGGGTTTGGCGCAAAGGCCGGTATGTTCCCGCTTCATGCGTGGCTTCCCGTAGCCCACCCGGTTGCTCCGGGTCCTGCTTCCGCGGTACTTTCCGGTCTGATCACCAAGATGGGTATCTGCGCGATTCTGCGTGTTACCTATTATCTGTATGGATGGGAGTTCCTCTCCGGTACCTGGGTGCAGAAGGCTGCCCTGGTGCTTGCTCTGCTGACGATTCTCATGGGGTCCACACTTGCGCTTCGTGAAGATGTCATGAAAAAGCGATTGGCCTGGTCCACTGTCAGTCAGGTTTCCTACGTAATCTTCGGAATCATGCTTCTTACGCCAACCGGGTTGGAAGGCGCCCTCTTCCAGGTGGTATTCCACGCGATCGCCAAGAATGCCCTCTTCCTCTCTGTCGCGGCAATCATTTACAGAACCGGACTGACTCGGGCTTCGGAGCTGCAGGGAATTGGAATCACTAATCCGGTCTGCATGTGGTGCTTTACCATCGGCGCTCTCTCCCTGATCGGGATACCCCCTACGGGAGGGTTCTTTGCCAAGTGGAAACTGGCACAGGGGGCGCTGGATTCCACTCTTGGGCCTTTAGCATACGTTGGAATCGCAATTCTCATGATTTCGGCGCTCCTGACTGCCGGTTATCTGCTCCCTGTAGTGATTAACGCTTTCTTCCCAGGAGACTGGTTCGACCGCAGCGCATTGCAACCTCAGAAGCCACTTTGGCTGATCTGGGTACCGCTTCTCGTCCTGGCAGCGGCTGCCGTGGTTCTGGGCATCTTCCCGACCCTTGTCTCTCCTCTGGTGGAGGGTGTGGTCTATGCTCTCTTCTGATTATTCCGCAGACCTCAAGAAAGGGGGTGTTTCCCCGTGCTGATGCTTGCTGCCATCCTGCTTCCCTTTATTACGGGTGGAGTGCTCCTGTTCTGGCACCCGAAAACCAGAGCGATACGCAGAGCCTATGTTCTTTGCGCCTCTACGCTTACCATGGTGCTGGCTCTTTCTGCGATTATAACCTGTCGGGGAGATGAACCCCTGGTTGTACTCTGGATGGGAGGACTTCTGTCCATTGCATTCAGAGTAGATGGGCTTTCCGCCATCTTTGGCGCCATGGCTTCCATTCTGTGGCCGATCGCCTGTCTCTATGCGGACGAGTATATGGTGAAGGAGGGAGCTCAGGACAGATTCTTTTCCCTCTATCTGGCTTCCTTCGGAGTGACGCTTGGTATTGCGTTTGCAGCCAACATACTCACCATGTATCTCTTCTATGAATTGCTGACGCTTTCCACACTGCCACTGGTCATGCATGCGATGGATGCGAAAGCCCGATATGCCGGCCGCGTTTACCTGGTGTACTCCATGGCTGGTGCTTCGCTTGGGTTCATTGCCATGATCTTTCTCATACATTATGGGGACGTCATGTTCAAACTTGGCGGATCTGTATCTCTTGCCATGGGCTTTGATCCCTTCATGCTTCAGTTTGCGTATGTTTTGGGGTTCTTTGGGTTTGGCGTGAAAGCGGCTGTTTTTCCCGGGCATTCCTGGCTGCTGCGGGCCTCTGTAGCGCCTACACCGGTCACCGCTCTGCTTCATGCAGTAGCAGTTGTTAAGGCGGGAGTCTTTGCGGTGATCCGGCTGACCTGGTACGGATTCGGTCCGGATCTGATTGCGGGGACCTGGGCCCAGTGGGTCGTGATGGCTGCATGCGCATTTACAATTGTCTATGGATCCTCCAAGGCTCTGATGACCGGTCACCTGAAACGGAGACTGGCCTGGTCCACCGTCAGTAACTTATCCTATATCCTTTTGGGTGTCACAACACTGACAACGGCTGGGCTTGTTGCAGGATTGACCCACATGATCTTTCATGCCTTCATCAAGATCACACTCTTCTTTGGGGCAGGCGCGCTGCACTATAAACTCCATAAGGACTTCATTTCAGAGATAGAAGGTTACGGGCATATCACCCCGATTGTGTTTACCACCTTTACCATTGCGGGCTTGAGCCTGATGGGGGTGCCCCCTCTGGCCGGGTTCTCAAGCAAATGGATGCTGGCCACTGCATCTGCAAGCGTTGGCGCCCCCTGGGGATATATCGGAACGGCGGCTTTGATTGCTTCCGCTGTTCTGACAGCCCTTTATATGATGCACATTGTCATGCTGGCATACTTTCCACGGGAGAAGCGCATCCTGTCCGGTCCCATTCCATGGAAAGCGACTCAGGATCCCGGCTGGTGTATGACTGTTCCTCTTGTTGTTCTGACCTTGGCATGCATCGGGCTGGGTCTGTGCGCTGGTCCGCTGTCCAGGTTCATACAGACTCTGGTGTTTGGTTAATTCGTTATAAGGCTATATTATCACGTTGGGAAGGAGGCGCATCCCCATGTCTGCTCTGTTGGCGGTTCTTGTTTTTGGGCCCTTCGTTTGCGGTATCTGCAGCTATCTGCTTGGCCGATACAGTAAGGAGATGCGCAACGGGTTTGTTCTGCTTTCCACTGCTGCGGAACTCGGTTTGCTTCTGTACCTGAGCGGAGAGGGGAGTATAACACTTTCTTTTCCGGATGTCTGCGGGTTGGGGATTGGGTTTGAACTGGGTGGATTCCATACGGTCCTGGCCTTTCTGGCGGCATCCGGTTGGTTTACCGCATCCGTACTTTCCATGGAGTATTTTGTCCATGTCAAGCGCAGGAACCGTTATTACATGTTTTGGCTTCTTACCTTAGGAGCCACGATGGGAATCTTCCTTTCTGCAGATCTGTACACCACATTCATCTTTTTTGAGATGATGTCCTTCACCTCCTATGTGTTTGTGGTCCAGACGGAAGAGCGGGCTGCCCTTCGAGCAGGTGGTACCTATCTTGCTGTTGCTGTGATTGGTGGCCTCGTCACTCTTTCCGGTATCTTTATTCTGTATCATCAGCTTGGTACCGTACAGATTTCGGAAATGGCCTCCGCAGCGGAGGCTGTTGGGAATAAAACAGTGCTTTGGACAGGTGGAATCCTGACACTTGTTGGTTTTGCCTCAAAGGCTGGCGCCTTTCCACTCCATATCTGGCTTCCGACTGCCCATCCAGCTGCTCCGGCTCCTGCATCCGGAGTGTTGTCCGGTGTCATCACCAAGACCGGTATCTATGGGGTCTCCATCCTCTCCGTTACAATCTTCCTCCACAACAGTACGTGGGGGATGATGCTGGCAGTGATCGGCGGGATCACCATGATACTGGGAGCGGTATTAGGAGTCCTGTCCATTGACCTGAAGAGGACCCTTGCCTGCTCATCAGTCTCGCAGATTGGTTTTATTCTGACCGGCATTTCGATGCAGTGCCTGCTCGGCCATCACAACGCATTGGCGGTAGCCGGAACCATCCTCCATATTGTGAATCACTCCTTAATTAAGATGGTTCTCTTTCCTGCGGCAGGTGTGATCCACCTGTCTACAGAGTCTTTTGACCTCAATGACATCCGTGGATTTGGGCGCGGGAAACCTTTGCTGGCTGTCATTATGGGCGTACCCATGCTCAGTTTGGCCGGGGTACCACTCCTCAGCGGTTATGTGAGTAAGACTCTGCTCCATGAAAGCATCGTCGAGTATATTGAGATGGCTGGTGCCAGTGCCTGGTTCTTCCACTGTCTTGAATGGGTGTTCCTGATTTCTGGCGGCCTGACACTCTGCTACATGCTGAAACTCTTCTTCTGCATCTTTGTGGAAGAGAACATTGCGCAGAAGGACATGGAAAAGCATTGGAAACTCAATCGTCCTGGCGCGTTCATTGCGAAGGCCTCTGCTGTTGTGCTTTTAGCTTATGCAGTCTGTATGCCTCTTTTAGGAGCCATGCCGACGAAGATGATGGACCCGATTGCGGCCTTTGGCCGGGGATTTTTCCATGGAGAAGTTCCGGAACACGCCGTAGAGTACTTTTCCCTTACCAACCTGTTAGGTGCAGGCATTTCACTGAGTATTGGTATTCTGGTATATATATTCCTTGTATGCACCATGCTGCGGCCATGGCATGCGGATCAGGATCAGCTGTACATCAACCCCATTCCTGCATGGTTGGATCTGGAGTTCAGCGTATATCGTCCATTGCTTACAGTCTTAGCGGAGATTCTTCTCCTCCTGGCAACTGTTGTTGACCGCTTCTTTGCCAGACTCCTCTTCGGCTTTGTTCCAAAATGTATCTTCTTTATAAAAAGATTCCTTATGGAGTGGTGGGCTCAGGTTTACTACCTGTTTATGAGAGAAACCTATATCCCGAGGCCCAGCCTGGA
The DNA here is from genome assembly GCA_947629775.1 of uncultured Oscillospiraceae bacterium. Lineage (GTDB taxonomy): Bacteria > Bacillota > Clostridia > Oscillospirales > Oscillospiraceae > Lawsonibacter. The sequence goes on from CANRFA010000020.1 coordinate 27,404, forward strand.
AGAGTTTGGAGACGATGAGCATTTTGCCTTCTATGCAAATCATCCAACAGGTCAAAAGGGTATCATGCACTCCTTTGGCTTTGGCCTTCTGATCGCCGGCATTGGTCTTGGCATTGTACTTCTCTGCATTCTCCTGGATATTATTTAATCAGCTCGAAGACCTGTGGGGCCAATCTTCCCCGCAGGTCTTGTTTTATGCATGAACGAAAGCATTTGATTAAAAACATCTTTTAGGAAGATAAGCAATTGGTAAAATAATCCATCAGGTAAGTACGCTCAAGGGAAGGCTACTCTAAAAATCAAACTGTCCGGTTTTCAGGGGCCATTTGTCCACCACTTGGGGACGTACCTTGGAAGCTCTTTAGATCCCCCTCCCGGTCCGAGCCGGCTCGGCTATAAGGCCCTGCCGTCCAGGAATCTGGAGTTTCGCTTGGAGCCGTCTGAAGTCCGTGTCCAGACTGCGGGGACGTCCTGGCTACTCTAAAAATCAAAGTGTCCAGTTTTGGGGTCCATTTTAAAGAGATCAGTACATAAGTTGATTTTCAAGCCAGATCGATTAATTATTTTACTAAAGAAGAATAATTCTCAAGTTATAGTTCCTTATATAGAGTAGCTGAACACTGTTCAAATTCATTGTATGCCATTAGCTGAAATAATCTGTTTGGAAGACTTGAAGAAGGGCGCAGAGATATTATAATATAAAGCATCAATGTTCTGGCTTTAGCTGTATGAGTATATCTCTTAAGTGTATTACTAAATAATAAGCTGTAAATTAGATCAGTTGAAAGAAATTAGCGATAGTAATTGTTTCTGAATGTTGGATCATAAAGAAACCTCGATCATCTGTACCGATGATCGAGGTTTGAGACCCATAATGTAATGTTATGATACAATGGCGTTGCTTCAGGACTATGTACCTGGATCATTCTTACCGCTGATAGCAGGTGTCTTATTTGTATTTCCAGGTAACTCGTGTTGGTGAGTGGTCCGAGATCTTGCTTCCTGGACGGTATTGAAAGCTTTCTGGACAGCTCCATCGAAGGATTGTGGAAGTACAGCTTTAATCAACTGCAGGAAGACAAACATGACCAGAACAGGGATTACGCAATTTGAGATTACAAGAACTGCTACAGCATCGATGAATTTGTTCAAGGTGTTTTTTGCGGTGTCAGTGGCTGAGCTGATTGCTCCAGTGACGGTTTCCCCGATCTGAGAAAAGATACTGCCCACCCCGGTTTGCTGATCCTGCTGTTCTTCCTCATCTTCAGATGCATTCTCTACATTCTCCGATGCCTGCTCCGCTGCTGAAACCATATCTTTCAGTTCAAATGTCTCTTCAAACATGGAACTGACCTTGATACTGACTGGAATGATAAGGCAGATCGCAATTCCGAAGAGAACCAGGCGGGTTGCGAGCCTTTTCAGGTAAGGTACTTGAAGAAGGATGTAAAGAATGCCCAGTACGCAGGCGGCTGGGATCAGCCAACTGAAGGTAAGATATCCCGTTAACGTCAGCAGAAACTCCTCAAGCATCAGGATTCCAGTCACGACAAGCAAATAGGAACTGAGTTCCGCAATCTGATTCGCGATTGGGGTTGTAGCGTCTCCAGGGATGGCGGATACTGCGATGGATGCGACCGCAGTCGTTGCGGTTAAACCGACTACAGTCGCTTTCTTATCATCCAATGCGGCAATGGACTTTGCATGAGTTTCCGGAGAAGATGCCACATCTGAGACAATGAACAGGGAAGTAAACAGGATTGCGGCCAGAACTACGACAGCAATGATTCTGGTTGGCAACTTTTCTGGATTCATCGAAAGACCTCCTTGTGTCTGATTGTGGAAGGGAAGTGGGAGCGACCTGAGAGGTTGTCTTTGTCTGCCTCTGCCTTCCTTCCCAATATAGCATAGGATTTCAGTTTTCGCAAG
>CANRFA010000021.1 GCA_947629775.1 uncultured Oscillospiraceae bacterium
AGCCAGCTCTTGGCGGTGCCCGGCTCCCCGATGAGCAGCAGGGCCCGGTCCGTCACCAGGGTGGCGATGGCGATCTCCACCAGCCGGCGGGAACCGATATACTTGGGGGTAATCTGCAGACCGCCGGCCTCGCCGCCGCAGATATAGGTGCGCACGGACCGGGGAGACATGCGCCAGCCGGCGGGCACGGGGTCCCGCTCCGCCGCTATCAGCGCGTCCAGTTCCTTCTGATAGAGCAGCTCCGCCGGGAGCCGCTGAACCTGACTGTCTGTCATGATCCTTCTTCTCCTCTCTCTTCTATCCCTTCGCTGCCTTCTGATCGAAGAGCAGCCGGATCCGCGATTCCAGGACGCTGATGAAAGCGTCCGGACTGGTATGGGGCTCCAGCAGAACTTTCCGCTGCCTCGCCAGCTCCAGAACGCCCTCGTACTCGCCGCGTCTCTCGCTCTCCTCGCCCGGCAGTCTGGACAGAAAGTTCTGCAGTTTCCAGAGGTTTATGACGCCGCACTGGGCGTAGCGGGTTCCCAGTCCCCGGCACCGATTCCAGCCCATCTCCCGCAGGACGTCGAGCATCTCCGCTTCCAGCCCGATCCCCCGCAGCCCCTGCTGATAGAGCCATTCGGCCACGCTGGCGCACAGCTCCCGGTCCGTCCGCGGGACAATGTGGAAGAGGATGGGGTGCATTTCTCCTTCCCGGTCCAGTCTCATCAGAACTCTGACCCACCGGCGGTCCAGAGGCTCCGGCAGCGGCCGGGACTTCTCCACAGTTGCCTCCTCCACGGGATCCATCTCCTCGTAGCGGAACACATGAATCTGCCGCTTTTCGTCCCATTCCAGGTCCTCCAGTGCCCAGACCAGAACCTGCGACTGCGGCGTCCGGGCGCAGCAGGCCGCCCGCTTCAGATAAGAACCCGCCATCCCGTAGGCTTCCCGGGCTTTGTGTCCCAGCAGAATGGCCACGATTCCGGCGGCGGTAAAGCGGCCGTTGGCGGTCTTCCCCATCTGTTCCGCCAACTGCAGCATCTCCTCTGTGGGATTGCTCAGCACCACCTGGGCCAGCAGCGCTCCCGTCATTTCGCTGAAGGGGACCTCTTCGGTGCCGTCCCGGTGCAGAGGAATGCGAAAGAGCCGCAGTTGCTCCGTCTCGTCGACCCACATCTTTCTGTCCAGGACCGGCCCCAGGGCGACCATACGGTGGAAAATCTCCACCAGTTCCGGTCCGTACTTTCCGGGGACCAGATCCAGCAGGCTGTAGAGCTCCAGAATCCGACCGTCGTTCAGTTCCGCGTCCGGATCCGTCTCGTAGGGCTCCATCCAGTCGCTCAGAGCGCGGGCGACCGCCCGGCAGAGACTGGCGCACGTGATTCCCCAGGCAAACCGCAGCGCCAGGCCGCGCTGCTTCTTCTTTTCCCAGAAGTCGCTGGCCTCCGGGGTCCGCATCCGGGCGAGACTCATGCGCACTGCGTACCTGCAGCCGCCCCGCTCCGTCCGGTAGAACTCCAGCAGGGGGTGGCTGTTGCCCGGGTGAAGCCGCAGGGCGTACAGCAGCGCGATACGCACCTTGCCTTTGGCCTCGGACAGACATTCCAGGTAAAAAGCGTTCTCCTCCCCCCCGGCAATATCCTCCAGAAGCTGCACCCGGCGGATCATCTCCAGACCGCCCCGGGGATCAAAGCCGTTTTTGAGCAGGGACACCGCCTCGGGTCCCATTTCCATCAGCCAGTCGCGCGCCGTCTCCACCAGCTCGGGCTCCCTGGACCCCAGCGCCTTCACGAGGGCGTTTTTCACCCGCCAGTCCCGAAACAGTTCCGGCTGCTGCTCGCGACACATCTTCGCCAGCCTGCACTGGTTCGGGCCGTTTCCATGGAGGGCATGCAGCAATCCGGAGATCCGGGACCAGGGAAGTTCCTCCTCTCCTGTCTCCACCCGCTCGACCCGCAACGGAGCCACCGGACCGTCGTCCCGGTTGGCGGCCATCTGGAAGCGGATCCTGTCCACCGTCCGGAGGGCGTTGAGCAGAACCCGGGTGCGCTCCGGTTCCTCGGAACTCACGATCCGCCTCACCTGGCTGCTCAGATCTTCATAGTCCGGGATGGACCGCTCCACCACGCTCAGGTCGTAGAGATACGTCAGGATCTGACCCACGTTCCCGAACCCCTCCGGGCCGGCTATAATCAGGTCCCGCAGGTCGTTGCGCAGGGACATCAGGGAGTTCAGAATCGGATTCACACCGCTCCTCCTTTCTCCTCACCCGCTCAGTACAGAAGCCGGATCACGGAAGTCTCCGTCAGCAGGCTCAGAGGCTGGATGCAGATTCTCTCGATGGTTCGATTGTACCAGACGGCCCCCAGCATCACCTGGTTGCGCAGCAGGGCCGGATCCGGCAGCGCGCCTGCCAGTCGGGCGGACGCCTCCATTCCCGGCTTATCCGCCAGCGTAATGGCAAGCCCGCTTTCATCCTGCACCACGTAGTGATCCCCGGCCCGGCCGATGGCATGGTAGCGGAACAGAACGCACAGCATATCTCCGTTCAGGGGATCTTTCAGCAGATTCCGGGCATTCCGGATCACCGTATCCAGGGAGTTTCCCGCCTGGGAGCGCAGAAACTGCAGATCCTCGCCGGTCAGTTCCCCGGGAGTCTCCTCGCTCCAGCGGATCCTCCGGTTGCCCTCTCCCGGATAGACGGCGATCTCCGGCACCGACACCATGCCGAACACCGAATCCACCGTAGGTGGATTCTTCACCCACCAGGGCCTGTAGTGGTGGGTCACATACAGCTCTCCGGTATCCAGGTCCGCCCAGCAGCCGGTCTGCACCTGCGTCTTGCGGATATGGTCGCTGGTGACCCAGAAGGCCAGCTGGGTCAGGCGCACGTTCTCCCGGACCAGCCTCAGCCGGCGGAATTCTTCCATCTGCCAGACGCCGCCCAGGGCCTCGTACATGGGGTTGTCGTCCCTGCCCGGTTCGCCCTTCCCAAGCTGGTCCTGCAGATACGCGTCGCCCTCCTGGATCAGGGTCCAGAGCTCCTCCACAATGGAAACCGCCGTGTCCAGATGAGAGTCCTTCCCGTCCCGGCGCTGATCCTCAAGTTCCTCGATCAGCCCGCGGAACAGCCTCTGGGGTCCCTGCAGGTAGTAGTCTCCCAGCTGGCTCACAAGTTCCTTCCAGGACTGAGCATCGTTCACCACGGTACTCAGACCGCCTCTCACCATGTCCGTCAGCATCTGATCCGCAATCTCCAGCCCGTCCAGCTGCCGTTGAATCTTTTTCTTCCAGGCCGTCTGCTGAGCATCCGTCAGCGGCAGGATGGCCGAGCGCGCCGTCTCGGCCTTCCGTGCCGCCCGGGCCTCCTCCACCTCTTCCGGAAGAGAGACCAGCAGGATTCCCTCTTCTTCCAGAACGCGCAGGAGCAGAGCGATCATATGCACGCATGGCTTCCGGCGGACCGTGCAGTCGCAGGCAAACACCGGCTTTTCCGGATTTTCCAGATCCACCGAGGTGAGATAGTGCCTCTTCTGCCTCTTCCCGGTCCAGGAGGCGCCTTCAAACCAGGTATCGTCCCTGGACCCCTTCACCCATTCAAACTGGCCCCGTTCCACCAGTTTGCGGGCTCTGACGACCACGTTGGGGTTCGTCGTCATGGCCTCGATCTGTTCCCTGGTCAATGCGATCATTCGGATCCTCCTCTCCCGAAACGCTGCTGGCTGTGCCATTATACACACATTATTCCCCGTTTTCAACCTCGCCAGGCCGGAAACCTGCCCCGGGTGGGCTTCCGCCTGCGCACCGCAGCGGGTAAGAGGGGATCCCCTTCGTCTCCCGGACCGGCCGAATCCTCCCGCGCCCGGGTACCGTCGCCGGACAGCAGAAAAAGCGGCAGGATCCGGAATCCGGTTCCGGACCCTGCCGCAGCAGGTTCTGCCTATCTGTCTTTCCGCTCAGCCCTGGAAGGCGTCCCGGAAGAAGGAGACCATTTTGTCGAAGGGAATGATGTCCGTCTGATCATAGAGATCCGTCTGACTACTCTCGCCGGACTGAAGTCCGGGAGGTTCATCCTCCCATATTCAATCGACGAGTTTCTGCTGAAAGTCTGATTACTCAGACTGCAGCAAGAAAAGATGCATGGAGGTACAAGCGGGTTTCCCCTCCCTAATTCCTTCACCGCCCGGTTAACTTTGAAGTGCGAGCACCCCAGTGAGACAGAGCCTCGCGGTTATAGGCCGTACAGGAGCGAACTCCTGTACCACGTCGCATGCATCTTCAGAGCCCCGAAGGGCTTCCCTGGCAGGAATCGACTGCCAGTCTGTTTAAGGCACAGATGCCCCGGAACTGACCGCAGGGATCAGTCAAAGGTAATAGCGTTCAGAATGGGAGCGGGAAGATCATCCAGTCCCATACAGGACGGAGTCTTCAACCCGGCCTCCTTCCGTTTTATCAGCCTGTAGATCAGCATGATCTGCAGAGCGTAAAACTTCGGAAAATCGTGCAGGCACTTCTCCCGGTCAAAGCACTGCTTTTCCTGATCATAGCAGGAATACAGGTAACCGGTAAGAAGGTCTCTCTGGGCCCAGATTCCCGGGATAAGCTCTTTCCAGCGGACATCAAGACCCACTTTTTCGTAAGTGTCGGTAAACGGGTTGTACTGGCTTCCCTTTGCCGTGCGGGGGTCCACCTCCAGAACGGTTCCTCCTGCCTGCAGGGCTCTCCATTTCAGCAGGGTTATCTGCTGCCCGGGACCATGCAGGCGGATGCTGTTGCCAAACCGCTTTTTGCTGTTGGGAAGACCGGTTTCGGCATTGATCTTATTCTTTCTGGACCTCTTTGCCAGAGCGGCAAAGTTCATTTTCTCAATCACGAGGTTACAACCAACCTCGTCTACAATCTGATTTGCGGTGATGTAGTGGGCTTGCTTGAGCTTGGCAGCTCGCACACGGTGCAGATGCCTCAGCTCCGACCTGGTCCGGATGTATGTCTTGGAATTGTTCCAGACACGCTTCTCGCCCCGCTTCATACGCCGGATCTGTCCATCCGGCATGTAGTTCTGCGGATTGTTGGCCCGCCTGGACCGATCCATCTTCTCCTGGAGAGCGGCGATGCGTTCATCAATCCGCTCCACCTCTTCTCCGTATTCCTTGAGAGCCACCCCCACGATGGAGGCTGCTGCCAGAACGGAAGTACCGGGATCAACTCCGGCTACGGCTTGTGCGGGATGGTGACGTAAAGATCCATCCTGCCGATTCCGCTTCGGGGGAGGATTCCCCTCCAGGATAAGCTCCAGATAGTAGCGATACCTGTGCTTATACCAGATGCGGATGATACGGCAGTATTTGATCCGATGTGTCAGAGCCTCGATTGCGTACATGTCACGGGTCCTGACGCGCACCGGAATATTCAGGCCCTTCCAGTGCATCCTGCGATCGCTGTGGCCGTCAACGTCTAAGGACCTGAAGGTGATGCCGCACCTGTTGTCTTTCCCTTCCACGGAGAAGAGGTCCTCGTAACGTTTGAAATGGAGCTTCCTTCCCTTGCCGAAGAGAACGCTGGACATACCTTGCCAGACCGTCGTACCGATTTTCTGAATCGTATTCGCGTCCAGCTGGGGGTACTGTGCATTCTGCTTCGTCAGGTAAGCGTGAAAGGCATTCTCCTCGAGACCGTTTGCTTCCCTCGCTTCCTTCAGAATAGCCTTGTCCTCTTTGGTGAGTTCATAGCTCTTCTTCCGGTTCCGCTTCCAGATGGCCTTGACCTGCGGATTCAGACAGTAGAAGTTGAAGCGGCGGGTCGCCTCTTTCACCATGCAGTTGTAAACCCGCTGCGCCAGAAAGAAACGATGGTCCATCTCCCGATCGTCCGGCACCGTTGTCTGCAGTCGGCAACGCAATGTGAATGACGGGGTCTTACTGCGCACGGCCTCACCTCCTTCGGTGTTGATCTGCCTTCTTCTGATTGGCTATATACTGCTTTACCACTTCGAGCGGAGCACCACCCACAGTGGCAATAAAGGCACTGCGGGTCCACAGGCAGGGCATCCTGGCTTTCAGAGAGGGGAAGGCCTTGCGCAGTTGGACTGCGGTGCTCTGTTTGATTCCCTTCACTGCGTCCAAGGGGGCCATGCCCGGAGGACAATCCAGCAGCAGGTGAACGTGATCAGGCATGACTTCCATTTCCAGGAGCGTGACCTGTTTTTCCTCACAGTACCGCTGCACGATACGTTTGAAGGCATCGTCAACTCCATCCACCAGAATCTTTCGTCTGTACTTGGGGCAGAAGACAATGTGATACTGGCAACGGTACACATAGTGAGCGTTGTGATTGTATTCCATATCTTTCTTCTCCTTGTTGACGGATCTATACTACCACATCCTTTGCCTTAAATCATGAATAAAGTGTTAACAAAGTATGAACATTCCGTTAATTATCCATGCCACTGCTTAGTCATATTACCGGAAGGGGGTTCCTGCGCAATTCCCCTCACCGGACTGAAGTCCGGGAGCACCCTTGCGCGTTTTTGGTGGACGGCGCCGGGGATGATCATCAGCTCCTTGTTGGCGGCGTAGGGGCTGTCCTTCACCATGTTCGCATAGGCGTCCCGGCTGAAGTAGCAGGAGTGAGCCTTCTCTCCGTGGATGACGAGGACCGCGCTGCGGATCTCCTTCGACCAGCAGAGGATGGGCTGGTTGAGGAAGGACATGCAGCCTGTCACGTTCCAGCCGCCGTTGGAGTTCAGGGAGCGCGGATGATAACCCCTTGGAGTCTTGTAATAGGCGTAGTAGTCCTTTACGAAGAAGGGAGCGTCCTCGGGGAGCGGATCCACCACGCCGCCGCCCAGCGCGTACGTGCCGGCCTTGAAGTCCGCGATCCGCTGGGCGTTGAGGGCCTTCTTCTTCTCGTAACGGGCCTCTTCGCTGTCCTCGGAATCAAAGTATCCCCTGGCGTTGACCCGGGTCATGTCGTACATGGTAGACGCCACCGTAGCCTTGATACGGGTGTCCAGAGCGGCCGTATTCAGCGCCATGCCGCCCCAGCCGCAGATGCCGATGATCCCGATCTTCTCCGGGTCCACGTTGTCCTGGACGGACAGGAAGTCCACCGCCGCCATGAAGTCCTCCGTGTTGATGTCCGGAGAGGCCATATACCGGGGCGTACCACCGCTCTCGCCGGTATAGGAGGGGTCAAAGGCCAGAGTCAGGAAGCCCCGCTCCGCCATGGTCTGGGCGTAGAGGCCGGAGGCCTGCTCCTTGACCGCGCCGAAGGGGCCGCACACGGCGATGGCAGCCAGCCTGCCCTCCGCGTCCTTGGGGGTGTAGACGTCCGCCGCCAGCGTGATGCCGTACCGGTTGGGGAAGGTCACCTTGCGGTGGTCCACTTTGTCGCTCTTCGGGAAGGTCTTATCCCAGTTGCCCGCAGATTCCAGATTCATTTCGTTACCGTCCTTTCCCGCCGATATCCCGGCGGCTGTCGTTTCGTTTCCGCTCCATCTGCCGCAGCAGCCAGTCCAGGCAGTCCACTCTGCTCTGGGCCGTATGGAGCTGTTCCATCAGGTCCCGGCGGTGCAGCCGCAGGACGCGGCTCGCGTCCCGCGTCCTGCCGGACTCCCAGAGGCCGGCGATCTGCGCTTCCTGCAGGGCGTCGCATCCCGCGTCCCGCAGCGTCTGTCTCAGGTCCTCCATAGGTCCGCCTCCCTGTCCGGTTTCTGATCCTAAGATACACCCTCCCCGCGATCTTCGCTAATGGTAAAAATGCATATCGTGATATTCAGTTCCGGCATATCATATCCGGATTCTCCCTCCCCCGTAAGACCTTCCGCCCGCTCCTCCATGCTGTTTTCCCGGCAGGCCGCCGTCCATCCGCCGGTTCCGCCGCAGAATCCGATCCCCGCTGCCAAATCCTTCTGTTCTCCCCGCTCTCCCCTTCCTGCCCGCTGTCCGCCGCCGGCATACATTATGAGAAAACAGACGCAGGTCCGTCCGATTTTTGGCGGAAAAGGCGAAATACCAGAAGGTTCCGTTTTTCCGGTTGTACTTTCCGTCGTCCCATGTTATAGTATTGAGTTCCGGAACGCCCGGAAACACCGGTTTCCCGACCATACCACCGTACGCGCCAGGCGGCGTTGCACAATCTCCATCCGCACCGCGGAACAGGGTCATTCCGCGCCATCTCAGGAAAGGAAAGGTCAACATGAAAAGAAAACTGTCAGCAGTCTTCATGGCTGCCCTCATCCTGGTCAGTGTCCTCACTGGCTGCGGTGGCGGAACATCCTCCGGCAGCGCCAGCTCCGCGGGCGGGTCTGGCTCTTCTTCCGCAGGCACCAGCGCCAGCGCGAACGCTTCCACCAGCAGCGCCGCCTCTTCCGGCGCCTCTGCGGAGGGCTGGGAGCCCGACGGCCCCATCACCTTCATCGCCCCCGCAGCCGTGGGCAGCGGATACGACACCTCCGCCCGCAGCTTCTCCAGGCTCTTCAACGACACCGGTCTGGTCTCCCAGTCCATCCAGGTTGTCAACAACGTCGGCGACGCCGGCCAGGTCGGCTTCACCAGCTTCGCCCACGATTATAAGAGCACTGATAACGCCCTGGTTGCCGCCTCGGCCGCTTCCATCACCCTCTCTCTTGCCAACGGGTGGAAAGTCTCCCCCGACGACTTCACCCCCATCGCCAAGCTGGTCACGGACGCCTTCGCCATCGTGTGCGCCGCGGACAACACCGGGCTGGACACCCTGGATAAGATTACCGCCAGACTGCAGGAAGACCCCCACTCCATCCGAATCGGCGCCGCCGCTCCCCCGGATCCCGACTACATCGGCCTCGTCATGTATCTGCAGCAGATAGGCGTCAGCATCGACGACATCGAGTATGTCAACTATGAGGGCGCCGGCGAGCAGCTGCCCGCTCTGCTGGACGGTCAGATCGACCTGGCCGTAGCCTCTCTGAGCGAGTTCTCCTCCGCCGTGGGCGACGGTCAGGTCAAAGCCATCGCCGTGGGCACCGAGGAACGCATGGGCGGCAGCTATGCCGACACCCCCACCTTCAAGGAGCAGGGCATCGACCTCGTCTACGGCAACTGGAGAGGCTTCTGGGGCCCCAAGGACATGCCGGAAGAGATGGTCGCCTACTGGCGCAACGTCGCCAGGGCCGCCATCGAGACCGACGAGTGGAAGGAACTCTGCGAGAACATGCAGTGGGTCACCGAGGCCAACATCGACGACTGCGAAGAGTGGACGAAGGAGTTCACGGACGACATCCTCGCCGCCATGCAGGAAGGCGGAATCCTCTGATTGTCTTCGGCCCTGAAGCAGACAGCCGTCCTTTCTCGGCTGTCTGTTTCCCGAAGTTCGGAAGTAAATCTGTGTGGAAACCAGAATGGCTCCTCTGCTTACCACGGCATCCCGGACTCCGGTACCGCGCCATCATGCTCTCTGTCTTCCTGATCCTGGGCGTACAGCCCGGTCCCTGCTGTTCGCGGAAAACCCGGAACCGGGCGGGAATCTGAAGAAAGCCAAAGCCTCCGCACAAGGCGGGAGCAGGGATCGGACCGCGTTCCCCCCTCCCTGTGTGGCGAAGACCCGGGGAAGTTCTCCGGGCCTTCGACGTTTTTCTACCCGGCCATATCTGTCGCATCTTCCGGGGCTCCGTCCCGCACTGTTCCTTCCTCATCGGGTTCCAGAGGCAAAAGGTTCCTTCCGAAGCCTTCCGAACTCTCCCGCAGAACCTTTCCAGGTTGCTGCCGGATCAGCTTGACGGTTGCGCAAAACGCGTGTAATATACGGATTGTAACCGCTTTGTAACTCTTTTGTAGGATTTGTAATTTTTCTGCCGGACTTCAGGAACTTTGCTTTCAGGATCCCGTCTATAGTCTACAGGAACGGGACAGCAGACCGGTTCCACATTCTGGAATATACAGGGAATCATCCCGTCCTTCCATCGCACAGGGTCCATCCGCCCTCCTCCAAACGGCTTCCACGGCCCGATCCGCATCTGTGTCATCCCCATAGAAACGAGGAATCGCTCCATGGTCTTTTCCAGCTACAGCTTCATCTTTGTGGCCCTCGTCGCCCTGCTGGCCGTCTATTACGCCGTTCCCCGCGCTCTCCGGCAGGGGCGCAATCTGGTGCTGCTGGTGTTCAGCCTGGCGTTCTATGGGGCCGGCGGTCTGGCTCTCCTGCCGATCATCATCGCCTCCATCCTCTTCAACTACACAGGCGCCATGCTGCTCGTCTACTTCCCGAAACGCCGGAAGACCTTCCTGACGCTCACCATCACGGCGGACCTGCTTCTGCTGGGCTGTTTCAAGTACGCCGGCTTCCTGGCCCGCAACCTCAACGCCTTGGGGCTTCCGATTCCCATCCCGGACGTGGTGCTGCCCATCGGTATCTCCTTCTTTACCTTTCAGGGCATGAGCTACCTCATTGACACCTTCCGCAACCCCTCCATCCTGCAGCGCAATCCCTTCAAGCTGGCCCTGTACATCTCCTTCTTTCCTCAGCTGATCGCCGGCCCCATCGTCCGCTATGTGGATATCGCCGCCGAGATCGACGCGGACCGGGAAACCCTGGAGGACTTTGCGGACGGCATGGTCCGCTTCTGCTTCGGGATGGCAAAGAAGGTGCTGCTGGCGGATATCTTCGGGATCATCGCCGACTCCTGCTTCGAGCCGGACTCCGCCGTTCTTTCCGTCGCCGCCGCCTGGGTGGGCGCCATCGCTTACACCCTGCAGATCTACTTTGACTTCTCCGGCTACTCGGACATGGCCATCGGGCTGGGACGGGCCTTCGGGTTCCACTTCGTAGAGAACTTCCGCTATCCTTATATCTCCCGCTCCATCACGGAGTTCTGGAAGCGCTGGCACATCTCCCTCTCCTCCTGGTTCCGGGACTACGTATACATCCCGCTGGGCGGATCCCGGGTGTCTCTCTGGAAACACGTGCGCAACATCCTGGTGGTCTGGGCCCTCACCGGCCTCTGGCACGGCGCCGCCTGGAACTTCATCCTCTGGGGGACCTGGTACGGCCTTCTGCTGCTGGGGGAAAAGTTCCTCTGGCCGGGCCTGGTGAAGAAGGCCCCTGCGGTCGGACGGTGGCTGGTCACCATGGTCATCGTGGTCGTGGGCTGGGTTTTCTTCCGGGCGGAGAGCCTCTCCCTGGCGCTGTCCTATCTGTCCGGCATGCTGGGTCTGGCCGGAAAGCCCCTGATCTGCGGCCAGGAATACTACTTCCTGGTGGAGTACTGGCCCGAGTGGGTCTGCGGAATTCTGGCCTGCCTGCCCTGGAAGGAGGCGCTGGAGGCCAGGCTGGCCAGAAACAGCCTCGTCCGGATCTGGTGTCCCAAATTCGCCGCTCTGGCTCTCTTCGCTCTCTCCTATATGCGCATCATTACAAGTTCCTTCCATCCGTTCCTCTACTTCAACTTCTGAGGTGACCCTCCATGAGCTGCCGTCACTCCATGCAGCTGAAAACGGCCGGCATTCTCTTCTCGCTTCTGTTCGTTTCCGTCCTCCTGTCTGTATCCACCTGCTTTTTCCTCCGGCAAAACGCGGAACAGATCTCTTACTATGAATTCCGGTCTCTGGCCGCGTACCCGGACGCCGAAGCCGACACCCTCTCCGACGGAAGCTGGTTTCAGGAACTGGAAACCTGGTTCTGCGATCACGCACCTCTGCGCGACACGGTCCTGCGGCTGAAGGCCTGGACGGATCTCCATGTGCTGCGCCGCCCGGTCGTCAACGGAATCGCTGTCACGGACCCGGAATTTCTCCTGAACTGCGATGGCTATCAGGTTCCGGACGCTTCCCTCGCGCAGCAGGCCGCTTCCCGGGTCTCCGGGCAGCTGGACAGGGTCCAGCAGGCCACGGAACGCTATGGAGGAACCTTCCTCTACGCCCTCGTCCCCACCCACGGCTCGGTGCTGGAGGATCACTACCCCTGGTATCTGGACAATCTGCATGAAACGACTGCCGTGGAAAAAGGCGCCCTCTGCTCCGCCCTGGACGAACGGGGCGTTTCCTGGCTGGATATCGGCGAAGTGTGGGCCCGGGAGGGAACTCCCTCCTCGTATACCTCCCGCACGGATCACCACTGGAGTCTGGACGGATGCATGAGCGCCTGCGAAGCCATTCTGGAGCGGGTCCATCTGGATTCCGGCGGGACCACGCCCCTCTTCCACGCGGACGCCTTCCGGACAGAGACGGCCTCCGAATCGTATCTCGGTTCCTACGACCGCAAAATCTGCGGGATGTGGAACGAACAGCCCCTTGTCTATGCGGAACGCCGGGATCCGATCCCCTTCCACCGCTGGGACTGGGACTGCACGGCGGAAGGGCAGCCCGTTCTCTTCTCCCCGGCTCCGGACAGCGCCGGGAACCTCACCTATACCTTCTTCATGGGCGGCGACATCAGCGAGACCGTGATTCAGACGGACCGACCGGAACTGCCCTCGCTGCTGATCGTCGGAGACAGCTTCACCAACCTGGCGGAGACCCTCCTCTATGGCGAGTTCGACGAAATGCGCAGTCTGGATTTCCGCTTCTACAACGCCATGACGCTCCCGGAGTACATCCGTCTCCATCAGCCGGATGTGGTTCTGGTTCTCCGGGATTACGGACAGCTTCTGAACCTGACCGGGAATGGAAACCTCGCCTGACGGAGGCCTTCCTCTTTCACGCACCCCATATTCTTCCTTTGGCTCTCTCTTCCGGAGACAGAGCGTCCGCGTGCGGCCATCCCTCCATCCGATAAATTGTCCTCTAAGGGGTCTTCTCCATGAAACGTAAAACAGAGCTCACCTGGCTCAACCTGATCTTCACCGCCATGGTTCTCTGGAGCCATTGCTCGGCTCATCCCATCACAACACTGGATCACAGTTCCTGGCAGTATGTGCTCGTCTTCATGCTGCAGCGGCTGACCTACATGTCTGTGTATGGCTTCTTCTTTATCAGCGGGGTCAAGCTCATGCTCCCCCATCGCCGGGAGCCGACCACGCTGGAATACTGGAAGGGACGGGCTAAGGGGCTTCTGATTCCCTACGTCATCGCCACAATGATCTACTATCTCTGGTTTGTCTTCTGTCTGCGCTATTTTCCGTTTTCCTGGAAGGACTTCTTTGATTACCTGCTGCATGGCACTATCAGCTCTCCTTTCTACTTCCTGATTGCCATGTTCCAGTTCGTCCTGCTGGCCCCGGTCATCAAATACGCGGTCCGCCACTGGTCCTCCTGCATGCTGATGCTCTTCTCCCTCGGAATCACCTGGTTCAGCGCCCAGCACTTCGCGGAGGTCCTGGAGTTCATTCGTCCGGGGACCAATTTCGCCTATACGGACCGGATCTTCCTTACCTACCTGGTGTACTACGTCGCCGGCTGCTGTGTCGGCCTGCACTACGACGAATTCATCGCCCAGCTCAACCGCAGCCGGGCTCTGGTAATCGGGGCCTTTGTCTTCTTTACCGTCACGACCACCATCTGCACGTGCCTCTGGGCCGCCGGTCTCAAGCCCGCCCCCTTCCTGGAGGAACTCCACTTTCTCTATATCCTCAGTTCCATTCTCTTTCTCTACTGGCTCGCCACAAAAATCACCTGGACCATGCCGGCCTGGCTGTCCCGCGTCGACCGGGCCAGCTTCACCATCTACCTCTACCACAGCCTCTTCATCTCCTTTTATGACAATTACGTCGCCGGTCTTTTCCCCCAGGCGAGAATCAGTTTCCTGTTTCTGGGGCGCCTCCTCTTCATCTACGTCGGATGCACTCTCTGCTGTGTCCTCTGGCACCAGCTGCGCGGCGCGCTGTCTCCAAAGAAAACCGCAAAATAAGAATCCGGCCTGCGTCCACCGCAGGCCGGATTTTATTCAGTATCAGTATACATTAATGCCGAGATGGCGGAGAACCTTCTCCACAATGTCTCCCTTTTTCCAGTTCAGGAGCCCAAGCAGTTCTTCCGGGGTGGTGCGGTCTGTAATCGTGTAG
This sequence comes from uncultured Oscillospiraceae bacterium, assembly GCA_947629775.1. GTDB lineage: Bacteria > Bacillota > Clostridia > Oscillospirales > Oscillospiraceae > Lawsonibacter. The sequence goes on from CANRFA010000021.1 coordinate 13,955, forward strand.
CGATTCAGCAGATGCAGGGAATCCGGATCTCCCTTCCGGATCAGATTCGGCGCGTAGTTCGTGGTCACCGTGAGGCGGATCCCCTCGGATTTCAGAATCTCATCCGCCTTCTCGTTGAAAAACCCAAAGGGGAACGAAAAGGCCTGGAACCCGATGCCGAGCTTCTCCCGGAACAGGGCCCGCTCCTTCTCCATATCATCGGTGAGCTTCTGCCGATACTCCTCTTCGCTCTCGTCCTCTTTCGCCAGGACCCCATCGTGGCCGCTCCACCCCTGAGACGCATCCTGATGCATGTCGTAGGTGTGGCTGGCCAGCTCAATCACGCCCCGATCGATCCATTCGCGCGCCTCCTCCAGCGCAAACCTGGGAGGGGTCAGCGGTTCGCCCGTATGCGCATAGTACTGTTGCCCGGCATTGATTCCCACTACGAAAATCACCCCGTGGAGCCCATACTTTTCGAGAATGGGGGCGGCAATCTCCAGATTGCTGGTGTAGCCATCGTCAAAGGTAATGAGAACCGGCTTCTCCGGCAGCGCGGCGCCCTCGTCGACGCAGGCGATGAGCTGGTCCACGGTCACGCTGTGCCAGCCGTTCTCCGAAATGGTCCGCATCTGGGTTTCAAACTGCTCCGGGGTAACTACCCAGTCGTTGCCCGCAACCTGGTCCAGGTGATGATACATGAGCACAGGGAGAGGGACCGTATCCTTTCTCAGGGCTCTCACATACAGGGCCACGCTGACCCCCAGAATCAGAACAACCGCTGACACCACCACCAGAAGCCTCTTTCTGTTCGTCGACATCTCTCATACCTCCTTCATGGCCAACTTCTCCGCGGAAACAGGTTGGATTCCCGCCCCGCGAGCTTCCTCCCGAAGGGAACGTCGTTAATGCCTCCCAGGCATATACGCTTTATATGACATCTCCTCGGAGCATGGATTCATCAGTCACAGAGTTAGACGGTTTTCCGCTTTTCAGGTTCCCGACCGGAAGCTCCAAAAACCACTGTCCCTTCCGGATGGCATTTGTGGCGGATGACGGACTCCGGCAACCGGAGCCCGGCAGGTGACGCATCTCCGGAACCCCAACTGGCCTGTTCTGTCTCCTTTCCGGGAAATCACCCGGCAGGCCTGTCCATCCGTCCATTCGTCCATCTCCCGCGGCAGGACAGCTGGGGCACGGGACCGCACCGCGTTCAACCTGGCCCGTGGAACCGGCTTCCTCCGCCACGCTCCTCTTCTGTCCGATTTCCTGACCGCACTCTCCAGCGGTTTGCAGCCTTCCCCTGTGCTCCGTCCGGAAGGCACCGCCGGTCTCGGATCGCTGTTCTTCCGCTGTCCCGGGCCATCCGACAGCCGGACAGAAACCATTTTACATTTTTTCGCATCTGTGGTAAGATATTCGGACCTGATCTGAGAAAGGGAGTCTCCCCATGGGCAAGCGCGTTCTGTCCCTGCTTCTGCCGCTGCTGCTGCTGACCGCCTGCGCGGCGGCTCCGCCGGACAATGTCCGGCTGCGGGTGGTCGCCACAACCTACCCTCTCTCCCTCTTTGCCGCCGCGGTCTGTCAGAACGTGGAAGGGGTCTCCATTGAGCGGCTGGACACAGGAGAAACCAGTTGCCTCCACGACTACTCCCTCTCTGTCAACGACATGAAGAGGCTGGATCGGGCGGACGTGATCGCCATCAATGGAGCGGGACTGGAGGACTTCCTGGAAGACGCGCTCACAACCTCCAGCGCCCGGGTCATCGACTGCTCCCAGGGCATCTCTCTGCTGCACACCGCGGAGCTGGAGGAAGAAGAGGAGCACGACCACGATCACGAACATGGCGAGTGGGATCCTCACATCTGGATGGATCCTCAAAACGCTGAGCAGATGGTCTCCACTCTGGCGGGGGAGCTCTCCGCACTGGATCCGGACCACGCGGAAACCTACCGGGCCAACGAAGAAAAGACCCGCGCCCTGCTGGAGCAGTGGGATGACGAACTGCGGCGCGCGCTGGCTCCCGCAGCCGGCCGGGGAATGATCACCTTCCACGACGGCTTTCAGTACTTCTGTGTCGCCTGTGATCTGCCCCTTCTGAAAGCGATCGAAGAGGAGGCGGGCAGCGAGGCCAGCGCGAAGGAGATTGTGGAGATCACCGGACTTGTGAAGGAGTACCATCTGCCTGTGATCTTTACCGAAGTCAACGGCTCAGACGCCACGGCGAAGGCCATTTCCCGGGAAACCGGATGCGCGGTCGCCCGGCTGTCCATGATCATGGACGGCCCGGACCTGGATCTGACCCGCTACCGGGACGCCATGCGGGCGAACGCGGAAGCCATTGTAGAGGGATTTTGCGGAGAGGAGGCCATCTCATGAGAAAAATCCGCCACGGAAAGCTGATGGGCGGCTGCTCGGACTCCTGCTGTCTGCGGCTGGAGGGGCTGACCGTCCGCCTGGAGGGGGACTCCATTCTGGAGAACGTCTCCTTCCATCTCCATTGCGGGGAGATTGTGGCCCTGATCGGCCCCAACGGAGCCGGCAAGTCCTCTCTTTTCCGCAGTATCCTGGGACAGATCCCTTATAAGGGCTCCATTACCTTCTCCCCCGTCGGCGGACCCGCCATCCGGCTGGCGGACGGAGAGATCATCGGGGGCACCCGCCCCCTGGTGGGCTATGTCCCCCAATCTCCCAGCTTCGACCGGGGAGATCCCGTCTCGGTCCTGGACTTCTTCCTGGCCGCCACCTCCCGCTGGCCGGTCTGGCTTCCCATTCCGGCGAAGTACCGCGCTCAGGCGGCCGCCGCCCTGTCCCGGGTCCACGGGGAGGATCTGCTGGACCGTCCCATGGGGGCCCTGTCCGGCGGACAGCTGCAGCGGGTGCTGCTGGCCCTGGCCCTGGAACCGGTTCCCCACATTCTGATCCTGGACGAGCCCCTCTCCGGCGTGGATATCGAAGGGGAGCATCAGCTGCTGGAGATGCTGGACGAACTGCGCAATCAGTACGATCTCTCCATCTTCCTCTCCACCCACGACTTCGCCACCCTGGGGCAGTTCGCGGACAAGGTAATCCTCCTCAATAAAAAGGTTCTGAAGGAGGGAACCCCCTCACAGGTGCTGTCCTCTCCGGAATTCTACGATACCTTCCACCTGCGCATGGGGAAAGGAGGCGGTCTCTCGTGAGACTCTGGTACGCCCTTGTGGACCTGCTCCCCTTCGAGTGGGCAGTCCCCGGTTCCATGTTTTTCATGAAAAACGCCCTGCTGGCGGTTCTGGTCATCTCGCCCCTGTTCGGCCTGCTCTCCACCATGGTGGTCCACAGCCGCATGTCCTTCTTCTCCGACGCCCTGGGCCACTCCGCCTTCACCGGCATGGCGGTGGGCGCGCTCTGCGGGTTTCACGAACCCACCTGGGCGGCCGTACTCTTCTCTCTGCTCTTCGCGCTGCTGTTCAACCTGGTCCGCCGCCGCTCCGCTCTGGCCAGCGATACGGTGATCGGGGTCTTCTCCTCCACCGCCGTCGCTCTGGGAATCTTCATCTCCACTCTCGGAGGCCGGTCCTTTACGAAGTTCAACAGCCTGCTGGTGGGAGACATTCTCTCCGTGGAGCCGGGGATGATCGGAGTTCTGGCCCTGATTCTCCTGCTGATGCTGCTGCTCTGGGCCGGCTCCTTCAACCATCTGATGCTCTCCGCCGTCCATCCGGCCCTGGCGGACAGCCGTGGAATCCGGGTTTTCTGGCAGGAGACCGCTTTCTCCGCGGCCATCGCCGTCGTGGTCACCCTCTCCATGACCTGGGTGGGCCTGCTGGTGATCAACTCTCTGCTGGTACTCCCCGCGGCCGCCGCCCGCAATCTGGCCCGCAACATGCAGCAGTACCATATGTTCTCCATCGTGGGCGCCGTTCTCGCCGGCATCGCCGGGCTCATGACCTCCTATTACGGAGGAGCCTCCGCCGGCGCGGCCATCACGCTCTATCTGGCGCTCTGGTTCGCCATCTCCTTTCTGCTTCGCAAACGCGGATAACCGCTCCGCCGGGCTGTTCCTTCGGGGACAGCCCGGTTTTGTGCTCAAAAAAAGCTCCCCCTGCCGAGGCAGAGGGAGCGGAATTCATGCGGACCGGCTTACCGTTTGTCGTTCTTCGCCCGGTTCACCGCCGAAAGAATGGCGCGCAGAGGAGCCAGGTTGATGTTGTGGGAGAGGCCGACGCCCCAGTAGAGGCGGCCGGTGCGATGATCCTGCAGCAGGATATAGGCCACGCCCTGGGAGTCGGAACCGTCCGTGATGGCGTGGGACTTGTAGTCCAGGAACACAAAGCGGGAGATCTTCTCGCCGCGGATGGCATTGAAGAAGGCATCGATGGGGCCGTTGCCCTCGCCGGCCACGTCGAAGACGGTGTCCGTGTGACGGAGCGTACCCTGGAACGCCACGTGGGAGTGACCCTCGGAGTCGATCGTCTCCACAAAGGTGTGGCGGACCAGCTGATAGGGCGTATTCGCCTCGATGTACTCCTTGTGGAAGAGTTCGTAGACCCGCTGCGCGGGCACCTCCTTGCCCACCCGGTCGGTCTCCTTCTGGACAATGGCGCCGAACTCGGGATGCATGGCCTTGGGCAGATCGAAACCGAAGTCGTGCTCCATGATATAGGCGGCGCCGCCCTTGCCGGACTGGGAGTTGATGCGGATGATGGGCTCGTACTCCCGGCCCACATCGGCGGGATCGATGGGCAGATAGGGGATCTCCCAGTACTCGGTGCCGGAGGACTTCATGTACTGTACGCCCTTGTTGATGGCGTCCTGGTGGGAGCCGGAGAAGGCGGTGAAGACCAGCTTGCCCACATAGGGCTGCCGATCCCCCACCGGCATCTTCGTGCAGCGCTCGTACATCTCCTTGATGCGGTTGATGTTGGAGAAGTCGAGCTTCGGATCCACGCCCTGGGTATACATATTCATGGCGAGGGTCACCATATCCACGTTCCCGGTGCGCTCGCCGTTTCCGAAGAGGGTGGCTTCCACCCGTTCGGCGCCGGCCAGCAGACCCATCTCCGTGGTGGCCACGCCGGTGCCCCGGTCGTTGTGGGGATGGAGGGAGATGATGGCGCAGTCCCGGCTGGGCAGCTTGCGGATGAAGTACTCCAACATGTCCGCGAACTGGTTGGGCATGCAGTTCTCCACCGTGGTGGGCAGATTGAGGATGATGCGCTTCTCGGGCGTGGCGTGGATGGCCTCCACCACCGCCTGGCAGATCTCCACGGCGGCGTCCATCTCCGTCCCCATGAAGGACTCGGGAGAGTACTCGTAGCGCAGGTCCATACCGGCGGCGATGGCATCCTGGGACAGCTCGTAGATCAGCTTCGCCGCATCCACGGCGATCTTCTTCACGCCCTCCACATCGGTGTGGAAGACCACCTTCCGCTGGAGGGTGGAGGTGGAGTTGTAGAAGTGGAAGATCACGTGCTTCGCGCCCTGAATGGCTTCAAAGGTCTTCTTGATGAGGTGCTCCCTGGCCTGGACCAGCACCTGGATGGTCACGTCGTCCGGAATGTGGCCGCCCTCGATCAGTTCCCGGCAGATTTCATACTCCGTCTCGCTGGCGGAGGGGAAGCCGATCTCGATCTCCTTGACGCCGATGTCCAGCAGAGTGTGGAAGTACTCCAGCTTCTCCTGGAGGTTCATGGGGTCCACCAGCGCCTGGTTGCCGTCCCGCAGGTCGACGGAGCACCAGATGGGGGCCTTCGTGATGACCCGATCCGGCCAGGTGCGGTGCTCGATCGGCTGAGGCTGGAAGGGGATGTATTTCTGGAATCCGGGTTTTGTCATGATAAAGAATCCTCCTCACGGTCATAGGGAACACAAAACGCCCTTGACCTTCGAAAATAAGGTCAGGGGCGTGAAAACAGCACGCGGTACCACCCTGTTCAGCCGCCGGTTTCCCGTACGGCCCTCAAAGCCTCCAGCAAGGCTCCGGCCTGTAACGTGACCACACGTTCTGCCCTACTGCGGTTCAGGCAGACAGCTCGGGGACCAGTATGACACAGGGGACTCGCGCCGGCTCGCACCAACCGCCGGTTCTCTGAGCGCGCCGCTCCTGTCTTTCTTCCCTTCTTCGCCTTTGGTTTTTGTATTCTACAGGAAAGAGGCAGTCCTGTCAAGAGGAATTTTTCGAACTTTCCGCCTTTTTTCCGCGCCGTCCGCCATCAGCCGGATCCGCTCCGCGCTCCTCCAGGTCCGCCACGATCCTCCTCGGGCGGGATTCCCTGTACTGCCGCGCCCCCACAGGGCTTCGTCTCTCTCATGGCGAAGCAACCGGCTCAGAAGCAGTCAAAGCGGAAACCGGCGCCGCCGGGGGGAAAAGGATCCCCGTCCGGCGGCGCCAAAGTGATTCAGGATTCGTTGTCGGTGACGTTCAGGTAGTTGCCCATGACATAGCCGATCGCCGCCTGGTTGTCCGGCGTCAGATAGAGGATGTGATACCAGCCGTCCTCCTCTCCCAGGACCACCACGCAGTTTCCGGTCTGCAGGCTGCCTGTTTTGGCGTTCTCCGTACCGGGACCGGAGCGCACGTTCAGCCCGTTCTGGGCGTCAATCACGGTTCCGATCTGTTTGGCCGGACGGCAGCGCACAATGCACGTGGCGGTAAGGCCGCCCCAGTTGGCCGTCACGGTCACCGCTACGGCCTTCGAGCGGGTGGAGAGGTTTGTCACCACTCCGTTGGAGGTGATGGCCGCCACGGTGGGATCGCTGCAGGTCCAGGTGAGAATGCCGCTGGTGGGAACCGGCGTCAGCGTCGCGGTCAGCGCGAAGCTCTCGCCGGACGTCAGGGTCATGTCCTGCCGGTTGAGCGCAATCGTGTAGCGGTTGGGATCCAGAGGCTGCTGCGTGCCGGGATCCTCCGGTTCCTGGGTGCCGGGGTTCTCAGGAGTTGTCGGCTCCTGGGTTCCGGGGTTCTCCGGAGTCGTGGGCTCCTGGCCTCCCGGATTCTCCGGAGTCGTGGGCTCCTGGCCTCCCGGATTCTCCGGAGTCGTGGGCTCCTGGCCTCCCGGGTTCTCCGGGGTCGTGGGTTCCTGGGTTCCGGGGGTCTCCGGCTCCGTCTGTTCGGAGGGCTGGAAGGTCAGGGCGTTGCGGAGCATTTCCGCCATCTCGCCCCGGCTGAGGGTGTTCTTCGGGTTCAGACGGTCGCCGCTGCCCTGGACGAGGCCGGAGCCCACCAGAGTGGCCGTATGGCCGAGGGCGTAGTCCGCGATCTGGCCGTAGTCCGCGAAGCGGCTCAGATCCCCGATGTTGCCCACCGGCAGAGTCTTGCCCAGAAGAGGCATGGCCCGGTTGAGGATGGTAAACGCCTGTTCCCGCGTCATGATTCCGGTGGGATTGAAGGTTCCGTCGCCTGGGCCGTTGATGATTCCGTTCTCGGCGCCCCAGCAGACGCCGTCATAGTAGTAGTCCGTCGACTTCACATCCGAGAAGGTGGTCTTGCCGCTGTGGGCGGGCTTCTTCATTGCATTATAGATCATCAGCACGAAGTCGCAGCGGCGGATGTTCTGAGAGATGCCGAACATGCCGTCTCCAATGCCGTTGACGATGCCGTTGTCGTAGCAGTACTGCACCGCGTCATAGGCCCAGTGAGAGGCGGGCACGTCCTTGAAGGTACTGCCCAGGGTCACCTGGATTTTCTGGGACAGACCGCCCGCCGAGGCGGTAAGCGTGCCCCCGGCGCCGGACTTCGGGGCCGTGTAGAGGCCGTTGGCGTCCACGGTTCCCGCATCCCCCGTGGAGGTCCATTTCACTCCGCCGAAATCCCGGAGGGCGGTGCGGCTCCAGTAGGTGCCGGACACCGCCAGCTGTACGGTATCGCCCGGTTTTACGGAGAGACTCGTGACGGCGCTGGTGCTGCCCTGCCGGGAGACCGTAAAGGTGGAGAGGGCGTCCACCACGTGGATCTGACCCTGGCCATAGATGTCCAGATTCCAGTCGTTCAGATAGATGTCGTCGGTCCCCGCCGTCGCGCCGGCGTGATAGACCTCGTTGTCAATGGTCCCCAGATTCTGGCTGGAGGAGATGCTGAGGGCCGTCAGGGGCACCTCCACCCGGTTCATTCCGCTGTCCAGCACCACCACGTCCGGCAGGTGGACGCTGGAACCCGTCAGAACGACGGTCCCGTCATCCGCCAGAGCGAGGCGGTCCGGCTGGCCGTTTCCGGCCTGATCGGTCACCAGCAGCAGGTATGTAGCGCAGCTGCGGGGAGCGCCGTCCGAGGGGATGTTGCGGATGGTGGGCCCGGTCTTCCCAGGCAGCCACACGCTGATGGCGGTGGAACCGCCGCCGTCCAGATTCACGGCCCAGGAGCAGCCCCGGTCCCGCATCTCTTCCGCCAGATCCTGTTCGGTCAGGCCGGAGGAGTAGCCGGACTGCCGGCCGTCTACGGCGTAGAGCACCAGAGTGCCGTCTTCCTTTACGCCAAGAGCCGTACGGGGCGCCCGGCCGCTCTTGTAGGTCCAGTTGGAACTGCTGGTGACGGCGCCGTCCCGCACCATGATGTCGCCCACGCCGCCGGCCCACTGGGCCTTGAGGAGGGCGTCGTCCGTGCAGATGGTCTGGAGAGTGACGCGGTCGCCCACCTCATAGGAATCGAAGACCTCGCCGTAGCCGCACTCATTCGCGGCGGTCAGCACATATTCATCCGGTTGCAGTTCGATGGCCTGATTCCCCTGAATCTTTTCCGTCACTTCCAGATTCAGGACGCCGTTCACGGAGAGGGTACGACCCCGATCCTCCTCCACCAGCTTCATCCGGACAAACCAGCCCGGCGTACTCGTGTGCGTATTCGAGGAAGAGAAGTCCCGGTTCAGCAGATACACGCCTCCGGTGTCCTCTCTGCGCTTGTTGAAAAACTGCGGCACGGTCTGCACGCTGGTGCGGTTATTGGTGAGGAAGAGACTCACCTTGGGGGACTCCACCAGAGAAATCGTCCCGTCCGAGATCGTCATGGCCGCTTCGCCTTCCGTGCAGGACTTGTAGACACCGCCTTCGATGGAAATTCCCAGCGGCACGCCCGTCTTCGTCGAGAAGAAGTCCGTATTGATGGCGCCCAGCACCTGATACCCCATGTTCTGTCCCACAGAGACCGCCTTGCTGATCGTGGCGGCCCCGTAGATAGAGCCTGAACCCTGGACCAGAATGGCTTCCGCCTCGCTCTCCTTATCCAGTTCGAAGGAGAAGCTCTCGATCCGGTTGGAATTGTTGGTCGAAATGGTGTTCTGGAAGCGCAATCCATCCACCAGATTCGTGGTTGCCTTCAGCTTGTTCGTCCCTGCGGCCGCCAGAGCGGGGGAAACCGTCAGCGCAAGGACCAGCACGAGCGCCGTCACACGGCGCAGCATCCGGGAGATTCTGTTTTCCATGTTGTTTCCTTTCTTCCGTGCGTCTTGAGCCTTTCCCCGGAGCATGGAAAGGCCTCCCGTCCGGAGCGGGCAGTTCCGGTACGTCAGCCTCATTATAACAGGTCCGCCTTCCCCTTTCAATGGTAAAAATGGAAAAAGTGGCGTAACCGCCTCTCTCCTTTTCAGGCTATCTGTTCATCTGTGAACAGGGTGTGAATCCTCGGAGATTTCGGTTGAAATGTTCGATTCCATGGTGTAGAATAGGGGCGCTTTGCAGGTCTGACAGAAAGGAGGCCGCCCGCTTTGGAGGAAAAACAGTCCAACGCAGCCCGAACCATCGGCGTGGTGATGCTGGTCACCCTGATCGGGAAGGTGCTGGGTCTCTACCGGGACCGTCTGCTCGCCATCCATTACAGCGTCGGCATGGAGGCCAGCGCCTTCTTTACCGCCAGCCGGATCCCCCGGGTATTCTTCGACGCCGTCTTCGCCTCCGCGGTGGCGTCCTGCTTCATCCCTGTCTTCAGCGAGTATCTGGAAAAGAAGGGAAAGGAGGAGGCCCACCGCTTCGCCTGCGCCTTTATCACCCTCATCGGCCTGGTGACCGCCGCCCTCTCTCTGCTGGGCATGGCCTTTCCCGGCCCCCTTGTGGCCCTCTTCGCCGACTACAGCGACCCCAACACGGTGGCTCTGGCCGCTTCCCTCACCCGGGTCATGTTCCCCACGGTCTTCTTCTCCGGCATCGCCTTCTCGCTGGTGGGCGTTCTCCAGGCCCAGGACCACTTCTTTACCCCGGCCCTCATGTCCACCGCCTCCAATCTGGTCATCATCGGCTATTTCCTCTTCCTCGACCGGATCTGGGGCATTTACGGACTGGCAGTCGCCTATCTTGTGGGCTGGTTTCTGCAGGGCGTCATTCATGCGCCCTCCCTGCGCCAGATCCGTTTCCGCTATCGGCCCCGCCTGGAGTTCCGCACGGAGGGTATGAAGAAGGTGGTGGCCCTCATGGCTCCGGTGATGGTGTCCTCCTGGGTGCAGCCCATCAACCTGGTCATCAGTTCCCGCTTCGGCTCCCGGCTGCTGGACGGAGGCGGGGTTTCCGTCATGGAATACTCCAACAACCTCTATCTCGTCATCACCGGCGTCTTCATCCTCTCGGTCACAAACGTCATTTTCCCCCGGCTCTCCCGGCTCACCGCCGGCGGCGCCGAAACCGCCTTCCGGGACACCCTGCGGCAGACCATGCACACCAGTCTCTTCTTCGTCCTGCCCATGACGGCGGGCCTGATGGCGGTCTCCCATACTCTGATCTCCCTGGTCTACGGCGGCGGCGAGTTTGACGCCTTCTCCGTGGATATCACCGCCACGGCCCTCTTCTGGCTCTCCCTGGGCATGACCGGCTACGCCGTACAGAACATCCTCAGCCGGGCTTACTTCGCCCGCCAGGACGGACGGGGACCTCTGGTGGCCGGCGCTCTCTCCATTCTCTCCAATCTGGTTCTCTGCCGCATGCTCACCGGCCCCCTCGGTATCACCGGCCTGGCCCTGGCTTCCACCCTCTCGTCCACCCTCTACGCCATTCTCCTCCTGATTCCCCTGGAGCGCGGCGGCGCCGGGATTCTGGACACCTCCATGGTGTGGGATCTCGCCCGCATGGTCCTGGCCTCCGTGGCTACCGGTCTTGGCGCCTGGTGGGTTCTTCGCGCCCTCTCCGGAATCCTGCCCGCCGGAAAAATGGGCGAGGTTCTCTCCCTTGGATGCAGCGCTCTGACCGGCGTTGCCATCTATGTTCTTCTGGCGGCGGTCTTCCGGCTGCAGGAGGTCCGGCTGGTGCTCTCCTCCATATCCAACAGAAAGCGAGGCTGATCTCTTTGGAACAGGTACAACAGGTACTGAACGCCAGCGTCATCTGGCGGGCGGTCAACAGGCTGTGCGACTGGGTAAGCAGGCAGTGGGGTCAGAGCCGGATCATCCACTGGTTCCTGAACCCAACCCTCTGGGGAAAGTCGCTCTCGGAAACCAGCGTCTTCTACCAGCTCTGGACCATTATCCTCGGCGCCCTTCGCTGGGTCTACCAGAAGTTCCGGCTGGAGCGTGTCTTTGACGGCAGCGTTTTCACGCAGACCTGGGCGTGGTGCGTGCTCCCCGTGGTCATCGCCCCCGCCTTCTGCGTCTGGCGGGACTCCCTGGTGGTGCTCGGCTTCTGCCTGATCGGCTACGCCGCCCTGCTCCTGGCTCTGGTCCGGGACCGGAAGCGCCGTCTGGTTTGGTCCCCCATCAACCGCTACATTCTCCTCTACGGCGCGGTGTATCTGGTCGGCACCTTCTTTTCCGTGGACCTCAAAAGCAGCCTGCAGCCCGGTCTGCTGACCATCGGTCTTCTGCTCTACGCCTACGTCCTCTACAACGCGGTCACCCGTCGCAGTCAGCTGGACATGCTGATCAATCTGGTTCTGGCGGCCGCCATCGTGATCTCTCTCTTCGGCATTCTCCAGTACGTGTTCCGCTGGGGCTATCAGTCCAAGGCCTGGGTAGACAACGACATGTTCTCCACCATCAGCTACCGCTCCTATTCCACGCTGGACAACCCCAACATGCTGGGGCAGTACATGACGCTCGTGATTCCTCTGGGGGGCGCGAAGCTTCTCTCCGCGAAGGACCTGAAACAGCGGATCGGCTGGCTCTGCGCGTGCGGCGTCATGTGCCTGTGCATGATTCTCACCATGTCCCGCGGCGCCTGGCTGGGCCTGCTGTTCGCCGGCGCTCTGTTCGTCCTCTTCCTGAAACCCCGGCTGATTCTTCTGGCTCCCTTCGCCCTCATCGCTCTCTACTTCGTGATGCCGGAATCCATTGTCGAACGCTTCACCAGCATTGGGAATCTGAAGGACGCCTCCACATCCTACCGGGTCTACATCTGGATGGGAACCCTGGCCATGCTGAAGGACTACTGGCTTTGCGGCATCGGCCCCGGAGACGGCGCCTTCAATATGGTCTATCCGGCCTACAGCCTCAACGCCATCCAGGCGCCCCACTCCCACAACCTGTTTCTGCAGATTGTCTGCGACGCCGGCATCGCCGCTCTTCTGGTCTTTGTGATCCTGCTCTTCGTCTTCTACCGCATGATGTGCAGCGCTCTGAGCCAGGAGAAAAACCAGGACTCCCGCATGCTGCAGATCGCCATCACCTGCGGCGTGACCGGCTTTCTGGTGCAGGCCATGACGGATTACTCCTTCTACAATTACCGCCTCATGTTTTTCTTCTGGTGCTATCTGGCCATGGGAGCTCTGGCGGCCCGGCGGGATAAACTTGCCAGGGGAGGTGTTCTGAATTGATCCGCGTACTGAATATCATCAGCGATACCAACATCGGGGGCGCCGGACGGGTCATTCTCAACTACCTTCAGTTTTCAGACCGCGCGCAGTTTGAGACCATGGTGGCCCTCCCGAAGGGCAGCCTTCTGATTCCGGAGCTGCAGAAGCAGAAGGTCCGCATCTTCCAGGTAAACGGCCTGACGGACCGCTCCTACCACAAGGACGATGTGAAAACCCTGATCGCCCTCATCCGGAAGCTGAAACCGGACATCGTCCACACCCACGGCGCCCTCTCCGGGCGCATCGCCGGGCGGCGGTGCGGCGTGAAGGTGATCTACACCCGCCACTCCGCTTTCCCGGTCTCCGCAAAACTCCGCTATCCCCCAGGACGCTGGGTCAACAAACTCTTCAACGAGCACTACGCGGACCATATTATCGCAGTCAGCCCCGCCGCGGCGCAGAACCTGACGGACGCCGGCATCTCGCCGAAACGCATCACCACCATGATGAACGGCGTGGCGCCGGTTCCCCGGAAAAGTCCCGAGGAATGCGCCGCGCTCCGGGAGGCGTGGAACCTGCGTCCCGGTGTGTTCACCATGGGAATTCTGGCCCGGCTGGAACCCTACAAAGGGCATCTGGACATTCTGGACGCGGCGAAAATTCTCGCCGATCAGGGCCGGGACTTCCAGCTTCTGATCGCCGGCTCAGGGAGCTTCGAGGCGGAAATCCGCAGCCATGCCGCCAGCCTTCACCTGCAGGACCATGTCCGCTTCCCGGGCTTCGTCTCCGACGTGAGCGGATTTCTCTCCCTGCTGGACGTGCAGCTGAACGCGTCCTACGGTACCGAGACCTCCTCGCTCTCCATTCTGGAGGGCTTCAGCATGAACCTCCCCGCGGTTGTCAGCAGCTACGGGGGAAACCCCTGTCTGGTGGACGATGGCGAAAACGGCCTGATCTTCCCCGTCCGGGACAGCTCCGCGCTGGCCGCCGCTCTCGCGTCGCTGATGGACGCTCCGGACCGGCTGGCCTCCATGGGGAAGCGGGCCGGCGAGATCTTCCGGGAACGCTTCACCGGCGAGATCCTCGCGTCCAACATAGAATCCGTCTACCGTTCCGTTCTCAGCCGGGCCTGAGCCCGCGCGTTCCGTACCTTTCCATCTGTGCGGTCCCTGTTCCCTCTGCGCCTTTCGCGCGGAAGGGACGGACCAGGGAGATTTGCCATCCATGATTCGAATCCTTCATATTGTCAGCGATACCAACATCGGCGGCGCCGGCCGCTACATCCTCCACTACCTGCGCTGCGCGGACACCAGCCGCTTTCAGATCCTGGCCGCCATTCCGGAGGGCAGCCTCCTGGAGGAGCCTCTCCGGGAGGCGGGCGCCGAGGTCCACGAGGTGGTCGGCTTCGCCGACCGCACCTATCACCGGGACGACGTAAAGGCCCTGAAAGCCGTCATCCGGGAGCTGAAACCGGACCTGGTCCACACCCACGGCGCTCTCTCGGGGCGTATCGCCGCCCGCTCCTGCCGGGTTCCGGTGATCTCCACCCGCCACTCCGTCTTCCCGGTTCCCGGCCGTCTGCGCTATCCGCCGGGCCGCTGGGTCAGCGGGCTCGTCAACCGCATGACGGC
>CANRFA010000022.1 GCA_947629775.1 uncultured Oscillospiraceae bacterium
CGGAGGTGGCCGGCGGCCTGATCCTCATCGGCATGGGGACGAAGATCCTGCTGGAGCATCTGGGCGTCCTGTGAAGCGGGGCACGACAGAGAATCCGGAAGAAACGGTCCCGCTCCGCGGAGATCCGGCTGAAATCCGTACGGAATCCATCGGTTCGAGAGAAACCGGCGCAAAGTATCCGGCGGGCCTTTTCCGCCTCGGGGCACATAAAGAGGGCCGTCTCCCTCCCGTGGGGTTGCCACAGGCGGGGGACGGCCCTCGTATTCTTTTTTAAGGTGTGCCGGGATCAGGGGAATGGCTTACCAGCCGAAGATGCTGCCGAAGGGCCACTCATAGTAGCCGCCGCCGTTGCCATAGCCACCATTGCCATAGCCGCTGTCCGGCTGTTGCTGTTGCTGCTGCTGGTTCGGATTCTTGTCCGGGGAGTTGTTGCTCTCGGTCTCCTCGTTCTTCTCGTCCAGGGTTACCTTGAGCTCCATCTCCTGCTGCTGGCGGTAGATCTTGAGGGTGATGGTGTCGCCGGCCTTGTAGTTGGCGGAGAGGGCGGCGGAGAGCGCGGAGGAGGAGTCGATGGCGGTGTCGTCGATGGCGGTGATGATGTCGTCGACCTGGACGCCAGCCTTCTCGGCGCAGGAGCCTTCCGCCACGTAGTCCACCACGGCGCCGGCGGGGATGCCGTAGCGCTGGATCTCTTCTGTCACATTGGTGACCTGAACGCCCAGGTAGGGCTTGCCGGTGACATAGCCGTGCTGGATGAGGTCCGCCAGGATGGTCTTGATGTCGTTAATGGGGAGGGCGAAGCCCAGGCCCTCGGCGTTGACGCCGGACTGGGACTCCGTGTACTTGGCGGTGGTGATGCCGATCACGTCGCCGTAGGCGTTAAACAGGGGGCCGCCGGAGTTGCCGGGGTTGATGGCGCAGTTGGTCTGCAGCACGTTGAGGGTGGTCTCCACGGTCCGGCCGTTCTCCTGGCTGGAGGTGGTGATCAGACGGTCCAGGGCGGAAACCATGCCGTCCGTGAAGGTGAAGGTCAGCTCGCCCAGGGGGTTGCCGATGGCGTAGACGGACTGGCCGACGACCAGTTTGTCGCTGTCGCCCAGGGTAACCGGGGTGAGGCCGGTGGCGTCAATCTTCAGCACCGCCACGTCGTTGTCCTTCTCGCCGCCCACCAGGGTAGCCGTGAACTTCTGGTCGTCCGAGAGGGAGACCTGGATATCCACGGTGTCGTCGCTGACGGCCTCTTCAATGACGTGGTAGTTCGTGGCGATGTAGCCGTCCTCAGTGAGGATGAAGCCGGAACCGGAGGCGGCGGAGGTGGTGGTCCGGCCGTAGATGTTCACGGTGGTGGAGACCGTAATGCCCACGCAGGAGGGCAGGTTGGCGGCGTAGAGCTGCTCCGGGGTCATGACCTTGCCGTCGTTCGTGTTGAGGACGGTCTCGACCTTGGGCCGCTCCACTTCGTTGATCGTGGTGGTCTCCCGGGGACGCAGGTGGCTGTAGGCGAAGGCTCCGCCCACGCCGCAGCCGCCGCCCACCAGGGCGCAGGCCAGAACCAGGGCGATGACCCTGCGGGCGCCGCCTTTGGCCTTCTTCGGAGGAGGCATCATGGGACCGCCGCCGGGCGCGGTGTATGCGCCGTCGGGGGTCGCGCTGTACGCGTCGCCGCCGGGGGCGTTGTACGTGCCGCCGGTGGGGGAACCGTAGGCGTTGCCGCCGGGAGCGGTGTAGCCACCGCTGGGGGAGCCGTAGGCGTTGCCGCCAGGAGCGCTGTAGCCGCCACTGGGGGAACCGTAGGCGTCACCGCCAGGAGCGCTGTAGCTGCCGGTGGTAGAACCGTACCCGCCGCTGTTGGGAGCGCCATAGGCGCTGCCGCCCGGCGCTCCGTAGGTTCCGCCGGTGGGGGCGCCAGAGGTGCCGCTGCCGGGGGCGCTCTGGGCGCCGGCGTTGGGATCCGGGATCAGGCCGGGGTCCATATAGCCTTCATAGCCCCGGTATCCGTCGTTCTCGCTGCTGTACAGGTTGTTGTCATCCATTGTAGAACCTCTCCTTTCGAAGGTCTCTCCCTCTTGCTGATGGTGATGATACATTCCAAATATGAAGAAAGTATGAAGAAAAACGGGAAAACTTTTAAACTTTCCCGGATGGGATCCGGGAGGCCCCCGGAGAAGGGGGCGAAGGGAACGGGCCCGTTGCGAGCGCCGAAAGATCAGGCGTCAGGCCCGGGCGGCGGCTGGCCGCCCGGAGAGCTTCCGGAAAGGACGGGGCGGGCTCAGCTCCGCCAGGCGTAGTCGTAGGGATTCCAGACCTGCTGCTCGGGTTCCTGGACTTCCGGAGTCTGGTTACTGGCTACGGTCTGCTCGTTTTTCTCGTCCAGGGTCACCTTGAGCTCCATCTCCTGCTGCTGACGGTAGATCTTCAGGGTGACGGTATCTCCCGCCCGGTAGTCCGCAGACAGGGCGGCGGAGAGCGCGCTGGAGGAGTCGATGGCGGTGTCGTCAATGGCGGTGATGATGTCGTTCACCTGGAGGCCGGCCTTCTGGGCGCAGGAGCCGTCCGCCACGGACTCCACCACGGCGCCGGCGGGGATGCCGTAGCGCTGGATCTCCTCGGTGACGTTGCTGGCCCGGATGCCCAGGTAGGGCTTGCCGGTCACGTAGCCGTGCTGGATGAGATCCGAGATGATGTCCTTGACGTCATTGATGGGGAGGGCGAAGCCCAGACCCTCGGCGCTGACGCCGGATTCCGCCTCCGTGTACTTGGCGGTGGTGATGCCGATCACGTCCCCATAGGCGTTGAACAGGGGGCCGCCGGAGTTGCCGGGGTTAATGGCGCAGTTGGTCTGCAGCACGTTGAGGGTGGTCTCCACGGTCTGGCCGTTCTCCTGGCTGCCGGTGGTGATGAGGCGATCCAGGGCGGAGACCATGCCGTCCGTCAGGGAGTAGGTCAGCTCGCCCAGGGGGTTGCCGATCGTGTACACGGCCTGGCCGACCACCAGGGAGTCGCTGTCGCCCAGGGTGACGGGGGTGAGGCCGGTGGCGTCGATCTTCAGCACCGCCACGTCGTTGTCCTTCTCGCCGCCCACCAGCGTGGCGGTGTACTTCTCGCCGCTGGCGAAGGCCACCTGGATATCGACGGAGGAGTTTCCGACCGCGCTCTCAATGACGTGGTAGTTCGTGGCGATATATCCATCCTCCGTGAGGACGAACCCGGAACCGGAGGCGGCGGAGGTGGTGGTCTGGCCGAAGATGTTGACCGTGGTGGAGACCGTGATGCCTACGCAGGAGGGCAGGTTGGCGGCGTACAGTTCCTCCGGGGTCATGGCCTTGCCGTTGTTCGTATTGCGGACGGTCTCCACCTTGAGGGCGCTGGTCTGGGGAGCGGAGGGGTCCGGCGCGGAGAAGTGATCCTGCAGGGCGGCGCCTCCCAGGCCGCAGCCCCCGCCCACCAGGGCGCAGGCCAGAACCAGAGCCGCTGCCCGGCGGGCGGCGGGACGCTTTTTCGGGGAGGAGACAGAGGCGGACAGGTCGGGGGAGCCGAACTGCTCCGGATCCGCGGGACGGCTGGAACCGTGATGGAAGAATTGGCTGGTGAACATATTCAAAACGCTCCTTTCAGAACCGATGGGCTTCTTGCCTTTCGTGATGTCTGTATGATAGGAGCGTTTTGTGTCCGAAGTGTGAAGAATTCCGATGGCAAATATGAACATTCTGGAAAGCTTTTGTGACGGCTCAGCTCTCGCCCGGCCGGCGGGAGAGGATGGCGGCCACGTCCCGCCAGGCCGCCTCCAGGTCCAGGCGGAGGCCCCGGAAGACCCCCATGCCCGCCAGATTGAGGCACATCAGCACCAGAATGGGGGCGAGAATCATGCCGGGAACCCCGGCCACTTTCATGCCGACATAGATGCTGAGGAGGGTGAGAAGGGGACTGAGCCCCGTCTGATCTCCCACGAACTTGGGCTCCGCCACCCGGCGGAAGAGGACAATGATGCCCCAGATGACCAGCAGGCCCAGGGCCTTGCGCAGGTCCCCGGAGAAAAAGGCCACCAGGGCCCAGGGCACCATGACGGTGCCGGAGCCCACGATGGGGATGAAGTCCAGCAGGGCGAGACCCACCGCCAGCAGCAGACCGTAGTCCTGGCGGGTGAGAAGAAAGCCGGCCAGAAGAATGAGGAAGACGCCGCCCGTCAGAAGCAGCTGGGCCCGCAGGTAGCCCCCGAAGGCCCCGATGGCCGTGGTCCGCACCTGCCGGCAGAACTCCAGCACGCCGTCGCTCATGTTGCGGGCGGCCCGGCTGCGCAGGTAGGGATAGTCCGCCGTCAGCAGGTAGGTGGCCATGAGGAAGAAGACCAGCGCCAGCAGGAAGGAGGATACGGAGCGCATCCGCTGTCCCGCCGTGGTGAGCAGACCGCCCAGGTCCGGAGACACGTCCTGGAGAAGCTCCAGCAGGCGGTCCAGCAGGGACTGGTCCGGGGGAGTCAGGGGAAAGGGCAGGGCGGAGGCCAGCTGATCCAGAAAACCGTCCAACTGGGATACCACATTCTGCGCGGTGGCGAGCAGGTCGCCCCAGTGCTCCGCCAGGCTGACCAGTTCCTTTCCGGCGGCGTAGATGAGCCAGGCCAGAAGGCCGCCCACCGCCCCCAGGAGCACCACCAGCAGCACGAGGGTGAGAAGCTTCCGGGAGCCGCCTGTCCGCCGCTGGAGCCGCTGAATGAGGGGATCCAGGAGGGCGGCCGCCACGAGGGCCGCCAGGAAGGGGCCGAAGAGGGTGAGCAGCCGGCGGCCGAAGCGGCCCAGCAGAAAGAGGGCGGCGCAGAACAGGAACAGGCGGATGCCGAGCCGAAGCCACAGCCAGCCCCGTTCCTTCCAGCTCAGAAGACCGGTGCGCACAGACGATCACCTCCAGAGAAATTGTTCCGCATTTCCGGGGCAACCATACCGGAAAAAGAGGGGCCGCGCGGGAGAAGCGGGAGAGGGCATGATCCTGTCCCCGGCCCGGATGCCATCGCTGCCCCGGGACCTGGAAGGAGGACCTTCGTTGCCTCGGGCTCCGGAGCGGGAAACCCGTTCTCCGGCGGTGGCCCCATTATACTCCGGGAGAACCGTCCGGACAAGGGGTGTTCCGAAAAGCGAAGCAGAAGACCGCTGTGCGAAGGGGCTCCGAAGAACCCCTGCCATCCCGGCCTGCCGGACCCGCCGTTGCGGGGCGCGAGCCGGCTCGCACGGGGAACCGGAACCGGAGGCGGTCCCTGTCCGCCTGCAAAAAGCGGGATACCCTCCGGAGAGGGTATCCCGGACCGGATCCGGAGAGGATCAGGCGTTCGCCACGGGGCGGCAGAGGATGAAGGGGGTGAACTGCTGGTCCTGGCCGGCGGGGTTGTCCCGGATGATGTCCAGCAGCTGCTCGTCGGTCTGCTTGAGCTGGGAGCAGTGGCCCAGCATCTCCTGGTTGAGGTCGTTGGCGTCCACGATCATGGAGACGATGCCGGTCTTCTGGTAGATCTCGTCGCAGACGCCGGCGGGATTCTCGGGGATCCGGACGCCCATGTGGGCGTAGGCGGGGATGTCGTTGCCGTAGAAGCCGTCCAGGCCGGAGACCTCCTGGCCCAGCATCTCGTAGAAGGTGCCGTGCACGCCCCGCAGCTTGTCGAAGGCGGCGCAGATGGCGGCCCAGATCACCTTGGGCAGGCCGCAGACGTTGATGGCGAACTGCATCTTGACCGGCAGGCCCATGCCCGGGCCGGCGCTGGTCTGGTGGACGCAGCGGGAGAGGACGTTGGCCCAGAACCCGGGCTTCACCTCCGCCTCGGTGACAATCCGCTTCTGGCACAAGGCGATGACCTTTTCGCTCATGGAGAGGATGTCCCCCTTCTGATAGAGGGGACGGACATAGCGCTCCATGAGGTCGATATAGCTTTCGCCCACTTCGACGAAGTGGGTCTGGATGGCGTGGCGGGCCCAGATCTTGCCGCAGGCGGTGATGTTGACCTGTTTGCCTTCGTTGGCATGGAATTCCATGATGATTTGCCTCTTTTCTGTGGTAGGTGCCGGAAGCCGGGTTCCGGGGATGGAAGGAAGGTCGGAAGCGCTCCGGGCGGGGGAGCGTCAGTTGCGCAGGGAGTGCATGGGAGCGGGAATGCGGCCGCCCCGGGCGATAAAGGCCGCGGAGGAGTACGGGTGGACCGGCTGCACCGGGGCGGAGCCCAGCAGCCCGCCGAATTCCACGGTGTCTCCCACCTGGCAGCCGGGAGCGGGAATGATACGCACGGCGGTGGTTTTGGAGTTGATCATGCCGATGGCCGCCTCGTCCGCGATGATGGCGGAGAGGGTTTCCGCGGTGGTGTCCCCGGGGACGGCGATCATATCCAGGCCCACGGAGCACACGCAGGTCATGGCTTCCAGCTTATCCAGGGTCAGGGCGCCGGCCCGGGCGGCGGCGATCATCCCTTCGTCTTCGCTGACGGGGATGAAGGCGCCGGAGAGACCGCCGACGCTGGAGGAGGCCATCACGCCGCCCTTCTTGACGGCGTCGTTCAGGAGAGCCAGGGCGGCGGTGGTGCCGTGGGTGCCGCAGACCTCCAGGCCCATCTCCTCCAGAATGCGGGCGACGGAGTCGCCCACGGCCGGGGTGGGAGCCAGGGAGAGGTCCACGATGCCGAAGGGAGTATTCAGACGGCGGGAGGCCTCCTGGGCCACCAGCTGTCCCACCCGGGTGATGCGGAAGGCGGTCTTCTTGACGGTCTCCGCCAGCACGTCGAAGCTCTTTCCCCGGACGGCCTGAAGGGCGTGGTGCACCACGCCGGGACCGGAGACGCCCACGTTGATGACCCGCTCCGGCTCGCCCACGCCGTGGAAGGCGCCCGCCATGAAGGGGTTGTCCTCGACGGCGTTGCAGAAAACCACCAGCTTGGCGCAGCCGAAGCCGCCCTTATCCGCGGTGCGGGCCGCGAGGTCCTTGATGGTGCGGCCCATGAGCGCTACGGCGTCCATGTCTATGCCGGCCTTGGTGGAGCCCACGTTGACGGAGGAGCACACCACGTCCGTAGTGGCGAGAGCCTCCGGGATGGAGTCTATGAGAATGCGGTCCGCGTCGGTCATGCCCTTCTGCACCAGGGCGGAGAAGCCGCCGATGAAGTTGACGCCGCAGGTGTGGGCGGCCCGGTCCAGGGCCTGGGCGAAGGGAACGTAGCTGTCCGTCTCCGAGGCCGCCGCCACCAGGGCGATGGGGGTGACGGAGATGCGCTTGTTGACGATGGGGATCCCGAACTCCCGTTCGATGGCCTCCCCGGTGGGGACCAGCTTCTCCGCATAGCGGGTGATCTTGTCGTAGATGCGGTCGCAGGCGGTATGGACGTCGCTGTGGGCGCAGGAGAGCAGGGAGATGCCCATGGTGATGGTGCGCACGTCCAGGTGCTGCTGGTCGATCATGGCGAGGGTCTGAAGGATCTCGTTCTGGTTGAGCATGGCTGGAGTCCCCCGTTCTCAGATGCGGTTGATGGCGTTGAAGATATCCTCCCGCTGGATGCGGATGGAGAGGCCCCGCTCCTCGCCGGCGCGGGTCAGGGAGTCCGCCACGTCCCCGAAGGGCTGCTCGCAGAGGGTCATGTCAACCAGCATGACCATGGTGAGGTACTCCTGCAGGACGGTCTGGGAGATATCCAGGATGTTGATGTTCCGGGCGGAGAGCAGGGAACAGACGCCGGCGATGATGCCAACCTGGTCCCTGCCGATGACGGTGATGATGGCTTTCATGGGGAAATCGGATTCCTTTCTTTCCGGGACGCTGGGTCCCTCAGTTCAGTTCGTCCAGGGTCAGCTCGTAGCCCGCCAGGAAGTGGTCCATGAAGTACCGGAGGGCGGGGAGGGGCTTCTGACACAGGGCGTCCCAGGTCTGCTCTTTGGCCTTGCGGAACTCGGCGTTGCCCGCCTTCACCTCCTCCACGCACTTGAGGTAGGCGGAGAGCTTGTCCGCCGCCTTCACCAGGGCATGGATGTGGAGGTCCGGGATGGTGAGGATGGGCTCGAAGTCCGGCCGCAGGTCCTCCGGGAGCATGGAGAGCAGTTTCTGCTCCGCCACGTGTTCCACCGCCTTGTAGGCGTCGCGGATGGCGGGGTTGTCGTACTTGATGGGGGTCGGCATGTCTCCGGTGAGGATTTCGCTGGCGTCGTGGTAGAGGGCGGCCACCGCCACCGCGCCGGGGTCCACGGTTCCGCCGAAGTAGCGGTTCTCGATGACCGCCAGGGCGTGGGCCAGCACCGCCACCTGGTGGGAATGCTCCTGGATGTTTTCCTCGAAGGTGTTGCGCATGAGGCCCCAGCGGCTGATATAACGCATGCGGGCGATCATGGGAAAAAAGTGGCCGGCCATGGCGGTTCCTCCCCTCTGTCGATTCACGGCCCCATTTTAGCACGGCCTCCGGCCCTTGTAAATTGTAAGGTGGGCCGGAAAAATGATTGACGGAGGGGGCGAAATTGCAGATAATAGGGAAAACGGGGGCCTTCGCCGGAGGCGGAGAGGGCCAGAAGGCCCTGCGCGGCAAGCCCCTGGAAAGGCGGGACAGACATGGCGAAGCGGCAGCCCAAAAACACCCGGGGGAGAATCATCGACGCGGCCTGGCGTCTGTTCTACCGCCAGGGATACGAGGACACCACCGTGGAGGAGATCATCCGGGAGTCCGGCACCTCCCGGGGCTCCTTCTACCACTACTTTACGGGGAAGGAGGCCCTGGTGGGCACCCTCTCCAGCGTTTTCGATGAGAAGTACGAGCAGCTGATGGAGACCATGGATCCGGAGATGAACCGCTTCGAGCAGCTGATGTACCTGAACCGGGAGCTGTTCGCCATGATCGAGAACTCCATCTCCCTGGACCTGGTGGCCCGCATGTACGCCTCCCAGCTGGTGACCCGGGGGGACCGGAGCCTGCTGGACCACAACCGCATCTACTACAAGCTGCTGCGGCAGATCGTGCGGGAGGGGCAGGAGCGGGGCGAACTGCGGGGCGACGTGACCATCAGCGAGATGGTGCGGGTCTACGCCCTGTGCGAGCGGGCCCTCCTCTACGACTGGTGCCTGGCCGGGGGAGAGTACTCCCTGCTGCAGATGGGCCGCTCCATGATGCCCATGTTCCTGCGGGACTTCCGGGTGGAATGGCCCTGAGAGGGGCCGCCGCCCGAGGAGCTGCCGGGGCTTTTGCAGTCTGGGCGACGGGAACCGTCATCCGAGCGGGAGAAGCGAGCGGCGGCAGGACTGCGCCAGAGCCTGCGCTTCCGGTCTGCCTCGGAGGGCCATGGCTGCAGGCGATTTCAGAGACGGAACGCCGTCCGCGGAGAAGGAGACGGCGGAATTCCGGTCCGGGAGTCACAGGAAAACGTCCTGGCCCCGCCCGGGCGCTTTCCGTCAGAAAGCACAGAGGGGCCTTCCGGGCCCAAATGGGCGGGAGGAAAGTCCGCTGCGGCCGCAGGGCGAGGGAAGACGGGCTGCCTGGAGACAGCGGCCCCCTGTTCCAACTGAGCGTCTTTCGGCTTTGCAGGCAATACAAGAATCCCGAAATGAATCCGCTCCGGGACAGCCGGTCTCCCCAGGGGGCGCCGCAGGGCGGGAAGCGGGGCCGGATCCGTCATTTTTTTGTGGAAAGTGTACAAAGAGGAAAATCAAAGAATGTACAGCCGAAAACCCTTGCGCCGCAAGGGATTACGGAGATTTCGCCTGAAAATGTACGGAGTTTGTTCTGTACTTTATTCTGCATTGCGCTCCCGGTTCTTTGGTGGTATTATACATGGGCGCTGCTCCCCGGGGGAGCGCGCCGAGAGAAACTTGGGAGTTGATATCGCATGAGCAACGCACAGATGTGCATCCTCGCCGTCATCATCGTCTACCTGCTGGCGATGATCGGCGTTGGTTTCTACTACAGCCGCAGCAGCTCGGGGTCCTCCACGGACTTCTATCTGGGCGGCCGCAAGCTGGGTCCCATCGTCACCGCCATGAGCGCCGAGGCCTCGGACATGAGCAGCTACCTGCTGATGGGTCTGCCCGGCCTGGCTTACTTCGCCGGTCTGGCGGAGGTCACCTGGACCGTGGTCGGCCTGGCGGTCGGCACCTACATCAACTGGCTGATCGTAGCCCGGCGTCTGCGCCGCTATTCGGCCAGACTGGGAGCCATTACGGTTCCGGACTTCTTTTCCCGTCGCTTCAAGGACGACCGTCACGTGCTGGCCTGCATCGCCGCCATCGTGATTCTGGTGTTCTTCGTCCCCTACACCGCCTCCGGTTTCAAGGCGGTAGGCACCCTCTTTGAGAGCCTGCTGGGCGCGGACTACCACATGGCCATGATCGTCGGCGCCATCGTCATCATCGGGTACACCGTGCTGGGCGGCTTCCTGGCTGTCTCCACCACGGACCTCATCCAGTCCATCGTTATGACAATCGCTCTGGCTGTGATCATTGTCTTCGGGATCCAGCAGGCCGGCGGCATGGGGAACGTGATCGCCAACGCCCAGGCCCTTCCCGGCTACCTGAACCTGACCCAGGGCTACAACGCCGCGGAGAACGCCGCGGGCTCCTTCGGGGCCCTGCCCATCGCCTCCACCCTGGCCTGGGGCCTCGGCTACTTCGGCATGCCCCACATCCTCCTTCGGTTCATGGCCATTGAGGACGACGCCAAGATCACCCTCTCCCGCCGCATCGCCTCCATCTGGGTGGTGATCGCCATGGCGGTCGCCATCGTGATCGGCGTGATCGGCTACTCCGTCTCCCTGACCGGCGCCATCCCCCTGTTCACCAGCAGCGCCGAGTCCGAGACCATCATCATCGCCATGTCCAACCTGATGAGCCAGAACGGCGTCCTGTTCGCCATCGTGGCCGGCGTCATCCTCGCCGGTATCCTGGCAGCCACCATGTCCACCGCGGACTCCCAGCTGCTGACCGCCGCTTCCGCCGTGTCCCAGAACCTGGCGGAGGAGTTCTTCGGCATCAAGCTGTCCGAGAAGAAGTCCATGGTGCTGGCCCGGGGCACCGTGGTTGTGATCGCCCTGATCGCGGTCGTGCTGGCCTGGGATCCCAACAG
Source organism: uncultured Oscillospiraceae bacterium (assembly GCA_947629775.1). Classification (GTDB taxonomy): domain Bacteria; phylum Bacillota; class Clostridia; order Oscillospirales; family Oscillospiraceae; genus Lawsonibacter. The sequence continues at coordinate 11,060 of CANRFA010000022.1, forward strand.
CAGCGTGTTCCGCGTGGTGTCCTTCGCCTGGGCGGGCTTCGGCGGCGCGTTCGGCGCCCTGATGCTCTTCTCCCTCTTCTGGAAGCGGACCACGAAGCAGGGCGCCATCGCCGGCATGATCGCCGGCGGCGCCATGGTCTTCATCTGGAAGTTCGGCATCGCCAAGCTGGGCGGCGTGTGGGCCATCTACGAGCTGCTGCCCGCCTTCATCTGCAGCGCCGTGGTGATCTTCGTGGTGTCCCTGCTGACCCCCGAGCCCGACAAGGACGTCATCAGGACCTTCGAGACCTACAACCAGTAATCCCTCTGCTTCGCAGACGGCACAGCCGGCCTGCCCCAACATCCGGGGCAGGCCGGCCTTTTTTCAGCCCTGCAGGAGCAGGATCAGCAGAATGTTCTCCAGAAACAGGGCGCACAGGGCCCCCAGACGCCTCCATTCTTCCCTTTCGCTCACGCGCGTCTCCTCCCTTTTCAGTCCCTCGCACAGTGTACGCCGGAACCGGGGTGGAATATACCGCCGGGGCCCTGGGCAGAATAGAGGTACATCCTGGAAACGCAGGAAAAGGAAAGGACGTGGTACGCAGTGGTCAAAGGCATCACGCGGCAGGTGATTCTGGTGAAGTCGCCGGACCCCCGGCTGTTCGAGGAGGCGATCTTCATCGTCAAGGAGGAGGCGCTGGCCCAGGAGGGCGTGGATGCGGACCGGATCATCCGGGAAGCCCGGGAGGCGGCCAATGGCTACCTGAAGGAGGGACGGGCCTGGAACCGAAGGCTGGAGCGGCTGCCGGTTCCCGTATTGGTGGGAGCCGGCGCGGGCCTGGCGTCTCTGGTCTGGGCGGTGGGACTCTTCGCGCTCTGAGGGAAGAGCGGGCGGACAGGGGATTTCCCCGGGGAGTCCGCCGCGAGGGTCCGGAGACAGGCAACTTCCGGGAGCAGGCAAAGTGACCGCCGGGCCGCTCCGGCATAGAATGGGAGGAACAGAGGGGACGACGGCGCCCACCGCCGTCCTCCTACCCAGCATGGAGAGGAGCAGCGGTACATATGTGCGGTATCTGCGGATTCTGTGACTTTACCCGAGACAACGATACGCCGGAGTGGCTGGCGGCGGGAGACCGGATGGGGGAGACCATGAACCACCGGGGCCCGGACGACAGGGGCAGCTGGCAGGATGGGGACTGTGTCCTGATCCACCGCAGGCTTTCGGTCATGGATCCGGAGCGGGGGAAGCAGCCCATGATCCGCTCTCGTGAGGGGACGGACCAGGTGCTGGTTTACAACGGCGAGCTGTATAACACGCCGGATCTGCGCCGGCAGCTGGAGGAGCGGGGCTGGGAGTTTGAGACCACCTGCGATACCGAAGTGCTTCTGGTGGCCCTGATGGAGTGGGGCGAGGAGGCCCTGGAGAAGCTGGAGGGGATCTTCGCCTTCGCCTGGTGGGACAGCGGGAGCCGCAGACTGCTCTGTGTCCGGGATCGCTTCGGGGTGAAGCCCTTCTTCTGGGCGAAGCGGGGAGATACCTTTGTGTTCGGATCCGAGCTCAAGGCCCTCTTCGCTTACCCCGGTCTTACGCCTCGGCTGGGCCGAACCGGTCTGTGCGAGGTGCTGGGCATCGGGCCGGCCCGGACGGCCGGCGTTGGTGTCTTCGAGGGAGTAGAGGAGCTGCCGCCCGCCTGCGCTCTCTCCGTCACGCCGGAGGGAATCTTGCAGCGGACCTACTGGGCCCTGGAGAGCCATCCCCATGAGGACGACTACGAAACGACGGTGAAGAAGGTGCGGGAGCTGCTTCTGGGCGCCATCCGCCGGCAGCTGGTCAGCGACGTGCCCCTCTGTACCTTCCTCTCCGGCGGGCTGGATTCCTCCGTGATCACCGCCTGCGCGGCCAGGGCGTACCAGGAGGACGGGCGGCCTCCCCTGGAGACCTACTCCTTTGACTATGTGGGCAACGAGAAGTTCTTCCACACCTCCGCCTTCCAGCCGGACGCGGACGCGCCCTTCGTGCAGAAGATGGTGGAGGCCTGCCAGACCCGGCACACGGTGTTGCAGTGCGATATCCCCTCCCTGGTGGAAGCCCTGGACGGAGCGGTGGCAGCCCGGGACCTGCCCGGAATGGTGGATGTGGACTCCTCCCTGCTGTATTTCTGCCGCAAGGTGGCGGAAAACCATGTAGTGGCGATCTCCGGGGAGTGCGCGGACGAGGTGTTCGGGGGATACCCCTGGTTTGAGCGCCCGGACATGCTGGCCGCTCCCACGTTTCCCTGGTGTCCGGACCTGACGCCCCGGCGGGAGGTGCTGAACAAGGCCCTCTGGAACGACCTGGACGTAGAGCCCTATGTGGCCCGGCGCTACCGGGAGTCCCTGGAAGCCTGCCCGGCCCTGCCGGGGGAGAACGCAGACGAGGCCCGCCGGCGGGAAGTTGGCTGGCTGAGCCTTCACTGGTTCATGGCCTGCCTTCTGGAGCGCAAGGACCGGATGAGCATGGCCTCCGGGCTGGAGGTGCGGGTTCCCTTCTGCGATCACCATCTGGTGGAGTATGTGTGGAACATTCCCTGGCACTTCAAGGCCATGGGCGGACGGCGCAAGCAGGTGCTGCGGGACGCCGCAGCCGGCCTTCTGCCGGAGGAGGTGCGCCTGCGGCCCAAGTCTCCCTACCCCAAGACCCATGATCCCCTCTACGAGCAACTGGTCCGGGCCCGCCTGGCTCATATTCTGGACGACAGCTCCGCCCCCATCCACGGCCTGGTGGACGAGGCGGCCCTGCGGAAGGGGCTTATGGTCAGCGCGGGAGACTACGGCCGTCCGTGGTTCGGGCAGCTGATGGCCGGCCCCCAGATGCTCGCCTACCTGGTGGAGCTCAACGTCTGGATGGAGCGCTATCACCTGAGCGTCTGATTTCCCCGCCCCAGATCTGTTCGTTTTCCTCCATCCCGGTCTCCGGCATATGCCGAGGGCCGGGATGGTTTCGCTTCTCGAAGCCCGGGGTTGACAGGAGAAAGGGCGATCCGCCCCACAGTGCAGGCGGATCTGTGGGTTGGCTCTGCCGGACGGGCGTTGTTTCCGGGGCGAACCTGCGAGGCGGAAGAACCAGGCCCGGCTTTCTGGCGAGAGTCTCGATGTGAAGGACCCGCCACCTGCCAGCCTGCGCTGTTCTCGTTGTGCCGGGGCAGGAAATCCCGAAAGGACCGGCCCGCAGATGTCCGGCAGGCGCGGGGATGAGGAGAGGCGCAGGAAGCCGGCGCAGGATTCCAGGACACCCGTATTCGGAATTTTCCGTCCGGGAGACGCACCCCTTTGGCATCCGGGCATATGATGTGTGTGGGAGGCCCCTTCGGAGGGCCCCGGGCGACCGGGCCCGCCACCCCGAGGGACGGCGGAGCGCGAGGCCGGCCCTGGCGGAAGAGGCGGAACCGCCAGAGTGCCGGAGCATCCGGCGCGGGGGCCGCCTGCGGTACGGATCGGAGATGACCGGACCGGGGACGCCCGCCCTTTCGGCGGACGACGCGGCAGAGGAAGCGCCGCCGCCGGAGCGTCCGCTCTACGAATGACAGGACTCCTTTTTTCTTTACCCTGGCATCCCGGCGCCGCGGCGTGATCCGCGGCTCCGGGGTGCTTTTTTCGTTCTGTGGGGGGCGCAAGCGGGCAGTAGATGGCCCCTGTAAAGTGGACAGTTGATTTGAAGAGAAGCGCAGAGCGGTGTCTCTGTCCGCTTGGAACCTTAAGAAGCCTTCAGAAATCCTTAAGACACACTTAAGCGCCTCTTCAACCCGTTCGCCGAAACTGTATGATATCCTTTCATACAGTCAGACGGCGGAAAGCCGGGAAGAGGTGCGTGTCATGTACGAAGGAAAAGTGCGGAGGAAGCGCTCCGGGAGGGGGCACAGGGCAGCGAAGCTGCCTGTCCTGCTGGCGGTGCTGGTGGTGATCGGGATCCTTGGGGGTCTGGGTCTGCGGGCGCGGGGGTTCCTGCCGGGGGCGTCCGGGCTGGGTGGAACCTCGTCCGCCATTCCGGCGGACGAACTGGCCCGGCAGCTGACAGAGCTGGCTTCCGAGGAGCCCCGGGCGGCGGAACTGCTGGAACACATGGACCGCTATCCGGAAGAACTGCTGGAACTGGTGCTTCGCAACCCGGAGACGCTGGAGTTCGTGCTGGGCTGGCCGGAGGACCATGACCGGACCCCGGCGGAGACCGTGGGCGAGGTTGCGGAGGGAGAAATCCCTCTGCTGATGCAGTGGGACCCCCGCTGGGGCTACACGGACTACGGAGACGGCCCCATGGCCCTCAACGGCTGCGGCCCCACCGCCCTCGCCATGGTGGTCTGCGGCCTGACCGGCCGTACGGATGTGACGCCCCATGTGGTGGGGGATATGGCCGAGCGGCACTGGTGGTACGTCAACGGGGAGGGCTCAAAGTGGAAGCTGATGAGCAAGGGGGGCGAGGAGTACGGCCTGACGGCCGAGGAACTGCCCCTGGACCGGGGACGCATGGTGCGGGCCCTGGAAGAGGGCCGGCCCATCATCTGCAGCATGGGACCTGGAGACTTCACTACCAGCGGCCACTTCATCGTTCTTACCGGGGTGGAGGATGGCCTCTTCCGGGTGAACGACCCCAACCGGAGATCCAACAGCGAAAAGCTCTGGGACTATGACACCCTGTCCGGTCAGATCCGCAATCTCTGGGCCTATGCCCCGGCGGCCTGAGCGGGAACGAAGGAGGAAACACAGATGGCAGAAATTCTGCGGGTGGAGAATATCACCCGGGTTTACGGCAAATGGAGCGCCACGAAGGCGCTGGACGGGGTTTCCCTGACCCTGGAGGAGGGGGAGTACGTGGGGGTCATGGGTCCCTCCGGCTCCGGAAAGACCACCCTGCTCAACTGCATCTCCACCATCGACCGGCCCAATTCCGGATCCATCGTGGTGGACGGAAAGGAACTGACCCGCCTGAAGGGGAAGGAGCTGGCCCGGTTCCGGCGGGAGCGGCTGGGGTTCATCTTTCAGGACTGCAACCTGCTGGATACCCTCACCGCCTATGAGAACATCGCGCTGTCCCTCTCCATCGTCCGGGCGAAGTCCGAGGAGATCGACCGCAGGGTGCGGGAGACGGCGAAGCTGCTGGAGATCACGGACTGCCTGGACAAGTATCCCTACCAGATGTCCGGAGGTCAGCAGCAGCGCTGCGCCGCCGCCCGGGCCATTGTGACCCGGCCCGCCCTGGTGCTGGCGGACGAGCCCACCGGGGCTCTGGATTCCCGTTCCGCCCGGCTGCTTCTGGACCGGCTGGACGTGCTGAACCGGGAGAGGGGCGCCACGATCCTCATGGTGACCCACGACGCCTTCACCGCCAGCTGCTGCCGGCGGGTGGTCTTCCTGCGGGACGGGAAGATCTTTCTGGAGCTGCGGCGGGGAGAGACGAGCCGGAGGGACTTCTTCCAGAAGATCATCCGGGTGGTGACGGAGCTGGGAGGCGAGATGGAAGATGTTCTTTAAGCTTGCGCTTCGCAATGTAGCCCGGTCCTTCCGGGACTACGGCGTCTACCTGCTGACGCTCACCTTCGGGGTGTGCCTCTTCTATACCTTCAATTCCGTGCAGGGGCAGGGCGCCATGCTGTACCTGGAGGAGAGTCAGAACGAGATGGTCTCCACCATCATGATCCTCATCGATATCTTCTCCGTGGTGGTGGCGGTGGTGCTGGCCGCCCTCATCCTCTACGCCAACCGCTTCCTGCTTCGCCGGCGTAAGCGGGAGCTGGGGACTTACCTGCTGCTGGGCCTGGATCAGGGGCAGGTGGCCCGGATCCTCTTCCTGGAGACGGGAGTAATCGGGGTGGTGGCCCTGGTGACCGGCCTCATCCTGGGTGTGGTGGCCTCCTTCGGGATGTCTGAGCTGACCCTGTCCATGTTCTCTCTGCGGGAGGAGAGCATAGCGCTGCGGTTTTCCTTCCGGGCGGCGGGAAAGACGGTGCTCTACTTCGGCATCATCTTCCTGCTCATCATGCTCCTCAGCGGCGTGGAGGTCTCCCGGGCGAAGCTCATTGATCTCATTCAGGGGGAGCGCCGCAACGAGGTGCTGCGGGTCCGGTCTCTGCGGTGGACCGCGGTGCAGTTTGCCCTGGGCGTGGTGTGCATCGGGGTCGCCTACTGGATCCTGCTGTTTTTCGGGATGGCTGTGGCGGTTGTGGTTCTGCCGCTCTGCGTCGTCATGCTGGGCCTTGGTACCCTGGGTACCCTCCTGATCTTCCGCTCCCTGTCCGGCTTTGTGCTGCGCTTCGTGCAGAAGCGACCCCGGCTCTACTTCCGGGACCTGAACCTCTTCACCCTCCGGCAGTGGATCAGCCGGGTCCACACCACCTATCTGTCCCAGACGGTCATCTGCATTCTCCTGCTGCTGGCCATCGGGATCACGGCCTCCTCCATCGGCCTGAACTCCGCCATCGAGCAGAGTACCACCCTGGCGTCGCCCTTCGACATCTCCATCGAAAACCGGGCGGCGGATATGGACGGCCCTATGGATTTCGAGGCCGCGCTGGGGCAGATGGGCTTTGATTGCGCGACAAAGCTGGCCTGGTCGGAAACCGTGCCGGTGTACTACAACGATCCGGAGATCACCGGGGACAACGCCCCTGCGGTTCTGCCTCTGTCCGGCTACAATACCCTGATGGAGCGGCAGGGAAAGGAGCCCTATGACGGTTCCCTGCCTTACCTGCCGCCGGATGGCGCGCCGAGCATCATCATCAACGGCAGTCTGGGCATGCCCTTTCTGGTGGTGGATGACGAGACGGCGGAGCGCCTCTCCATCCGCCGTCAGATCTGGTGCGCGGACTATGCCGGAGACAAGGAGGAGACCGAGCTGGAGCTGAAGGAGATCTTCCGCGGGGAGGAGTGGAGAGATTCGCACTGGGGCTGTTATGCGGACACCCGTCTGGAGATGTACCAGGAGCAGATGGGCAGCAAGATGATCGCCCTCTTCCTGGGGCTCTACCTGGGCTTCACCTTCCTGCTGGCGGCCGCGGCCGTGCTGGCTCTGCAGCAGATGAGCCAGGCGGCGGACAACGTGGTCCGCTACCGGGTGCTGCGGCGGCTGGGCGCCGGGGAGAAGATGGTGTCCCGCTCCGCCACCCAGCAGGTGGCGCTGGCCTTCCTTCTGCCGTTGGGGCTGGCCCTGATCCACACCTTTGTGGGGATGAAGGCGGCCAACCTCATCATTTCCTCGGTGGGGCAGGTGGATGCCACCCGCAGTTCCGCCGTGACGGGCCTGGTGCTGGCGGCCATCTACGGCGGGTACTTCCTGGCGACCTCCCTGGCCTGCCGGCGGATCGCCCGCAACGCCTGAAACATGAATCCCCTTCCCGGCGCGTAAACTGGCCGGGGAGGGGATGTTCATGCTGGGAAGGCTGCAGGTGGAGCGGGGCGCCTGGGGCGCGGGGACCGTGGAGACCTGGTACGGGCTGCGGGTGATCCGGGCCTGTACGGATCCGGAGGGCTGGCTGGGCCGGCAGCGGCTGCTGCGGGCGGGCCGGACCCTGCGCCGGGGCGGCGTGGTGCGGCTGCTGGCGCCCCGGGGCTTTGCCCGCTGGGATGTGCTGCGGCAGCTGGGGCTGCGGCCGGTGGATCCCACGCCCTTTCTGCAGGCCCAGTCCGTTCCCCTGGCGCTGGGAGCCCTGGAGCGGCAGGGAATCGCGCCGGACCGGGCCACGGTTTCTTTGCGGGGACCCCGGGCCGGGCTGGAAATGCGGCGGACCGCGGCGGAACTGAGCCGGCGGGTGAAGAGCCTTTCCGTATGGGCGCCCAATGGCGGGGAGGAACTGGCGGACTGGCTGCGGTGGGAGTACGGAATCCCGGTGCTGCCGCCGGACGAGGAGGCCCAGGCGGTGCTGCGCTTTTCTCCGGACGCGGTCCGGGAGGAGGGGCGGACCCTGGATCTCTATGGCTTCGCTCCGGACCTCTCCGGACTGCGCATCCGGGCCGCGGCCCTGCCGGAGGAGGACCGGGACAGCCTGCCGCTGCTTACCGCCCTCTGGGAGAGCGGGGCGCTGGCCCGGGAGGGCTTAGAAATTTCTTGACAGGACCCCCCTTTTGGGAATAGAATAGGAATTTCAGAAGAGGATTCCGGGCTGACCGGTCCGAACCCGTCCCGGAAGACGGGATTTTCATATTATCTGGCACGATCGCCCGGGGAAACCCGGGCGTCTGTGTGGAAAGGTGAGGAACAGACATGGCGAAAGAGTACAAGCTGAGCCCGCAGCGCCACCAGGAACTCCTGGAAGAACTGAACTATCTGACGACCGTGCGGGAGAAGCAGGTCGCGGATATGATCAAGGAGGCCCGTTCCTTCGGCGACCTGAGCGAGAACAGCGAGTATGACGAGGCCAAGAACGAACAGGGCAAACTCTACTCCCGCAAGGCGGAGCTGCAGGAGATCCTTGAAAACTGTGTCGTCATCGACGAGGAAGAGGACGACGAGGATACCACCGGCGACTACATCCGTCTGGGGTCTACCGTCACGGTCCTCGACGTGGAGTTCGACGAGGAGCAGACCTACAAGATCGTGGGCTCCCAGGAGGCGGACCCCATGAACGGACAGATCTCCGAGGATTCCCCCTTCGGCCGCACCCTCATGGGCCACAACGCGGGGGAGGATATCGTGGTGGACGCCCCCGGAGGTCCGGTGGAGTACAAGATTCTCAAGGTCGAGCGGTAAGAGCGACCGGGCGATGACCGGACAGGCGCCCGGGTTTCCCCCTGGAAACCGGGCGCCTTTCTCGAATCACAAGGAGGAAGGGCTTTCATGAGCTTTGCAGATCAGATTTTCATCCGCAACTGCCGGGACATCCTGGAGCGCGGAACGTGGGATACGGACCGGCCGGTGCGCCCCCGCTGGGAGGACGGAACGCCGGCCCACACCATCAAGCTGTTCGGGGTGGTGAACCGCTACGACCTGCGGAAGGAATTCCCCATCCTGACGCTGCGCCGGCAGTACCTGAAGTCCGCGGTGGACGAGCTTCTCTGGATCTGGCAGAAGAAGTCCAGCAACATCCACGACCTGCACAGCCACGTCTGGGATGCCTGGGCGGATGAAAACGGGTCCATCGGCAAAGCCTACGGCTATCAGCTGGGGGTAAAGCACCACTATCCCCAGGGCGACATGGATCAGGTGGATAAGGTGCTGTGGGACCTGAAGCACGATCCCGCCTCCCGGCGGATCCTGACCAGCCTCTACAACCACCACGACCTCAGCGAGATGGCCCTCTACCCCTGCGCCTGGTCCATGACCTTCAATGTCACGGGGAACACTTTGAACGTCATCCTCAACCAGCGCTCCCAGGACATGCTGACCGCCAACGGCTGGAACGTGATGCAGTACGCCGTCCTGACCCATATGTTCGCCCAGGTCAGCGGGCTGGAGGCGGGGGAACTGGTCCACGTGATCGCGGACTGCCACATCTACGACCGCCATGTCCCCGTCGTGGAGGAGCTGCTGACCCGGGAGCCCTACGAGGCCCCGAAGCTGATCGTGGACCCGACGGTCACGGACTTCTACGCCTTCACCCCGGACAGCTTCCGGCTGGAGGGCTACCGGTCTCACCCCCTGGAGGGCAGGATCCCGGTGGCGGTCTGAGAACGGGCGAAGCGGGAAGGGCGAAGACGGAGGCGACGGAGGAGGTTGTCTCCGTCCGGCCGCTGTTCGTATGTGCAGCCTGGCGGAGGAGAGCATGAACTTTCTGGAGTATATCCTGGATGAGAAAATGGATTCCTTCCAGGAAGGAATCGATATGTACGAGAAGTGTCTGGACCTCGTAGTGGCAGGGAGTACAGACGAAGAGATCGCTGCGGCTCTGGAAAAAGATCTGGACAGGATTCAGAGTCTGATCAGTCGGTGCCGCAAGCGGGCCTGGAGATCGCCCGCTGTGCCATGATCACCCGGATTTCGAGCCGTCTGCTTTATACGCAGACGAACGTGGATGGAGCGGGACGTATAACGGCAATGATTTGGGTCAGGAGACGAGGAGACGATCTGCATGTTCTGGGACGATTATATTTACGATGAAAAAATGGATTCCTTCCAGGAAGGAGTCAATATGTTCGCGAAGTGTCTGGATCTCGTAGTGGCAGGGAATACAGACGAAGAGATCGCTGCGGCTTTGGAAGAGGATCTGGAGGACGTGCAGGACATGATTGACAAGGCCCGCGGGCTCTGGGAGGAGATCCAGACCATGCAGGCGCTGGCAGGCTCCTGACGCAGAGTTCTGAAGCGCAGATTGACAGAAAGGCGCAGAGTACCCCTCTGCCGGCAGGAGGAAGAAGAATGAACGCGATTGTCGCTGTGGATCGGAACTGGGCCATCGGGAAGGACGGAGATCAGCTGGCGTACATTCCGGCGGATCTGAAGCGGTTCAAGGCCCTTACCCTGGGGCACCCCGTGATTCTGGGTCGCAGGACCCTGGCCACGTTTCCCGGCGGCCGCCCTCTGAAGGGGCGGCGCAACCTGGTTCTCTCCCGCCAGCCGGGGTTCGCGCCCGAGGGGGCGGAGGTCTTTCCGGACCTGGAAGCTCTGCTGCGCCAGGCGCCGGAGGACACCTTTGTGGTGGGGGGAGCTTCCGTCTATGCGCAGTTGCTCCCCTGGTGCGATACCGTCTACGTGACGGAGATTGACCACGCCTATGAGGCGGACTGTTTCTTCCCCAATCTGGCTGCGGATCCGGCCTGGTATGTGGCGGAGGAGTCGGAAGTGCAGGAGTCGGAAGGACTGCGCTACCGGTACCGGACGTATCGGCGGCGGGCCGGAGGAGACCGCGCTTCGTCCGGCAGGTCCTGATCTCCAAACGACACCCCTGCATGAAAAATCAGCAAGGATAAGAACGCGCCGTCGGCTCTGGAAAGGGCCGGCGGCGCAATTGTCTTGTTCAGTTGCGGCTGCCGGGATCCAGCAGACCGGCGGCCGTGTAGAGCAGGGCGTTGCAGATGGCGGTGGCTACCGTGCTGCCCCCCTTGCGCCCGCGAGCGACGATGGCGGGGACGTCGTACTGCCGGCAGACCTCCAGCAGCCGCTCCTTGCTCTCCGCCACGTTCACAAAGCCCACAGGCACCCCAATCACCAGTGGCGGGCGCAGCCCCCCTGAAATGAGCTCGCACAGCTCCAGCAGGGCGGTGGGCGCGTTGCCCACGGCGAGGATCGCGTTGGGATGTTCCCGGGCGGCCAGATCCATGGAGACCACGGCCCGGGTGGTGTCCCGCCGCTTCGCCTCCTCGGAGACCCTGGGATCCGCCATGAAGCAGTAGACCTCTCCCCGGAACCTCCCTATCGCCCCCTGGCTGATACCTGCCTTGGCCATGTTCGTGTCCGTCACGATATCCGCCCCGCCCTGAAGAGCGGAGACGCCGCGGGAGACGGCCCCCGGGGTGAAGGTGAGAGTGCGGGCGAAGTCGAAGTCCGCCGTGGTGTGGATGGCCCGGAGGATGACGGGCTCCTGCTCCGGGTCCAGGGAGATCCCCTGTTCGGCAAGTTCCCGGCGGATGATGGCCATACTGGCGCTTTCAATGTCCGCCGGACGGGAGATGCGGGTAGGCTCCATCGCATTTCAGCTCCTTTTGCGCTCCAGCAGACGGTAGATGGCCTCCATATCCAGGGAGGAGCGGACATGGGCGGCCAGCCGGGCGAACTCCTTCTCCTGGCGGGCCTTATGGTCCTGGGGCGTGAAGGCGCCGGGGTCAAGACCCCGGGCCGCGCAGAGGCAGTCCGCCAGGGCGGAGACCACTTCCCCGGAGTCGAAGAGGCCGTGGAGGTAGGTGCCCCAGACGTTCCCCTTCGTACAGCCGTCCGTCGCGCCGTCTTCCAGGCGGCAGAAGGGAGTTCCCTCCACCGCGGTGCGGCCGGTGTGGATTTCGTATCCCTCTGCGGGGCAGCCGGCAAAGGGCTGCGCCAGCAGGGTGCCCCGGACCTGGAGGCGCCGCTTTTGGGGCTCGAAGACGGTGTCCACGGGCAGCAGACCCAGACCCCGCAGGGTGCGGGGACCGCCGCCCTCCGTGTTCTCCGGGTCCGCCAGGGTGCGCCCCAGCATCTGATAGCCTCCGCAGATGCCCAGCAGGGGCGTCCCGGAGTCCGCCAGGCGGAGAAGGGCGGGTTCCAGGCCTGTGCCGCGCAGCCAGAGCAGGTCGTCCAGGGTGGACTTGGTGCCCGGTAGGATCAGGAGATCCGGCCGGCCCAGCAGGGAGGGGCGGTCCACGTAGCGGACCCCCAGCAGCGGATGGTCCTCCAGCGGGGCGAAGTCCGTGAAATTGGAGATGCGGGGCAGGCGGATGACCGCCACGTCCAGGGGCTTGTGGGCCCGGACCTGGCCCAGGGCGGGGGCGAGGGAGTCCTCCTCGTCCAGTTCCGTCTGAATCCAGGGGACCACGCCCAGCACGGGGACGCCGGTCTTCTCCTCCAGCATGGAGAGGCCGGGCCGGAGAATCTCCACATCTCCCCGGAATTTGTTGAGGATGAGCCCCTGGATGCGGGCCTTCTCCCAGGGTTCCAGCAGCTCCGTGGTGCCGTAGAGCTGGGCGAAGACGCCGCCCCGGTCGATGTCTCCCACCAGCAGCACGGGAGCGTCCACCAGCTCCGCCAGCCCCATGTTGACGATATCGCGCTTGCGCAGGTTGATCTCCGCCGGGCTGCCGGCTCCCTCCAGCACGATCACGTCCGCCTGCTCCTCCAGAGAGCGGTAGGCGGCGAGGACGTCCGGAATCAGGGAGGGCTTGAGGCGGAAGTACTCCGCCGCCGGCATCTGTCCCCGGACCTCCCCGTTGACGATCACCTGGCTGCCGGTGTCCGAGCAGGGCTTCAGGAGGATGGGGTTCATGCGGACATCGGGATCCACGCCCGCCGCCATGGCCTGCACCGCCTGGGCCCGGCCCATCTCCAGGCCGTCCCGGGTGACAAAGCTGTTGAGGGCCATGTTCTGGCTTTTAAAGGGCATGACCCGCAGTCCGTCCTCCCGGAAGATGCGGCAGAGGGCGGCGCAGAGCAGACTCTTGCCCACCCCGGACATGGTGCCCTGGATCATGATGGATGCCGCCATGACTCTGTAACCTCCTTCAGCGCCCGGAGCAGCCGGGCGTTTTCTGCCTCCGTGCGTACTGCCGTCCGGTACCAGAGAGCGTTCAGACCGGCAAAGCTCCCGCAGGAGCGGATCAGGATGCCTCGCCGGGCCAGTCCCTCCTCCAGCGGACCGGGAGAGCGGAAGAGCAGATAGTTGGCCTCGCCGGGGACGACGGAGAAGCCCAGGTTCTCCAGAGAGGCCTGCAGCCGGGGCCGTTCCCGGAAGAGCAGCGACCGGACCCGCCGGACGTAGTCCTCCTCCTTCAATGCCGCCACGCCTGCCGCCTGGGCCAGGGAGGAGACCGCCCAGGGAGGGCCGGAGCGGGCCATCCGCTCCAGGAAGGCGGGATCTCCGCAGAGGGCGTAGCCCAGCCGGACCCCCGCCATGGCGTAGAGCTTCGTAAAGGAGCGCAGGATCACAAGAGAGGAGGAGCGTGCCAGCCAGGAGACCATGGAGTGTTCTTCCGGACGCTCCAGAAAGTCCAGGAAGCACTCGTCCACGACCAGCAGGGCGCCAGAACGCTCGCAGCGCTCCAGAATGTCCTGCAGCAGGGGAACCGGGATGGTCTTTCCGGTGGGATTGCCCGGCTGGGCCAGGAACACCAGATCCAGGCCGGGGACGATGGCCTCCGCCAGCGAGGCGTCCGCCGCAAAGCCGCGCTCCGGGGACAGGATGTGCCGCTCCACCGGACAGGAGACCGTCTCCAGGGCCGCTTCGTACTCCTGGAAGCAGGGGGCGCAGACCAGAGCCCGCCGGGGACGGCGGGCCAGGACCAGACGGAAGATGAGATCCGCCGCTCCGTTTCCGCAGAGAATCTGAGCGGCGGGGATTCCCTCCCGCCGGGAAAGGGCGCTGCGCAGAGAGCGGCAGAGGGGATCCGGGTAGCGGTCCGCCTCCGGCAGGGCGGCCAGGATGGCGGCGCGCACCCCGTCCGGCAGGCCCAGCGGGCTGATGCTGGCGGAGAAGTCCAGGGGCGGCGCCCCGTAAGCGGCGGCAAAGCCGGCCCAGTCCCCGCCGTGGGAGACGGTCATGAACGGATCACCTCGAAGAGAAGACGAAAGGCGCAGCCCGTCCCCAGGGCCAGGCCGGCGGCGATGTGGAGGGTGCGGTCTGTACGGAGAATATCCTCCGGTTCCACGCTCCGCAGGGGATCTCCCAGGGTGGGCTTGTCGTGGAGCACCCCGAAGTAGCTGGCCGGACCGGCCAGCTGAATCCCCAGGGCCCCGGCGCAGGCGGACTCGCACTGGGCGGAGTTGGGGCTCTCGTGGCGGCGCCGGTCCCGCTTCCAGACGCGCAGCGCGCCGGCGGCGTCCTGCCCCGCCAGACCCGCGGCCCAGATCCAGGCCAGGGCCGCCAGCCGGGAGGGGAGAAAGTTGGCGGCATCGTCCAGCTTTGCCGCCGCCCGTCCGAAATGAAGGTAGCGCTCGTTTTTATAGCCCACCATGCTGTCCATGGTGTTGATCGCCTTGTAAACGAGACCCAGGGGAGCGCCTCCCAGCAGCATATAAAAGAGGGGAGCCACCACGCCGTCCGAGAAGTTTTCCGCCAGGGTCTCTACGGCGGCCTTTGTGACGCCCTCCGCGTCCAGGCAGGCGGTGTCCCGGCCCACCACCCGGGCGACGGCCGCCCGGGCCTCCTCCAGGGTGCCCTCCGTGAGGCAGCGGTACACATTGCGCCCCTCTTTGGAGAGATCCCGCAGGGCCAGGGCCCGCCAGCACCAGAAGGACTGGAGGGCGAACTCCAGACCCGGGTGGATCTTCCGGGCCAGGCGGCAGGCTCCTCCTGTGAGAGCCAGGGTGCCAAGAGGGAGAACCGCAGCGAGGACGGCTCCGGCATGCTCCTCGCCTCTGGGAGTCCGGGGGAAGCGGCGGCGCAGGGCGGGTTCCAGGTGGGAGATGGCGCGGCCCATGCGCACCACGGGATGGGGCAGATGGGGAAGGACCGGGTCCCCCAGCAGCAGATCCAGGGCGGACCCGGCCAGAAGGGCGGAGATCATTCGCTTGCGTAGCGGACCCGGCGGAGGATGGTCAGGGTATGATCCTCCGTCCAGCGCTCCGCGTCCAGGACATAGCCGCCCCCCAGAGGCCCGCACCAGTCCCAGAAGGGCTTCCGGGGCAGGGCGTACTTCTCCATGATGGCCATCTGGATGCCGCCGTGGGCCAGGATGGTGAGCCGCTCCCGGCCCTCCGCCAGCGCCTGATCCACCAGGGCGGCGAAGGCCTTTGTGGCCCGGGCCTGGAAGGCGTCCTTGGTGTCTCCCTCCGGGATATACCCGGTGCAGCCTCCTTCCACCCAGGCCCGGTAGTCCGGGTCGTGTTCCATCTGGGCGGGGGAGCGGCCCTCGAAGATCCCGAAGTTCATCTCCCGCAGGTCCTGGACCGGCTGCAGCCGGGAGTTGGGGAAGAGGATGGTGGCGGACTCCAGGGCCCGGCGCAGGGGACTGCAGTAGACGACGTCCGGCTCGAACTCCGCCTTGTGGAGGGAAGCGCGGCCCTCCTCGGAGAGGGGGACGTTGTGGGAGCCCTGGTAGCGCCCGTCTTTCGTATATGGTGTGGCTCCATGCCGGAGCAGGTCGATGATCATGGTTTGAGCTCTCCCTTCAGGATCATGGGCAGGCCGCAGAAGACCCGCACTACGGTCTCCGCCTCCTGCGCCAGCAGGCAGGACAGCCGGCCCGCCGCCTCCCGGGCCCGGCGCTGTTCCGGGTCCAGGGGCACCACGCCGCCC
Organism: uncultured Oscillospiraceae bacterium; assembly: GCA_947629775.1. GTDB lineage: Bacteria > Bacillota > Clostridia > Oscillospirales > Oscillospiraceae > Lawsonibacter. Next base: position 26,863 of record CANRFA010000022.1, read on the forward strand.
CCTGTCTCCGTGGCGACGACCACCGCGTATTCTTTTGCCAGCCGCCGGGCCAGCGCGGGCAGATCTTCCTCCCGGGCCGCCAGCTCCTGCACGTCCCGGATGATCTGCTCCTCCGGGCAGAGGGTCCGGGCGAAAGCGCCCTTGCCGCTGAAGAGGGGACCGGTGATAAAGATCATGGCCGTCCCACCATCGCCTGCAGGAAGACCACGGTCCCCAGCTGCCACAGCTCGCTGGTCTGCACAAACCAGCCGGCCAGGTCTCCGGAGACGCCCCCAAACTCCTTCAGGATCATTCTGCGGTAACGCCAGAGGCAGAAGATATCCACCAGGCCCAGGAAGGTCCCGACCCCCTGGTCAACGCGGATCTGGGCGATGATCATGCCAATGCCCAGCAGCTTCGCCAGAAGCTGCGTCCGTCCCCGGTCCGTATTGCTGGCGAAGGTGTACGCCAGGCCGCTGTCCTGAGCCAGAGGAAGCCCCGCGATGCTCCAGGCGGCGAAGGCCCGGGAGAGGACGAACCCGAACCCCAGCAGCCAGAGGGCCGTGGGGGTGGGATCCAGGGCGGCGCAGAAGCCGAAGGACGCCACGAAGAAGATGCCAAGGTGGATGACGGCGAAGGCCCCGCAGTGGGGATCCTTCAGGATCTCCCGCTTCTTCTCCGGGTCGCCCCAGCAGGCCCGGGCGTCCCAGGTGTCCGCGTAGCCGTCCAGGTGGATGCCTCCGGTGAGAACGACCGGAGCCAGACAGAGGAAGGCGCCCCGCAGAAGGGGGGAGCCGGGCAGGTGCGCCAGGAAGGCGAAGACCAGTCCGCAGACCGCGCCCACCAGGGGGAAGGCGAGGAGCGCGCCCTGGAGGTTTTCCCGGGTCCACTGGACCTTTGGTACCGGCAGCACGCTGTACAGGGAAAACGCCACGCAGATGGATTTCAGGAAGTTCATGGGGATCCTCCTTTCCAGTACAAGCTCTGCCCGCAGACCACCTCAATCACCTTGTCCGCCTCCTTTGCCAGGCGGCAGTGGAGGGAGCCCAGAACGCGCAGCCAGTCCAGGGTGTCTCCCTGCCAGTCACTTCCGCCGGAGAAGACCTCCGGGCTGACGATCACCAGAGTCTCCGCCTGCCTGCGCAGATG
>CANRFA010000023.1 GCA_947629775.1 uncultured Oscillospiraceae bacterium
GTCACAATTCCTGGGAGAGGTAGAGTAATGCAGTGCTGAGCACTGCCGAGCTAATCATTGCTGTCATCGGGACCATGTCACAATTCCTGGGAGAGGTAGAGTAATCTGCTCAGGCATACGGCCGTACCACCATGGATCGTCACAATTCCTGGGAGAGGTAGAGTAATAACAAGATTTTGTAGGACTCTATTAGAATAGCACAAGATATTGCCACTGTCAAGCGGTTGTTCACAGTTTGTTCACAGAAAATTTAGTCTACCTCCCGGTCAGGAGCTAGAATCAGGGCAGTTTTGCCTTTCCGTACACCAAAAACAAGGGGGTAGACTAAATTTTTCATAGCATATAAGTCAACAAGACCCTCATTTGCCGTGTTTGATCCCGCTCCTGCTGAAGTCCAACTCCAACGGGTGATACTATAGACGGACAAGATGGAGAAGCCGGAGGAACAGAAGAAAGACCTCAACGAGGTTCTGCCGGGATGCATCTCCATCCGGAAGGCAAAGGAGATCTACCTGGAACTGTTTCCGAGAGAGAACCCGGCCCGCCTGAACGACAAGGCCTTTCAGGAGATGGGATACCGCGAGCTCGCCAAAGCCGTCCGCAAGGGCAACTGTAAGAAGGTCTTCGACTATTTCGTGGACCAGCTGCGGGATGCTGAGGAAATCGTGGACCTGGAAGCATGGGAGCGGGAGTACGGAGATCTCCACTCCTGTCGGATTACCATCATCCGTTTGAAGCGGGAGGGCTGGCTCTTCGATTTCGCCCCGGGCAAGGCCTATACGAGAAAGGCGGTCCGGGCGCTGGGGATCACGGAGGAGCAGGTGGCCGACCTGCGGCAGAACGCGGCAAGGTACATGCCGGCAGAGACCGTGTTCACCATGAAGGAACTGCGGGAGGCCGGCCTGGACGATCCGCTGTTCTCCTATGGCGACCTGCTGGTGGGGTCCCTCCTCAGCGGGGGACCGGGTTCTGTCTGTCTGCGCTGTGGGGGAAAGAGGAACAGGTTCATCCGAAAGGGGCCGGAAGAGGCGGAAAAAGAGTAATGTGAGGCGCACGGCGTGGATGGGTGGCGAAGAGTTAGCAGGTCGTGATGCGATCAAGCGAGAGGCGATCCACAACTGAAAGGGAATAACGAAGCCAGGGAACCGCTCCGGATGGTGCGGTTCCCTGGCTGGTACAGGCGGGACCTTCTTACGTTGCGGCCGGTTCGGCGGTGGACACCGCCTCTTCCCGAACACGCTGACCAAAGTTGCTGACCTGGACGATGGCGGGTGGCACGGACCCGAAGGTTCCGTCCGGGCGGAGCCGATCCCCCTTCACCACGCAGATGCCCTTCTGCAGAGACTTCAGGCTGTGCACCCAGCTGGAGGCGTCCGTATACCGATCCGCCAGCCCCTGGGCCACAGAGCCGGTCTCCTCGTCCGAGGGCCGGAAGTGGAGGCTCACCGGGGCCTGCTGGAGCCGGGAAATCTCGTCGCTGGAGAGGGCCCCCTTCATGAACTGAGTCGCGAACCAGGCGGACCACCCGTACTTCCGCCCCTCCTGCAGGATCTTCTGGGCGGGAGATCCGTCCGTAAAGGAGAGGTTCTGGGCCTCGTCCAGCACCACGACAAAGGGGCTGTCCGGATCGCCGGTCTTCTCCAGGCTGTACCAGGCATCCCAGAGAAGAATCTCCGTCAGAATGGTCTGGGTATCCCGGTCCAGGCTGGTCAGCTGGAACACGGTCACCTTTCCATCCCTCCTGGTCAGCCAGGACCAGTTAAGAGCCTTGCCGCTGTCAAAGAGGTTCATGTCGATCAGATGCTGCATCTTGGACAGGACGGTCTTCGCATAGGAGGTTCCTTCCTGTTTCAGCATCTCCTGCAGGATCGGGAAGGACATTCTTTCCCCATAGCGCTCAATCCCTTTCCGGCAGGCGCTGTACAGAGCGCCCCGCTGCTGCTCTCCGAAGCTGTATACATGCTTCATGATGGCCGCGAAGCGGGTGGCGGTGGCCGCCGGCTTCTCCGGAAACGTAGTCCCCGGGAGGCTGATCGTCTGCTGACGGAAGGGATTGACCGGAAGCGGGTTGGCAATGGCGTAGTACTCCACCAGATTGTCTCCCAGCATGGTCTCAAACTCTGTCTCCAGCTTGCCGGGCAGGAAACCGTCCGTATAGTCGAAGACAACACTGGATATGCCCTGCCTGGCCAGCTCAAACAGAAGCGTCTGAATGGCGTAGGTCTTCCCCTGGCCGGAGGTTCCGGTGATCAGCAGGTGACGGTTAGAGAGCTGCGGGTTGCCGAACTCCCAGAAGACGTCCTGTCCGGTCCGCCGGGCCTTGCCGATCAGTACCCGCACGTCCTTCAGCGGCAGGAGTCCGCCTTCTTTGGAAGGGGACGGTTGAACAGGGGGCTCCGGCTCCGGTGCAGGCCCCGGTTTCACTTCGGGTGGAGGAACCACCTGGTCCTCTCCATCCTGCCGGAAGCCGGACTTTTCTCCGGGGGCGCTCACGGAATCTGTCCCGGTTCCCTGTTTTTCCGCAGCCTGTTTCTCCCTTTTTACCTGTACAGGAGGATCTTCCTTCGGATTTTCGTCCACGCTGGCGGCATCGTCGAAGACAGCCTCCGGGCTGTCCGGGCTGCGCCCCAGAAGGATATTCTGCACGGCCAGCTGGCCGATCCTCCATACCTCAATGTTCGTGCCGGGAACCGTCCCCTTCTCCAGGTACGAGCTGTTATCCAGCTCGCAGGCCATGATGCGCGTCCCCCACTCCATCTCGAATCCGCCTTCCACAAGGGCGAGGAGCTGTTCCGGCAACTTCCCCACGGTGTTCAGGGGCAGCTTGAGCTCGTTGATGAGGAATACGATAGCCCGGTAGAGCTGGGCGTACCAGTAGCGGCGCTCCAGGGAGTCGCTGTGGGGATCGAAGAGCCGGGACAGCAGGGCAAGCCCCGCCCGCACCTGCTCGATGGCCTTGTCCAGATACTGGTGCTCCACGAAGTCCGTCTGCCCGATTTTCGCCTCGATCACCGTGGCCCGGAAGCGCAGAGGCGTCCCGCTCTCCGGTCTGGTCTGCAGAAGGAGAAAGTCCGGGATCTTTGTCTCGCCCCGGAACCAGTGGCGGTAGGAGTCCAGCCGGATGAGGATGGAAATCTCCCCTTCCTCCGCCGGGCAGAGCGCTCTCGTGATCAGGTAGGCCAGGTAGTTGTGGATCTCGTAGTCATTGGGATTTACGGCCCGCAGAATGCTCACGCCGTCCAGGTCCCGGGCCTTCTCCAGACACAGGGTGACGGCCGTCTCATACTGCTTCTCCTCCCAGGAGGGGAACATGGAGCCCAGTCTGCGCCGGCAGCGCCTGCGCAGGTCCTCCACCACCCCTTCCCGGCAGGTAATCGCCATGTTGAGGTTGCCGCTGGAGCCTTCGCCGGTTGTAAACCCGATGATCCCTGTGTTGCTCCGGTAGAGTCTGCGGATCGCCAGCTTGTCCAGGGCGCTGTCGATGAAGGCCAGCCAGACCGTCTTCTTCTGGAGCCGGCCCGCCATTTCGCTCTCCGCCATGGTGACCATCTTCACCAGGGACACATTCTGCGTGGTGGCGGTATTCCGGATCACACTCTGCACCCCCGTCAGCATGGTCGCCGCCAGGAACTGGGGCTGACTGATCTGTGTCCGGCAGGAAGACATATTCAGCCTCGCATAGGGCTGCAGCTGCATGGGGAAGGGACAGTCCGTCATGTTGCCCACTGCGCCGCAGAGCTGGAAGGTCCAATTCGGCTGGGTTCCGGCATTGAGGGCGTCGAACCAGAAGGTCACGTCGGTGGTATCCGGAATCAGGTCCGGGATATCCTTCCGTTTCTGATAGCGCCGGTGGCTGATCTTCACGTTGACCGCGTTGTCCTGAGAGAACTCGGCGTTGGCCCAGTAGGCCAGGAAGGTGCGGGCTCCATGGCGGTCCGCGCTCAGAATCACATGGAGGCGCAGGTCCAGATACTCAAAGCCGTCCCCGGCCTCTTTCACAACCCACTCCGCAAAGCGGGAGATTGTCGCGCCCAGGACCTGGAAATCCGCCGGATCCACAAAGGCCACGGTCAACGACCGCCGCCCGTTTTCGTAGGCCTCCACATACTGCTGCAGCACCCGCAGAAGCATCCGGGATTCCTGGGACTCCCACCGCAGCTCCCGGTCCTTGAAGTCGTCCTCAAAGACCATTTCGCTCTGGGTGATCATCTCCGCGCTGGTCAGCTTGCCCTTCAAGACCTCCTCTCCATACATGGCGTACCAGCCGAACATGGCGGAGCAGGGCAGGATCTTCTGTCCCTCGGCCACAAAGCAGTCCACGGGACTCCGGATTTCCGCCAGATCCATCAGCTTCTGAATCTGCTCGCCCAGTTTCTTTCCTCCTGCGGCGCGCATTCCGTCCCGCAGGAACCGCACCTGCGCCGCCAGCTTTTCCAGCGTAACAGGGTGCCAGGGCGGAACCAGAACCTGCCCGGCATTCACCAGGTCGTGCACGGAGTCCGCCGGGTTGCGGATGGTAAAGAGCGCGCTGAAGATACCCGCCAGGTGAGGCAACCCGCTCACGTAGATTTCATTCTCCATGATGCGTGCGGCCAGCCCGGTATAGTTCTGAAGCAGTTTCTCCAGAGGGCCCTCTTCGCCCAGAGCGGAGAAAAACCCTCCATTTTCCACGGCCTGGCGGAAGCGCAGGAAGGCCTCGCCAAGGCCCCGGAAGTACGACTCTTCCCCCTCGGGCCCCTGGACTGCGGCTCCGCCTGTGTTCCCGCTCTGCATCTCCCTGCGGATCTCCTGCAGCACACTCCGGCTCCCGCGAAGGAATTCGACTTTTTTAGTGTCGTACCAGATGCCAAAGCTCATCCAGTCCCGCAGGGAACAGGCCTCGTTGATCTCCAGCTGGCCGATCGGCAGGCAGGCGCCCTCTTCCACAGGAAGGGAGGGCAGGTCCCGAAAGGCCATCATCCACCCTTCCCTGGGGTCGATCTCCCAGCGGAATTTCAGAGGCTTCGTCTCCTTGCCCCGGCACAGGTCCACTTCGAATTCGATCTTGTGGATCTGAACCCGGGACTTCTGGGCCTCCAGCTTCCCTTCCTTCAGAAGTTTCCCGGCATTAGCCGGGCTCAGAAAGTCGCAGGGAGCGGCCGTAACCGTAACCCTGTGGCCCAGCGGATCGGTCCACTCCATCCCGTTCAGAACATCCAGCACGCCGCCGGCGAACAGGGTGACCTTTTTCCACTCCTCCAGAATCAGATCGTCCTGATTCCGGTCCGTCTCCTTCAGATCTTTCTCCGCGGGAATCCCCGCCATGCCCGCCTTTGTCAGCCGGATGCAGACGGTATCAAATTGGAGAACCCCCTTCGCCTCGTAAACGGCCATCGTAAAGCGGATCGCATGGCAGAGCGCCACCAGGGGCATGCCGCGAACGACGAAGCTGTCTTTTTCCGGCAAAGGCGTTTTCAGTTTTGTCTGGATCACGTCATTCAGAATGGAGTAGTCGGTATACAGAAGCTTATCCAGAACCTCCCGGCTCCGGTTCCCCTCCGCGAACTGCGTCACGGTTTTCTCGATGTCGAACAGATCCTCCGTCTTCTGCCCCTCCGGCCAGCGGACGTGATACGCTCCGTTCTCCCTCCTGTACTGATCGAATTTGTCGTGGATGGACGCGATCTTCTTCTTCGTGGGGCTCTTGTAGGTCGCCCCCGAGATGAACGCGGCCGCGCTGGCCAGAATTCCGCTGCTGGAGCTCTTCATCTTCCCGGGCGTGAGCTTTCTGGCCTCCTCCACGATCATGGGGATACCCCACTCCGGCAGACTGCCGTAGAGGTCCAGGATGATATCGCGCAGGGTAAGGCCCCGGTTGGCCCAGGTATCCATCCGCTCGCTGACCTTCGCCAGATTCCGGGGAACCTGGCGGAACAGGGAGCCGTAGAAGCTGTCCACCACGTGGTCGAGATTCTCCTCGCCGGTCAGGTCGATGGACTGCTTCAGGCCATCGCTCATGAGGGCGGAGTACTTCTTCCCGATGAGCCCGTCGATCTTCTGGGGCGTAATGGCGAAGAAGTCCTCCAGGCCGCCCCTGTCGTCCACCAGGTCCGTCCCCAGCAGGAGGATGGCAAGTTTCTCCCCCTCCTGCGGCACCAGGTTGCGGTAGCTGGTCATGTGGTCCTGGGTATCCACCCAGTCGTACTGCTTCATTTTTGCCGCCTCGAAGGGGCAGCCGCCCTGCAGGAGTTCAAACTTCCGTCCGGCCAGCTTCGCCACCAGGCGGATCCCCTTCCGCTGGCAGTACGCGCTGATCGTCTCGCAGAGCAGGCAATACAACCGCAGATCTTCGAATCCCTCCACCCGGATGATGTACTTGTCCCGGACCTCCTCCAGGTTCCCCTGAATTTCCTTCGCAATATACTGCGCCAGCTGCTTCATGCCAGCTTCACCTCCTGATACGGATTTTCCACAATCGACGTGGCGTCTGAAATGTCCCGCAGGAACCCGCACTGCTTCATGAACTTCTGGAAGGCGGCCGCGTTGGTCGCAAAGTAGTCCGTCAGGTTCCCGTCCAGACGCAGTCTCTTCTCCTCCACCGCTTCCCGGAACTGCCTCGGCGCGATCACCATCCCGAAATGCCGGTACAGTTTCTCCAGGAAGGTGTCAAAGGTCACCTTCTGCCCGGGCTCCAGCAGGGCCAGCACCAGATAGCGGGTCAGCTGCTCTGAGAGCGAGAAGCGCTCGTAACTCCCCCTGGGCGGAATCACCAGCCGGATCTGTTTGCCCAGATCCTTCAGCACATCGCAGGTGTTTTTCCTGCTTTCCTTAACATAGTCGAACGTGGTTTTCCCTTTTTTCTCCGCATTTTCCTTCCGCTTCCCCTTCACGTTCAGGTTCGGAACCAGGGACGCCAGAGCGGAAACAAAGCTGTCATAAGCCTCCGTGTAGCTGGCTGCGGCCAGGCGCCCGATGTTGGAGGTACCCGGTTGCCCGCTCACGTCCATCACCCACACCGGCTCCGGTCCCTCCGGATTCAGCTGCCGGACCGCCACGATGTGCATCACCCGCAACAGACTGAGCACCATGCCCAGATCCAGCAGCTCGATACGGGCGATGGGGTGGATCTCCGCGCGCAGGAAGGTGTGAACCTCCTCCGCGAACATCCCGCTCCGGGCCTGATAGCCATCCGTGATGTAGCCCATGGAATACTCCTGGACCAGTCGGGACCCCTTGCCCTCGGGGTCGGTCCGGCTCTCCTGCCAGCGACTCTGGATGAAATACGCCAGAAACTCCGTGTCGTCCGCCGCCTGCAGCATGTTGCGCAGCAGCGCCTCCAGTTCGCCCCGGAGTTCCGGCCTCTCCTGCTCCCGCTCCATCACGCCCTGCAGCAGGTGCAGATACAGCACCTGTCCGCCCCGAGCCAGAAAGTTGTGCTGGTCAAAGCTGAACCCGTCGTCTACCGCGGGGTCATCAAGGGGTATGTCCTTTGCCCGCCTGCGCTTCTTGATTCCCTGCACATCGGTGAGAATCAGAGACGGGCAGATGGGCATCAGCGCCTTCGCGTACCAGCCGCGGTTGCGGGTCACGACCGCGTAGCTGTACAGCAGGTCATGGATCAGCTGGATCTCCTCGCCGCAGGACTTCCCGTCCCCTTTCTGCAGCTCGCCCATCATGGACTGGAAGGCGTCGTCGTCTACACTCGAACGGCTCTCCATCTTGCTCTGAGCGTAGAAGATAAACCGACGCAGACCGATCCGCGGCTCCACCAGGTAGTACATGCTGTCCGCATCCGTCTCCTCCGGGGTGTGAAAGCGCATCTTCCCGGTTCCCTGCCAGAGGGCGTCCGGCGGCGCGGTCTTCGCGCTGCAGAAGACCAGGAGAAACTCGATCAGATACTCCATGAGGGTCTGATCCTTAAAGATCCTGTTGCCCAGAAGTATGATCCCCAGGTTCTCGTCCTTCTTCGTTTTCTCCGCTGACTTCGGAAACATGTCTTCAGTCTCCTTTCTATTCCTTCCAGAGATGCTCTCCATCCACTACAAGGGTACACGGTTCCCAGTGATTTCCGGACATGTAGATCAGCCGGATCTCCCGTCTGCCCGCATCTTCCTCCCCGTCCTCGGTCTCCTGGTGCCGGACCGCGCTCAGCAACTGGGCCTTGAGGCTGTCGATGCCGTTGGAGAGCATGGGGTCCACGTCGGTGGCGATGGCTCCGTTGGCAATCTCGTCAAAGTAGTTCAGCAGAGGCAGGGAGATGGGGAAGTGAAGGGACTTTCCCTGCAGATTCAGGATCAGACGGTACCGATTCACGCCCCCCAGACCGGATGCCTTCTCCGACTTCAGCCTCAGGTCTCCGCCCCACAGGTCGCCGGCCACCAGCTGTACGTTGCTGATCTGCTCGTTGTTGCGGCGGAGCGTCAGGAAAATACGAGGTTGAGAGCCCTCCTGCTTCAGCTCCTCGCCCACAAAGAGGATACTGATCGCTCTGCAGATGGTGTTCCGCATCCCGGAGCCCAGACTGCCGCCCTTCTTCCAGAGCCGCACGTAATCCGCAAACCACCGAGAGAAGGTCTCCCGCGTCTGCTGCTCATCCACCTCGGCCGTATTCTGCCCAAACAGCAGATAGGCCCGCTTCAGTACCCGCTGGGCGGACAGGGTCGCCAGAAACCGTCCCTCATCCAGGCTCTGCAGGTAGGTCCCCAGCAGAGGAGTGTAATACGTCCCGTAGGCCTGCCCGTGAAAGAGGGTATAGTCCACGACCGTCGGCCGGCGGTCAAATCCGGCCTCCTTCACCAGCGCGATGCCCGCGATCTGGTCCGCTCCCTTCACATCGCTCCGGTCCAGGCTCCCGAAGAACAGGTTGGAAAAGAGATACTGATACCGGGACATCGGATCCGCCTTCGACTGCACCCTCCGGCAGGTCAGGCCGCCGGTGATGGAAAAGGCCAGGTGAGCGGTAATCTGCCGGATCGTGGTGCGCCGGTTGTGTTCCCCCAGCCAGATGTAGCAGTTCTCAATGAACTGCGTCGCCCGCTCGGACCGCTCCTGAATCAGGCGGATGTTGAAGCGGATGGGGCACTCCTCCCGGCAGGGACACCCCTCGCAGGGCTTCCACCAGCGCTGGTCGGTCAGGTTCTGCAGATAGGGCCCGATGAAGTCCGTGTTGTCCAGGCGGGCAATGTTCAGGATGCGGACGGTTCTCATAAAGCCGTCCGGAAGACTCACCTCCAGCTTCTTTCCGTCCGCCACATCCATGGCGTCCAGCAGGCAGGACTCCATGTCCGGATTCCCCGTCAGATCGCCCATGGCCCGGAGCAGCGGCCCGGTGTTGGCGATAATCAGCGCCGCCTCCTCCTGCCGCCTCAGGCAACTCTCCAGTTCCGCTTTCTGCTCCTCCCTCGTCAGTTCGCTGAAGTCCTTCACGTAGTGCAGCCGGACCTTTCCGCAGTCCACCGTATCCGCCTTCTCCAGCCGATCCGGGCAGGCGTCGAACTCCTCCAGCACCTGGGCCAGGATGGTGGTCTTTCCATCGCCTGCGTGGCCGGTCAGCACAACGGCCTCCCCTTCCTCCAGCCGCGCCTTGAGCTCGCTGGTAACGGGGCGCTTCACCCGGGTCTGCCGGAACTCCTCCGACCCGATCTGCATCTCCGCGATGGCGTTCTGGTTGGACGCGGTGCCGTTGTGAAGCGTATTGAGATACCTTACAAACGAATTTTCCACTGTCTTCCCTCCTCGGTTCCTGCCGTTTCTTCCTACAGCGTGGCCAGCGCTGCGGTCAGGGCCCGGATCTCTTCCTCCGTGTTGAACCAGCTGACCGACGCCCGCACCACTCCGCTCTCCCGCGTCCCCAGCCAGTCGTGGACCAGGGGCGCGCACTGGTAGCCGGTCCGGACGGCGATCCCGAACTCCCCGTCCAGGATGTCGCCCACGTCCTCGCTGCGGTATCCCTCCACTGTAAAGGCGGCGATGCCGCTGCGCCGCTCCTGCGGGGGCAGCAGCAGCCGGACCTTCGGGAGGGCGCGGCAGCCGGCCTCGAAGAGGCCGATCAGCCGCCGTTCCTCCGCCGCGAGGGCGGCCACCCCCCGCTCCAGCAGCCAGTCCACCCCGGCCTTCAGTCCGCACAGCGCGCTTACGTCCAGGCTGCCGGGCTCCAGCCCGCCAGCGTCCGGACCGGGCATGGTCAGGTCCAGAGACCTGGTCCCCGTTCCACCCAGGATTCCACCTTTCAGATCCCAGCGTTCGGATAACAGAATCCCCGCCGCGCCATAGGGTCCCAACAGAGTCTTATGGCCGGCGAAGACCATGGCGTCCGCCCCGATGGCCTTCCAGGGCAGGTCCACCGCGCCCAGAGCCTGGGAGCAGTCCAGAACCACCTTCGCTCCGAAGCGGTGGGCCAGCCGGGTCAGTTCCAGCGCCGGCAACACAAGGCCTGTGGTGTTGCTCACCACGCTGGCGAACACTACATCCGGCTTTGCCCGCCGGAACTGAACCTCCGCTTCCTCCGCGTCAAACCGCCAGGTCTCCCGGTCAAAGGGCAGTTCGTACCAGCGGCAGCCGGCTCTCCGGCACAGCGCGTCCAGCGGCCGCATGACCGAGTTGTGCTCAAAGGGCGTCACGTAAAACCCGGAATAGCGGTCGCAGGGCATGCCCAGAATGATCTGATTCAGGGCCACTGTCGCGCTGGGGGCGAAGCACACCCGCCAGCCGCCGGTCAGCCCGGCCAGCCGCAGAAGGCTCTCCCGGCAGGCATCGATGCGCCGGGCGGCCTCCCGGGCGGCGGCGTAGCTGCCCCGGCCCGCGTTTACACTGAGATGCTCCATGGCGTCGCAGACGGCCTTCACCACTCCGGGGGCCTTGCGCCCCGTGGTGGCGGCGTTGTCCAGACAGATCATGCCATCCCTCCTCTTCTTCATCCTTCTCCGCGCAGGCGCAGGATCGCCTTCATCAGCACCCGCAGTTTCTCCTCGCCGGACACGCTCTCGTTGTACTCCTCCATCAGGTGGCAGACGCTGTGGAACATCACTTCCCCCAGCCCGCCCAGTTCTTCGTCCTCCAGGCTCTGGGAGATGGTTTTTCCATCCATCGTCATGCGGATGAAGGTGCCGGTATCCCCGGCGGGTTCTGCCTCTTTCACCCGTTTCACGGTGGAAATTGCCTGCGTCACCAGCTTCTCGAAGCCGTTCACCTGGCTGTCTCCCCAGTCCTCCATGGCGATTCCGGTCAGGGCCTGGGCCAGCCGGCCCACCCACTCCGCTTCCTCATAGAGGTCCGCCGCCTCCATCTGCTGCAGGAAGGCGGTCACGGTACTGTCGTAGGCGCGGTTGCGCTGCTCGGGGGTCAGGCCCTCCACCCAGGCCAGGGCCACCTCCTGGGGACTCTGTTCCGTACTTCCGCCCAGACACTGCCGCACCAGACGGGCTCCCCGCTGCTTCATCCGGAGCATATAGTTCTCCAGCGCCGAGACGGCCGTCACGATCCTTGCGGCACAGTCCTTCCCGAGCTCCAGCTCCGCCTGCTTCGGGATCTTCTCCAGCAGACACGCCCGGGGTTCCGCTTCAAACGACAGCAGTTCCTGGCGGATACCGGCCACAAACGGCTGAAGTCTGGCGACCCTGACGTTTTCCTTCTCATTCCTGGCAAAAAACAGCCTCTGGTTGGCCCGGGCCGCCTGGGGCAGGGCCCGGATCCGGCGGGTCAGCGCTTCGTGAAGTTCCGTCACGGAAGCGGTCTCCGCCTCCGGCGTGAATTTCTTCCTCAGGGCCTCCAGGTACTCCTGCTGCTTCCGGCTTCCCGGATCCACGAGAATCCGGCAGGTTTCCACATGCTGGTCCAGGGGAAGGTCCGCCAGCTCGCGCAGCGGCATCTCATGGGTCCCGCTGTAGAGGGTCACCATGTTCTTCCGGTCCCGCAGTTTCTCCGCCAGGAGAATGGGCAGAACGCCCCGCCGCATCCCGTAGGGCGGCGCCGTAAGCGTCTGCCAGAGGTCGCTCAGAGGCTGCGGCTCCCGGGCGCAGGTGTCGAAGAAGCGCTCCATCACCTGCCCGATTCTCTGCTTTTCCTCTTTGTGCTCACCGTTCAGAACGGCCTGCATGGCGGCCCCTTCGGCCGTCCTGGCCCTGTAAGCCTCCAGGTAATTCTCCTGATTCAGCACGGCCTCGATGATTTTCCGGCGCACCTGCCGCATGGTGCCCGTGAGCATGCTGCGGTTGATCATCTCGTGGTTGATCCGCATGGTCCAGCTGTAAACCTGCTCGCAGATTTCGGAGACAACGTGGCCCGGCTCCCGGCAGGTACCTTCTTTCTCCTTCGCCTCCTCCGTTACGTACCGGCACCCATCTCCGTACATCTTCGTCAGGGCGCCGCGCACCAGAGCCGTCTCATCGTCCAGGTAGTACGTCAGTTCCTCCCGCTCCACGGGATCTTCCGTCTTCTCCATCACGGCATGAATGGCCGCGCACTCCTCCAAGGCGGAGCGCAGCCCCTCCTGGGGCTCAGGAAGGAGAACCAGAATCCGCGGGTCCTTCCAGCTCTTCAGCTGTTCGCGCACCCGGTCGCTGTCCCCGTCTTCCAGCAGATAAACCACGTACCCGTCCGCGAACCCCCGCTTCTCCAGAAACGCGGAGGACGGCTCCCGGAAGAATTCCTCTGCTGTGAGGAAGACGTTGCGGAAGAAGCGGACCATCTCGTATTTATCGTTGTAGCGCCGGGGAATCGTGTAGCCGGGAGGCTGAATCCGGGCCAGTTCCTCCGCCAGATCCACATTTTCCTTCTGCAGGGCCATCTCCTCTTCGATCTCCTGGCGGATCGTCTCCGTGGCGTGCCGCATGAGGCACAGCACCCCGTCGCTGCGCCGCACATAGATGCGGTGTTCCTTCTCCAGCTTCCGGATCACGTCGTCCAGGCGCTCCCGGGACCACTGGAGTCCCTCTCTCAGAACCTCACGCACCGGCCGGAGCGCGGCGTCGTTCATCATGTTGAAGAGGGTGATGGCCCGCACCAGCTTCCGCTCGTCCTCCTCCAGCAGAGGAGCGAGACTCTCCGTGTAGGTGATCCGCTCCCGCAGTTCCGGATCGTAGGTGTTCTCCCGCACGGTCTCCCAGAAATAGGGATACACCAGATCCACGCCCGCCAGACGGAAGCTCCCGTCATGGGACTGCAGGAACTCTGTCATGGGGCTGGCGGGGTCCGAGAGGAAAGTGAAGAGGGTGCGCTCGTTCTGGGCTGCCAGCTCGCTCAGACGGATCAGGGCCCTGGCGGTCAGGGGGTGCAGGGGCAGGCAGCGCTTTACCAGCTCCTCCATATCTTCTCCACAATCCCGGAAGCAGCCCAGCGAAGCGCAGGCCTTCGCGGTCTCCGCCACCTGTTCCCGGCAGCCGTTCAGGAAGCTCTGAAATTGCTCCTCCCGGGGCTCCAGCGCCCCGCGGATCAGTTCGAAGCTGCCCTCCATGGTGGACTGGAACCCGATGGATGCGAAGCGGCCCTCAATCGTGCGGAAGGAGTTGCGCTGGCTGTCCGAGAGCCGGTTGGCGTACTCGCTGATGGACTTGTGGGAGACGCAGGTGAACAGCAGGCAGGGCTCCCCGCTGTGGGCCGCGATCTCCGCCAGGTCCTGGAGCATCTTGAAATCGTGGGCCTCCTGGCGGTTCGCGGTGGACTCCAGGTACTTCCCGAACTCGTCGAAGACCACGAAGAGGCCGGAATACCCCTTCTTCTGACACACATGGCGCATCGTGTTCTCGTAGAGGGAGGGGACATCGCTCTCCAGCAGGGGATTGAACTCCGCCCCGGCCAGAATCTCCCGGTGGCAGGCGCGAAACAGATTCAGGGCCTCCGTTTCGTACGCCAGCAGGCGGTTCTCAAAATCGGCGGTCCGCAGGGAGCGGTCCCCCAGCCAGGCCTCGTACGCCCGCCAGGTGGGGGCGTACTGTTCTTTCCAGCGCCGGATGGTCTCCAGAGCCCGCTCAAAGTAATTCTCCGGCATGATATCCGCCAGATCCTCCGCCGACAGCGCCTTCTGCAGGGAGGCCAGGAAGGCCTGGCGCACGTCAAAGTAGCGGTCATTGATGAGAACCGGCAGCATCCGGATCTTCCGCTCGCGCACCCTGCGCACCAGCTGCGCCGCTTCCGGGGAAACCCGCTCCAGGCGCTCCGCCACCTGCCGGATGGTGGCCTCCGCCTGCTCCGAGTAATCCGAAAGCACGGACAGCGCCAGCAGCAGCGTGTAGCTCTTCCCCTTTCCGTAGGGACCGATCAGCACGGAGGCCCGCTCTCCCCCCTTGTGAAGGGCGCTGCGCAGATACCGGACCAGCACCTCCGCGGAGGCCCAGGTGGGAATGAAGTTCTCCAGCAGAGCGGTATGCCCCATGTCCTGCTCCAGGCTGATCGCCCGCTGAAAGGACCCGTTCTGCCGAAAGATCTCAGGATACCGCAGCCGTTCCATCCTTCTTCCCTCCCTCGTAGTATCGCTCCGCCACCTGCAGAGCCGTGAGTCCCTCCGCGGGGACGACCATATTCAGTCCCGCCGTCCGCTGCACCTTCAGGGAGCCGTCCCGCTCCAGCTCATCCAGATACAGATTGAGGCCCGTATAGTCCAGATGAAAGATGCGGCCCGGGCCGCAGGGCGCCTCCAGCAGGTCCTGCAGGGAGACCTGGCGGACGCCGCCCTCCCGCTTCCGCTTCTCCAGTTGGTCCAGCAGCACGTAGAGCACCGCGTCCCGGTGCAACCGGGTCCGGGGCGGGGCGGTACGCACATAGCGGTCCCGCCCGATCTTCGTAAACAGCCCCAGCTCCACCAGCGGGCACTGCATGTTGTCCTCCGGGGAGCCCTGCCCCCCGTCGTCCGCCACATAGGTCCGCAGGGCGGTGGCGCAGTCCGAGCGGAGGCTGCTCTCGGCGAAGCCGGAGTTTCCCGCCAGCCTGGTAAACAGCTCCAGCAGATCCTCCATCATGCGGCTGCGATCAAACTGACGGATCGGCCAGAGATTGAAGAGGAGATACCAGACGGTAGCCAGGTCCTCGCTGGTGGCAATGTGGTAGTGCACCAGACAGAGGGAAAACCAGTCTTCAAAGTAGCGGTCGTACCGGTAGACCAGTTTTCCCAGGGGCGTCAGCTCCTGGATCCGCTTTCTCTTCTCCACCTTCTCCTCCGTCAGGCCGGACGCCTGCATCCAGTGACGGATGGATTTGACCATGGCCGAGCCCACACCCAGCTTCTGGATGGCCGAATCCCCCAGAAAAGCTTTTGGGTTCTCTTCCACGCAGCGCAGTCCTTTGGAGAGCCAGCCCTCCCGGATGGCGAAGGAGGCGTTGCCCTTCAGCCGCACCTGATCGAAGTTCATGAGTCCTGTCCTCCTGTCTTGATGCGGATCACATCCCGCATGTAGCAGCCCCCGTCGAAGTGGCTGACGCAGCGGCCGCAGCGGGTGCAGCGCCGGTTGTCAATCGTGTAGGCGGGATAACTGCCGCCGGTCTCCCGCACCCGGATGGCGTCGTGGGTGCAGACACTGACGCAGGCGGAGCACCCCAGACAGATCTGGTACTTGGCCAGCTGGCAGCGGATCTTCTGCTCCGCCTCGTACAGATTCCGGCAGCCGGCAAAGGGCATCCGGAGCACGCTGACCTTCAGTTCCGTCTTCCCGGTCCGGCCCTGCAGCCTGAGGATCGGCATCCGGTCCCGGTCCAGGATATAGACCTCTCCCAGTCGGGGATTGCCCATCTCAAAGTCCGGCTCCCCAAAAGGTCGGAACAGCTCGTACAGGGCGGGCTCCACCGGCCGGGCCAGGGAAAAGTTGAGGGTGTTCTCCCGGGTCACGCAGGGGGTGTACTCCATCACCATGCGCCGGCTGATCTCCAGGCCGTTGCCGCCCTGCCGGGCCTTCCAGCCACCCTCGTCCACGTAGACCTCCGGGTCCGGCTTGCCCACCTTGCGGGCAAAGGCGATCAGCTGCCGGCGCCACCTCTCATACTGCTCCGGGTGATGGACCTTCGTCAGGAACGTGGACCACTCGCTGTTGTTGGGACAGCACCAGCAGCCCACCCGCGTATAGCCCTTCCGGTAGGCCTCATTGAAGGAGACCCCGCTGTGCTCCTCCCGCTCCCGGGTCAGCAGGTAGAGCCAGACATCAAAGTCCAGCCAGTCGATGATGGGCGAGAAGGAAACCTGCTTGCTGATCTTCGAGTTCTCAGACATCCGGCTGTAGCCCGCCCGGGTGGTGGACTCGCTGCGCCGGATCCCCTGAAAAGAGAGAATCTTCCGCTCTCCGGGGAAAATCCCCTCGATCCTCCTGGTAATGGCCCCGGTCTTGAAGACCGTACAGCACCAGCGCATCACCCGGCTGGGCGGACCCACCACCTCGCACATGGAGAAGAAGTCCTTGTCTTCGTTCTTCGCCGTCATGAAAGGGGTCTTCGGGTGGCGCCTGCGGAAGGAAGCGGCATACTCCTCCGTTTCCGGAAACTCCAGAGTGGTGTCGCCGTAGAGGTGGATCACAGAGGGCGTTCCCATGGCCCGCATGACCAGGTCGCTGGTCACGGTGGAATCCTTGCCCCCGGAAAAGGAGACGAACATCTGTCCGATGGAGTATCCCTTCGCCGCCTCCCGGATGGCCTGGGTGGCCTCCGCGGTGATGTACTGGTACCGCTCCCGGTTGGCCTCTACCCAGGGGGTCAGGAAATCCGCCTCCGGGGTATTCTGCTCCCGGTACCGCTCCAGCTCTTCCCGCACCGCCCCGGCGTCCGCGCTCTTCCAGGAGCGCACTGTGACCGGCGCTCCGTCGATCAGGTAGCGCCCTCCCCCGAACCACACAGAGGAATTGAGATACGCCAGAGGCTTCCCCAGCAGAATCTCCATCAGCAGGCGCTCTTCCGGAAAGACGGGCCGCAGATCCGAGGTTACCGCACGGGCTTCCCCTCCGCAGCGAGGGCAGACGCTGTCCCAGACCGGCACCTGGCAGGCGTCGCAGTAAAAGATGGTACTCTCCCGAATCAGGGCCTGCTCCGGCTTCTTCTCCGCTCCCTCTCTCCGGCCCGCTCCGCAGCCGGGGCACTCCTCTCCCCGGACGCTGAACGCCCCACACTGCGGGCACCGATATCGCAACATGCTCTCTTCCCCTCCGCTTCCGCCGTACCCGGAAGGATCTCCCAGGTATTTCCAGGTCGTGCGCGACGGGGCCACTCCGTGTCCTTTTCTGAGACTATAGAGAGGAATTCTCTTTCCCGTAGGGAAAGAGAATGGGGGTACCCCCATTGCGGGCCTGCTGGCCGTTCAGCATTGTATCAGATAATTCTAACACGGTCAACCCACAACCGCCTCATTTTGACTGACTCCGCCCTGTCCCGCATTCCTCCGCTACTCCCCTGGCCCGCTTCCCACGTACGCTCTCCTCTGCCCTCCTTTCCTGCCACCGGATTCCCTTCCTTCAGAACTGCGACCATATACGCAGCATCTGCGACACCGACACTGGACTGACCGCTGTGGTTTCCTTGCTGCCGGTCCGCCTTCCTCCTTCACGGCCTGGAGCATCCGGTTCCTGGAAACCTGGGTGCTCGGCGTGCGCTTCGTCTGGGACACCTGTGCCATCGTCTTCACCCAGGGACTCGATACGGCTGCTCGGAGCGGCTCAACGCTGAACCCCCGGACTCCCGCAGTCAGAACGATATATGACTTCTGCCAGATAAAAAGCAGGCTGCCCTCTCCTCCAGGAAAGGACAGCCTGTTTTCTGCGCTATATTCACTTTTCTTATCCCTGCGGGTCGCACCCACCCGCTGCGCTCATTCGCCCTCGAACAGAGGCGTGGAGAAGTACCGCTCCGCCGTATCGGGCAGGATCGTGACCACGGTCTTGCCCGCACCCAGTTTCTTCGCCAGCTGAATGGCGGCCGCCACGTTCGTACCGGAGGAGATGCCGCACATCAGTCCCTCTTTCCGGGCAAGCTCCCGGGCCGTGGAGATCGCTTCCTCGTCGGTCACCACGTAGATATCCTCGTAGATGTTCTGGTTGAGGATCTCAGGGATGATACCGTCTCCGATGCCCATCTGCAGGTGGGTGCCAACGGCGCCGCCGGCCAGAATGGCCGCGTTTTCCGGCTCCACCGCCCAGATCGTCATCTGGGGATTGAGGGCCTTCAGGGTCTCCCCGATGCCTGTCAGCGTACCTCCGGTGCCAACACCAGAGCAGAAGCCATCAATGGGGCCTCCCACCTGCTCCAGAATCTCCAGGCCCGTCTGATGCCGGTGGACCATGGGATTGGCCGGATTGGCAAACTGCTGCGGCACAAAGACATTGGGCTCCTCCCGCTCCATGCGCAGCGCCATCTGCAGGCACGCATCGATGCACTCGCCGATGTTGCCGGCATCGTGAACCAGAATCACTTCCGCGCCATAGTGACGCATGAGCTTACGGCGCTCCACACTGACGGAATCCGGCATAATGATCCGAACCTTATACCCCCGTACGGCACCCACCAGCGCCAGGCCGATCCCCTGGTTGCCGGAGGTAGGCTCCACAATGATGGTGTCCGGGTTGATCTTCCCCTGCCGCTCCGCTTCCAGGATCATGTTATAGGCCACGCGGGTCTTGATGGAGCCGCCTACGTTCAGGCCCTCAAATTTCACCAGGACACGGGCGGCCCCCTCCGGAACCATATGCTGGAGCTGAAGAATGGGGGTGTGCCCCACCGCATCCAGAACATTCTGATATACCATACTCTCTTTCCTTCCTGAATCTGTTTGTGCGGACGGGGAGACAGGTCAAACCGGGACACGCCCCTCAGGCAGCCTCCTGAAGCCGGCGGTCACCCTCTCCCATCCGGCCCATGGGCAGACTGTCCTCCCTGTCTTCGACGGGATCTGAATTCCCCCGCCCAGAGGATTTCATCTCAGCAGCTGGTATTATAACCCAGCCCCCTTAAGGCGTCAATCATCTGACCCTCTTTTTTCCCACCCGCAGATCCTGGTCTTTCCGGATGTTCTCCTGCCAACGGTCCCTCCAGGGGCAGGAGACTCTCCTGTTGTCCCCGCCGGCAATACGCCAGGTGGGACACAACCTGCCCGCTGTCGATGGAGCTCCATCCTCACCTCCCAATCCTTACTGACTTGCCGTCTTCCTCGCGCCCAGTGCCTGCCTCTATGCGCCCCTGTTCCCGACTGCCTGTGACTGGCGGATTCTGAGGGACCTGATGTGACTGTTGGGAGGCGAAGCACCAGCTGACGCGAGTCTCTTCGGTGACTTGACCTTCCGAGCCGGCAGCATCCAGCTCCTCTCGTCTACAGGAGCGGGACTGAAGACGCCCCTCCGAAGGATTCCTTGGCTCAAGGGGACCAGCAACAGTTCTCACAGTTCAAGGACAGCCACGCGAGGTAAGTCTCTGCCAGCGAAAGGGCCTGCCCTCCCTGCGAACTGCAGATGGAACCGTGGCGCCGACCTGCAAACCCGCCGCGAAACCGGGCGCAACAACGGATAAAGCCATAATATGACATAATAGGTAAATATCTGGTTGACGGCAAAGCAAGTCAGTGATATTATAGGCGTCCAGATACAAAGGGAAGCATGGAAGAGCCACCTCCGAACAGAAGCGGCAATCAGATGCATAGCCCATAAGAGCCTGTTCAACGGACTTTAGATAAAAAAAGTTGCAGTTTGCCCGGCTGTATGGTAGAATGTGGCCGGAGGTGATCGCTCGTGTACGTCAGAAAGTACAAGCACGAACCGTCGGCCCTGCTGGAAGAGCTCAACAATATCGATCTGGACCCTGACGATCTCAAGTTTAACCGGCGCGTTGCTGCCGTCTCCATGGTACTGCGGGGAGAGAAGAGCACCGCTCAGGCCGCAGACGAAGCCGGTTGTTCCGTGCGATCTGTACAGGACTGGCTGGGGTCCGTTGATAAGAACGGATGGGATTCTCTCAGGTCTGCTCCGGCCCTTGGCCGGCCCACCCGGCTTTCTGCAGAACAGCTGGCCGAAGTTAAAGAGGCGATACTGGGGGATCCCGCTGCAAAGGGATATTCCCGCTGGACCTCCGCTACGGTTGCCGCCTACATCCGAAATACGTACCAGATCGAGTACGGAACGACAGCTGCCACGTACCTGATCCGGCGTTTGGGACTGAGGCCCATGCTGGACGAGAGGGCTTCGGCTGGTTCCCGGAACCGTCAGCAGGACCATACCGGATCTGAAGGCAGCCCGCAGGAAAGGCCCAAAGCCAAGGATGCACCGCAGGATGGGGCAAAAACCAGGGCAGGAGCCAGGAAGGCTGCCGGTGGGAGTACGCGAAAGCGGTATTCAAATGACCCCACACAGGAACAGTACGAAAAGATTCGGCCTCTTCTCGAGAGTGTCATCACGAAACCCGGATCGCTCGTATATGACCTGTACGATATGTTTTGCGGGTGTCTGTACATCGTCACGACCGGAGCTCAGTGGAAAAACCTGCCTGGCGATCTTCCGGACTGGGGGCTGGTCTATCACTACTGGGAGCTGTGGTCTGCGACAGACGAGAACGGGGTCAGCATCCTGGAGAGATGCATGGTTCAGCTGGTAGTAGCAGACCGTCGCAGACGCGGGAGGAACGACAAGCCAAGTCTCGGCATTGTCGATTCAAAAAGCGTCAAAAACGCTGATACTGCCAGAACGAAAGGATTTGATGCAGGGAAAAAGATCTCTGGCATCAAGGTCCATATTGTTACGGATACCAACGGATCGCCGTGGGGAATCCATGTCACTCCTGCGAATACGACAGATCGCGATGGGGCGATTGAGATGATTGCTCGCAATCTCGATGCCCTTTCCGATATCAGGAAACTGCTCTTTGACGGTGGTTACACCGGAGGAGAGAAGTTTGCTGGCAGAGTCCATGAGCTCCTCCCGAATGCGGAAGTCGAAGTGGTCAAGAGAAGTGAATTACATACCTTTAAGGTATTGCCGATGCGGTGGATCGTAGAGCGGACCTTTGCGTGGCTGGAAAAGTACCGCCGTCTCTGGAAGAACTGCGAGCGGGAACTTGAAACCAGCCGTCAAATGACGATTCTGGCGATTGTCTCTATCCTCCTCAAGAGGTTCTGAGCTGTCACCCGAGCCGCTGTCAGTCACTTCAGAGAGAACGCAGGGCATTCCGAACCTGGGGATCATTGCCGCTTCCTGCGATCACCAGCTGCCCGAACCAGGCCCAGCTGTCCGGAGTGTGGCACCTTCCGGTCAGAGAGGGGAAGGTGCATTTATTAGTGATATATTCGGCAAATCGTATACCTTGAACAGGCTCTAAGACCAGAGGAGACCTGCATGGCAAAACCAAAGGCTCCATGCGTTCTCTCTACATGCAATCGACCATGCTCTCAGGCAACAGCGTCAGTCTCTGTCATGCCAGACCGATGGCGCGATCCACAGTTGGAGGGGGCAGATAGCAATCCGACCGATTCACCTGCGACGAGGGCCATAAGCCAGCGAGGTAACCGCCTCAGGAAGACCATATCCGCCAGGAACCACCGAGCAAGGTTCTTCCTGTTCTCCGCAGGGTCTTGCACGTGGTTTCACTGGCAGATCGGAACGGGTACGAAAGAACACCTTTGGTGCAGCCAGGATGATCCAACGTGGCAAACAGCAAACCCACCATCGACACTTGGACCCGTCAGCATAACGTTAAAGAGGAGTGGTAGAAATGGGCTCAGGAAACGGCAGAAAGAAATCCTACGCCTCCATTGCAGGCCTGGAAGGCAGTTCTCAGACAGAGGTGCGCGCCAGAAACGTAAAGCTCTACGGAGCAAAGATCCGGGAAGCACGGCAAAATGCCGGAATGACCACGGATGAGCTGGCTTCTCGGCTCGACATCACCAGAAACTCCATTCTCAACTGGGAAAGCGGCTATTCCAGGCCTGATCTGGAGTATCTTGCCCGGACATTCCGCATCCTCGGTATGAACCCGAACGACTTCTTCGATGCAAGCTGGATCCCTCCGGTCCCGGATGCGAGAGATTCCAAGCTCCTCGACAGTTTTCACTCGCTGCACGAGGTCGGAAAACTGTACACGGAACTCTTCCTCACCTCCCTGAAGGAGGCCACAGCTCAGCTGAAGCGAGAGAGCATCGCGAGCCAGATCAGGGAAGTCCAATCGCTCGGACGAACAATAGGCGAAGGGAGTATCAGTCCGAAGAACAAAGCTGGCATTGTACTTCTGCGTCATGGGGCAGGAACCGAGAACGCAGACGAGGTTCTCTCCATCACAGGCAACTTCTTGGAACCCCTCTTTCACCACGATGACTGCATCCTGATCCAGTACGTCTCCAAACTGCTGCCTGGCGAGCTGGGGGTCGTGGCACATCCTGACGGCTCTTTAGTCCTGCGGCAGGCTATCTTCGACGGAAGGCTTCTGCCCCTCACCAGCTCCGAAGTGGATAACCTGATAAAAGAAGAGATCGTTGGGAGAGTTATCTGCAAGGTGACAAACGATATGGTCCCAACAGAGGAAGAGGAGCAACTCTACCGGGAAACAGCAGAACAGCGCGCACAGAATACTTCCGACAGAACGAAATCCAATGGCAACTGAGGTAGTGGAGGAAAATGCACACTAGCGGTAGACAGTAGAACTGGCCTGTGGGGATCAGGACATCAAAAGAACAGGACTGGATACAACCTTCTCTGCCCAAAATACACAGCCCCGAATCGTTACCGGACGATTCGGGGCTGGTTCTTTTTGTTATATAGAATAAAGTTGCATGTTTCTGATGCGAAAGATCAGAAATAATGAAGCTGCAGGCATAACGATATCTGCAATCGATATGGATATAGGAAACTGATGCATTTCCAAATTAGATATGTGTTCTTGATAAAAATGGTTAGGATTGATCTGTGCCTTCAATTCAATTTCTCCATCTTTACGAAAAAAAGGAGGATATCCAGATCCAGATAAGGATACCCTCCAGAAAGCGGGAAATCAAAGACCCAGTTTATGACAATCAGGAACGTTCAGGTTTCATAAATGCTCGAATACTATCCGAAGTGTCCCAAGTTGCTGTATAGGTCTCACCGTTGAAGAATCGGAAGGAAAAGTTAGGATCTCTTCCAACGAAGATCTTTTCAACGGTCATATTAAATACTTCCATATTGAATTCCTTGGGAGCACACGTATGTTGATTCAAACAATATATAAATCCACCGAGATTTGCTGCACTTCTCCTTTGCTGCTCCCGTTCATTCTGTAATGATTTAAGGGTCTCCCTTGCAGCCTTAAGAGAATCTTCTAAATCGGATGAGGTTTTTTGGTCTGAAGTGATTTGATCGGTTAAGGTTTTAATTGTAGCTCGTGCTTGGGTTATCTCATTCTCGATATGTGCCATATTCATTAATTGGATTCGCTTATCATTATATTCGCATAGTTTGCTTTTAAAATAATCAAAGTGCTTTGCGAAAGTCGAAGTAAAATATCTGTAAATATCGTTCTCAGATACGAAAACGTCTTCATGAACCTTACACTTACGCTTTGTGCACTTCCAGATAAAACCCCCGTCCTCTAATCCTCGATCACAAAATGATTCGCAGAATGCACAGACAACTCGCCGCGCAAACGGATTCTGTCGATCATAACCCTTCAAAAATCTGGACCTGCGATCCATTTCAAATTGAAGCTGTTCGAAAAACATGGGATCGATGATCGGACCAACATCCCCTTCCGAAGGATCTTTCCCATATTTTTCGCTGGTGAGTATGCTGACCATGGAAGGCAAGGAAGGAATTCCATCTCTAAGTGTTAACTGAAGTTTAAGAGCATAATTCTTTCCGCTTTCCGCCAGTTCTTCCCCAAATAATCCCCTCATGAACGCATGGCACATATAGCGGATATATTTCGCTTCCTTTTTGTCGACTACGATACGATTCTCATCATCTATTGTATAACCGAACAGTCTTCCAAATCCGAGCTTTTTAGAAGCCAATGATTGATCGTTCTTTCCCCAAGATCTCGCTTCTTTAAGAGTAATAATTTGCTGCTCAGCAAGGATTCCAAAATTCAGTAGTTGTTGATCATTCGCAACGTCACCAGTCCAGATTTTTTCTATCATAAAATAGCAAAAACAGCCATGATCGCGCAATTCACGGATCGTTTTCATAAGATCATCAGGATTCCTCGAAAAACGACTGACGCTCTTGCAAAGGATCAGATCAATCCGTCCAGCCAATGCATGCGAAATCATCAGTTGAAATCCATATCTTCCCTCTATAGAAGAACCTGATTGTCCTCTGTCGTTGTATACCCCGCCATTTTGCCATTCTTTATGATTATGACGTATCAGTTCCTGAAAGTAGTCTATCTGGGCAAGATAACTGTTAACCTGTTCTTCTGAATATGTTGAAACACGAGCGTAGGCGGCTACTTTAGGCTTTTCTTTGGACATTATGGATTCAGTTTGAGTAATAACAGGCTTACCGAGTCTTTTCTGCTCATTCCTTAGTCTGGTTTTTCGTCCGACTTCTTCTCGCATCTCATCTGTCCAACTCTCAGAACGTGACCGTTCCTTCCAATGAAATTCTTCTTCAGTTCCATCAACAAAATGATAAATAAGAGTTTTATTCCCACGAGCCTCAATTAATGAGACTACATTCATGAGATCTTCTCTTTCAATCTCATCTGTTTTCAGAATCTCCTTAGTCAACTGATCCAATGCAGATTCCGGAATTTCCTCAGAGAATGTGCACGACTTTTTCCTTTGTGAATTATATGTAGAACATTTCCAAAAATGGAGCTGTGTATGCCAACGGGTTCCTCTTATGTATTTCTTACCACAATGACAGCATTTTATAAGTCCTGTATACGGATAAATTTGCTTACGATTTCCATCTCCAAAAATACTCGCTCTACGTTCCCTCTCTTTCTGAACCAGGTAAAACAGTTCTAATGAAATAATCGGTTCATGTGTATTATTATGATGGTACATTGTACGCTCGCCATGGTTATCCACAGTTTTCTGTGTCATCGGGCTATCTCGATAGGCTTTCTGCAGAATCAGATTTCCTGTATATAAATAGTTTGTAAGTATCCTATTAATTCCCGATTTGCTCCAGTTTATTTTCCGAGCTATTTCAATCGACATAGACTTGAGTTTGATTACAATATTTTCTATTCCTTCGCCGTCAAGATACCACTTAAAAATATTTTCTACAAGCCCTGCTTCTTCAGAAACCTTATATAACGTTCCTGCTTCCTGGCGATATCCAAGCATATTACTGCTCCAGACCATGCCCTTGAGAAAATTATATCTGACACGCCACTTCTGGTTCTCACTGGACATACGGCTGTAGCCTTCTGCTTCAGCTGCGCGAATATCAAGATTATCATCATTCAATAAGTCTACTTCTATGGAGTGGATATTCTGTGTAACAAAGAACACGTCAACATTAAGATCAGTCAATTCTTTAAGAACAGAGAAAAATACATCGTAGTTTCTGCAGAACCTGGAAATATCCTTTGTAATTATCATATCAATCTTGCCATCTTTGCAATCTCTCAACATTCTCTGAAATTCAACTCTATCTTCTCTTGCTCCGCTCTTGACGTCAGAATATGTATCTGCAAGTTCCCAATCTGAATTTTCTCTGATCATTTCTTCTAATTTAGAAATCTGATTGTTCAATGACTTATTTAATCCATGATAGTTTCCCGATATTCTTGCGTAAATAGCTACTCTCGTCTTCTTTTTCCCGTTGTCTTTCTCAGTTGTATCTTTACCTGCATCCTTCTTTTTTCTGGTAGTCTCTTTCTGCGAGTCATTCTCGCTTTCGTTCTTCTTGGACTCCTTCCCGCCACCCCGCAGGGATCCGGCATACCTTGCTGATTTGATGAACCGGTCAGCCAACGGGCGTGCCATCCTCCAGTCATGGTTCATGACCATGATTGCTAGAAAGTTAGCCCTCTCGTAGATGCTCCTGATATTCAGGAGTACGGTCATCAAAAACAGAACGTACAGGATCCATACCGTAAGCAGGGATACGACAGGCAAATTTGCCATATGATTCTCCTTTCTAATTCCTTACAGTACGTACAGTTTACACCGTTTATGAAATTTTCTCTAGTAAAGAAAATTCATTCGAGCTGTTTATTCTGATCAGATGCTATTTTTACACATATCATTCAAAGAAAACTGTTCTACTTTTCTGACATTGTAATATAATTACAACCCCTTAATCTCTATTACAACCCGCAATTAGCGCATCTACATCCTAGATCCTCAGAATTGGATAAATAATCTTTCCCGCTATCGTTAGCTATTCAGTTTTCAAGGTGCAAACCAGAAATATCAGTGAGCTGAACCCCTGTAAAATAAATATTTTCCTGTGCTATATGCCTGCTTTAACATCTTGCCCATAGGACAGCTTCCTGACTTTATCAGCAACGAGAATGTTCTGCTTCCTTGAACTTGCAGATACATCTTGGCTGCCTGTTATCGCTGTCCGTCTTGTCTCTCCATTTCGATCCATACAAATCCTTGCAGGAAGCAAGAAAGACAAATCATTGATTGTACCTTATCTTCCTTTACAGGCACGATTCGACTTCGTTATCCGAATTTTCTTGCGAGCCAAAGATACGTAAGCCGAACCTCCAACAGGATAATTTCTCTGATATCAGCCCGTACGCTACTTCCTCACTTCTCCAGCTTCGATCCTAGCCAGGTCCCTTTTCTGCTGACTGACCCATCAGATGTCAGAATGTAAGTTGTATATAACCAGCGAGCCTAATTCATCTTCTCTGCATGGCCGATTCTGCTGATCTCTCAGGCTCTGATCTTCCCTGCTCCGGATCGAGTGCTTGGGTGACCTTGCCAGCTGGCCGGCACTTTCCATTGTTTCCGTATTTCTCTTGCGTTGATCCTGCCGCCCCTTCTTCTGCTGCTCCTACAAACCGCAATATCAATGTGACTACCTATATCACAGCAGGCCGGCTTGTTTTTCGCTCTTTCCCTGGTTGGTGGATTATCGCGGTTACGGTTCCCAAAACTCCATGTCGACGACTATTCTTGATGTCTATCCTGCTTGATCCATCTCTTCTACACTTCTTCAGTATTCTCCTTGCCCGCCCCTTCTCCTGCTTATCCACTACTATAGAAATTATAATCTCCCTATCTTATATATGACAGGTCTATCTTCCATTTCTCATAGTTTCCAGGTTCGGCGGTACTTTCTGATTTCGATCCTTCCATCTCCTGTCCGGGAGCGCGGTTGCTCTTGGCATCTGACTGACCAGTTCCTCTGCTTCCGTACTTCTCCTGATTCGGCCCCGGGCTCGTCAGCTTCCGATCCTCCGGACCACAATGTCAGTGTACCATAGCCGAATCACAGCTGGGAACCCCATATTGTTTTCCGCTGTCGCCTGGCTCGGCCACGCTTTCCGGCTGCTAATCCCCCAGCTCCAACCCCAGTCCTTGACCTCGTATGGTATTCTGCCTGACTCTTTGCCTCCGTACTTCTCCAGCATCGACTCCGACCAGACACTGCTCTCACAAATTCTTTGGTTCGCATAGATAATGTAGCACATCAGAATGTAGTTAGCAGCCTTTTTTCGTCTTCTGCCGCCTCTTGGGTCAGCTCTCCACACGGAGGGAGGGTTAACCCTCCCAGCTCAGGGCCGAAAACTCGACTGGCCTTGGCATCTGGACCGACCAGCTCCACCGCTTCCGTACTTCTCCGGTCTCGGTCTCTGCCGGACTCCTCAGCTGCCAGTCCTCCG
>CANRFA010000024.1 GCA_947629775.1 uncultured Oscillospiraceae bacterium
TCCAGCGGCCCACCCTGGTGCTGGCCCACAACAAGACCCTGGCCGCCCAGCTGTGCGCCGAATTCCGGGAGTTCTTCCCGAAGAACGCCGTGGAGTACTTCGTCTCCTACTACGACTATTATCAGCCGGAGGCCTATATCCCACACACGGATACCTTCATCGAAAAGGATGCCTCCATCAACGACGAAATTGACCGCCTGCGTCTGTCCGCCACCGCCTCGCTGCTGGAGCGGCGGGACGTGATCGTGGTCTCCTCCGTCTCCTGCATCTACGGTCTGGGCGAGCCGGAAGACTTCGCCAGCATGATGGTAGCGCTGCGGGTAGGGATGGAGATCCCCATCGATGTGCTGCTCAAACGACTCGTGGCCATCCGCTATGAACGCAACGACATCGCCTTCGAGCGCAACATGTTCCGGGTCCGGGGTGACACCGTGGAGGTGTGGCCCGCCTACTGGAAGGACACCGCCATCCGCATCGAGTTCTTCGGGGACGAGATCGACCGCATCAGCGAGGTCAACGTGGTCACCGGTACCCCCATCCGCCGGCTCACCAACATCCCCATCTGGCCCGCCACCCACTACGTGACCCCCAAGGAGAAGATGGACGCCGCCATCCAGGAGATCTATAAGGAGCTGGAGCAGCGGGTCGCCTTCTTCGAGGGAGAGAAAAAGCTCATCGAAGCCCAGCGGATCCGGCAGCGGACCATGTACGACATCGAGATGATGCAGGAACTGGGCTACTGCTCGGGCATTGAGAACTACTCCCGGGTGATCGAGGGACGCCCGGTGGGCTCCCCGCCCCACACCCTGCTGGACTACTTCCCCAAGGACTTCGTCCTCTTCATCGACGAGAGCCACGTCACGCTGCCGCAGGTGCGGGCCATGTATAATGGAGACCGGGCCCGTAAAACCGCTCTGGTGGACTACGGCTTCCGTCTTCCCTGCGCCTTCGACAACCGTCCCCTGAAATTCGACGAGTTTGAGAAGCGCCTCAACCAGGTGATTTACGTCTCCGCCACCCCGGGGGACTACGAGCGCTCCCGCTCCGGCCAGATCGTGGAGCAGGTCATCCGTCCTACCGGTCTGCTGGATCCCAGAGTGGAAGTCCGACCGGTGGAGGGACAGATCGACGACCTGATCGAAGAGATCAACCTGCGTACGAAGCGCAACGAGCGGGT
The DNA here is from genome assembly GCA_947629775.1 of uncultured Oscillospiraceae bacterium. Lineage (GTDB taxonomy): Bacteria > Bacillota > Clostridia > Oscillospirales > Oscillospiraceae > Lawsonibacter. The sequence continues at coordinate 1,178 of CANRFA010000024.1, forward strand.
CCTCGTCACCACCCTCACCAAGCGCATGGCCGAAGACCTGACCGCCTACCTGCAGAACGCCGGCATCAAAGTGCGCTACATGCACCACGACATCGACGCCATGGAGCGCATGGAGATCATCCGGGACCTGCGCCTGGGCACTTTCCACGTGCTGGTAGGCATCAACCTCCTGCGGGAAGGCCTGGACCTGCCGGAGGTCTCCCTGGTCGCCATTCTGGACGCGGACAAGGAGGGCTTCCTGCGCAGCGAAACCTCCCTGATCCAGACCATCGGGCGGGCCGCCCGCAACGCGGACGGTCTGGTCATCCTCTACGCGGATACCGTCACTCCCTCCATGCGCCGCGCCATGGACGAAACGCAGCGCCGGCGGGAGAAGCAGGACGCCTTCAACCGAGCCCACGGCATCACCCCCAGAACCGTCATCAAGTCGGTGCGCAACCTGCTGGACATCTCCGCCCAGGACGACGCTCTGACCAAGGAACGCAGGGGGGAGACGAAGGCTCTGACGAAGCAGCAGAAGGCGGAAAAGATCGCCAAACTGGAAAAGCAGATGAAGGAGGCGGCAAAGATGCTGGAATTCGAGCTCGCCGCCGCCCTTCGGGATCAGATTATCGAATTGCGAGGTTCCAAATGACACAAACCGTGAACCCTCTCGCCAGGCTGAAGTTTCTGACTTCCCTGCACCTGAAGATCCTCGCCATCATCTTCATGGTGTGCGACCACGCCTGGGCCACCATTGTCCCGGGGAACGACTGGCTCACCCACATCGGACGCCTGGCCTTCCCCATCTTCGCCTTTCAACTGGTGGAGGGCTTCTCCCTGTCCCACAACCGGAAGAAGTACCTCCTGCGCATGTTTATCTGGGCCCTGATCTCCGAGATCCCCTTCAACCTCATGACGGGCGAGGGCCCCTTCCACCAGAACGTGCTGTTCACCTTCTGCGAGGGCATTCTCTGGATGATGCTGCTGGAGGCCGCCAGGCAGAAGGGACGCTGGCAGTTCCTCGCCGCCTCTGTGGCCGCGATCATCGGCGGCTATATCCTGGGTATCCTGACCTTTGTGGACTACAACGGCTACGGCATCCTGATGATCCTGCTGTTCTACTATACCCGCATGGTCCCCCACGGCTGGATCCTGCAGCTGATCGGCATGATCTATATCAACTGCATTCTCATGGGCGGTCTCGTCTACCCCGTAACCCTCTTCGGCATGTCCGTCGACATCCCGGAGCAGGGCCTTGCGGTGTTCAGCCTGCCCCTGATCTGGCTGTACAACGGCAAGCGCGGCTTTGACAGCAAAACCATTCAGATCGGCTGCTACGCCTTCTACCCGCTCCACATTCTGGTCCTGGTGATCATGCAGGCCTTCCTGTGGGGTTAAGGAGGTCCTTCTCATGGCTCACAAAGAAGACAGAACCAACGTCATGCGGGTCCTGGAGCAGAAGAAGATCCCCTTCACGCCTCATACCTACGAGCACGAAGAGGGCGTGGCGGTGGACGGCGCCACTGTGGCCAGGCAGCTGGGGCAGGACCCGGAGTGCGTGTTCAAGACTCTGGTGGCCCGGGGCGCCTCCCGGAACATCTACGTCTTCGTGATTCCCGTAGAGGACACCCTGGATCTGAAGAAGGCGGCCCGAGCGGTGGGCGAAAAGTCCATCGAAATGGTCCATGTGAAGGAAATCCTGGGCCTCACCGGCTACATCCGGGGCGGCTGCTCCCCCATCGGCATGAAGAAACAGTACCCCACCGTCTTCCACGAGACGGCGGAAATCGTGGATACCATCATGGTGTCCGCCGGAAAGATCGGATTCCAGGTGGAGCTGGCGCCCGCCGCCCTCCTGGAGCTGACCGGCGCCTCCACCGCGGACCTTACGGTGTAACCCTCTCATGAGGGAAGAAATCCTCGGGGGCGCCTGGCGTCCCGGCCGCCGTGAAAAGCACCTTTCCCTTCCTGCTGCCTCAGAAGAGGCCACAGTTCTCTCTCCCGCCCCGGATCCGCCGGGGCGGTATCCCTGTCCCTGCTGCGGCTGCCTCACCTTCCCGGTTCCCAGGGAGGAGGCCATCGCCTTTATCTGCCCGGTCTGCCTCTGGGAAAACGACGTCTTTGACCCCGGTGAGGACAGCCCGAGCGACGAAAACAGGGGCATGACCCTGCGCCAGGGCCGGAAAAACTACCGACGGCTGGGCGCCGTTCGGGAAGACCTGGTCCGCTATGCCCGGCCTCCGAAACCGGAAGAGGTGCCTCCGAAGGGCAGCGCCCCCGCCATGCCCGCAGCAGATCCCTGTGGACGGGATCTTCCCGCTTCCTCCACCTGAACACACGCCGCCTGCCCATGGCCGGCGGCGTTTCTTTGCCCATTGAGAGGCCTCCACTCTGAACAGCTCCCATCTTAACGGAACCTTTTCGCCCTGCTCCGGAACTTTCTCCAATTTGGGGTAGCAAAACGGGCGTTTTCGTGGTAAGCTGATCTGCTGGAATCATCTCCATGTCCCGGCGGCTCTCTTCCCCGGTTTCCGCGCTCCGGGGACGGCATTCGGATCCCGGACGGATCCGGAGTCTCGGAGCCCCCAGCCTTCCGTGAAACCGGACAGGCGCTTCCCTCTCCCCTCCTGCGGGACAGAGATCCTCAATGTAACCTCACAAGGAGACATTCAGACATGCAAAGTCATATTATTGTCAAAGGCGCTCGGGTGAACAACCTGAAAAACATCGACGTTGCCATCCCCCGGGACAAACTGGTGGTTCTCACGGGTCTGTCCGGCTCCGGCAAGTCCTCCCTGGCCTTTGACACCATCTATGCCGAGGGACAGCGCCGCTACGTGGAGTCCCTCAGTTCCTACGCCCGGATGTTTCTGGGGCAGATGGAGAAGCCGGACGTGGACTACATCGACGGTCTCTCTCCCGCCATCTCCATCGACCAGAAGACCACCTCCAAGAATCCCCGCTCCACGGTGGGCACCGTCACGGAGATTTATGACTATCTGCGTCTGCTCTGGGCCCGGGTGGGCACCCCTCACTGCCCCAACTGCGGCAAGGAGATCCGCCAGCAGAGTATCGACCAGATCATCGACCAGGTGCTGGCGCTCCCCGAGGGGACCCGCATCCAGGTCCTGGCCCCCGTGATCCGGGGCAAGAAGGGCGAGCACCAGAAGATCTTCGAGGACGCCCGGCGCTCCGGCTATGTCCGCGTGCGGGCGGACGGGTCCCTCTACGACCTGACGGAAGAGATCCGGCTGGACAAGAACCGCAAGCACAACATCGAGGTGGTGGTGGACCGTCTGGTGATCCGGGGCGAAATCCACCGCCGGCTCACGGACAGCGTGGAGGTGGCCTCCAACCTGTCCGGCGGTCTGGTGATCATCAACGTCGTGAACGAAGACCGGGACATCCTCTTCTCTCAGAACTACGCCTGCGAGGACTGCGGCATCTCCATCGAGGAACTGACGCCCCGCATGTTCTCCTTCAACAACCCCTACGGCGCCTGCCCCACCTGCACCGGTCTCGGCTCCCAGCTGAAGATCGACCCCGATCTCATCATCCCCAACCCGGAGCTCTCCATTCTGGAGGGCGCCATCCAGGCCTCCGGCTGGAACTCTCTGAAGAGCGACGGCATCTCCCGCATGTTCTTTGACGCCCTCTCCAGGCGCTACCACTTCAAGCTCAGCACGCCGGTGAAAGATCTGCCGCCGGATGTGCTGCAGGTGATCCTCTACGGGACCGGCACGGAGAAGCTGACCCTGCACTATGACCAGCCCAAGGGCAAGGGCACGCTCTACCAGCCCTTCGAGGGCATTGTGAACAACCTGGAGCGGCGCTACAAGGAGACCCAGTCGGACTCCATGCGCAAGGAACTGGAGGAGTGCATGTCCGAATGCCCCTGCCCGGACTGCAAGGGACGCCGGCTGCGCCGGGAGTCTCTGGCGGTCACGGTGGGCGGACTGGATATCGACTCCTACTGCCGCAAGAGCGTCACGGAGGCCCTGGACTTCATGGAGCATCTGACGCTGAACCCCACCCAGAGCATGATCGCCTCCCAGATTCTCAAGGAGATCCGCAACCGTCTGGGCTTCCTCCAGTCCGTGGGACTCCAGTATCTGACCCTCTCCCGGGGCGCCGCCACCCTCTCCGGCGGCGAAAGCCAGCGCATCCGTCTGGCCACGCAGATCGGGTCCTCCCTGATGGGCGTGCTCTACATCCTGGACGAGCCCTCCATCGGGCTGCACCAGCGGGACAACGACAAGCTGCTGACCACCCTCAAGGAACTGCGGGACCTGGGCAACACCCTGATCGTCGTGGAGCACGACGAGGACACCATGCGCGCCGCCGACTGGATCGTGGACATCGGGCCCGGCGCTGGCGTCCACGGCGGCGAAGTGGTGGCCGCCGGCACACCGGAGGAGATCATGGCCAGTCCCAACTCCATTACGGGAGACTACCTGGCGGGACGGCGGAAGATCCCCGTTCCTCCCACCCGGCGCAAGGGCAACCGCCACTACCTGAAGGTCTTCGGGGCGGCGGAGCACAACCTGCAGCAGATCGACGTGCAGTTCCCTCTGGGCGAGTTCATCTGCGTCACCGGCGTCTCCGGCTCCGGCAAGTCCTCTCTCGTCAACGAGATCCTCTATAAGAAGCTGGGCGCGGACCTGAACCGCACCAAGACCCGGGCTGGGAAGCACAGGCGGATCGAAGGGGAGGAGTACCTGGACAAGGTCATCAACATCGACCAGTCCCCCATCGGGCGCACGCCCCGCTCCAACCCCGCCACCTATACGAACCTCTTCAACGACATCCGGGATCTCTTCGCCTCCACGCCGGACGCGAAGTCCAGGGGCTACGGCCCCGGCCGCTTCTCCTTCAATACCCGGGGCGGCCGCTGCGAGGCCTGCTCCGGCGACGGCCTGCTGAAGATCGAGATGCACTTCCTGCCGGACATCTACGTCCCCTGCGACGTCTGCAAGGGCCGCCGGTACAACCGGGAAACTCTGGATGTGCGCTACAAGGGCAAGAACATCTACGAAGTCCTGGAGATGACGGTGGACGAGGCGCTGCCCTTCTTCGAGAACATCCCCCGCATCGCCAACCGTCTGCGGACGCTGGCGGAGGTGGGTCTGGGCTATGTAAAGCTGGGCCAGCCCTCCACGGAACTCTCCGGCGGCGAGGCCCAGCGGGTGAAGCTGGCCACGGAGCTCTCCAAGCGCTCCACCGGCCGCACCATCTATATTCTGGACGAACCCACCACCGGTCTCCACGCGGACGACGTGCGCCGCCTCATCGACGTGCTGCAGCGTCTGGTGGACGCGGGCAACACCGTGGTGGTCATCGAGCACAACCTGGACGTCATCAAGACCGCCGACCACATCATCGACCTGGGCCCCGAAGGGGGCGACGGAGGCGGCCGGGTGGTCTGCACCGGCACCCCGGAGGAAGTGGCGGCCTGTCCCTCCTCCTACACCGGCCAGTACCTGAAGAAGGTCCTCTCCACCTGACGCGCCGCCGCTCCGGCCTCCGGAACTCCTCCAGGGAGCTGGAGCAGAGGCGCTCCTGTCCTCCCACTCTGTAGCTGAGGTATTTATGGAAGCTTTTCAATGGATGTTTGAAACCATTCCCGGGAAGTGCGTTCTGACCATGCTGGTTTCCATGGTCCCCATCATCGAGCTGCGGGGCGGCGTGCCCTTCGGCGTGGCGGTGCTGGGCCTTCCCTCCTGGCTGGCGTTCCCCGCCGCGGTGATCGGCAACGTCCTGCCCGCTCCCTTCATCATCGTCTATATCCGCCGGATCTTCTACTGGATGCGCCGGCACATGCCCAGACTCAACGGCATGGTGGACGCCCTGGAGCGCAAGGCCCACCTGAAGGGACAGAAAGTGCTGCGCTACCAGAGCCTGGGACTCTGGCTCTTCGTGGCTATCCCTCTTCCCGGAACGGGCGCCTGGACCGGCTGCCTGGCGGCGGCCTTCCTGGACATGCGCCTGAAGAAGGCCCTGCCCGCCGTGGTACTTGGGGTCATCACCGCCGGCTGCATCATGCTGGCTCTGACTCACATGGGCATCAACCTCTTCTCGGACGCCCTCTGATCCATCCTCTCTCCAGCTTGTTTCCGGAGATTCCCCGCTTCCTCCCTGAGCGAAGGCTGGGCACGGATCGCCGGCCCGTGGCATAGGATGCTCCGGAGGCGATCGGCACATGACAGCGGAGATTTTCTGGACCACGGTCTGCACCCTGGGGCTGGCCCTCGCCGCCTGCTGGTTTCTGGGACGCTTCCTGCGTCCCATCCCCTGCGGGAGCTGCCGGGTGCTGCTGTCCGGGCGGGGAGACGGCGGAGACCTGGAGCAGGCGGTGCGCGCCCTCATCTGGCTGCGCAGTGTGGGGCTGCTGGCCTGCCCCATCGTGATCGCGGACCTGGGACTCTCTCCGGAGGGACGGGAACTTGCCCTGCGGCTCATCGCCCGCTGGCCGGCAGTGGCCCTCTGGCCGGCGGAAGATCTGCCGGATTTTCTCACCCGCACCTGACAGGGACGCCCCGGCGTCCCTGCCTTCCATTTTCCCCTTCTGAAAAAGGAGCTGACAGTCTTGGCAGAGAAGAAAACCGGCGCTGCGGGGAACACCCCCGTCGATACGCGGAAAGGAACCGTCTCCTCGGTCATCTACCGCAATCCGGACAACGGCTATACGATCCTGCGGCTGGATCTGGGGGACCAGGAGATCACGGTGGTGGGCACCATGCCCGGCGTCTCCCCCGGAGAATATCTCTGCGTCCAGGGGCGCTGGACCCGGCATCCCACCTACGGAGCCCAGTTGAAGGTGGAGAGCATCTCCCGGCAGCTGCCGAAAGAGCAGAAGGACATCTATCTCTTTCTGGCCTCCGGGGCCATCCGGGGGATCGGGCGGGCCACCGCCCGGCAGCTGGTGGACGAGTTCGGGGACGAGGTGCTCACTGTCCTTGAGGAGCATCCGGAGCAGCTGGCGCAGCTGCGGGGCATCTCCCCCAACCGGGCGAAGATGATCGGGGAGTCCTTCCGCAGCTCGCTGTGGATGCGGCAGCTGACGGACTTTCTCACAGAGCACAACCTGCCCCTCACCCTGGCCTCTCCGCTTCGCCGGGACTTCGGGGACCGGGCCCTGGAGGCTATAAAGGAAAACCCCTACCTCCTGACCCGGGAGGGACTGGACGTGGAATTCGCCAGGGTGGACCGGATAGCGCTCTCCATGGGACGGAAAACAAATCACCTGCAGCGGCTGGAGGCGGGACTTCTCTTCGAGCTGACCTACAATCTGGGCAACGGCCACGTCTACATTCCCCGGAACAAGCTGGTCAAGGCCACGTACGAGATGCTTCGGAGTGCGAACGAACACGACCTGGAGGACGCGCTGGATCACCTGATCGGAAACGGAGAAGTAATCCGGGAGGCCATTGGAAAAGACGAGGCCATCTACCTCCCGGCGTTCCATGATGCGGAGCGCTTCGTGGCCAGGCAGCTGAACCGTTTCCGCCAGGCCAGACTCCAGCCTCCTGAGAATCTGGACGGGCTGATCGAACGCATCGAGAAGGAACAGGGACTCACCTACGCCCCTCTGCAGCGGAAGGTGGTGGAACTGGCCGCCACCCGGCAGGTCATGCTCCTCACCGGCGGGCCCGGCACCGGCAAGACCACCTGTCTGCGAGGCGTGCTGGCCCTCTTCGGGGCCCTGGGCCTTTCCACCGCCCTGGCGGCTCCCACCGGACGGGCGGCCAAGCGCCTGGGCGAACTGTGCCGGGCGGAGGCCTCCACCATCCACCGTCTCCTGGAAACGGGCTATGACCGCAAGACGGGAAAGCTCTTTTTCCGGCACAACTATATGGAGCCCCTGCCCTTCCGGGCCCTGATTGTGGACGAGACCTCCATGGTGGATCTGCCCCTGATGGCCGCTCTGCTGGACTCCCTGCAGAGCGACTGCCGGCTGGTGCTGGTGGGGGACCCGGATCAGCTTCCCTCCGTGGGGCCGGGCAGCCTCTTCGCGGACCTCATCCGCAGCAGAACCATCCCCACCGTCCGCCTGACGGACATCTTCCGGCAGGCGGCGGAGAGCGCCATCATCCGCAGCGCCCACAACGTCAACCGCGGAACCGCCCCCGAGCTGGACAATAAGGGAGACTTCTTCTTCCTCCCCCGGCAGAACGCCGAGGACACACGGGACACCATCGTGGACCTGTGCCGGCGGCGGCTGCCGGAGCGCATGGGGATCCCCCCAGACCAGATTCAGGTTCTGTCTCCCTCCCGGCGGCGGGTCACAGGCACCGCCGTTTTAAACCAGGTGCTGCAGGAGGCCCTCAACCCGGCCGCCCCGGACAAGGGAGAGTGCCGCTACGGGGACTGGGTCTACCGGGCCGGGGACCGGGTCATGCAGGTGAAGAACAACTACGACATCCCCTGGCGGGAGGAATATGGCCGGGACGCGGGACTTGGGATGTTCAACGGGGAGATCGGGAGCATCCGCTCCATCGTCGGCGACACGATCACGGTGGACTTTGACGGCAAGATCGTCCACTATACGCCGGACATGCTGGGGGAGCTGGAACCCGCCTTCGCCGTGACGGTCCACAAGGCCCAGGGAGCGGAATACCGGGCGGTCATCCTGGCCGCCGCGGAGGCCTCGCCTTACCTCTACACCCGCAGCGTCCTCTACACCGCCATCACCCGGGCCCGGGAGCTTCTGATCATCGTGGGCTACCGGAGCACCGTCATGCAGATGGTAGTCAACAACCGCCAGTCCATACGCTACTCCGGCCTCAGGTACCGGCTCCTGCACCCGGAGCTGGAGGAACTGGAGGAACAGGACGAAGAGTTACCGGAGGAGCCGGAACGGGAACCAGCTTCGCCCCGGATCCCGACAGGCTCCTACCGCATCCCCGCAGAGGGGGCCGCGCCGGGCGAAACCGCACCCGAAGACGAGACGCTCTCCTGGGAAGAGGATCTGCCGGGCGCCCGGCAGAGACGCGCCAGGGCTCAGGCAGAGCAGGCGCTCGGTCTGGATCTCTCCAGCTCGTGGGGTCCCCTGAAACCCCCGCGTCCCCCGGAGAATCTCTCCCAACAGCAGACAGAACCCGCCCCCGCGGCTGCGGCTGCGGCAGACCGGACTCCGGACGCAGATTCGGCCACAGACCCTCAGGAGGATCCCGAGACCCCGACGGGCCCCGGAAACGGAAAGAGGCAGGAGGAGTTCTCCCCCTTCGCCACGCCGGACGACCCCGCCTCGCTGCCCTGGAAGTCCTGGGACCGGTTCGACGACGACATGGACCCCAACGAACTGCCCTTCCCCTGATCGTCCTCCCGCTCCGGCCGGGTATTCCCGCCAGAGACCCATAAATCCGGCAGATCTCCCTGCCTGGGCGGCCTGCGGCCATCTGAGCTTTTCCGTCCGAACCTCCCTGTCTTCCTCGCCCCGACGGCTTTTCCTGCCCGCCGGGGCATTTTCCATTCTGGCTTCGGCTTCGGTCGATTTCTCTCCGGCCCCTCTTATCCGAGAATCTGCGCACGGAGCGCGAGCGGAAAGCCGCATGATTCTGTCCTTGACATCCACCCGGGATCTGTTATACTGTTAGATCAGTATGTTATAGCAGACAGGAGGCGACCCATGGAACCCTTGTCCCGCCTCGGCGGGCGGCTGCGCCGCATCCGCCGCGAGCGCAATCTGAGCATGGAGGAGCTGGCCCGCCTGACCGGCGTGAGCAAACCCATGCTCAGCCAGATCGAGCGGGGCCAGTCCAGTCCCACCGTCACCACGCTGTGGAAGATCGCCACGGGGCTCAAGGTCCCCCTCTCCACCTTCTGGGAGGGCGCGGAGTCCGAGTTTCTGCTCGCGGACTGGAGGGAGCAGGAACCCCTGCGGGAGGACGAAGGCCGTATGGAAGCCTGGCCGGTCTTCCCCTTCGATCCCATCCGCAGTGTGGAGGTCTTCCGCATCCGCTTCGCGCCGGGCTGCCGTCACCCCTCCGAGCCCCACAGCGAGGGCGTGGAGGAGTACATCCTCGTGACCCGGGGCCGGCTGCAGATGGACCTGGACGGCCGGGAGGTGGTGGCGGAGGAGTCCCGCTCCCTCCGCTTCCGGGCGGATATCCCCCACAGCTACCGCAATCCCTTCCCGGAGGAGTGCGTCATCTACAATATTATTTTCTATCCCAGACAGACGTGAGGAGGCCAAACATGTACGAACTGAACCAGGTAGCGGGCAACAGCTACTTCATCCAGAGCCCGGCGAAGATCGGGCTGGTGAAAACGGGGGACCAGGACGTGGTTCTCATCGACAGCGGCAACGATAAGGACGCCGGCCGCAAAGTGAAAAAGATTCTCGCCGCCAATGGCTGGCGGCTGACCGCCATCTTCAACACCCACTCCAACGCGGATCACATCGGGGGCAACAGCTTTCTCCAGCGCCAGACCGGATGCCGGATCTTCGCCCCGGGCATCGAGCAGGCCTTCACCCGCTATCCTCTGCTGGAACCCTCCTTCCTCTACGGCGGTTATCCCTGCAAGGATCTGCGCCACAAGTTCCTGCTGGCCCAGGAGAGCCCGGCGGAGGAGCTGACGCCCGAGGTGCTGCCGGAGGGCATGAGCATGCTCTCCCTGCCCGGCCACTTCTTCCACATGTGCGGCTTCCGCACGGCGGACGACGTGATCTATCTGGCGGACTGCCTGTCCAGTCGGGAGACCCTGGAGAAGTACCGGATCGGGTTCATCTATGATATCGGGGCCTATCTGAAGACCCTGGAGATGGTGAAGGGCCTGGAGGCGAAACGGTTCGTGCCGGCCCACGCCGACGTCACGGAGGACATCGTTCCCCTGGCGCAGTACAACATCGACAGCGTGCGGGAGATCGGGGACGTGATCGTGGAACTGTGCGCGCAGCCTCTCTGCTTCGAGGCGCTGCTGCAGAAGCTCTTCCAGCGCTATGAACTGGTCATGAACTTCGAGCAGTACGCGCTGGTGGGCAGCACGGTGCGCTCCTATCTGTCCTGGCTGAAGGACGCCGGCCGGCTGAGCGCCCGTTTTGAAGACAGCATGCTCCTCTGGGAGCGGACCTAAGGAGGAAACGGACATGGCAATCGAAAAGGTACGCGCGTACTTCCGGCAGTTCGGGATGGAGGACCGGATTCTGGAGTTCAACGTCTCCAGCGCCACGGTGGCCCTGGCGGCGGAGGCCCTCCACTGCGAGCCCTGTCGCATCGCCAAGACCCTCTCCTTCCTGGTGGACGGCCACGCGATTCTCGTCGTGACGGCGGGAGACGCCCGCATCGACAATCCCCGCTACAAAGCCCGGTTCTCCGCCAAGGCGAAGATGCTCTCCCCGGAACAGGCCGCCGAACTGGTGGGCCACGCGGTGGGCGGCGTCTGCCCCTTTGCCGTCCACGAGGGCGTCCCCGTCTATCTGGACGAATCCCTGAAGCGCTTCCAGACGGTCTTCCCGGCCTGCGGCAGCAGCAACAGCGCCATCGAGCTCACGATCCCGGAGCTGGAACAGTACTCCGGGTTCACCGCCTGGGTGGATGTGTGCAAGGGATGGCAGACCGCCTGATTCCCTTTCACGTCAGGCCACACCCGGGAAGCAGCCCGGGCACAGCAGAAGACGGACGGTCCCGGTTCTCTCCGGCGGCCGTCCGTCTCTTTTCCACAGTCCTTCGTCCGACATATGGGATCCGGGGAGAGCCGTTCCGGGCCAGACTTCCCGAAGCCGCCGGATCAGGGGCCCAGACCCCGCTCTGTTCCGTCCGGGCATGCCGGCAGGAGAGAGCAGATGTGGCAGATCCGAAAGCAAGGAAGGCTGTCCGGCAAGGAGCCGGCAGCCAGACCCCCCGCACCGGCTGCCACCCGCGCCCTCTGCCGGCTCCTCCATCTGGAAGGAACTGCTCTCTTCCTCCGATTCCGGCCGGATTCCCGGTTTTCCCCGGTACGATCCTGATTTTTCAGACCATGTCATAAAAAAGTTCTTGACAGCCCCCGCTCCGGCATGGTATAGTGGTTTAAACCGTTGAAGAAGGGTGAGTAGGTCTGTTCTCTCCTTCCCCAGAGAGCCGCGGCAGGTGGAAGCGCGGCGAAGGAACCCAGGCCGAATGGACTTCCGAGGGCGAGCGGAAACGGATATATCCGGAGTATGCGAGACGGAGCGGCCCTCCGTGATCAAAGGCCCGCATATGCATGTATGCACGAGTGGGCGCGGCAACCGCGCCAAGCCGGGTGGCACCGCAGGGTATTCAGCCCTGTCCCAGCGCAACAACTGGGACAGGGCTTTTTTGCGTCCTGTCCCGCAACTGGAAAGGAGAAATCCCCATGGCTGACAAGACCATCCCCTACAAGATCTATCTCGAAGAGTCCGAGATGCCCCGCAACTGGTACAACCTCCGCGCGGACATGAAGAACAAGCCCGCGCCTCTGCTCAATCCCGGAACCGGCCAGCCCATGACGGCGGAAGAGCTGGGCGGCGTCTTCTGCGCGGACCTGGTGGCCCAGGAGCTGGACAACGACTCTCCTCTGTTCCCCATCCCGGATGAAATCCTCAAATTCTACAAAATGTACCGTCCCTCTCCCCTGGTGCGGGCCTACTGCCTGGAGGAGAAGCTGCAGACCCCCGCGAAGATCTACTACAAGTTTGAGGGCAACAACACCTCCGGCTCCCACAAGCTCAACTCCGCCATCGCCCAGGCCTACTACGCGAAGAAGCAGGGCCTGAAGGGCGTCACCACCGAGACCGGCGCCGGCCAGTGGGGCACCGCTCTCGCCATGGCCTGCGCCTACCTGGACCTGGACTGCAAGGTCTACATGGTGAAGGTCAGCTACGAGCAGAAGCCCTTCCGCCGGGAGGTCATGCGCACCTACGGCGCCTCCGTCACCCCCTCCCCCTCCATGACCACCGAAGTGGGCCGTAAGATCCTGGCGGAGCACCCGGGCACCACCGGCTCCCTGGGCTGCGCCATCTCCGAGGCCGTGGAAGTGGCCGTCTCCAACCCCGGCTACCGCTACGTGCTGGGCAGCGTGCTCAACCAGGTGCTGCTGCACCAGTCGGTCATCGGGCTGGAGACCAAGACCGCTCTGGACAAGTACGGCGTGAAGCCCGACATGATCATCGGGTGCGCCGGCGGCGGCTCCAATCTCGGCGGTCTCATCGCCCCCTTCATGGGCGAGAAGCTGCGGGGCGAGGCGGACTACCGCATCATCGCCGTGGAGCCGGCTTCCTGCCCCTCCTTCACCCGGGGCGTCTTCGCCTATGACTTCTGCGATACCGGCATGATCTGCCCCCTGGCCAAGATGTACACCCTGGGCAGCGGCTTCATCCCCGCCCCCAACCACGCCGGCGGCCTGCGCTTCCACGGCATGAGCCCCGTGCTGTCCCAGCTCTACCACGACGGCCTCATGGAGGCGGTCTCCGTTCCCCAGACGGCGGTCTTCGAGGCGGCCGAGATGTTCGCCCGGGTGGAGGGCATCCTGCCCGCTCCCGAGAGCTCCCACGCCATCCGCGTGGCCATCGACGAGGCGCTCAAGTGCAAGGAGACCGGCGAAGCGAAGACCATCGTCTTCGGCCTCACCGGCACCGGCTACTTCGACATGGTGGCCTACGAGAAGTTCCACGAGGGGCAGATGGACGACTATATCCCCACCGACGAGGAACTGCAGAAGTACTTCGACACCCTGCCCAAGGTGAACTGAGCCTTCCTGGGTCCGGCAGACGGACCAACCTATCCATACAGCGCAGCGGACACCTCCCCTCATGGCAGGGGAGGTGTCCTTTCTGTTCCGGCCGGTCTGACCCGGGTGTGCTTTCCCGATACGCGCACAGGGGCAGACACATCGCTGCGTCCGCCCCTGCTTTCATTATGGTATCGTACGGCTTCGCCTTACGCCTTACGCCTTACGCGGAGGTACGGTTTCCCGCCGCTTCCGCTCAGTCCGCAGGATCCTGCACCGTCACGTTGTAGATGACGCCTTCGCCTTCCTCGGTGGTGACCACGCCGTTGCCGTCCACCACGTTGAACTTGTAGGTGCCGGTAGCCACCTCGTCGTCATTGATCGGGTCGATGCTGGTGTACCTGGCCTCCACCTGGAGATCCTCGCCGCCAACGCCGGTGATGTTGTACACCACGTAGCTGACCATGTCGTTCAGGGTCTGGGGACCCGCTGCGCTGACGGCCACGATCATCGCGGCCACCACAGCCACCAGAGCCACCGCGATCTTCACGGGCCGATGGTGCTTCTTGTTGGGCATGTTCTCCGCCATCTGGATAACCTCCTCTATTTTGTTCTCGGGGGCTTTCAGCTCCCCACACAGTTCACGGTACCTTTGCAGATACATAGGTTTGTCCCTCCTCACAGAGACCCATATTGTCCAGCAGTTCGTTCCGCAGCCGCTTTCTGGCCCGGAAGAGCCAGGATTGAGCTGTGGACGGCTTCGTGTTCAGGATTTCTGCCGCCTCGTTGACGGAATAGCCTTCATAGTAGACCAGGTAGACAATGAGCCGCCAGTTCCGCTCCAGTCCCATGACCGCCCGCAGAAGGTCGGCCCGATCCGGATCTTCCAGGGCAGGCATGTCCCAGTCCTCCAGAGGAACAGAAGTGCGGCGCCAGAAGGAGCGCTGCAGTTTCCGGCACTCATTGGCGGCCACCCGCAGCAGCCAGTGCTTTTTGTGCTCCTCGCTCTCAAATCCGGTGCTGCGTTCCAGCAGACGCAGCAGAGTGGTCTGCATCACATCCTCCGCGTCCGAAGGATTCTTCAGCGCGTGCAGAGCCAGCCGGTAGAGGGAATCGCCATACGCTCTGGCTGCCTGGGCGAACTCCTCGTGGTCCATAGGGTCTCACCTCCCGCGGTGTGCTTGAAAGGCCTTTCACTAAGGAATATCCCTGAGGGGGCCGGAATATTGCAGCCCGCCTCCGGAAAATTTTTTATCCGCCGGGATGGCCGGGCTGAGATCCGGACCTTCCGGCCGGTTCCGGTCCATGCTCAAAACAGGCGGTACTCCTCCAGATGCATCTGCCGCGGTTCGGGACCGGCTCCGGTGCCTTCAGGCGATGATGCTTTCCCCGCTCTCCGCTCTCTTCCCGGCTGCACGGTCCGGAAGCATTCACTCCAGGTTGAGCCCCCAGCCGCCTGGAGAAAGAATGGACGGTCATGCCCCACTGAGTCCCGTTCTTCCGGGGAAACCGCGCCTGACCTCTTCCCCATCCCTCTGCGACCTGCAGCGCCGGCTTTTTCCGGAGCGGGTACCCTCCGCTCGCCCTTCCCTCTCCCTGCAGAGGGGTCCTCCGTTCAGGGTTCTGAGCGATTCCGCCTCCTGCGCTCACAAATCCAGCCCCGCTTTCTCCCGTGGGATAATGGGTCCCGGGACAGCCCGGAACGCCTCCGCCGAAGGGAAGGATACCCTTCGCAGGCTGCGGCGCGGCGGCGCGCCCGGGTTCCGTCCCGCATCCCTCTCGCTTCAGAGAGTCCGAAGGAGGAAATGATTGTGGCAAAGCAGATTGTATGCCGGAACTGCGGCAGTCCCATGGACAGCAGAGCGAAGGCCTGCCCGAAGTGCGGCGCTCCCAACCGGAAGCCCCTCCACAAGCGGGGCTGGTTCCGGGTCCTCGTGGTCCTGCTGATCCTCGGGATCGTGGGAGCCGTGGGTTCCGGTGACGGAAAAGACAAGGACAAAAAGGAGAACATCACCTGGAGCACCCTGGCCCTGGGAGACATCCTCCCCGAGCCCGCCTCCACCGTGGGAGAGGTCAACCTGGACTCGGACAGCTCTCTCATGGTGGATCTCAGCGACTGGACGGAAAACGGCTTCCGGGAGTACCTGACCGCCTGCCAGGAGGCCGGCTTCGATGTGGACGCCTCCCGCTCCACCAGATGGTTCTCCGCCGACAACCCGGAGGGCTATCACCTGTCCCTCTCCTACACAGAGTCCAGCAAAGAGCTCAGCATCAGCCTCTCCGCCCCGTCAAAGCAGTTGCCGCCGGCGGAAAGTTCCGCCGGTTCCCAGAACGCAGGAACAGAGGAGCCCGCCTCCTCCGGCAGCGGCTCCGTCCCGGAGCCCCCGGCGTCTTCCTCCGCCCCATCCGCGTCGTCTTCGGCGCCATCCGCCTCTTCCTTGCAGCCGGACCCCCAGCCGGACGGCATGCGGCCGGACTTTGTGGCGGCCATGGACAGCTATGAGGCCTTCTATGACGAATACGTGGCCTTCATGAAGAAGTACGCGGAGAATCCCTCGGACCTGACTTTGCTCGCCGACTACGCCAGCTTCATGTCCAGACTGACGGAGATGGACGAAGCCTTCGACCAGTGGGAAGACCAGGACCTGAGTGCGGAGGAACTCGCCTATTACGTGGAGGTAAACGCGAGAATCCAGCAGAAGCTTCTGGAGGTGGCCGGCGCCACGGGCTGAAGTCCGGCCTGACAGAAGATGTCCGTCCGGTCCGGCAGGGATCCAGGGCGGAAAAAGCTCTCCCCGGCTGGATCAGCTCCATGCCCAAGCCCTCTTCATAGGACCGTCTGGCCCCTGCTGCGCGCTGTGCCCGGGCGCAGGAAGCCGGGCGGATCCGTCCTCCGTCTGGTCCGACTGCATCCGGAATATCCGAAAGCCGTGTCCCGGCCATTCTGCCGGAGACACGGCTTTCTGCTTATATCAGGTTCCCGCTTTCCTGCATTGCGGGCCGGAGTCCCACCGCGACTCAACCCGCTTTTCCCAGGCAGGTCAGGTTTCCCCGTACTGGAGGTACGCGCCCCTCATGGGAGATGCCGCGTGCTCGCTGAACAGGCGCAGAACCCCCCGGCTGTACTTCCGGGGCTTCGGCTTCCAGGCCTTTTTCCGCTCCGCCAGGATCTCTTCCATCTCCTCCGGCGTTTTCCGCTCGCCCTTCACGCCTACAATGGCCAGAACGCGCTCCTTCACATCCAGCTGAATGAGGTCTCCCTCTTCCACAAGGGCAATGGGACCGCCCGCCTGGGCCTCCGGGCTGCAGTGCCCGATCACCGGACCGGTGGAGGCGCCGGAGAAGCGACCATCGGTGATCAGGGCGATGCTCCGCCCCAGTTCTTTATCTGAGGAGATGGCTTCGGAGGTATAGAACATCTCCGGCATGCCGGATCCCTGGGGTCCCTCGTAGCGGATAAACACGGCGTCTCCGGGCTGCACCCTGTGATGGAGCACCGCGTCGATGCACTCCTCCTCGCTGTCGAAGGGACGGGCGTTGAGCACGGCGGAGAACATTTCCTTCGGGCAGGCCGTGTGCTTGATGACGGCTCCCTCGGGAGCCAGATTGCCCTTCAGAACCGCCACGGATCCGTCCGTCCCGATCGCCCTGTTGTAGGGGCGGATAATGTCCTCCCGGGTCAGGGAGATGTCATACCTCCGGTTGGCTTCGTCCAGCCACTGCTGGCAGTGCTCGTAGAAGCCGTTCTCCTTCAGTTCCGCCAGGTTTTCGCCCAGGGTCTTTCCGGTTACGGTCATGGCGTCCAGGTGGAGGAAGGGCCGGATCTCCTCCATGATGGCGGGCACCCCGCCGGCATAGTAGAAGAACTCGGCGGGCCAGCGGCCGGCGGGACGCAGATCCAGCAGATAGTGGGCGCCCCGGTGCAGGCGGTCAAAGGTATCCCCGTCGATCGTCAGCCCATACTCATGGGCGATGGCGGGCAGATGGAGCAGCGCGTTGGTGGACCCGGAAATGGCGGCGTGGACCAGAATCGCGTTCTCCAGGCTGTCCATGGTCACAATGTCCGAGGGACGAAGGCCCCTGCGGGCCAGCTCCACGGACTGCTTCCCCGCCCGGTACGCGTAGTCCAGCAGATCCGGGCTGGTCGCGGGCAGCAGGGCGGACCCCGGCAGCGTCAGACCCAGAGCCTCCGCCAGAATCTGCATGGTAGAAGCGGTGCCGATGAAGGAGCAGGCGCCGCAGCTGGGGCAGGCATTACATTTCGCCCAGTTCAGCTTCGCCTCGTCGATCTCTCCCCGCTCATACTTTGCCGAGTACATCCCCAGCTGCTCCAGGGTGAGCAAATCGGGACCGGCCGCCATGGTTCCGCCGGTGATCATCACGGAAGGAATGTTCACCCGGGCCATTCCCATCAGGTTGCCGGGCATGCCCTTGTCGCAGCTGGCCAGAAAGACCCCGCCGTCAAAGGGAGTGGCGTTGGCCTGGATTTCGATCATGTTGGCGATCATCTCCCGGCTGGCCAGGGAGAAGTTGATGCCGTCGTGCCCCTGGCTCTCGCCATCGCACATGTCCGTGCAGAAGTAGCGGGCGCCCCGGCCGCCGGCGTCAGCGATGCCCCGGCAGGCCGCCTCCACCAGCTTATCCAGGTGGCCGGAGCCGGGATGGCTGTCTCCGAAGGTGCTTTCCACAAAGATCTGGGGCTTCCCCAGATCCTCCTGGGTCCAGCCGGTCCCCAGCCGAAGGGGGTCCAGCTCCGGGGCAAGCTGCCTCATTTTCTGACTGACTAACATACTCGCATCTTCCTTTCCTGCCTCTGCGTGGCCGCAGAGCTGAGGGTTCGAGAACGCCAAAGGGTACGTGTGGGAGCGGAGGTGTCATTGGCTTCAGTATACATCAGACATCCTACATGGTCAAGCTGGCATATTATACAATTTTAAGGTCGTGTTTTTGTGCATCCTGACAGTTTTTCAAAATTTGAGCTTTCATCCTTGACGTCCGACATGTGACATGTTACCATTGTGCCCGTGAGAACCGCCACCTGCTGTGTGGGAGCGGCAGGAGGTCATTGCTTCGCAATCGGATCGTTATCCTGAAACCGGATATCTGTTAAGGAGGAAATCACATGCTGCTGATCGTCTTTCTGATCTCCATCGCCGTTCTGCTGCTGTGCATCATCAAGGTCAAACTGAACGCTTTCGTGGCCCTGCTGGTGTGCGCCTACGGCACCGGAATGCTCGCCCTTGCCACCTACGCCGGCGGCGGAGCCCCCGAGGGTTTCGCGTCCATCGCCGACGTCGTCAGTTGCATCACCAATAACTTCGGTTCTACCCTGGGCTCCATCGGCATCGTCACCGGTCTCGGCGTCATGCTTGGCATGTTCATGTATGAATCCGGCGGCATCGACAACATCGTCGACAAGGTCCTGGCAGCCGTGGGTCCCAAGCGCTCCCAGTATGCCGTCTCCGTCGCGGGCTTCATCACCGGCATCCCCGTCTTCGGCGACGTCGTCTACATCATGTTCGCCCCCATGCTCCGGGTCCTGTCCCGCAAGACCGGCTACTCCATGACCGCCTACGGCTGCGCTATCTCCGTAGCCACCACCTGCACCTTCGCCCTGGTTCTCCCCACCGCGCCTCCTCTGGCCGTAGCCGCTGCCATGGGCATCAACGTGGGTATTTTCTTCTTCTATGCCCTGATTTCCGCCTTTGTGGGCATGTTCTTCGGCGGAATCGTCTATGGCGGCTTCGTCAACCGCCTGGACCAGAAGGCCGGAAAGACATGGGACTTCTCCGATCTTGACAGCGAGCTGGCGGAGAACGCCGCGAAGGCCTCCGGCAAGCCCAAGATGGGCGCCATGAAAGCTCTGTCCATTCTCCTTGTTCCCATTGTTCTGATCCTTCTGGGCTCCTTCTCCTCCTTCCTCCTGCCTCCGGAAAGCGGTCTTCTGAAGATCCTCGGCTTCCTGGGCGACAAGAACGTCTCCATGACCATCGGCGTTCTCTACGGCGCATTCATCTCCCGTCCCTACCTGAACCGCTCCATCACGGAAATCATGACAGAGGGAGCCGATAAGGTCGGTCTGATTCTGCTGATCACCGGCGCGGGCGGCGCCTACGGCGGGGTCCTGAAGGCCTGCGGCATCGCCAACGTCATCACAGACGGTCTCCAGGGCTTCAACATGCCGATTCTCCTCATGTGCTTCGTCATCGCGCAGGTGCTGCGCATCGCCACCGGTTCCACCACCGTGGCTCTGACCACCACGGCGGCCATTGTCTCCAACGCGGCTGCCGCCTCCCCGGTTTCCCCCATTCTCTGCGCCATCGCGGTCTGCGCGGGGGGCATCGGGCTCTCCCTTCCCAATGACTCCGGCTTCTGGGCCATCTCCCGCTTCTTCCACCTCAACGAGGTGGATACCATCCGCGGCTGGACCCTCGGCGGATTTGCGGCCGGCGTCTCCATCCTGATCTTCGCCTGTGTGCTCAGCCTGTTCCAGGGTTTCCTGCCCGGGCTGGTCTGAGCGGTCTTCCCTCCTCTCCGCCGCCGCCCCGCTTTCGGGGGCGGCGGCACCCTTTCCGTCTCTTCAAAACACCTCTTGCAATTTCCCTGTGCAGGTACTATACTGTCCCTGCGAAAAGCCTGAATGTAAGACATCTGTCCTGCTGCAGGTCGGGAAAACAGGGAAAGGAGCAAATCGGGTGTGGATACCTCACTGCTGGAAAACATAAAGAAGGAAGTCTCTCTCCCGGAGCAGGTTGCCAGCCAGATCTCGCAGCTGATCATCGATCAGCACCTGGTCAGCGGCGACAAAATGCCCAGCGAGCTGGAACTGGTCTCAAAGCTGCACGTGGGCCGCGGAACCATCCGCGAAGCGATCAAGCTGATGGTGTCCCGGAATATTCTGGTTGTCCGACGGGGCCTTGGCACCTTCATCGCGGACCGGACGGGGCAGACCGAGGACCCCCTGGGCTTCGCGTTCTACCCGGACCAGAATCAGCTCAGTCTGGATCTGCAGGAAGTCCGGGTCCAGTTCGAGCCCTGGGTCGCCCGGGCGGCAGCTCAGCGGGCCACAGAGGAGAACATGAAGGAGCTGAAAGCCAGATGCCTGCTGGTCGAGGAGGACATCATGGCCGGTCGGGACCATCTGCAGCATGACGTTGACTTCCATGTCTGTATTGCTCAGTGCACCCAGAACATGGTGGTCCCCAATCTGATCCCCATCATCTCCTACTCGGTGGGCCTCTTCGGCAAACTGACCCGCAACGCCCTGCTGTCTGAAACCATCATCGGCCACCGGGCCGTCGCGGACGCCATCTGCAGGCGGGACGGAGCGACGGCCGAGCGGATGATGCGCCAGCATCTGGAGCAGAACCGGGTGGAACTGGAGAAGGTGCTGAAAACCATGCAGGAGAAGCAGACACCGCCCGGAGAGCAGATCCTTCCATAAGGAGTGTTGTCCATGGATGCATCTTACATCGCGCCAGCCGTCACCCTGTTCAGCCCCAACGGCGCGCTGGACTTCGACAGCCAGGGGGCCTTCTACGAGACCCTGATTGGCTGCGGAATCGACGGAATCCTGATTCAGGGCAGCATCGGCGAATTTTTCGCCATGCCCTTGTTTCAGCGGATGCAACTGGCCAGATTCGCGATTGAAACCATAAACCACCGGGTTCCCTGCATCGTCGGCGTATCCGGCATGATCCCGGACGAAATCTCCCCCTACGCAAACTACTGTCTGGACCTGGGAGCGGACGCAGTGATTCTTCTGCCCCCCTGGTACTTCTCTTTCGACGCCGAGTCCCTGTTTACCTGGTTTCACCGCTTTCTGGGAGAAATACAGGGTCCGGTCTGGCTCTACAACTTTCCCGCCAGGACCGGCAGCTCCCTGGACGCGGAAACCGTCCTTCGCCTGGCGGAGGCCCACCCGAACCTGGCCGGTATCAAGGATACCGTTCCCGGCATGGATCATACCCGGGACCTGATCCGGGCCATCAGGCCCCGCTTTCCCGGAATCCGGATCTTCTCCGGCTTCGACGACAACGCCGCGCACAACGTTCTCTCCGGCGGAGACGGGGTCATCGGAGGGCTCTCCAATGTGGTCCCGGAGCTCTGTTCCGCCTGGATGGACGCCATCCGCAAGGGAGACTGGGACAGGATCGTCGCCGGACAGAGGCGCATTGACCGGCTGATGGAACTCTACACCATCCGCCCCGTGTTTGTCCCCGTGATCAAGGAAGCCGCGCGGCTGCGCGGCATGATCCCGTTCAGCGCATGCACATTTCCCATGACTGCCCCTTCCGGGAAGGACCGGGAAACCATCCTCTCTGTTCTGACCAGAGAAGGGATTGAGACATCTCTCACAGAGCCCTCTGCGGAAGCCGCCCTGGAAAACGGATAGCCTTTTCCGCAGCCGGTTTCCCTTCCCCTCCGTATGAGTCCGGAGTTCATTGGGAGTGCGGGGGAGGCGGACAGAGAACAAACCCCGGGCCGCGTAGAAAGCGGCCGTACCACCTGGCGGTTCCGGCCGCTATCCCGGCCAACATCCGCTGCCCACTCTTCTTCTGGGGGGACCCGCATGAACCTGGAACGCATGTACGACAGAGCCTGGTACCGCATCAGATCTGACATCGAATCCCACCGCAAAATCCTGGACAGGGTGGCGCAAACTGCCTTCCAGGCGCGCTTCTCCTCCGCTCCGGACGTTCGCCTGCACCGGATCGACTACGATGTTGGCCGGGAGTTCCACCGCCTGAAGTTCACCGCCACCGTTACGCTGGACTACGGAACCATCCTGGCCACCGCGAAGGAGGTCCGGAATCTGAAGATTCCCGGAAACCGGGAGTTCACTCCAGCGGAACTGAACCGCTATGTCCTGAACCTGGTGGAACAGAACTGTACGGAGTGTATTTCCTCCCTCCTCCAGCGTCTCCCCCCGCAGTGTACCCTGGACAGATCCGGCCAGTGCTCCAGCCAGGCCTTCCAGGAAATCCATGTCAAGGAACAGCTCCGCAGCGCGGAGGGGCTGCCATTGTGGGAGTTCGTCCGGACGACGGCCGCGGAATGGATTCCCGCGATGGAATCCGAGGTCCTTGCGGCAGTCAACCGCTCCCTGGAGGAACGGCGGGCCTCCTTTGGCCCGGTCCCCGGGTGGGCCAGCCCCTGTACGCTGGAGACCTGCGCGCTCCTGCCGGACCTGGATTCCAGCTGCGCGCTCACCCTGCGCTGCACCCTGAACCTGCGGACCTTCCACACCTGGACCGAAACGCTTTCCTTCTCCGGACCGAACATCCTCGCCGATGCGACCTCTCTGAAAACAGAGGACCTGATCCTGCTGCTCAAAAAGGAGTATGGGCAACTCGCCGCAGAGGTTGCGAACAGAGTCCAGGAACGTCTGATTTCCTTCGAGGTGATTCCCCCGGAGGAAGACGGACCCGAAGATGGATTCCCCCTGACCCTCTGGCAGCTTCTCCGCGGGGAAGCGGTCTCCGGCCGGTTCCACATCCAGCTGAACTCCGCCCAGACCGCTCTCGCTCCGCCCCGTCCGTTGTACGGCAAACCTGAGACCCCGGCGCCCACCCTTCTGGCCTGGACGGAGCCGGACGTCTTCCTGTTTGCGGAACTTCCCCTGACTTCCGGCCCCCGCTCTTCCGGCCTGTCCCTGGGCATCCTGGACCGCTCCGAAGAGACAGGCGCTCTGCCTGACCAGCCCTCCTTCCGGACCATATGGGAGACCCTGCGCTTCCTGACGGAGGAGTCCAGGCGGTACGAACAGACCGATTTCGGCGACCTGAAGCATCCGGAGATCACCTTTACCATCCGGGGGACCGTTCCGGACCATGTGGCATACGCCGGACAGGGGGAGCAGATCCCTGAAGCGGAGCTTCCGGATCTGCGCCGCTGGCTGGACGGCCTGTACACACGGGTCCTGAAGCGGACCTGGGAGCTGGTCCACGAGCCGGAACTCCAGATGGAGATCCTCTCCCGGCAGAATCCCACCGTGCTGGCCATCCTCCAGTTCATCTGCCAGAGGGGCAGACCCTGGGCATGGCAGATCAAGGACGGCCTCTCCGATCTCCTGACGGCGCCCTCTTCCATCCCGGACTACCTGGACGATGTCCGTGTTCTGACCGTCCCCATCCACGGAAAGCAGGAGTATGTGGTCGAGGCGTTCTACGAACGGACATACTCCGGCCGGAAGATGTACTATTACAAACTCACGGACCGCCAGCTGAAAAAGAGGATCCTGGCCGCGAAGCCCGGCCCCTACCAGCTGGACGACATCCCCAACTTTACCCCGGAGGGGCGGCTGCAGTGGCTGCAGATCCTGGCAAAGCAGGCCGACACGCCGGAAAAGCAGTGGAACCTGCTGGAGTTTCTGGGCGCGGAAAAGATGACCCGGACCTCCATCGTGGCCTTCCTCCGCTCAGACACAGGCGCCGCCTTCCTGCGAGGGCTGGATGGATCCAACCGGGAATACGCCAGACTGCTTCTGGAGGACGTACCCGGATGCAAGCGCCTGGTGAACCAGATCCTGGCGGAGACATAGCCCCTGATGCACGCTTCCCCTCCCGCCCCACAGCAGACATTCTCTGCCTGAAGCAGGGAGATCATCTCAACAGACCACCGGATCCCGGGAGAGGGCCCAAACCTTCTCCCGGGATCCGGTTTTTCTGCCTTCATAGCAGGGACACGCTCTCCCAAGGCTTTCTGATGTCCGTTGCAGCCTGGAGATTGCCACGCCGGAGCGATTCCCTATACGGGTTTCTTGCATATAGGTGATGACTTTCTCGAAAAGTGTTTCAATTTGGGCAGAAATCATCAAAATTTGCAACTTTTTGCCTTGAAAACCCCTTTACACCGAGGAGTGTGATCGTCTCGGAGTGCTTTGCGGTCTCACAACTGCACGGTGGACTGTGCGGCCCAAACCCTAATATCTCCACCTCGTGGTCGCCTTGAAACTAACGATAGAAACTGTGATTTGGCCTGATCGTATGGGTTCAGGTTGAGCGACGAGCTTCCTGATAGCTTTTAAACTGTAAGAGCAGGTTGCGCGTAACAAGCTCCTTGAATTTATCCTGAGCGTCGAATTTGCATCAAAAGGGGGGTTAAATGGCCCTGAAAGGCCCTTTTCTGATGATTTCAAGGCCTCTGGATGCTCTCCCGTGGACACCGGAAGCGGATACCTTGGTCTCATGCTCTCCAATGATAGTGAGTCCCAGGAACGACGAAACGTCCTGGTCCAGACCGTGCTGGCATGCAAGGTCCCGCACTACGATAGATGGGGCCTTCCCCTTGTAAAATCAGTACATTCGTGTGTCGTCCACAAAGTGAAAGTCCACAAAGTAGCAACTTTTAGGGCCACTTTATCACCCGTATGCAAGAAACCCGTAATTCCCTATGGGTTCCACTCCTTCGCAAACCGGATGGCCGCGCTCACCACGGGCGAGGCCGTATCCCGACGCCAGGCGATCCCTACCTCCTTGACGATGGGCTCCAGGATCTTCAGCTCCACCACCCCCGGAATATCCCTGGAACGGAACTCTTCGGAGGGCAGGAAGGCTACCCCCATGCCGCTCTGCACCATATAGAGGCCCGTCGTGGGGTCCGCGGAGCGGCACACCACCTGGGGCTCAAAGCCAGCCTCCCGGCAGGCGCTCCAGCACAGCTGGGCCGCCACCTGACCCTGCTGGTGGAAGATGAACTTCTCCCCCGCCAGTTCCCGCAGACTCACCGCCTGCCGGGAGGCCAGCGGGTGGATGCGGGGCACCGCCAGGGAATAGCGGTCCTCTCCCAGCTTCGCAAACTCCAGGGCCGCGGGGAACCCGTTCCCCGGCCGGTTGACAAAGGCCAGGTCCACCTTGCGCTCCGTCAGCATCTCCAGCAGACCGTACGTGCCTCCCTGGACAATGTTGACGGCGATGTCCCCGTAGGTGCCGCAGAAGGCGGACAGCATCCCCCCGAAGTTGAT
>CANRFA010000025.1 GCA_947629775.1 uncultured Oscillospiraceae bacterium
TTGTCAAGCTTTTTGTGAAAATGACGAATCCGACCCCCCGAAAGTACCGGATCAACCCCTTTCGGTGCTATCGCCAAGGGTAAAGCCGCCTTCCAGGCAGGTCGGCTGTGTGACTTCCGTCTCCCAGTCGTGCGGCTTCCCGCTTTCGCTGTGGTCGTTCCACGTCGCCCTGCACTTTTCGCAGGCGCGGACGGTATCGGTCGTCTCCATGTGGCTCTCTTCGTCCAGCGGCGTCCAGGCCGTGGTCTCCGAGAGGGTCTCGATCCGGCAGTTCTCCAGACGGAACACATTGCGCCCGAAGCGGTCGTCATCCGCGGGGAGATCCCCGTCGATGGTGCCGCAGATGAGGCACATGGTCATGGTCCAGTGCTGTCCGGTGTAAGCGGGGTTGCTGTCTCGGGTCTCCGACGCGGTGTCCGTGCCGTTCTCCTCCGGGGACGGCTGCGAGCCGTCATACTCCGGGGAGTAAAAAATCCAGAAAGGTTCGGTATCGCCGCACGCGTTGCACGTCCGATCCTCAAAGGCCTGCTCAAACGGATCCGTTTCTGCGGGGCCCGCGCCGTCGTGGTTCAGGACCGGGCCCAGTTCGGGCACGAATCCCACCGCCACGGCGGTCGCGATCAGCGCCGCCCGACGGACGAACGCTGTCTTTCTCATGGGTGTCCCTCCCATCCCGAAATTGGGGATGGCCGTCCTCCCACAGGGGGCAGGTCCGGCCCCCCACAGCATCCTATGCGCTCCGCCGTCCGGTGTGCGCCCCCTGTGAACCTTACGTGAAGATTTTCCGTTCCGACTTGACCCGCCCGCCGGTTTGTACTAGAATGAACCTGTTTTTTCCTGCGGGTGTGCCCCGCAGGGCAAAGATCGGTTACCCGGGCCTCCCGCCCGGAGAAAGGATATCTATGAACATCATTATCGTCGGCAGCGGCAAAGTGGGCTATACGCTGGCCGAGCAGCTGGTCCGGGAGTCGCATGACATCACGGTAGTGGATGTACGGGAAGACTCCCTTCACCGGGCGGCGGACAACCTGGACGTCATGGGGGTCCGAGGCAACGGCGTCTCCTCCGAAGTGCTGCAGGAGGCCGGCGCGAAGAGCGCGGATCTGCTGGTTGCCGCGACCAACATGGACGAAGTCAACATGGTCTGCTGCCTGATCGCCAAGAATCTGGGCACAAAGTACGCCATCGCCCGCATCCGCAATCCGGAGTACACCTCCAGCCTGGCGGAGCTGCGGCGCAATCTGAAGATCGACATGGTCATCAACCCGGAGAGCGCGACCGCCCTGGAGATCTCCCGGCTGCTGCGGTTCCCCGCCGCCGCCAACATCGAGACCTTCTGCCGCGGGCGCGTGGAGCTCATGGGCTTCGTCCTGCAGGCCAACGACTTCCTGGTAGGAAGTCCCCTCTACTCCCTGTCCAAGGACGTCAAACGTCTCTCCCTCCTGTTCTGCGCGGTGGAGCGGGGCGACGAGGTCATCATCCCCAACGGCTCCTTCGTTCCCCAGGCCGAGGACAAGCTCTACGTGATGGGACAGCCGGACAGCCTGGATCAGTTTTTCCGTCTGCTGGGCCGCTACGTCTCCCGCATCCGCCGGGTGCTTCTCGTAGGAGGAGGCAAGATCTCCAGCTACCTGATTCCCATGCTGCAGAAGCGCAACATCCGCCTGAAGATTCTGGATCAGAACGAAGAGACCTGCCGGGAACTCAGCGAGCGCTTCCCCAAAGCCACCGTCATCTGTGGAGACGGCACGGACCAGGAGATTCTGGAGGCCGAGGACCTGCTTTCCACGGACGCCTTTGTGGCCCTGACGGACCAGGACGAAGAAAACCTCATCATGTGTCTGTACGCCAGACAGCAGCAGATCCCCAAGGTCATCGCCAAGTGCAGCCGGGAGAACTACGCCGGCATCGCACGCACCATCGGCCTGGACAGCGTCATCTCCCCCAAATTTCTCACAGCCTCCTACATCCTGCGGCTGGCCAGAGGCATGCAGAACAGCCAGGGCAGCGTCATGAACTCCCTGCACCGCATCGCCGGCGGAGCCGCCGAGGCCATGGAGTTCACCGTCAGCGAAAACACCCGCAATCTGGGCATCCCGCTGAAGAATCTGAAGCTGAAACCGGGCATCCTGCTGGCGGTCATCGTCCGCGGTACGGAGATCATCATCCCGGAAGGCAACAGTTTCCTGAAGGCAAAAGACGACATCATCATCGTTTCCCGCGGAAGCGGGATCCGGGACCTGAACGACATCTACCGGGAGGACGGGACCGGAGGCGCGGCATGAACATAAAACTGGTACTTAAGGTTCTGGGCCGCGTTCTGCAGATCGAGGCCTGCACGCTGGCAGTGCCCGCCATTGTCGCTCTGTGCTACCGGGAGTCCCTTGCCCCCTTCCTTCTCAGCGCCATCATCATCGGCGCGGTGGGCACGCTCCTGACCCTGCTCCCCTCGGAACGCCGCTTCTACATCCGGGAAGGCTTCGCGGCCGTGGGGCTCATCTGGCTCACCATGTGCCTCATGGGCGCCCTCCCCTTCTGGTTCAGCGGGGAGTTTCCCTCCTATGTGGACTGCTTCTTCGAGTGCGCCTCCGGGTTTACCACCACCGGCTCCACCATTCTCACGGACATCGAATCCATGTCCCGGGGCATCCTCTTCTGGCGCTCCTTCACCCACTGGCTGGGCGGCATGGGCGTTCTGGTGCTGGCCACCGCGGTGCTGCCCTCCATGGGCGTTCGCTCCCAGTATCTGACCCAGGCGGAGTCTCCGGGCCCGGTCTTCTCCAAACTGGTGCCCAAGCAGTCCCAGACTTCCAAGATCCTCTACGGAATCTACTTCTTTCTCACTGCCACAGAGACCGTTCTTCTCAAACTGGCGGGCATGCCTCTCTACGACGCCTTCATCCACGCCTTCTCCTCTGCCGGCACCGGCGGCTTTTCCAACCGCAACGCCAGCGTCGGCGCCTACGGCAGTCCCGTGATCG
Source organism: uncultured Oscillospiraceae bacterium (assembly GCA_947629775.1). GTDB lineage: Bacteria > Bacillota > Clostridia > Oscillospirales > Oscillospiraceae > Lawsonibacter. Next base: position 2,982 of record CANRFA010000025.1, read on the forward strand.
ACGTCATCATCACCATCTTCATTCTCATGTTCTCGGTCAACTTCGCCGTCTACTTCCTGCTGCTGACGAAAAAGTTCCGGGACGTGCTCGCCAGCGACGAACTCCGTTTCTTCCTGGTGGTTGTGGTCGTATCCACCGTCGTCATCACCTTCAACATTCTTCCCATCTACGGCACCATCCCCCAGGCTCTGCGCTACGCCGCCTTCCAGGTGGCCTCCATCATCTCCACCACAGGCTTCGGAACGGCGGACTACGCCCTCTGGCCCCAGGTATCTCAGGTGATTCTGATCCTCATCATGTTCTGCGGCGCCTGCGCCGGATCCACCGGCGGCGGCATGAAGTGCTCCCGGGTTCTGGTGCTTCTGCGTACCATCCGCCGGGAAATTCATCGGATTCTCCATCCCCGCTCCGTGGAAGTAGTCACGCTGGACGGAAAACTGGTGGATCCGGCTACGGTCCACTCCATCCTCACCTTTGTGGGCTGCTACCTGCTGCTCGTTCTGGGAGGCACCCTGGTAGTCTCTCTGGACGGCGAATCCTTCGCCGTCTCCTTCAGCGCCGCTCTCACCTGCATGAGCAACGTGGGCCCCGGTCTGGAGAAGATCGGACCTGCGGGCAACTTTGCCGCCTTCTCCGCCTTCCCCAAAGCCGTCCTCTCCGTGCTGATGATCACCGGCCGCCTGGAGATCTTCCCTGTTCTGATCCTCTTCAGCCGCTCCACCTGGCAGAAAGGCTGAATCCTTCCGCTCTGTCCACGCCCGTCCGACGTCTCTGCCGGACGGGCGCTTTGTCTGTTCCCCACAGGCCTGGATCTCCGGTTCCTTCGCTTCCATACGCGATGGAAGGAAAACCGGGTCTGCTTCTCAGAGATTTTTCACTTTATCTGCAGGGGCTCCGCCCTCTTCCGGCGGTTGCGGACGGGCAATCCGTCCGCTTTTCCACTGCATGAGCCCACTCTGTGGTTCCACAGGACGAGCGCACGGGATTCCGAAAGGCGGAAGGCCGCTCTGTCAGGCTGCAGGCCTCTGTGGAAGCCGACTGTTCGCAGCGGACGGTCTTACCATCCAAAGGCTCCCAAAAAGCCATACAGGCCTTTGTGCAGAAACCGGCTTCCGGAAACGAGGGATTCTTTTCCTGAATGACTGGAAATCAATAGGCTGTCATGCTATAATGGCGTGTGCTGATTTCTGTTCACGGAAAATCGCCCTCACACGCGACCGAAAAGGGGGATTATCATACATGCGAACCGCAACCCACCTCCGCGCCCGGCTGTCCGCGCTTCTGCTGACCGCCGCGCTTCTGTTCGGACTTCTGCCCGTCGCCGCCCAGGCGGCGGACGTCAATCAGATTCTTATCGACGGCGCGGTCTACACCGCTCGGGACGTAACCGGAAAAGTGGTGCTCCCGTTTGTGAAGGACGGCACCACCTATCTGCCGGTACGGGCGATCGGAACCGCCTTTGGCCAGGACGTCTCCTGGGACGCCGCCACCAACACCGCCTATATCGGCTTTCAGAGCGCCAACGCTCCCAGGACCTCGGACATCAAGGTCTATGTGAACGGCAGCAGGCTGGATCCCAGGGACGTGAACGGCAAATCCGTGCCTCCCATCGCCCGCAACGGCACCATCTACCTGCCCATCCGCGCCATCGGCGAGGCCTTTGACCGGCAGGTCAGCTGGGACGCCGCCACCCGCAACGTGATTCTGCAGTCCGTCAACGCCTATGGACCGGATCTCTACCGCCTGATCTTCACCGGCGACTGGAGTTCTCTCTCCAATGCGGATCAGTGGAAGAAGGAGATCACCTCCCAGTTCGGTATCTACGCGAAACTCTGCGCCCGGTGGGGATCCACCGGCCAGGAGAGCCACACCGTTGTGGTGCAGGCGGACCGCAGTTACTCCGGCTCCGTCAGCACGGATGTCTCCCGGGGCGTGGTCCGGGTCTCCACGACGTATCTGGATAAGCACCCCAAGGACGCGGGTCTCTTTACCCGGGAGTTCATGCGCTTCACCCAGAGCTATGGATCCTTTCAGACCACCTGGTGGACCCAGCAGCTGGCCGCCTACGCCCGCTTCCGCTATTACTCCGATGTCTCTTATGATAAAAAGGACACCCTGATCCGCAACTGGGGCTGGGGAAACAGTCCCTATGCGGGCTGCGAATGGTTCTACGCCTATCTGGATCAGAAGTATCCCACCACCCGCAATCAGAACAACGAGGTGCAGCTGGGTCTTCTGGACAGCCTCCATCTGGCGATCAAGAACGGCACCATCACCAGCGACGGCGGAAACAGCCACACGGACGCGAACTTCAACGCGGTCGTCAAGGCCATCACCGGCTATGACACCATGGAACAGCTGCGTCAGAAGTATGTAAAGGATCTGGACGCCGGCGACTGGACCTTCAATGGCTTCAGCGGCTACGCGGACCGCTTCCTGACCGACAATGTCTCCGTCACGGTGGACACGAAGACCGCTTCGGACAACCTCCTCTCCGGCGCGAAGGTTCTGCGCTGGATGGGCTCCGTCTACGAAGGGCACGGTCCCAGCTGTCTGGTCGACGGCAACCTGGACACCAGCTTCCAGCCCGGATTCTCCGACACCGCCCGGCCCTATGTGATCCTGGACCTGGGCAGTTCCAGAACGATCCGCTCTTACTCCCTGCTGACCAACAGCTACGGAACCCAGGCGCTGGGCAACGTGGGCTCCTGGGAACTCCTCGTCTCCAACGACGCCTCCACCTGGGAAGTGGCGGATACCCGCATCGGCCAGACCCGTGGCCGCATCTCCTGTGACACGAAGCCGGTCACCGGCCGCTATGTGATGCTTCGCATCACCGGCCTTGGCGAGGGAGGCTATTTCCCCATTCTCTACGAACTGATGCTCTTCGGCTCCGCAGGCGGCGCCTCGGAAAGTGTTCAGACCTGGACAGACGATGCCTCCACCTATACCGGTGTGCGCCGCAATGGCGTCATACAGGGCTACGGCATGGAGCGCAACGCCAGCGGCACCTATGTGGGCAACTTCGAAAACGGGCAGCGCCAGGGAAACGGTACCTTCTACTACTCCAACGGGGATATCTTCTCCGGCCAGTGGTTCCAGGATCTGAAAAACGGCAGCGGCCGCTATACCTGGACCAACGGCACGGTTCAGATCGCCGCCTGGGCCGCCGGCATTCGGGACGGCCTCTGCTGGCAGATTGAGCCCGACGGCACCGTCTACCGCCAGACCCGCTCGAAGGACGCGCTGGTCAACAGTACGGCAGTCTCCCCGGAGACCTGGTCCTCCGGTACGGTCACCTACACCGGCGTGCGCATCAACGGCCTCCTGGAAGGAGCCGGAACCCGTCGGGATTCCTCCAACGGAGCAGTCTACAAGGGGCTCTTTACGGAGGGCGAACCCATGGGGAAGGGCACCCTTACCTGGCCCAACGGAGATGTCTTCTCCGGCACCTGGTACCCGGATGGCACCCGGGCCGGCACCTTTACAAAGTCCGGAGGCAGCGCGGTCCCCTATACCTGGGCCAACGGCAACTGGTACGCCTCCTGATCATCCCCTGCCTTCCATAGAAACAACAGCGCCCCCGGTTCCATCCCATGATGGACCGGGGGCGCTTTTCATCTTTTTCGGACCGTGCTGATTCCGGCTTCGCATGGTTCAGGATCGGGGCAGAGAGTCCAGGATCGCGAAGCAGTCCTCCGCCTCCGCTCCCCGGGAACTGAGAAGGACCGCCACATCACCCATGCGGACGGCCACATCCAGATCCCCGTCCTCCAGGTACTTCTCCACCTGCCGGAGGGACAGTTCCTCCCGCTCCAGGACCGGCACGCCAGCATCAGATTCCTTCAGCTCTTCTGTGGAAACCACATCGATTGCTCCATAGCTGCCGGAGGCCTCGGAGGCGTGGCACAGTTCCAGATGAATCCGCTCTGCCGGCCCCACCTCCGCCGTCTCCGGGTCCACATTATAATAAATGTACCCGGACTGGAAAGCCAGGGACTCCGGCAGGAAGGCCGGCAGATATCCACCCAGGGTGGGATCCGAGCGGCAGTCTTCCAGTGTGAGGGATGAGTCCTCCGTCTCGGCCGGAATGCCGCTGTCCTCCTGCTCCAGGAGAGAGACAAAGTTCATCAGAGTCTCCCGCTCCACCTTCAGATACACCCCGTCAAAGCCGTAATAAAACACATAACCGTCCGTGTCGTTGGCAAAGAGGCTGAAATGGGCCCGCAGTCCGTTGTCCAGCAGAACCCGGATGTGGGGCAGGCTGGTCAGGTCCTCCACTCCGGTGTACGGAACAAAGGTCCCGCTCCGGAGTAATTCCAGGAAGGCCAGTGCGTCCTCCTCCCGCTCCTCCTTCAGGGTAAACATGGTTCCCGTGCTGTAATACCAGTCCTCCCAGGACTGATACTCCAGACCGGCGTAGCGCTCCGGCAGGTGCAGACGCCCTGTCACCAGATCCGCTCCGGTCTTCAGCGTAATGCCATGGCCGTTCACGTAGAGCTCCAACCATCCGGACGGATCCCGCATGCAGAGCATGAACGACGGGTCTATCCCCTTTACGCGGTAGAAGGGGCCCTCTACACTGCCGGCCAGATCCACATACCCGTCCGCGGGCGTCCATTCGTCGATCAGACCGGTGGCGGTTCCCAGGCGTTCTTCCGCCAGATCCGCCCCCACGGGCAGGGCCTCGGCCCACACATACCAGTGCCCCTCATAGATAAAAAACGGGATCATATTCGCGGCCTCTGCGCTGTCGGCGCTGAGAGAGGCCTGCAGAGGCGGTATCACCACCCCATCCTCCGTCAGATAAGGCCGGGACGCAGCCGGACCGTTCCCTCCACCTGAAGTTCCTCCTGCGGGAGGATTCCTGTGGGAGAGTCCCATCCGGGAAACGGTCAGGACCGTCCCCACCACGAGAAGCAGGCAGGCCGCCAAAGCCAGGGGCCGTAAGGAATGTCGCTTCTTCGCCAGCGGAGCCTGCCGGTCCGCTTCCGCCTCCTCCAGAAGATCGTCGTCAATCCGGGTAATACCCCGGTACAGTTGCTCGCTTTTTGCGTTCACAGAAAGATTCCCTCCTTTTCCAGGGCAGAGCGCAGCTTCCGCCGCAGGCGCAGCATCTTCTGGGCCAGCTTCGCGGCCGGAACGCCCCGGCTCTTCGCCAGATCCTGCAGCGCTTCCCCGTACCAGTAGCGGCGTACAAAGAGCGTCCGCTCCTCCCGGGGCAGTCCCCGCAGCCAGCGGCTGATGGCCGCTCCCAGTTCCGCGTCCTCCAGGGCTCTCTCGGGTTCCGCGCCGCCGGGGATGCAGTCCTCCAGTTCGCTCAGCAGCAGATCCATGCCTCCGCCCCGCTTTTCCGCGTGATTCCGGTTCCAGAGGTTGATGGCGATGCCCCGCGCCACCTTTCCCAGCCAGGCCCGGAGATTCTCCGGCCGCTGGGGCGGAATCCGCTGCCAGGCCTGGTGCCAGGTGTCGTTCACGCACTCCTCGGCGTCTTCCCGGTTTCCCAGCAGATTGCCGGCAATGGCGCGGCAGTAAGGGCCGTATTTCTCCGCTGTGGCGGTGACGGCGCTCTCGTCCCGCTGCCAGTAGAGCTCCACAATGGCCCGGTCCTCCATGGGCATCCCCTCCCTCGTTTCGGTAAAAGGCCTTTCACCTGTACAGTCAGGATCCGAAAGGAAATATTGCTCCCTCTCCCACAGAATAGCAGATTTTTTCCGCGGCGGAAAGCCTCCGGACAAAAAGACAGAGGGCGGCCCGTGGAGTCATCCACAGACCACCCTGTATCCGTCAGATATTCTGCTGCGGCAGCTCCCGGTCCGGAACCCGGGCCCGCAGCTGAAAGAGAGTCACCACAAGGATCACGGCGACCACCATCCCAACCAGAGAAAACCCCAGCAGAGCCGCCATCGCCCAGTCCCTCAGCGCCACCTCAGGCACCCAGGACACCAGGCAGCAGGCGGTAGACAGCAGAAGATTCGCCGTCCGCAGTCCCCGCAGCCGGCCGGCCAGGTTCTCCTCCGGTCCCTGCAGATTCTCCGCAAGGGCCGCCAGGTCTGTCAGGAACTGAAAGGCAAAGTACAGCTCCGCCGCGGCCACCACCAGATCCAGCAAGGGAATATGCCCCTCCAGGGAAGCTCCTGCCCAGGAGGCCAGCCACTGTCCCGCCTCCCACAGGGCGAGCAGCGAAGCCATGGGACGAAGCCCGGCCAGATCCCGCCGGGTCCCGGAAAGATCCCGGATGGCCAGGAGAAAAACCAGATAGCCCGCAAAGCGGGGGAGCAGATTGACCGCCCCGATGGTCAGATCAAAGGTCAGAAAGAAGTATCCCCACGCCGCCTCAGAAAGGCCGCGCCGCAGTGTCTCATCATTCATGGCAGTTCTCTTCCTTCCATGCGCTCCAGAATCCCCTGCTCCTCTTCGTCTCCATTAACGGCAAGGCGGGCCAGGTACGCCACCGGCACGTCCTCTCTTGTGGTGCTGTGCCAGCCCTCCCCCAGCAGGATGGGAGACTCCCAGTCCGAAGCGAGAAACCGATCCACCCAGTCGCTGCCGGTATTGTCCCCGCCTCCGCCGCCTTCCTCGGTCCTGGGAACCGGGGCCAGATCCGGATACGGCCCTTCGTCCCACTGCGGCTGGATGCGGGCGCTCAGGCGGGTATATTCCCGCTGCCGGTCCGGAGACCCCACATAGTCCGCCTGCCATCTGACCGCCCTGTCCGTCCGGAAGGTATCGTCCGTATGCAGGATCCAGGTTCCCGCGTTCCAATCCGCTTCGGATCCGGTCGATACCATGCGGGTCTGCCACCGAACCCGAAGGACAAAGTCCCCGAAGCGGCCTGCATACTCCGCCAGCGCGGGCAGTTCCGGGCAGGGGCAGGTGCGAAAATCGCTGTTCGCGCTGTTCACCCGCACAAATGGGGCCCGGGCCTGAACCACCCAGCGGCCTGTTTCCTGCCAGACACGCACCGTCTGGTAAGCCAGAGGGACATACTCCTCTTCGGACGGGGCCGTCTGAACCACCAGCAGACCGTCAAACACATCATTCCCGACCTCTTCCACATTATAGACCTGATAACCTGTCCAGGGCATCGCCTCGATTCCCGGATCCCAGCTCTCATCGCCTTCCGTTGTTCCGCTCCCGGACTGTTCCAGAGCGTCCGCCAGGGAATCCTGCTCTTCCAGCGGAGCGCAGACCGCCCGCAGCAGCGCATTCCGGTGGAGCACCGCTCCGGCGTAGGTATCCAGAGCGCCGTCCCGGGTCCCGCATCGAAGCGTCCTGGCCGAGGCCATGGCCACATCGGCCCCCAGTCCGGTCTGCAGTCCGGTCGCTCTCACCCCGATCACCATGGGAACCGCCAGAACCAGCAGCAGACAGACGGACACGAGACCCATTCCCGCCGGATACAGGCGGAAGCGGACGATGGCTTCGATGCGCCGGCGGATATTCCGGCTTCCGTTGGCAATGCAGGAGGTACCGGGGCAGCGGGCGTGGCGGTCATCCGCCATGGATAGAAGAATCCTGCCATAGTCCCGGCGCTCTTCCCCCTCCAGGCGCTCCAGAACCCGCTGATCGCAGAGGGCCTCCACATCATTGGCCGCCCGGTCCAGGCAGTACCGCAGCAGGGGATTGCACCAGTGGATAGCTCGAAAGACAGACAGGACCAGTCCCCAGACCATGTCGTGATACCGACAGTGCAGCAGTTCGTGAAGCAGCACCTTTTCGTCCGTCTCGCCCTCAGCCGGCAGCACCAGCATCGGACGCAACACCCCCACTGTGAAGGGCGAGGGCAACCCCCGGACAGCCCGCACCGGGCGAACCGGCAGCCCATACCGGTCCGCCACCGCCTTCACGGCGGCAGAATCCCCTTCTTCCGCCCGGGAGGCCAGCACCCGCAGAGAAAGGTACGCCGCTCCATCCCGGAGGAGAAAGAAGGCAACTCCGGCCAGATAAAGGAGAAACAGCCAGTCCCGCAATGTTTTCGGCAGATGTCCGGGCGGGAGCGGGATGGGAGCCGTCACGGGGACCAGGCCAGCGAATTCCCCCGTCCAGGCGGTGCGCAGGCTCTCCACCCACAGGGACCAGGGAAAGAGCACGTCGTTTCCGTTCCACCTGGCGGGAAGCAGCAGAGGAATCAGCAGCACCAGCCACACCGCCGCCTGCCAGCGGGGCGTCAGGCGGTCCCGAAAGAGGCGCTTGACCGTCAGAATCAGAACCGCCGCTCCGGAGACCGTCAACGTCTGCAGCAGAAAAGCCCAGATGTCCCGCATCCTCTACACCTCCATCTCGTCCAGCAGGCGCCGCAGTTCCTCCCTCTCTTCCGGGGTCAGGGAACCGTCCTTCACAAAGGACATTACCAGACGGCCAGCGGAGCCCCGGTAGAGCCGGTCCACCATCTCCTGCCGCTCCTCCTTCACGCAGTTCTCTCGGCTCACCGCCGCCAGATAGCGCTTCGGCTTGGTCCCTGCCGCCCGCACCAGTCCCTTGTCGATCATCCTGGTCAGATAGGTGTGGGCCGTGGTGCGGGTCCAGTGGATCTCCGGCGGCAGCGCCGCCAGAATCTTACCCAGCTGCAGGCCATTCCCCTTCCAGAGCACCTCCAGCACCTTCCACTCCTGATCCGAAATCCGATTCATATCCGTATCCTCCTGTTCGGGGTCTCTCCCCCGTAATCCGATCCTTGAATTCTACACCTGTAGGATTCTACATCTGTAGGATCCTACAGGTGTAGAATAGCAGATGGGAGGAGGGCTGTCAAGAGGAAATTCACAGAAGTTCCTCCGATTTTTGCCGGAGCATCCAAGGGGGCACCCGGTCACGCCGGATGCCCCCTTGGAATGGCCGAAAACCGACCGTATGTTCACATGTTCTCGTCCGGGGCCAACCCCTCGCGGGCCTTCCACTGACAGGGCAGAATCGCCATATCCGTAAACGCGGCCCGGAAGGAGGACTCCTCGGGGCTGCAGGCACAGATACCAAAGGCGATCTTCCCGCTCCCCTCGCAGAAGTAGCAGACGCGCATCTGCTTCCGGCGCTGTCCGTCCTCGGAGCACTCGACGCAGCAGTCGTCCCGGCGGCTGATCCGGAACCCGCAGCGCTCAGGTCTGCTTCCAGCTGGCGGGAACCTCCGGCATGGTGAAGGTATCCGGGATGTCCGAGCGGTGGTTTTCCACGTACTCCGCCAGATCCTTGTACAGATCCTGACAGACCAGCATCAGGCGGGAGACCTGATCCCGCTTGAACTGGGCCTTCTTCAGGGGGCTGGGCCCCGCGTTTTCCTCCAGGAGCCGCTCGGCGTCCGGAAAATACTGGTAGAACTTCTCGTTCGGGTACATCTCCCCGGGAAATTCCGGAGGACCCCGCTTGCCGATCACCGTGCTCTTGGGAATGGAGTACTGCTTGTCCTTATGATACTCCCGGGCGTAGGTGTAATAGATATAGTACGCCTTCCCGATCTTCTTGACCGTAATCCGGGGATCCGCCGGGATGGGAATCCGTTTGCCGCTGTAGACTCCCTTCTTTTTGCCCGAATCGGCCTCCTCCGGCGTCTCGGACTTCGGGGGCTTTTTCCCCTTCCGGCCCTTTGCGGGGGAAGCTCCCGCTCCCTTCGTCGATGGCGCGGGGGGCTCGGCCTCCCGATCGCTCTGCTCCCCGCCTGTCCGCTCCCCCACCATCTGTTCCAGGACCTGCTCGTCGCTCCAGTCCGGATGGGCATCCATGGTCAGCATGACCAGGTTCACCATCTGAATTTCCGCGCCGATGCTCTTTGCGAACTCTTTCACCCCGGTAATCCGCCTCTGATCTTCATAATAGGAGCGGATCATGTGGATCTGAAGAGAAAGCGCGCCGATTTCCCGTTCCGTTCTGACGACGGGGAGGCCTGCGATGCCGGAGGTCTCATTACGGCTCATTCCTCCGCCTCCTTCTGCCGGCCGTCCACGCGCTTCAGCTCCCGGAGAATGGTCTCGTCCGCCGGGCAGAACGCATAGCGGTCAATGTCCTGAACGGGAATCCAGCGCATGTCGTTGTGTTCCAGCAGCTGCGGCGTGCCTTCCGCAATGCTGGCGTGGAAGAGGGTAAGATGAACGGTGAGGTCCGGGTAGACGTGATCCACTTCCATGAAGATCTCTCCCACCGAGAGGGTGATGGCCAGTTCCTCCCGGCACTCCCGGACAAGGGCCTCCTGTCTGGTCTCTCCGAGTTCCACCTTTCCCCCCACGAACTCCCACAGAAGCCCTCTGGCCTTGTGGGCAGGCCGCTGGCAGATGAGAAACCGATTCTGCTCATCCCAGATGAGGGCGGCCACCACCTGGGTAACGCCTCTTGCGTCCGCCATGGTTACCTCCGGAAGTCCATCTTCCCCAGGGTCCAGGCCATGTCCCAGAACTGATCCTCGTAGACGCTGCAGTTGATGAGAATCTTCTCCAGGTTCTGCAGCTGTTCCTCGGAATAGCCCTCGGCCAGCCGGTCCACGAAGTCGATCATCACGTCGTTGGAGTCCCGGAAGGCCTGGCTGGTGTAGGTCTCGATCCAGTGGCGGTAGAAGGGATGATCCAGGCTGCCTGGAACAGTCTCCATGAAGTCCCCGATCAGCTTGTAGCTCCAGGAGCAGGCCAGCACGGCGGTCGCCAGCTCGGCCAGCCCCTCCTTGAAGGAGATGGAGATCATGTAGTTGGTATAGGACTCGTTGTTGAGACACATGGGCGTGGAGTCGATGATTTCCCGGGTGATACCCAGTTGTCCCAGATAGCTCTGGTGGACGGCATTCTCCGTATCCAGGGTGGCGGTGATGAGCCCGTTGAAGAGGCGCATGTCGCTCTCCTTCGTGGCCTTGATCACACCCAGCGCAAAGACCTTGGCGTACTGCATCAGGTACTTGTGGTCCTGAATCATATAGAACTGGAACTTCTCCACCGGAAGGGTACCATCCGCGATGCCCTTCACGAAGGGATGGGTATAGTAGCTCTCCCAGAGGGGCAGAGCCTTCTCGTAGAGACGCTGAGAGACTTTCATGTTGTAACCTCCATTTTCCTTTCCGTTTACGTCTTGGCGGGCCGTTTGGCTTCGATCACTCCCGGGATGATGGCGCACATGGACCCGACGACGATCAGGACGATCCCCGCCAGCATGTTGCCGCCGATCTCCTCGCCGTGGATCATCCACGCGAGAACAGGGGAAAGCACAGGCTTGAAGAAGTAGACCAGAGAAACCACGCTGGCCGGTTCATACTCCATGGCCAGAAAGTAGGTACAGAAACCCACGCCAGCCACACCTGCGGAGACAAAGAGTACATAGGGCAGGTTCTGAAGCGTATAGCCCGCCAGAATGGGAATGTTGGCGAAATTCGTGAACCCAGCGGCAAGAATGGCCTCCGCCACCGGCGGAATGCGGGTAATCAGGATGAACACAAGAATGATGATGCTGCCGAAGAGGAAACCAAAGCAGGTGACCACCGAGCCCCCATACTCGGCAACCTTTCGCTTCCCCAACACCCCATAGAGCGCAAAGAGCAGGGTGGCGGCCAGAATCAGGGCCACGCCGGTCATGTTAAGCACCGTATGCAGGGGGTTGATGATCACCAGGGTTCCGGCCACTTCCAGCGCCAATGCGATGACGTTTCGGGGACGGATGGGCTCGCCCAGCAGAAAGAAGGCGAGAAAGGTCACAAAGACCGGGTTGCAGCTGAAGAGCACCGCCACCACGGCGGAATCCAGATAGACGGCGCTCAGCTGATACAGAGGCATGCAGATGGCGATACCGATCAGCCCCAGAAAGGCGAAGTAGCCAAGCGTCCGGCCGTCCAGGGTCTTGCCCCGCTTCTTCAGGGTCCGCAGCGCCAGGGGCAGCAGGAACAGAAACCCGATGGAGAACCGGCACAGGGTCAGCTGAACCGAGTTGATCTGTCCGGCTATGAACTTGAGCGCCACCTCAAATGTGGAAAACATGATGGTGGCAATGGCAATATAGAGGTATCCCTTTTTCAAACTGGTCTTCCTTTCCCTGCATCCGTCCGGTCAGACGGACCCAGGCAGCAATTGTTTTCCTCGTGTCAGAGTCCTGCCCCGCTTCCCGCAGAAGCGGGACCCAGACCGGCAGATCGGGCCACACGTTTCCTGGCGCAACCTGAAAACGCACTTCCGCTTCCGGAGCTGCCCCGGAGCGCTCCTGCATCCGGCCAGCATCTTCGCTTCCTTCTGCGTCTGTCCGATTTTGACGGCAATTCCCTGACGGCTCTGCCGCTTTCGCGTCCCCATGATCCGATCCGAAAAGCCGTTTCCCGACTCCGCGTTGGAGGACGGGGAGAGGCGGGGTGAATCCCGCCCCTCCCGAAGAACTGTTACTGCATCATCTCCAGGAACTCGTCCTCGGTGAGGACGGGAATTCCCAGATCGTTGGCCTTGCGCAGCTTGGAACCCGCCGCTTCGCCGGCCACCACGTAGGAGGTCTTTTTGGAGACGGACCCGGAGGCCTTTCCGCCCCGCTCCTCGATGAGCGCCGTAGCCTCGCTGCGGGTGAAGCGGGTCAGGGTGCCGGTGAGCACAAATGTCTTGCCGGCAAAGCGCTGATCCCCTCCCTGTTCCGCCGCTTCCGTGTTGACCCCGGCCTCCCGGATGCGGGCCATCAGGTGGCGGCTCTGCTCGCTGGCCATCCACTCCAGGACGCTGCGGGCGGTGATCTCTCCCATGTCCTCCACCGCCACCAGCTCTTCCAGCGTGGCGTGCTCCAGAGCCTCCAGGGTGCGGAAGCGGGCGGCCAGCACCTTGCCCGTCTTCTGCCCCACCTGACGGATCCCGAAGGCGTAGATCAGACGGGCGAGATCCTGACTCTTGGACTTCTCAATGGAGGCCAGCAGCTTGTGCGCGGAGCGCTTGCCCATCCGGTCCAGCTTAGCCACATCCTCTTCCTGCAGGAAGTACAGATCGCCGGGGGTCTTCACCAGTCCCGCGTTGACCAGGTTCTCCACCACGGCGGGCCCGCAGCCATCGATATCCATGGCATCCCGGCTGGCAAAATGCGCGATGGAGCGCAGCAGTTGCGCCGGACACTCGGCGCCGGTACAGCGGATGTGGGCTCCGTCCTCGTCCCGCTCCACCGGGGCCCCGCAAACGGGACAGACAGAGGGGATGTGGTAGGGCTCCGTGCCCTCCGGCCTCTTCTCCATCACCACGGAGAGAATCTCCGGAATGATTTCCCCGGCCTTGCGCACCATGACGGTATCCCCGATGCGGATATCCTTCTCGGAGATGAAGTCCTGGTTGTGAAGGGTCGCGTTGGTGACGGTGGTACCCGCCAGACGGACCGGCTCCAGCACCGCTTTGGGAGTGAGCACGCCGGTACGCCCCACCTGGATCACGATATCCACCACCCGGGAGGGCTTCTCCTCCGGCGGATACTTGTAGGCGGCGGCCCAGCGGGGGAATTTGGCGGTGGACCCCAGCTCCCTGCGCTGCTCCAGGCTGTCCACCTTGACGACCGCGCCGTCGATGTCAAACTGGAACTGCTCCCGGTTCTCCCCGATCTGCGAAATCCGCTCCGTGATCTGCTCCACGGTGGAGCAGGGCCAGTGCGGGATCACCTTGAAGCCCTTCTCCTTGAGATAGGCCAGCGTTTCCCCATGGGTCTCGAAGGTCTTTCCCTCCGCCCACTGAACATTAAAGACCATGATGTCCAGCCGGCGGGAGGCCGCGATCTTCGGGTCCAGCTGCCGCAGAGAGCCGGCGGCCGCGTTGCGGGGGTTGGCAAAGAGGGCCTGTCCCAGATTTTCCCGCTCCTCGTTGAGGGCGTGGAACACCTTCTTGGGCATGAAGACCTCGCCCCGGACGATCAGCCGGGCGGGAGCGTCCGTCAGGCGCATGGGAATGGAGCGGATGGTCCGCAGATTCTCCGTCACATCCTCGCCCACCTGGCCGTCTCCCCGGGTGGCGCCCCGGACAAAGAGTCCGTTCTCATACTCCAGAGCCACGGACAGCCCGTCCACCTTGGGTTCCACCATATAGACCGCTCCGGAAACCGCGTCCTGGACCCTCTCGTCAAAGGCCGCCAGCTCGTCGAAGTCAAAGACATCCTGCAGGGACTCCAGAGGGACCTGGTGGGTCACCTGGGAAAAGGACTCCAGCGGTTTCCCGCCCACCCGCTGCGTCGGGGAGTCCGGCGTGATCTCCTCCGGGAAGGCCGCCTCCAGCTTCTCCAGCCTGCGGTATTTGCGGTCGTAGTCGTAGTCGGACATGGTGGGCGCGTCCAGCACATAGTACTCGTACCCCGCCCGGATCAGCTCCTCCCGGAGCGCGCGCAGTTCCAGCCGTTCTTCTTCCATGCTCAGTTCTCCCCTTCTATCCGTGTTGTCCGCTCGTTTCCGCCACCTGGAAGGAGGCGGTCAGCCTGGGGCAGAGTCCCCGGACCGGCAGGGAGAGCAGATACCCCGCTACGGCCCCGGCCGTATTGAGAATCACATCGTCGATGTCGCTGGACCGGGGCAGAAAGAGCTGGCAGGCTTCGATGAATACCGAGGTGCCAAAGCCCATGAGAAACCCTTTCCACAGCCGGCCCTTCCGCCAGAGGATGGCGGGGCAGAATCCGATGGGCAGAAAGATTCCGATGTTCGCCACCATCAGAAACATGACCCAGGGACCTTTGAAAGCCCGCTGAATCTCCTGCAGCGGATTGCTCTGGAAGTGCTCCAGCTGATACCGCCAGTCCACCTGAATCGGGTAGAGGGGCTCCTGCCCCCGCACCACCCGGTACCAGTGCTCCATGCGCCAGAAATCCGCCGGAAAAAGCGTGACGGCCGCGAGCCCCGCGCAGAACAGAACAAACAGCAGCAGGGCGACCTCCCGGCGCGCGCCGCTGGCCAGTCCCCTGCGCTTCAGCCTTGCCATGCGGAAGGGGCGGAGCGCCAGGAAGACCACCAGCCCCACCCCCATGCAGGGCAGCATCTGCAAAGCGTAGTCAAGGATGTTGCCCCCGTACCAGGCCAGGGTCTCCACCGCGTTCATAGAGAAATCTCTCCTGTCTTCTCCTGTATCAGCCGCCGTACCCGCCGAGCACGGCATCCGGCACCTGCCCCACGATCACCGTCTCCGCCACGCAGAGTTCCGTCTCCACGTCCGCCTCCACCGGACCGCCGGGAAGCAGTACCGTTATGGGAACCTTTACTTCCAGCCACACCCGGTGGAGGGTCTGATTGACCCCGGCCGAGGTAAAGCGGCTGTCCAGTTCCGCGGATACCGTGCCCACGGAGAGGGCCCGGGCGCAGAAGGACGGGCCCATGCCCCAGAGAAAGTCCGAATCCAGCAGCGCTCCCAGGGGAATCCGGACCTGGGAGACGGAAATCCCGTCCAGAACCTCCAGCAGATTCTCCACCAGATGAGAGCGCAGCAGGTTCATCTGTCCCATATCCGCGGAAAGGGCCGTAATGGCTCCCGTACCGTCCCTCTGGATATCCACCAGGTCCCGGTAGCCCTCCGGACGCTGCTCCAGATCCCGGGCCACCGCCTCCTCCACCGCCCGCACCACGGCGTTTCGCACCTGGGCTCTGGCCGCGGCAGCCGCCACCGGCTGCAGCCGGGCCTCCAGGAGGGCCACCGTTCCCCAGGCCAGCAGCAGTCCGGTGAGCACTGTCACAAGCAGAGGCGGCAGCCGGGGAAAACTTCGAAGTCTGACGCGCATGGGAACCCGGGGCGGCCGGAATGGCCGCCGAACCGGTCTGCGAAACCGCATGCGATCACCCCCGGAGGGAGCCTATTCCGGACCCGGCCTGGCCTATGCCTCCAGCAGAGCCTGCACGGCCAGCAGAACTCCCAGTTTTCCCGACTCATAGGTCAGGCCGCCCTGCAGGTAGACCGTATAGGGTTCCCGCATGGGGGCGTCCGCGGAGAGCTCGATGGAAGCCCCCTGAATGAAGGCCCCCGCCGCCATGATCACCTGGCAGTCGTAGCCCGGCATGTCCCAGGGTTCCGGCGTCACATAGGAGTCCACCGGGGCGCCGGACTGAATGCCCTTGCAGAAGCGCTTCAGGGCCTCCGGGTTGCGCATGTGGATCATCTGGATGATGTCGTGACGCACGGCGCCGGAAACCGGCTCCGTCTCGTAGCCCAGCAGCTCCATCACCCGGGCGGCGAAGATGGCCGTCTTTACCGCCTGCGCCACCGTGTGGGGAGCCAGAAACAGCCCCTGATAGAGCAGCCGGTTCTGTCCCAGCGTGGAGCCGCACTCCGCCCCGATGCCCGGAGCGGTCAGGCGCATGGCGGCCCCCTCCACCAGATCCCGACGGCCGGCGATGTAGCCGCCGGTAGGGGCCAGTCCGCCGCCGGGGTTCTTGATGAGAGAACCCACCACCAGGTCCGCCCCCACATGCGTAGGCTCCAGGGTCTCCACGAATTCCCCGTAGCAGTTGTCCACCAGAATGGCAACGTTCGGGTTGGCCGCCCGGATCACCCGGCACATCTCCCCGATCTCCTCCACGGAGAGGGAGGAACGGGTGGAATAGCCCTTCGAGCGCTGGATGAGAACCGCCTTTACGGTGGGATCCTTCACCGCCTGGGCCATGCCCTCCAGGTCCGGCCGGTTGTCCTTCAGATCCACCTGCCGGTAGGAGACGCCATAGTCCTTCAGGGAACCAGGTCCCTTGTTCACCACCCCGATGGCCCCCATCAGGGTATCGTAGGGGGCGCCCACGGCGGACACCAGGGTATCCCCCGCTTTCAGGGCCCCGAACAGGGCGCAGGTGATGGCGTGGGTGCCGTTGACAAACTGCAGCCGCACCAGGGCGGCCTCCGTCCCGAACAGCCTGGCATAGATCTCATCCAGTCTGTCCCGTCCCAGGTCGTCGTATCCATAGCCGGTGGTGCCGGCAAAGTACCCGTCCGCCACCCGGAACTCCTGGAAGGCGGCCAGCACCCGCTCGGTGTTATGGGCGGCGATGGCGTCTACGCGGCGGAAGGAGTCTGTCAGGTCACGCTCCGCCTGTTCCGCCAGAGCCCGGACCCGTTCGCTTATGGTCAAGGTATGCATGTCGATCTTCTTTCCCGTTGAATTCCGGCTCCGCTCAGGGCCGGGGAATCTCCAGGGGCGCGGAGGCAAAGGCCAGAGCCAGCTTCACGCAGGCTTCCGCGTCTCCCAGATCAATGGTCTCCACCGGTGTGTGGATGTTGCGGCAGGGCAGAGAGATTCCTCCGCTCCACACCCCCATGCGGGTGCGGTGGATGGGACCGGCGTCCGTGCCGCCATCCCGCATGATATCCCGCTGGACCGGAATGTTCTCCCGCTCCGCCAGTTCGGTCAGGGTCTGTACCACCTGGGGAGAACTGATGATGGAGGAATCCAGCACCTTTACGCCAGCGCCCTTGCCCAGCGCGCAGGTCCCGTCCCGCTTCGTGCCGGGCGTATCCGACACATCGGTCACATCCACAGCCAGTCCCCAGTCCGGGTCCACGGCAAAGGCGGCGGGACGGATACCCCGGGTTCCCACTTCCTCCTGTACGCTGAAGACGAACCAGAGGTCGTTGGAGCTCTCCTTCAACCGGGAGAGCACATTCAGCAGTACGGCGCAGGAGGCCCGGTTGTCCAGATAACGGGAGCTGAGCCGGTTTCCCATGCGGATGCTCCCGCCGTCCAATACACAGGTATCTCCCACTCGGGCAATCCGGCGGGCCTCCTCCGCGCTGGAAGCTCCCACATCCACGTAGCATTCGTCGATGCGCAGCTTCTCCATCTTCGCCTTCTCCTCGGGAGCGAAGACTCCCCGGGCGCCGTTGCGGAACACCACCTGCGAGAAGGCCACCTCTTTGGGCGCCACACCGCCCAGGCGTCCCACCCGCAGAAAACCGTTTTTCTCAATGTGCGTCACCACAAACCCGATGGAGTCCATATGGGCCGCGAAGAGCACCCGGGCGCCGGACCCCTTCCGGTGGACCAGCAGGTTGCCCAGGGCGTCCACGGAGATTTCGTCCGCCCAGGGCTCCGCCAGGGCGCGGATCTGTTCCCGGACCGGTCCCTCGTCCCCGGAGGGACCATAGGCGGCGCAGAGGCCGGAAATCAGTTCAGACAGTTCCATACTTCCATCTCCTTCTCACAGCTTCTCCGCCATGGCGTCCAGGAAGAGGCGGGCCAGACGGAGCATGTTCTCGAAATCGGCGACGCTGCCCACGCTGGCGGGGCTGTGGAGATAGCGCACCGGGGCGGACAGGGCCGCGACCCGCACGCCGGCCCGGCTGCACTGAAACGCCCGGGAGTCGTTGCCCCCGGCGATGTACTCCTTGGTCTGCCAGGGAATGCCGTGGGCCTCCGCCAGGTCCCGCATCTCCTCGAACAGGGGACGGTCGTATATGGTTCCCCCATCCATATAGGAGATCACCGGACCGGCGCCGCAGGTGCACACCTTCCGGTGGTCCGGCACGCCCGGAAATCCGGCCGGCGTCGTGGTCTCCAGAATGAGAGCGACCTCCGGCGCCACGGAGAAGGCGGCGCCCAGAGCCCCCCGGGTTCCGATCTCCTCCTGCACGGTAAAGACGAAGGTCACATCCAGAGGCAGATCTTCCTGCAGCAGCTTCAGCATCACGGCGCAGCCAACGCGGTCGTCAATGGCCTTGGCCTTGAAGAAGCCATTGCCGAAGACCTCCGGGTGGCAGACAAAGGAGCCGCAGTCTCCCACGGAAACCAGTTTCTCCGCTTCCTCGCGACCGCCGGCTCCGATATCCACGTAGAGTTCCTCCAGAGGGGGCACCTTGCCCTTCTTCTCCTTCGCCAGGTGAACGGCGGAAATCCCGACCACGCCCGGAACCCGGTTGGGTCCCACGAGCACCTGCCGGCCGATCACCACCCGACGGTCCACGCCGCCGGCGAAGACGAAGCGCAGGAAGCCGTCATCCGTGATGGACGAGATGTAAATCCCCACTTCGTCCATGTGGGCCGCCATCAGAAAGCGGTTGCCGGTGGAGCGGCGCCCCTTCCGGAAGACAATCAGGTTGCCGATGGGATCCGAGCGGATGGAGTCCGCGTACGGAGCCGCCAGTTCCCGGATCCGGGCCCGGATGGCGTCCTCGTGGCCGGAAACGCCGTCCATCTGGCACAGTTCCCGCACCAGATCAAGCATATGCGGGCACCTCCTTCCCGATTCCCTTCACAAAGGCGGCCACCAGGCTCCCCGCCGCCTCCAGGTCGTCCAGATGGACCACTTCCGAGGGCGTATGCATGTAGCGCAGGGGGACATAGAGCACCGCGGTGGCGACCCCCTCCCGGCTCACCTGAATGGGCCAGGCGTTGGTGCCGCTGGAGCGGGGGTTTACCTCCGTCTGGAGGGTCTGGCCCAGGTCCTTCGCCAAAGCCCGCAGGCGCCGGTTCATCCAGGGAGTGGCGTTGGGGCCCAGGTTGATCACCGGTCCCCCGCCCATGACGCTGGTCTGCTCCTTCGGGGCGTCCGGGCTTCGTCCGTGGGTCACATCGATGGCCACGCAGAGATCCGGCGCCACTCCGAAGGCGCCTGTGATGGCTCCGACCTCCTCGAACTCCTCCTGGGTGGAACCCAGGACATAGAGATCCACATCCAGCGTCTCCCCCTGAAGGCGTTCCAGAGCGTCCAGGATGACGGCAAAGCCGGCCCGGTCGTCCAGGGCCCGCCCGCAGAACATCTTCTCCCCCAACCGGAAACAGTCCCCTTTGCAGACCACCGGCGTCCCGATGGGAATCCGGGCTGTGGCCTGCTCCTGAGTGAGGCCCACGTCCAGGAACATACGGGAAACCTCCAGCTCCTGATCCATGTCCTCCCGGGTCTCCACATGGGGCGGCAGACAGGCGATGATGCCGGAGAGCGGGGGATCTGTCAGCACGGTCATCTCCCGATCCGCCAGTACCCGGGCATCCGCTCCGCCCAGCCCCGCCAGGCGGAGGAATCCCTCTTCGTGGCCGGTCACCAGAAAGCCCACCTCGTCCAGGTGCGCGTCCAGCAGCAGGCGATGGGCGCCCTCGATCCCGCAGCGGCGCACCCCCACCACGCAGCCCATCCGGTTGACCTGTACCTCGTCCAGCAGCGGACGCAGCAGTTCCGCGGCGCAGCGGGCCATGGGCTCCTCAAAGCCGCTGGGCGCCGGAATGGCGCACAGACGGCTGAGCATTCTGGGGTAATCCAAGGCAATCCCTCCTGAAAAAAGGTTCTTACAGGGCGGCCACCAGTTCCTTGAAGAACTCGCCCCGTTCCGCAAAGTTCCGGAACTGATCGAAGGCGGCGCAGGCCGGAGACAGCACCACCACATCGCCGGGTTCCGCGCAGGTCCGGGCGGCCTCCACCGCCGCGGCCAGACCCTCGGCCTCCACGATCTTCAGGCCACTCTCCGCGAAACCGGGCGCCTGCTCCACCGCGGCCCGGATGGCCCCGGCGGTGGCGCCGTTGAGCACCAGCACCTTGACCTTCTTCACCATCTCCTCCCCCAGCT
This sequence comes from uncultured Oscillospiraceae bacterium, assembly GCA_947629775.1. GTDB lineage: Bacteria > Bacillota > Clostridia > Oscillospirales > Oscillospiraceae > Lawsonibacter. The sequence continues at coordinate 23,405 of CANRFA010000025.1, forward strand.
GGGTGAAGGGCACGTGCTTGTCGTAGCCGCCGGCGATGATGATCAGCTTCTGGTTAAAAGAATTCAGGCAGGCCATGGTGCGGGCCGGGCTGGTCCCGATGGAGTCGTTGTAGTACTTTACCCCGTTCACTTCCCGCACCAGTTCGATGCGGTGCTCGACGCCGGTGAAGCGGCGGGCCACGGCGCGCACGCAGCGGTCCGGAACCAGTCCGTCCACCGCGGCGATGGCCGCCATGTAGTTTTCAATGTTGTGCGCGCCGGGGATGTGGATGTCCTCCAGGCGCAGGACCTCCCGACGGCCCATGGCGTTGCTGATCCAGATGGCGCCATCCCGCAGGTAGACCCCTTCTCCTTCGCCATCCGCCTGCTTCTGATCCAGGCGCTCCTTCCGGCTGAACAGGGTCACATGGCTGTGGGCCTCCGCGGCCAGGCCCCGGGTAATCTCATTGTCGTAATTGAACACCACCCGGTCTTCCTCGTTCTGGTGAAGGAAGATGTTCATCTTGGCATGGGTATACTCCTCCATGTCCTTGTGGTAGTCCAGGTGGTTGGGGGACAGGTTGGTGAAGACGGAGATCTGCGGGCTCATGCCCATGCTCATCAGCTGGAAGGAGGACAGCTCCACCACCGCCACGTCTTCCGCCGTCATGGAGTTGACGCAGGGCAGCAGAGGCCGGCCGATGTTCCCGCCCAGGTAGACGTTAAAGCCCGCCTCTTTGAAGAATTCGCTGATCAGGGTCGTAGTGGTGGTCTTGCCGTCGCTTCCCGTGATGCCCACGATCCGGCAGGGGCACAGGCGGAAAAAGAGCTCCATCTCGGAGGTGACGATGCTTCCCTTCTGCATGGCGGCGATCAGGTTGGGGTTCAGGGGGCTGACGCCCGGCGTGCGGAAAATGATCTCAAACCGGTCCAGATCCGCCAGATAGCCATCGCCCAGCTGCAGCTTCGCGCCCAGGCTCTCCAGCTCTCTGGCCTGGTCCGACATCCGCTCCCGGGGAACCCGGTCACAGATGGTGACCTTCAGGTTGGCCCGCAGCAGCATGCGGATCAGGGGGGTGTTGCTCACGCCCATCCCGATGACAGCGATGTTCTTTCCCCGCAGGGTTCTCAGATAGTCCGATGTGATAGACATAGACCATGTCTCCTTCCTCTCTTGCCTCTTCTCGGCGTCCTGGTCCCTTATCTTACCACAGCCCCCCGGGGATTTCAATCCGGGAAGGGAATTTTGACTGCCGCCGAAGCGGCTCCGCCCCCCGGAGAGGCGGTAAGCTCCTCGTCCTCCCCGACAGCCGGTCCTCCAATTCCGCCGCGTTTCTCCCGCTCCCCACCGAAAACCATTTGACAAACACCCCGTTTCAGGGTATCATAGGCGGGCAAGCAGGCTGGACAGCCGCGTGAGCGGGGCGAAAGGCCCGCCCATGAGGAAAGTCCGGGCTCCACAGGGCAAGGATAACAGGTAACACCTGCCGGGGGCGACCCCAGGAAAAGTGCAACAGAAACAGACTACCGGTCCTTCGGGGCCGGAAAAGGTGGAAAGGCGAGGTAAGAGCTCACCCGATGGCGTGCCAAGCGTCCATCGCTGTAAACTCTATCCGGAGCAACGCCGTGGAGGGACACACAGGCCGGCCCGGCCGTCCCGAGGAGGCGGCTTGAGCGCGTCGGCGACGGCGCGTCGAGATAGATGGCTGTCTTTAAGGACAGAACCCGGCTTACAGGCCTGCTTGCACCAACGGACAGGCGGAGGAAGCGTCCTCTGCCTGTCTTTTTTACAGAATTTTTACATTTGCGATACAGTTTCTTCAGGTTTCCCTCCGTCCCCTGTGGTACAATCTCCGCACCTTGAACCGAAAGGGGATCTGAAGTTTGAAACGACGTATTCTGGCCCTGGGCGCGGCGCTCGCCCTGGTGCTCTCCCTGGCCGCCTGCTCCGGCGGCCAGACCTCATCCGGCGGCGCCTCCTCTTCCGCCCCGGATTCCTCCGCTGCCGGCAGTTCCACCGGGGAGGAACATGCCCTTGTACTGGCGGACGGCACCTCCACACTGGACGGCCAGGCCCTGACCGACACCGGCCCCGTCACCCTTACCCACGACATCCTCTACTATGAGGACCGGGACACCTACGAAAGCGGCTCTCCCTACGGAGAGGGAACCCAGGAGGAGCGCCACTCCGCGGAAGAGGCCGCCGCCCACACGGTGATCACGATTCAGGAGGCCGGCACCTACCGGGTCTCCGGCACCCTCAACCCCGGCCAGCTGCTCGTCAACCTGGGCGAAGGCGCGAAGACAAACCCGGACGCCCGGGTGACACTGATCCTGGACGGGGCCGACATCACCTGCACCGTAGCTCCCGCTGTTCTCTTCGAGCAGGTCTATGAGTGCGACCAGGACTATCTGGCCTGGCTGGAGCGGGACAAAACGCCCTCCAGTGACGCGGATACCGTCTCGGACCGCCAGGAAACCGAGAAGGACTCCTGGGATGCTCCCACGGAGGTGGACACCACCCGGGCCGGCGCCCAGGTGATTCTGGCGGACGGCAGCACCAATACGGTGAATGGCTCTCACATCGCCCGCATCTACGAAGACGGCTCTGAGGACAAGCTGTGCAAATATGACGGAGCCTTCTACTCCACCGCCTCCATGCGCATCTCTGGAGAGCAGGAGGGTACCGGAGAGCTCGCCATTACAGCGGACAACGAGGGTCTGGACTCCGAGCTCCACCTCACGGTTGCCGGAGGCAACATCTCCATACAGGCCCAGAACGACGGCATCAACACAAACGAGGACGGCGTCTCCGTCACGAACATTCAGGGCGGCACGCTGCAGATCAACGCCGGTCTGGGCGAAGAAGGCGACGCCATCGACTCCAACGGACATCTGGTCATTCAGGGCGGCAACGTCTACGCCTGCGCCAGCGACCACAGCGCGGACAGCGGTCTGGACGCGGACGGAGAGATCCTCCTGAACGGCGGCTTTGTGGTTGCCACCGGCATCCGCAACGACGCCATCTCCAGCGGGTCCGCTCAGCCCTGGATGGAGCTCTCCTTCGCCTCCACGCTGCTCTCCGGCTCCCAGGTGGATCTGAAGGATCCGGAGGGACAGTCCCTGCTCTCCTTCCAGACCGAAAAGGCCTGCCAGTCCATCGTCTT
>CANRFA010000026.1 GCA_947629775.1 uncultured Oscillospiraceae bacterium
CTGAAGCTGGGCATGTTCGCCTCCATCATGGTCACCGCCATGCGGGTGTGCGACGCCATAACGGACCCCATCATCGGGGCTCTGATGGACCGGACCAGCACGAAGATCGGCAAGTTCCGTCCCTTCATGATCCTGGGCAGCGCCACCATGGCGGTGAGCGTCATCCTTCTGTACATCATCACCCCGCTGATCCCCGAGAGCATGATGCCCCTTCGCTACGTTGCGTTTGTGGTCTTCTACTTCATCTGGGTCATCGGGTACACCTTCCAGACCAGCTGCACCAGAGCCGGCCAGACCGTTCTGACCAACGATCCCAACCAGCGGCCCATGTTCACCATCTTCAACACGGTGGGCAGCCTCCTGGGTATGGGCGTCATGCAGTTCATGATCCCCCTGATCAAGGGTATGTACGACGTCAAGGACGCCGCCGGCAACGTGATCACCTCCGGCTACGCCAATCCCACGGTCTACCGGATCATCACGCCCATCGGCATCGCCATCTCCGTGATCCTGACGATCCTGGCCATCATCGGCATCGCCGAGAAGGACAACCCGAAATTCTACGGCATCGGCGGAAAACAGGAGAAGGTCAAGATCTCCGAGTACGTCGAGATCATTAAAAACAATAAGCCCATGCAGCGGCTCATGGTCGCCGGCGCCGGCTGCAAGCTGGCTCTGGCCATCGCCACCAACACCACCGTGCTCCTGGCCCTCTACGGCATCGTCATGGGGAACTACAACTCCCTGTACCTGCCCATGATGGTCCTGGGCTATGTATGCGCCGTGCCCTTCTTCCTCCTGTCCATGCGGACCTCTCAGAAGCTGGGTCAGCGCGCCTCCCTCATCCGCTATGTCTCCGTCGCTCTCATCTGCTACGTGGGCGTCCTGGCCCTGCTGATCTTCAACCAGCACGGCAATCCGGCCACCACGCTCTCCTTCCCCTTCCAGGGCGGCGGCGCCATCAACCTCTATACCATCCTCTTTATCGTCTGCTTCGGCATCGGCTATGGCGCCTACTACGCCACCGCCGACATGCCCATCCCCATGGTGGCGGACTGCTCGGACTACGAGACCTACCGTTCCGGCAAGTACATCCCCGGCATCATGGGCACGCTGTTCTCCCTGGTGGATAAGCTGGTCTCCTCCCTGGCCCAGACCCTGGTGGCCTTCATCTTCCTGATTTTCGCCGGTCTGCAGGAACTGCCGGACGACGGCACTCCGTACTCCGCGGGAATCAAGACGGCCGTCATCGTCATGTTCTGTGTCATCCCGATGCTCGCCTGGGGCGCTACGCTCCTGGCCATGAAGGGCTACTCCCTCACCGGCGACAAGATGAAGGAAATCCAGGCCACGAACGCAAAGCGCTCCGCCGCCGTGGCGGAGGGCATGAGCCTGGAAGCGGCCATGAATAAATACCCCGGCACACCCTGATTGGATGTGATCTGATCCCGTTGGATTTGGATGGGCGCCGTCAGCCTTCGGGCTGCGGCGGTCGTCCAGGGTATGACCATCCAGGAAGCCATGAAGAACTGCCCCTGTACACCGCACAAATCAAAGATCTGATCTGGAAGAAACTGCGCCGGCTGCCCGTCCTGGGCAGCCGGCGTGCTGTGTCTCCGGATCCCGATCTGCAGCGGGCAGAAAACCGGAGCTTCCCGGGAGAGGAGGCGACGGCCCGAGTCCGGTTCTTCAAGGGATCGGCAGCCTGAAATCCGGGCTTGACAAGACGCATGGATGCGACTATATTCTCTCGATGCCGTCCGTCCCAGCCTCCGGTCCCGATGCCCCCTCGGGATGAGGATGGTCCTCGCAGTCGTCCGCCCTCCCGGCGCTCTGCCTGCCGGACGTCTCGCCCCTGTGGCGATATTTTTCAGAAGCGTGCTCAAATCCTTCCGGGATCCGGGGATTTTGCGTTTCTTCATACATTATTTCGCAGAAAAATGAGGAGATTGTTCATGCGGAAGAAAAGATCGTTTCTCGCAATTTTGCCGTCGGCGTGGTATAGTCAAAGTGAGTCAAAGCGGAATCCGGACTCCGGCTCCGGAGGCCGGCGCGTTCCGCTGATCGGAGGTTTCAGGATGGACAATAAGAAGGAAACCGCTCCCGGCGTAGAGAGCGTCGAGCAGGGTTTTGTCGAAGAACCCGCCCTCTCCCCCGCCGAGGAAATCGAGGCGGAGAGCTTTACTGTCTCTCCCGCCGAACTGGAAAAAGATATGAAGAACGCCGGCTTTGAGACTCCGGAAAAGAAAGAAGTCCTTCCGGGCCCCTCCGGCGTTGAGCAGGTTGAAACCGGGTTCCAGGACCAGCCCGGGCAGGATGTGGTCTCCGCCGCCTTCGGCTCCGGCGTGGTCTCCCCCACCGAGCTCGCCGATGACCTCAGGGCCGCAGGTATCGAGGTCCCTGAAAAGCCCGCAAAGAAGCCAGCCGCGGAAAAAGCTCCCGGCGCTACCGGCATCGATCAGGTCGAGGCCGGTTTCCAGGATCAGCCCGGGCAGGATGTGGTCTCCGCCGCCTTCGGCTCCGGCGTGGTCTCCCCCGCCGAGCTCGCCGATGACCTCAGGGCTGTGGGCGTCGAGGTCCCCGAAAAGCCCGCAAAGAAGCCAGCTGCGGAAAAGGCTCCCGGTCCCAACGGTGTGGAGCAGGTGGAAACCGGTTTCCGGACGGCCTCCCCGCTGGATGTGCTGGCCGCCGCTTCCATGTCCGCCGGCACTTCCCCGAAGGAGTGGGCCAACAACCTGCGGTCCGTGGGCGTGGAAGTACCCGAGCGTCCCGTTGCAGAAGACGACGGCGCCACCGGTATCGACAGCGTCCAGTCCGGCTTTACCGCCGAACCCGAGATGAACACCGTAGAAGAACTGGGCGCCATCCAATATGCCGCCGCGCCCCAGGAAGTGGACGAGAAGGTGGAGCAGGTACAGAGCGAGCGCCTGGGCGAGCGGGTCCAGGTCAACGACGCCCTTCTCTCCAAACTGAAGGAGAGCGGGTACACAGGCGATCTGGAGGACCTGCGCAAACTGTTCGCAGACCTGAAGGACAACTGATTCTCCCGAATGTTCAGAACCCGTGCAAGCGCTCCGGAAGGCGTCTGCACGGGTTCTTTCTCTTCTGTCACTGCGCCAATGAGCCCCCGTCCGGGCTCCTCCTCATACGTACAAGCTCAATGGCTTCTTTCCCCGCCATGTGCTCCACGGTGATTTCCACGCAGCCAAGGGCCCGGATTTCCTTTCGGATCTCCCGCTCCACCAGGGCCCGATCGCTGTTGTACTTCAGGCCCAGCAGCATGGCCGCCTGACGGATCTCCTCTTCTTCCTCCAGGACCCGAGCCCGGCCAAAGGCAACGACGCTTCGGAAATACGCCGTCAGTTCCTCCTGCACCACCCTGTCCTCCGCGATCACGCAGAAGGACACCTTGGGACAGCGGCGGATGGCGTCCATCCGATGGCCGCTCTTCGCCCCGTGGATGAAGATCTTTCCCGCCTGGAAAACATAGTTTACCGGCACGGTATAGGGATATCCGTCGTCCCCGCACACTCCCAGCACTCCTGTCTGTCCCTCCTCCAGGATCCGCAGCGTCTCCTCCTCAGAGAGTTGCTGCCGGCTCCTGCGCATGGCTCGAAACATGGTTCCATTCCCCTTTCCTGTTTCCGGATCTGATCTGGAGCGGCCAGGCCAGACTGGACCGCTCCCTCCTGCCGGCCGCGCCTGGTCCCGGACTCCGGTCAGAATGGCCGGTTTTCTCCTCTTCTCTGTCCGAAATCTGTCATAAATACAGAATCTGCCTCGATTCAGGCGGATTCCACTGCTGTTCGAGGAAGTTTCCCTTGCAATTTCCCTACGGTCCATGTATTATTATACTATAGATTGAATCAGTTTCCTGAATATGTCCAGAATACGACCGAAATCGGATGCGGAGGGAGTTCTATGGAAAAGAAGCTGACTCTCGGCTTTTTCGGAACCAAAGCACAGGCGGATATGGTCCGTTCCGCCGCCACAGACCACGGATTGGATATCCAGCTCTCCATCAGCGAAAGCGAGGGTTACCTGTACGGTGGAGAAGCTGCCGAGGCCATAACCCGTCTGAAATCCCGGGTAAGCGGCATTCTCTTTGGAGATGAGCTGCAGATGACGCTCTGCGAAACCGTCGTGGGAGACGATCTTCCGTATCTCTGTCTGAAGGCAGACAGCGCGTCCCTCCTTGCCGCCATGCTGAAGCTCTCCTCCCGGGGCCTGGACGTCTCCCGGGTCAGCGTGGACACCTTTTCCGTGCGCATTGTTTCTCACGCCATGGCGGATGCCGGCATCCGGAATCCCAACTTCCGGATTGTCCGTCGCCGGACGCCAGCGGACGGAGAACGCTACTGCATGAGACAGATGGAGGAGCATCGGGACCTGTACCAGAGCGGCACGGTCAGGGCCTGCATCACCACCCTGCCGCTGATCCGGGACCTTCTGGAGGCGGAGAATGTCCCGGCGGTGTACGCCAGTCCCACCTCTGCGTCCATCGCCAGGGGCCTGGAACAGCTCCAGGCGGAGTGCCTGTACCGGCTGCAGGCCAGGGAAAGCGGCATCGTCTTTCTGGCCCTGCTGCTGCGTCCTCCGGCGGATCTGATCTATCAACCCAGACAGACCTTCTTCCGCAGCCAGGAGAACTGGAAGGCCCTCTCCGAAATCCACCGCTTTGCCGAACAGACCGGAGCGGCCGTCATACCGCTGACAGAGCGGTACATTACTATCGTGGTCACCCGGGACCGCCTCAACTGGTACAGCGGCAACCTGGAAAGCCTTCCCTTTCTGCAGATGATCCAGGATACGACCCGCTGCGAAGTGGCCCTCGGCATCGGCTTTGGCCGAACCCCACAGGAAGCCAGAACCCATGGAGAACTTGCCCTGAAGGCCTCCGTTCAGCAGCAGGGAAACGCCGTCTATCTCGCCCGCTCCCCAGACCTTCTTACCGGCCCCCTGCAGTTCGTACGGGTTCACCCCGAACTGGAAATCCAGAACTGGGATCAGTACCAGCCTCTGGTGGAGAAGACCGGCATATCCGCCGAGCGCCTCTTCCGCATTCATCTGGTCCTGAAGCGCACCGGCAGACACCTCTTCACCGCCGCCGAACTCTCCTCTCAACTGGGGATTTCCATCCGCGCCGCCAACCGGCTGCTCATTACGCTGGAGGAAACCGGATATGCCACGCTCTCCGGTCGGGCTGTCACCGGAAAGTCAGGCCGGCCGGGAAATGTGTACAGTATCCACCTCGATCTCTCCTGACCTCTTCGGAACCGGACTTCTTATGGGACCCGTATTGGCCTGGCCTGCCGATACGGGTCCCTCTTTTCACGCGTTCTGTTTTTTCGCCGCCTCGTTGATGCACCGCACCGCGTTCAGCGTCCGGGGATAGCCAAGGTACGGCATGCACTGGGAAACCACCCGGATCAGGAACAGCCGGTCGTTCCCCACCCGCATGTTGGCACCCGCGTGGGAGGTGAGCTGAGGCTCGCAGCCTCCCTGGGCCGCCAGGAAGCAGAGCGTAACCATCTCCCGCTCCTTCAGATCCAGTCCGCCCCGGGTGTAATAATCCCCGAAGCAGTTGGCCGCCAGCCAGAAGTTGATGTGGCGGGTCTCCTCCCGGCCGCCGCGCCAGGCGTCCCGCATCCCTTCGCCAAAGGCGGCCACCTGCACCTCGGTTCCCTTTTCCCGGCGGTTCTCCGGAGTGGTGGTGCTCTGCTCTTCCAGAGGAAGGGCCACACCCCGCTCTTTCAGCGTGTCGTTGAACGCCTCCAGGAACGCAAAGGTCCTCCCGATGCCCAGATAGGCCGTCGCCTGGTAGACGACCTCCCGGATCTTCACAGGCGCCACCCCGGCTTCCAGTGCGTCCCCCAGGGTGCACCGAAACGCGTCCAGTCCCTGACAGCCCAGCAGCGCCGCCAGAATCGCCAGGTACCGGGTCTCCTCCTCCAGCTCCTGTCCGGGCTGGTTCACGACCTCGTCAAAGGCAAAGCGCCCGAAAAACTCCGTGAATTCAGGATCTGTTCCTGCCAGCGCATCCAGAAGCGCCGGTCTCTTCTTTTCTTCCACGCAATCTTCTCCCTGCTGTTCGCCCCATGGCAGGCGGTTCGCCCTCCGGGGCTGCTGTATTCATTCTAACAGGTTCGCGGCAGAATGCAAGCGTTTCTCTGCCGGGAAGGCGGATGGCGGGCTCTGACCCCGTTCCCCCATGAAAAGGCGCCCCGCAGCAGATACAGGGCGCCTCGCCTGTTCCGGTCCTGGAGCATGTCCCCAGGCTCAGGATTCTTCGGGAAGCAGGGAACTCATGCTCCGCAGACTGATGCCCAGGGTGGAGGCATTGTGCAGCAGGGCAGAGGTACCCGGCGGCAGGATACCCAGAGCGCCCAGGACGATCAGGGCGCCGTTGAAAGCCACGATGAAACGATAATTGCTCCCGATCCGTTCCATGAGAGCGGCGGACAGCCGGCGCAGGATCACCAGTTCGTCCAGCGAATCCGCAGAGATGGTGACATCTGCAATCTCCCGGGCGATCGCCGCTCCGTCCCGGACCGCAATCCCCACATCCGCTGCGGAGAGCCCGGGGGAATCATTGATCCCATCCCCAAGCATCAGGACAGTATGTCCCTTTTTCCGCTCCTCCTTTATATACCGGGCCTTATCCTCCGGAAGCATCTCCGCCTGATATTCATCCACTCCGACCTTCTCTGCGATGGCAGCGGCGGTCCGCCCGCTGTCTCCGGTCAGCATGACGGTCCGCTTCACACCCAGATCCCGCAGGGCATGGACGACAGCAGCCGCCTCCTCCCGCAGGGGATCAAAAACGCAGATGACGGCGGCAAGCGTACCTCCGATGGCCATGTACAGATGGGAGCAGGTATCCGGCAAAGCCGCAAAGAGACTCTCCTCGCCCTCCGGAAGCACCGCCCCTTCGTCCTCAAAGACAAAATGATAACTGCCTATGGTCACCCGCTGGCCTCCCACCGTGCTGGCGATCCCGTGGGCCACCAGGTACTCCACTTCCGAGTGCATCTCCTCGTGGTCCAGGCCCCGCTCCCGAGCCGCCCGGACCACAGCGTTGGCCATGGAATGGGGGAAGTGCTCCTCCAGGCAGGCCGCCAGACGCAGCATTTCATCCTCTTCGTTTCCGCCAAAGCCCACCACCTGGACCACGGTGGGACAGGCGTGCGTCAGGGTTCCGGTCTTGTCGAAGACCACCGTATCCGCCTGGGCGATGCTCTCCAGACAGCGTCCACCTTTCACCGTAACCCGGAACCCGCCGGCCTCCCGCATGGCGGAGAGCACCGACAGCGGCATGGCGAGCTTCAGCGCGCAGGAGAAGTCTACCATGAGTACGGATAGGGCCCGCTCCGTATTGCGGGTCAGGAGCCAGGTGAGGGCGCTGCCCGCCAGGGTGACGGGAACCAGGTGATCCGCCAGATACACCGCCCGGTTCTCCGCTGCGGACTTCAGCTTTTCCGAATGCTCGATCATAGCCACTACCCGGTCGTAGCGGGTATTTCCGGAGCTCTGTGTGATGCGGACAAGGCACTCGCCCTCCTCAATCACCACTCCTGCGTGAACCATCATACCGGGACGTTTGGGGACGGGCAGGGGCTCTCCGGTCAGCGAAGCCTGATTGACCATCACTTCGCCCTCTTCCAGAACCCCGTCCAGGGGAACGATTCCGCCCATGCGGACCCGGACCGGATCCCCCACGGAAACCTGGGCAAGCGGCGTCAGAACTTCTCCTTCCGGCGTCAGCCGCCAGACCCGGTCCACGTTGAGCGCCATGCTCCGGGCCAGATCTTCGGCAGACTTCTTCCGGGTCCATCCTTCCAGAATCTCTCCCAGTTTCAGCAGGAACACCACGGAAGAGGCCGTGGAAAAGTCGCCTCGAAGCAGGGAGAGACTCACAGACAGCCCATCCAGCAGTTCCACCTTCATCTCCCGGCGCAGCACACAGCGCACGGCCCGAAACAGGTACGGAACCGCACTTCCTGCCGCCCAGACCGCCTGCAGAGGAGCCGGCAGAAATACCGTTCTGGCCGCTCTGCCGATCACCAGTCCCGCCAGCTTTTCCTCATAAGTGCGCCTCAGGGCTCTTCCGCTGCCAACCGGGGGTTCCGGAGCGCGTCGAAAGGAGAAGCGGCTGAGGGTTTCCAGCAGGTTGCACCGCTCGCCTCGATACTCCAGAATCACACAGCGGGTCCGTTCGTGCACGGAGGCCTGCCGTACCTGAGGCAGCCCATGCAGCCAGTTCTCCAGCCGATCCGCCTCTTCCAGCGTCAGATACTTCCGGTCCAGCTGGATCCGCATACGCCCGCTGGACTCATGTCGAATACAGAATTTCATCTCTATACCCTCCAGATATGGCAAAAGGGGCCCGCGGCCGCAGGTCCCTTTCCCGAATCTCTCTGTTTCCGGTTTCTCTCAGTCTTCCGCCGCGTCCTCCACAACCTCTTCCTGTCCCTCGGCAGCCCGCTTTGCGTTGATATCCCGGGCGGTCGCCAGGATGTCCGCGGCATTCTCCTGCACCGCGGTCACCGTCTCCATGACAGAGTCCTTTGCCCGCAGCGCGGCGGCAGCCGCATGGCTGTAGGCCTTTTTCGCATCCCGGCTGGTGAGAAGACGGAGTCCGGCCGATCCGAAGAGCACGCCTCCCGCAAACACAGCCAGTTTTCTGCAGCAGTTCATTCGTATTGCTCCTTCCTGTCGCAGTTTCGGGGTCCATTTTGATTGAGAGATCCTATCACAGCCCCGTAAGACAGGCAAGAACGGTTTCGGACACCAGACAGCGGGATCAGACTTTTTTCTCCCGATATCGGGCCGGTGTCGTCCCGTACGTGCGAAGGAAAACGGTACTGAACTGGCTGGTGCTGGCATACCCGGTCCGCGCGGACACCTGCTCCACCGTCAGCGGAGTGGAGGTCAGGAGGCGCTCCGCCTCCTCCATGCGAAAGTGGACCACCGTGTGGTGAACAGAACTTCCAAAGACATTTCGCCAGCACTTCTTGAGCGTCGTCGGGGAAACCCCGCATGAGCGCGCAATCTGTTCGATGGAGAGATCCCCTGAGAGATGGCCCCGGATGTACTGTTCGCCCTGCTGCGCCACCAGTACCTCGCCGCTTTCTCCATCCGGATCGGTGCGGGGCGAAGACAGGGCAAGACCCTTCCGCTCCAGCAGATAAAGCATTTCCGGGATCTTCAGCCGGCAGTATCCCGGCAGATCCTCCGGATTCAACGCCTCCAGAACCTCCAGAGCCCCTCTGGCCCAGAAGGACTCATGCAGACGAAGCACTCCACCCTCCTGTTCCACGGGGATCGGCTCCCCTTCCAGGAGGACAAACACGCTTTTCAGAACCTGCCGGGGTGGAACTGCGACCACCGTAAAGGGCTCCCGGAGCAGGAGTATATCCCCCCTCTGCAGGAAGACCGCCCGATTGTCCTCCATCCTCAATCTGATGTGCGGCGTACTCTCCAGACAGAACAGGACGGCCTGCTGTCCGGCTTCTGCCACGTGCAGGCGCCCTCCGGCGGGCAGACAACCCAGCGCCCGGACCTCCCGCAGCAGGTGGCCGGTATCCCCCCGCCCTGCTGTCTCCGTTTCATCCATAGGAACCCCTCCTGGAGTTAGAGTCAGCTAACCGTATTCATCAGTTAGCCTTTGCTTACTTAAGTATAGACCTTCCGCTTCCGGCTGTCAAGCACGATTTTCCGGGTACCAGCCTGAGCCTGCCGCATGCCATCTGGCTTCCCGGCTGCCGGTCTCTCTTCGGATTCCCGCCGTGCGCTCCCGGGACAATCCGCACATTTTTTCATTCCTTTCAGGTTATGCCTTTTTCTGATGGATCTGTTCCGTGGAGGGAATGGTCCTCCCGATTCGAAAATGGCGGATTCTTCCTGATATGGCATTTCATAAGCTAGGCATGTACGCTGGATCTCCCTGGGGTTCATCCGTTCCATCTGATATCCATTTTCTCCTATCTGATCCAGAATTATGTATTGTCAGCCTCTCATGATCCCAGATTCTGTATTTCACAACTCCGCCAGATTCATTGGAAATCAGCCCCTTTTTAGCGGGAAATCTGTTCATTTTCTCCTGTTTCTGGATTTCCTCTCCATCTCTGCTCCTGCCGTGCCTTAACGAAATCTGAACGAAAGATTACATTCCCTTTACGTATTCTTTACCTCCTTGTTTTTTCCATGTGTTTCACTTTTTCCCAGTCCATTCGGGCTGGAATTTCCTTTCCATCCTCCGTGCCATTTCAGACGGGCAAAAGTTTATCATATTTTCTTATTTCTCTCTGATTATGGAATAGAAAATTTGCATTTCTTCCAAATCGGGCTCTGTGGTACTCTATAGGGCGTACAGAAGGGGGAATACCCTGTATTCCCTGAAAAATCAAGAGGAGGAAACCCTATGAAACGATTCCTTGCTTCCATCCTTGCTCTTGCCATGACGCTGTCCCTGGCAGCTTGTGGCGGTGGTGGCGGCGCGGCCAGCGGCGGTGGTGCGACCAGCGGCGGTGGCGGCGGCAACTCCGGCGACGGCGTCAAGGTCACCATCTTCAACACCAAGTCCGAGATCAACAGCGCCATGGAGCAGATGGCCAAAGAGTACTCTGACTCCCACGATGGCGTGACGGTCGAGGTCTACATGTCCAACGACACGGTCGCCGCCCACATGGCCACCAAGTACGCTTCCAAGGACCCCTACACTATCGCCATGGTCGACACCAAGGACGTCTATTCTCTTGGTCCCGAGCATGCCTATGACCTGACCGGCCAGCCCTACATCGCCAACGCCACCGGTTGCGTGGAGCTCGACGGCAAGATCGCCAGCGTCCCCTTCTGCGTGGAAGCCCGCGGCCTGATCTACAACGCCAGCGCCATTGAAGCCATCATCGGCAAGGATTTCGTTCCTTCCGACTATGCCACTCTGGACGCCTTCACCGCTCTGCTGGACCAGCTGGTCGCCGGCGGCATGGCCGCTCCTGTCGGCATCATGAAGGAAGACTGGTCCCTGGCTGCCCACTATCTGGCTCAGTTCATCGAGGAGCGCGACGATGTTGACGCTTTCGTGGCTGACCTGAAGGCCGGCAATGTGGACCTGACCAGCGACGCCAAGTTCAACTCCCTGATGGACACCTTCGACACCCTGATGAAGTACAACTACGCCGCTTCCTCCCCCATCGCTGCCGAGCGTGAGGTCTCCGAGCAGAAGCTGGCGGAAGGCGAGATCGCCTTCATGTTCGGCGGCAACTGGGACTGGGCCCAGATGGCCTCCTTCGACTACAGCGAGAAGCTGGGCATGATGCCTCTGCCTCTCAACGGCACCGACGATGCCAACACCAAGCTGGTTGGCGGCCCCTCCAAGATGCTCTTTGTTGAGGCCTCCTCCGACATCTCCGACGAATCCCGTCAGGCCGCTCTGGACTTCCTGACCTGGCTGTTCAGCGACGGCAGCAAGTGGCTGACCGAGGACTTCGCCCTCGTTCCCGCCATCTCCACCATCTCCGCCGATTCTCTCGACCCCCTGAGCAAGTCTGTCAGCGAGTACAACACTGCCGGCAAGCTCATCCCCAGCTACAACTACATGCCCGACGACCACATCACTCTGATGGGCGCCGAGATGCAGAAGTATCTGGCCGGCCAGTCTGACCGTGCCGGTCTGGCTGGTGCCATCCAGAACTACTGGAAGAATCAGGCGTAATCGTACACTACCGCTTTCAGGCGGCTGATCCTCTGAGGCGCCGGCCCTGTCATGCCGGCGCCTCAGAGACCTGATTTTCTGTCGTGAACAAAAAGGAGAGAAAAGGAGGTACGAAACCCTTATGAGAAGGAACACATTGTCCTACAAATGTCAGCAGTATGCCATGTTTGCGGGACTTTCCACCATCGCTTTCGCAGCCGTGGTTATCATTCCCTTTATCTACGGCCTCTACCTGACCCTCACCAGCTGGGACGGCGTCTCCGTCAGCAAGCCCTTTGTCGGCCTGGCAAACTATGTCTCCACCTTCCAGGACGCCGCCTTCTGGCAGGCCCTGGGACGTACCCTGATTTACACGGTCATCGCTGTTGTTCTGGTTAACGTGGTTGCGTTCTTCCTGGCCTATCTGGTCACCAGCGGCGTAAAGGGCCAGAACTTCTTCCGCGCCGGCTTCTTCACCCCCAACCTGATCGGCGGCATCGTCCTCGGTTATGTGTGGAAGTTCGTCTTCAACCGCGCATTCACCGCTCTGGGCACTTCCCTGTCCATCGGCGCCCTTTCCACCTCCTGGCTGGCGACCACCAATGGCGCCATGCTCTGTCTGATCATCGTGTCTGTCTGGCAGTACGCCGGCTACATGATGCTGATCTATGTCGCCGGTTTCATGAGCGTCTCCAAGGACCTCATCGAGGCCGCTGAAGTGGACGGCTGCAACAAGGCGCAGGCCACCATGAACGTCACCATCCCTCTGATGGTCTCCTCCTTTGTGCAGTGCCTCTTCCTGACCCTGACCCGCTGCTTCATGGTCTACGACGTGAACCTGTCCCTGACCAACGGCGAACCCTTCGGCAGTTCCATCATGGCTGCCATGCACGTGTACAACCAGGCCTTTACTTACAAGAACTACGGCACCGGCCAGGCCGAAGCTCTCGTTCTGTTCCTGGTCTGCGCCATCGTAGGCGTGACACAGGTCTATGTCGGTAAGAAAGCGGAGGTGTCTGCGTAATGGTAGATAATGAAAAAGCCGCACGCAATAAAAAGATCTCCCATGTGATCATGTTTATTGTCCTGCTTGTCCTGTTCTTCTGCTTTGTCTTCCCCTTCCTGATGGTCATCATCAACGTCTTCAAAACGAAGGCGGACATCACCGTGAATCCTCTGGCCCTCATCGGCGAGCACGGCTTTACGGTCGACAACTTCCCCAACGCCATGCAGCAGATGAACTTCCTGCCCGTATTCGGCAACTCCGTGCTGATTACCTGCTGCTCCACCGTTATCGCCATTGCCCTGGCCTCCATGACCGCATTCGTCATCGTGCGTAACAAGTGGAAGGCCTGCGGCCTGCTGTTCTCCCTGATGGTCGCCTCCATGGTCATTCCCTTCCAGGTGCTGATGGTTCCCCTGGTGTCTCTCTACGGCGGCATCTTCGGCGTCCTGAACCACCGCGCCACCCTGATCTTCATGCACGTCGGCTTCTCCCTGTCCATGGCAACCTTCATGTTCCATGGCGCTATCCATACCAACGTGCCCATCGATCTGGAAGAAGCGGCCGACATCGACGGCTGCTCCCGCTGGCAGACCTACTGGAAGGTGGTCTTCCCTCTGCTGAAGCCCACCATCGCCACCGTCGCCATCATTGACGCCATGGGTCACTGGAACGACTACCTGCTCCCCAGCCTGGTTCTGGGCCGCAAGGAGCTGTACACCATCCCCATCGCCACTCAGGTGTTCTATGGCACCTACTCCACCGATATCGGACTGATCATGGCGGCCCTGCTGCTGGCCATGCTGCCCATCCTGATCCTGTACCTCTTCCTGCAGCGCTACATTGTCGAAGGCGTTACCGCCGGCGCGGTCAAGAGCTGATACAGTCAGGAATCTGTCCCTGTCTGAACACGGACCTGCCCGCCCCAGGCGGGCAGGTCCTTATTCTAACAGCAAGGAGCTGCTGTCCCATGCGCGCTGTTCTGGACCGCACAAAACGAAACTGGTGGAAGTCCGCTGTCTTCTACCAGATCTATCCCAGAAGCTTTCAGGATACCAACGGAGACGGGCTGGGCGATCTCCCCGGCATTCTCCGCCATCTGGACTACCTGGAGGAACTGGGGATCGACGGAATCTGGCTTTCCCCCGTCTATGATTCCCCCCAGGTGGACAACGGATACGATATCTCGGACTACCGGGGCATCTGGCCTCCCTTTGGCACCCTTTCCGACATGGAAACCCTGATCCGGGAAGCGGACCGGCGGGGGATTGCCATTATCATGGACCTGGTTCTCAATCACTCTTCGGACCGCCACTTCTGGTTCCGGGAGGCTCTGAAAAGCCGGGACAACCCCTTCCATGACTACTATGTATGGGCGGACGGAACTCCGGACTCGCCCCCCAACGACATGAGAGCCGCCTTCGGCGGCTCCGCCTGGACCTGGGTTCCCGGGCTGCAGCAGTTTTTTTTCCATCAGTTCGCCCCGGAGCAGCCGGACCTCAACTGGGAAAACCCCGCCCTGCGCAGGGAGCTCTACGACATGATCCGCTTCTGGGTGGACAAAGGCATTGGTGGCTTCCGTCTGGATGTCATCGATCAGGTGGGCAAAGAGCCCCTGAAAGGCATCACCAAAAACGGCCCCCGGCTCCATGAGCTGATCCGGGAACTCAGCCGGGAAGCTTTCCGGGAGGAAGGCCTGGTCACAGTGGGCGAGTGCTGGGGAGCGGACCTGGACCATGCCAGGCAATACAGCAATCCGGATGGAAGCGAGCTGAGCATGGTCTTCCAGTTTGAACACATCCAGCTGGACAGCGTCCCCGGCGCCACGAAATGGGATCTGGCTCCTCTGTCTCTGCCCGCCCTCAAACGCTGCTTCGAACGCTGGCAGCACGGACTCTTCGGCCAGGGCTGGAACAGCCTCTTTCTGGACAACCACGACCTGCCCCGTATCGTCTCCCGGTGGGGGGATGATGGACGCTATCGGGTGCAGTCCGCCAAGATGCTGGCCATCATGCTCCACGGCATGCAGGGAACCCCCTACATCTATCAGGGCGAAGAACTGGGCATGACCAACATCCGACTGCCCCTGGAGGAGTATCAGGATGTGGAGACAAAGGACGCCTGGCGCAGTTGCCTGGCCCGGGGTTTCCCGGAAGAAAAAGCCATGGAAGCCATTCACGCACGCAGCCGGGACAACGCCCGCACGCCCATGCAGTGGTCCGACGCCCCCTTTGCCGGCTTCTCCACGGTCTCTCCCTGGCTCCCGGTGAACCCCAATTACCACGAAATCAACGCTCAGGCCGCTCTGGCCGATCCGGATTCCGTCTTTCACTGCTATCGGCGTCTGATCGCCCTGCGCCGTCAGTATCCCGTCTTCCGGGACGGCTCCTTCACCCTCCTGGAGCCGGACAGCGAACAGCTGTTTGTCTACACCCGGGACACGGACGCGGAACATCTGCTGGTGGTGTGTAACTTCACCGCCTCTTCCGTTCCCTTCCACCGCCCCGCCGCCTTCGCCGGCGCACAGCTTCTGCTCTCCAATTACGGCGAACCTCTGGATACGCTTCGCCCCTTCGAAGCCCAGCTTTTCTACACTCGTAAGGAGACATGCTGAATGTATAAAAAAGTATTCGACGCCGAAAATCCCTTCTGGAAAGGAATGGGACGGATCTTCGACGTCTTCCAGCTCAATCTTCTCTGGCTTCTCTGCTGCATCCCCATCGTCACCATCGGCCCCTCCACTGCGGCCTTCTACTCCTCCATGATCGGACTGATCCGCGGAGAGGAGGGATATCTCTCCCACGACTTCTTCGGAGCCTTCAAACGCAACTTCCGCCGCAACCTGGCGGTGGGGCTGGTCATGACGCTGCTGGGAGCCTTCCTGGCTGTGGATGTCTACATCGCTCATAAAAGCGGTCTAGGCATCTACACCTTCCTCATGGTCTTCTTCGCCGTCATCTTCCTCCTGTGGTGCTTTGTGGCCCTCTACCTGTACCCCATCCTGGCGGTCGTGGACCTGGACTGGAAAGGCGCCCTGATTCTCGCCTTCACACTCTCTATCCGACACATCGGACAGACCCTGATGATGCTCTTCGTCACCGTTCTGGCTCTCTGGGTGTGCCACCTGCTTCCTGGCCTCATCTTCATCGCCTTCGGCATGGTCTGCGAGTTTGAGTCCACCCTCTTCGCCGTCATCCTCAAGCCCTGGCTGCCCCGTCTGGAGGGCGACGAAGACCCGGAAGAAGCGGATGAGGAAACCTGGGAGGAGGATCTATGAGCCGCCCGGAAAAGCCTCGCCCGGAAGAGAAGGACTACGGCTTTCTGCACGACGTCAGGCGCGACTGGAACACCATCCGCGTCCTGCGTGGAAAGGCCCTTCTGCGCTACATCTGGGACTACTACCGGGTTCCCATCTTCGTGACTCTCTTCTCTCTCATCGCCATCGTCACCATCTTCAACATCGTCCGGGAAGGCCAGCGGGACTATCGGCTGCGGGTCTGCGTCGTGCTCAACACGGACGACTACTGCCAGGACTGGTTCGACCGCTTCGCGGACGACCTGACCGACGGCGGAACCCAGGGTGCCATCGACGTCAACTTCGACCAGCCCTTCGACTACGACAACATGTATTACTATGTGATGGAGATGGAGGTCATGACAACCGTCTCCTCCCGGCGGATGGATGTGGCCGTCTGCGGGGAGGACATGTACTCGTACCTGCTGGCCCTCAACGCCTGCCTTCCTCTGGACGAAGCCCTGCCCCAACCCCTCCTGGAGCGGGTCTCCGACCGCCTGGTACAGAGCACGGCCAATCTGAAGTACGACGAGAACAACCAGATCGATTACTCCATGGGAATTGACGGCTGCTTTGCTCTGGACCTGGAAGGCACCCCCTTCGAAACCGCCTACAACCAGCCCGGACCCCTGGATGACGACCCGGGCCCCCTCTACGCCGTCGTCATCTCCAACACCGAGCACACAGAGGACGCTTTCGCTCTGCTGGACGCTCTGACCGCCAACTGACCCCCACTTCCCCCCTGCCTGAAGGAGGTATCCCAATGATCAGCGAAAAACTTCAGAAAGCCCGCGACTTCGAGGACCAGTACGTACCCCGGGTTCCCCCGGAAACCCGCCCTGTCTTCCATATATCCGGCGGCATCGGATGGATCAACGACCCCAACGGATTTTCCATCTACAAAGGAGAGTACCATCTCTTCTTTCAGTACCACCCCTATTCCACCCTCTGGGGACCCATGCACTGGGGCCATGTGAAAACAAAGGACTTCATCCGGTGGGAGCGCCTCCCCGTGGCCATGGCACCCGATACGGACGCCGACCCGGACGGCTGCTTCTCCGGCAGCGCGCTGGAACTCCCTGATGGAAGGCAACTGATCCTCTACACGGGCGTGCTACGCAAGCGCCAGGAGGATGGCACGCTTCTGGAATACCAGCGGCAGTGCGTGGCCATCGGCGACGGGATCGACTATGAAAAGTACGAGGGCAACCCCGTCATCACCGGGGCCGACGTCCCTCCCGGCGGCAGCCTCCTGGACTTCCGCGACCCGAAAATCTGGCAGGAGGAAGACGGAACCTTCCGGGCGGTCATGGGTAACCGCTGCGCCGATGGCGCCGGCGCCGTCCTGCTTTATCGCAGTCAGGACGCCCTCCACTGGGAATACGAGACCACCCTGGACGCGTCCCGCAACGAATACGGTCGCATGTGGGAGTGCCCGGACTTTTTCGCCCTGGACGGCCGGCAGGTCCTGCTGGTCAGCCCCCAGGAAATGAGGCCCATCGGGCTGGAATTCCATGCGGGCTACGGGACCGTCTGTCTGCTGGGTTCCTGGGACCGGAAGGCCCTCCGCTTCACCCGGGAGCAGGTCCAGGCCATTGACTATGGCATCGACTTCTATGCGCCCCAAACGCTGGAGACGCCGGACGGCCGCCGGATCATGATCGCCTGGATGCAGAACTGGACCACCGCCAGTTCTCAGCCCCTGGGGATCCGCTGCTTTGGCGAAATGACGCTGCCCCGGGAACTGAACGTTCGCGACGGCCGTCTGGTTCAGAATCCGGTGCGGGAACTGGAAAACTACCGGACAGACCGGGTCGCATTCCAGCATGTACCCGTCTCCGACGGAGAGATCACGCTGCCCGGAATCCGGGGACGCATTCTGGACCTGACCGTCACCATCCGACCCCGGGGAAGCGAACTCTATCGCCGCTTCGCCGTCATGGTCGGCAAGGACGGAGAACACCTCACCTCCATTCGCTACCGTCCCGCCATGGGAACGGTTCGCGTCGACCGCAGCCGCTGCGGCTTCCCTCACGACATCGTTCACGTACGGGAATTCTTTGTACGCCCCCGGAATGGGGAACTGAAGATCCGCATCATCCTGGACCGGTACAGTGCGGAGCTGTTCTTCAACGACGGCGAACAGGCCGCCACCTTCGTGCTCTATACGGACGACCACGCCGACGCCATCAGCTTCTCCGCCGAGGGCTCTGTGGAAATGGATGTGGAGCAGTATACCATCCGGGTCCCCTCCTGACGGTTATATATCGGCAGATGGAAGAGCGGAAGCCCTGCTCCCTGTATCACCGTCACCGTTCTTCTGCAGCAGAAGCCATGCCTTCCCCCGGCATGGCTTCTCTTTTTCTCCCGCACTGTCTCCTTTCCGACAGCTGGAGAGCATACAGGACCGTTCCCGGAGCGCATGCGAAAAAGTCTGTGGACCCCCGCCATCTGAAATCGCCCGAATCGGGTAGAGGGGGCCCGCCTGTCCTGACGGGACTCCCGCCCCTCCCACACCACCTGCCATGCGGGTCCGCAGCAGGCGGTTCAACTATCACCCATAGTGCGAGGCATAGTAGGCACTCATATTAAAGTACCCCATTTCCTCGAGCTTCTTGTTCGTCAAGGTCGTTGAGAGAACCTGACTTCCCGATACTCTCCAATACCCTTTTGCGTAGCTCCATCTGTGCGCCTCTTGTGGGTCAGCACCTAACTTCCTGAGTTCTCGCTCTCTCCTGCCTGGACGCTTCCACTGCTTCCAGATGTAGACGCGAAGTCTCCTTCTGACCCAACCGTCTAATTTGCTCAGTATCGATTTAAGCCTTGCTATTCCGAAGGCGCTTATCCATCCTCTTGCAAACTGCTCTACTTCCGTCATAACCAGCTTCACGCTTCTGCCCCTGGACCTTTTCGTCAGCTCACGTAGTTTGTCCTTTGCCCTTTTGAGCCCTTTAGGATGTACTCTGATGATGATCTCATCCTTGAACCGTCCTAAGGTGAACCCGACAAACTTGAAGTCGTTGCCACTGATTACCTCAACCACCTTGCTTTTGGTCGGATTAACCGTTAGCTTCAGCTTTTCCACCAGGAACCTGCTGGCTGATTCTAACTGTCTTTGTGCCGCCCTTTTGCTCTTAGCCATCAGACATATATCATCCGCATATCGTACGAACCTGACTCCTCTGCGCTCCATCTCCTTATCGAATACGTCTAAGTAGATGTTCGAGAGCAATGGCGAAATCGGCCCTCCCTGCGGGGATCCTTCCTCTGTTGGCGTCCAACTTCCATCCTCCATGACTCCCGACTTGAGAAACTTCTTAATCAGGTTAACCACGCCTTTATCATGTATGGTTTTCCGGATCAGATTCAGGAGCATTTCGTGGTTGATGGTGTCAAAGTACTTGCTGAGATCTATCTGGGCTGCATAGATGTACCCCTCTTTAGCGTTCTCCAGAACCTCCGCTATGGCGGTCTGTATGCCTCTGTGGGGTCGATATGCATGACTGTGAGTCGAAAATGTTGGGTCAAATATCGGTGTCAGAATCTGGTTTACCGCTTGTTGAACCGTTCGGTCTATGACCGTGGGTATACCCAGCTTCCTGACGCCGCCGTCCGGTTTCGGGATTTCCACCCTTCTGACCGGGCTGGGCCTGTATCTTCCGCATTGCAGATCGCGTATAAATTGCCACCTGTGTTCTCTCAACCAAGGACCCGCCTCATCAACGGTCATGCCGTCTACCCCAGGCGAACCCTTATTAGACCTGACATGCTTGTAGGCATCGTTCAAATTACCTGCTCCCAATACCCACCCGAGCAAGTCTAAGGCTCCCGTTTCCAGCCCTTCCCGACCGACGGTGCTCAGCGCTTCTGAAAACTTATCGTAATCCATACTTCCATATTTCAGATAGCCTGCGTTTCCGCAGAATTCTGCTATCATCACACCGCCCTCCTTCCACGTTGTACTCCGGTGATAGTTGTTCGGCCCTTCCCGGGGGAGCTCTCCCGGTACTTGGACTGTCCGGATTTGCATCCAATCCAGCCCTACGGCCTCTGCTGACTCCTCCCGATTCGATTTTCTACGGCCCTTTCGAATACGTCTACTCGTTCCGTTCGGGAGTCCTCGAGGGGTAAGCTACGACTCTTTCCTCTGTCCTACCAATTTACATATCAGGGTTATTCGGTTGCTACTTGCCTGCTTTACGCAGGGGGGGTGGGCTTTCGTTGCCTTTTGTCAACTTGCCCTCCCTGATATGCCTCATATTGGAGCCCTGTACCGGCAGCACTTCCGGGGGTTTCCTGTTCGTTTGGACGTGGAGGGAGAGGGGTCACTCTCCCCCCGATTTCGCTATCCCTTCCTTCAGCCCGTACTGCCGCACGCGCCTTGGGAGTCGCTATAGAGTTTCGCTAGCAACAACGCCTCGTGGGGACTTTCACCCCAGAGCCGTAGCATGCCCTTCGCACAAAAATGCGCCGCAGGATCGGAATCCTGCGGCGCATGCGTCTTATGAGAGGGATGTGCGGGGAAAAGGCGCTTCTCAGTACTTCGCGCAGACGGGAGCGTTGGCCTTGGCAGAAACCTCGTCGTACCACACCAGGTTGTTGCCGGTGGCCTTGTCGAACAGCTGCAGCAGATCGGCGGGGAAGGAGAAGTTCACGGTCTTGGCGGTACCGTTCATCAGGCCCTGATCCAGACCCACGGTGGAAACGATCATGACAACCTCGTCGCCCTGGCAGTCGGTGTGCAGGTGCAGGGAGGAGCCCATCATTTCGGTGACCTCGATCTTGCCGGTGAGGCCGTTGTTGCCCAGAACCACGTGATCGGGACGGATGCCGGCCACGATGTCGCAGGGCTTCACGTTGCGGCCCTTCAGAGCCTTCTGGTGGGTGTCGGACAGCTCGAAGTCCTTGCCCTTGATGGAGGCATAGTACTTGCCGCCCTTGATCACCAGCTTGGCGTCGTTGAAGAAGTTCATCTGCGGAGTGCCGATGAAGCCGGCCACGAAGAGGTTCACGGGGCAGTTGTACAGCTCCTGCGGGGTGCCGATCTGGTTCACATAGCCATCCTTCATGATGACGATGCGGTCGCCCAGAGTCATGGCCTCGGTCTGGTCGTGGGTAACGTACATGAAGGTGGTGTGGATACGGCTGCGCAGCTTGATGATCTCCGCGCGCATCTGGTTACGGAGCTTGGCGTCCAGGTTGGACAGCGGCTCGTCCATCAGCAGAACCTTGGGCTCACGGACGATCGCACGGCCGATGGCGACACGCTGACGCTGGCCGCCGGACAGGGCCTTGGGCTTACGGTCGAGGTACTGGGTGATGCCCAGGATCTCAGCGGCCTCGTTGACCTTCCTGTCGATCTCTTCCTTGGGAACCTTCTTCAGCTTCAGGGAGAATCCGATGTTGTCCCGGACCGTCATGTGGGGGTACAGAGCGTAGCTCTGGAATACCATGGCGATATCGCGGTCCTTGGGGGCTACGTCGTTGCAGCGCTTGTCGCCGATGAACAGGTCGCCGCCGGAGATGTCTTCCAGTCCGGCCACCATACGCAGGGTGGTGGACTTTCCGCAGCCGGAGGGACCAACCAGGACGATGAACTCCTTGTCCTTGATCTCGATGTTCACGTCGTGAACGGCGGTCACCTTGTTGTCGTAGACCTTCTTCAGACCCTTGATTGTCACACTTGCCATAGTTGCCGGCTCTGACGGAACCGCCTCCGCAGATTCCGCCTCGCGACTGCACGCTGTCTGTGCAGTCGCCTTACGACAGGTCTCCACACTGCCGCACCGCGAGCCTTGCGGGCTTCTGTTAACCTCCTGACATCTATGTACGCCGCCCATGGTGTGGAGTGGGTCGGCGTCATGGTGCTTTCCCCCGGGGAAATCCCGGAGTACTACAGAGTGAGAGTACCATAGTTCCGAACGTTTTTGAAATGCTCTTTGCTTATCGCAAAGCGAAGAAGTGATGAAATTTTTGTATGGATCCCGCGGTTTTTTCTGTTCCCTCTTCTCCTCGATTCTGTTATAATGAATGGTGACATCCTTTTCGATCCGTCAGACACCCTGGACCCCCGTATGGGGGAAATTTTCAAGCCTGAAATGATAACGTTTCACGGCCTGATTCCCCCAAAAAGCGGCACTCTTGACCCCCGTTTTCCCTGATTTTCCCCGGGTTGACCGGTTGCCTCTGCTCCTGAAGAACGTTGGGATGCTTGCTATCCCCCCGTTATTATCATTCAGCTTGTATCTTTTCACTGCATCTCCGTGAAACGATTCACGGATTCCCCCGACCGCAGTACGATTCCGAATTTCCCTTTGGAGGTATGTTTCGGATGGATTTCATGGAACTTCAGTCCTTCATCGCCGTGTACGACTGCCAGAATATTACGGAGGCTGCCCGCCGGCTGTACGTCACCCAGCCCGCCTTGAGCCGCCGCATCCGGGATATGGAGCGGGAACTGGGCATCCCCCTTTTCGTCCGTAAGAGCAAGGGAATCGAAATCACGGAGGCTGCCCGTCTCCTCTACCCGGACGCTCTGCGGATGCTTTCCCGCAAACAGCAGATTCAGGCCAGAGCCCTGCATCTTCTGCGGGCGGAAGAGGGGGAACTGCGCATAGGCGTGGGACTTTTCTTTCCCCGGACTCCCCTGATGCGGGCCATTGCAGCCATGGCGGAAAGCCACCCCGGCGTTTCCCTGTCCTTCACCATGAACGCGGTGGATGGCGTTCATCAGCTTGGCACCGGGGAACTGGATCTGGTTCTGGTCAGCAGCATCCGCCTGCACCCTGTCCAGGACTGGCCTCATCTTGTGCTTCAGACCGGCATACCCTCCGTACTGGTGGGAGCCACCCACCGCTTCTGGAACCGGAAGTCCCTTTCCTTCCGGGACCTGGCGGAAGAGACCATCGCCGTGTACAGCGGATACAGTCCCAGCAGCCAGGCGGCTCTGGATCTCATGGTCCGCAAGGCCTGCCCGAGCGCCCGATGCGACTTCAGCTGCCACTCCATGGAGGACTGCCTGTTCCACGCGGCGGGAGGCCATGCCGTCGCCCTCTGCGACTCCATCTCCTGGGCTGAGCTCAGCGACCGGCCCTCCGTCGTGCGCAACATTCCCCTGACGGATCTCCCCGGAGATCTGGTTTCCCCCTCCGTCGTCTACCAGGAGGAAAGCTCCTTTGCCCTTGCCTTTACCGAACATCTGAAGCGGTTTTTCCCTGTCAAACCAAAGCAGGAGGCCTGAATGACATGGATTTTC
The DNA here is from genome assembly GCA_947629775.1 of uncultured Oscillospiraceae bacterium. GTDB lineage: Bacteria > Bacillota > Clostridia > Oscillospirales > Oscillospiraceae > Lawsonibacter. Next base: position 23,249 of record CANRFA010000026.1, read on the forward strand.
TGGAACTGCAGTCCTTTGTGACCGTCTGCGACTGCCAGAATATCACCGAAGCAGCCCGGCGCCTGTTCATCACGCAACCGGCTCTCAGCCGGCGGATCCGGGACCTGGAGCAGGAACTGGGCATAACGCTCTTTGTCCGCAAGAGCAAGGGCATCGAAATCACGGAGGCAGGCCATCGTCTCTATGAGGACGCCGTGCAACTGCTCCAACAGAAGCAGTCCCTCACCGATAAAGCCCTTCGTATCCAGAACCGGGAGCTTGGCTCCCTGCACATCGGGGTTGGCCATATCTTCCCCCGAACCCCCCTCCTGCAGGCCGTCTCCGCCATGTCCAGAGACTATCCCCAGGTCTCTCCTGTCCTGGAATCCCGGTTCACCCTGTCTCCGATGCTGGAGCTTCTGGGCCGGGGCGAACTGGATCTGGCCCTTTGCACCAGAGAGGAATATGAGATCGGTCAGTCCCTTCCCCACGTTCTGCTGCAGGAGAGCCATACGGTCTACCTGGTCGGCCGCACCCATCCGCTGTGGAACCGGGCCTGGATCCACGGTTCCGACCTGGCCGGCCAGGTGGTCGTCACCTCTCAGGCCAGCAGCCAGAATTCCAAGGTTTTTCTGGACCTGCAGATCCAGCGCTTCTGTCCGGAGATCCGCCAGGTTTTTTCCCTGGAGACCATGGACGAATGTCTGTTCCTCGCTGCCAGCGGCCGGGCTGTCGTTCTGACCGACAGCCTCACCTGCGGCGAACTGCCTCTGGCTGCGGATGTGGTCCGCTGTATCCAGGGGGACGATCTTCCGGACTCTCCATTCTCTCCGGTGGCCGTATACCGGGAGTCCAGCACCTATTCTCCGGTCTTCCTGGAGTATCTGAAAGCCCAGTTTCCCCATGTGGGCTCCCCTGGGAAGACGTCTGAGTAAACTGAAAGCAGCGGATGGCTCCCCCCCGTTCCGGGCGGGTCCATCCGCTGTTTCTTTCTCAGGAGAGGCCGGGTTCCTGCCATCCCTGTGGGAGATACGCCATGGTTCCCTCGATCATGCGATTCACCAGCTCCGCCATCCGTGCCCGATCCGTGCACTTTGCGCCCGCGTTCGGGTCGTGGAGGAAGGCCTCGGTCACCAGATCCCGATCGCAGGTCTCCGCAGCCCGCAGCGTCCGCTCGTGGTTCTCGATGTGCGGGAGGATCAGTTCCCGGATCGGCTCGGGCAGGGGGCCCGCCATCACGGGACGCACGCTGTTGCGGGCAAAGACGGCGTTTGTCTCCACCACCGCACCCAGGGGCAGATTGGGAATCTGTCCGGCGTTGGGAAGATTTACGTTGCTCACGGTACGGGTGAGCCCGGTCAGGGCCTTCATGAGGAGAATTCCCTCTTCGCCGGTGGGTTCCAGGGTCACCGGCTCCCGTCCGCTGACCAGGGCTTCGCTTCTGGCCAGCCGTTCCCGCAGGTCATCCTTTCTCCACTGAACACCCGTAAGTCCGAACTTCCATGCCCGAACCGTCTCTGGATCCTTGAGATATTCATCCCCGGGCATGAACTCGGCCAGATGTCGGTCCCCCGCCGCGGCAATAGCTCCATAGCGGCGAAAGAGATCAAATTTCACCCGGTGGGCGCAGTTGAACGTGGAAGCTTCCCAGGGCTTGGCCGGATCGTGAAACCCCTCGTCATAGTGGCGCTCCACGAAATCCCGGTACAGCGGGAACAGATCCACCCCTTGCCAGGACGCCTCGCTGAACCAGGTGAAGTGGTTGATCCCCATCACGTTCACGTGGATTTCTCTCCGGGCGGGCACCGGAACCCCCAGCATCTCCGCCGTCGCCAGAGCCAGCATCTCCTCTGTATTGAACACCTCATGGCAGCACCCGAAGGCGTGAATCTCCGGGAACACATGGTAAAGCATCTTTACACAGAGGGACATGGGGTTGGTATAATTGATGACCCAGGCCTCCGGGCAGAAATCCCGAACCGCCTCGGCGATGGGAATGTACATGGGCAGCGTACGCAGAGCGCGGATGATTCCTCCCGGCCCCGCCGTATCCCCCACGGACTGCCAGATGTTCAGCAACTCGGGCATGTGGACATCGACTTCCATCTCGTCGAAGGTTCCGGGCAGGATGGAGATCACCACAAAGTCCGCCCCGGTCAGAGCCTCTTTCAGGCTGTCCGCCACGATATACCGCCAGTGTCCCACCGATTCCGGACACTCTCCGATCTTCTTCCCGATGACCGCGTTGGCCTCGGCGGCGGGCCGGTCGATGTCATAAAGCACAACCTCGCCGCTCATGGATGGCTCCAGGGCCAGATCCGTCATGAATTTCCATGCCCAACCCCGGGAGCCTCCTCCGATATAGGCCAGCCGGATATCGCTGACCCTGTGATCTTCGTACTTCATATTGTCCTCCTGTCAGACGGACCCGCCGGAACTTCCGACGGGTCCGTTGCCTGTTCTTACAGACAGAAATAGCGCCGGGCGTTGCAGTAGCAGACCCCTTCCACGATCTTCTTCAGGGAAGACTCGATGTTGGGATACTC
>CANRFA010000027.1 GCA_947629775.1 uncultured Oscillospiraceae bacterium
AGGAGAAGGAGAAGGACGAGGACGAGATCGTTGCGGTCGAGATGGAGGACGAGGACGACGGGGAGTAAGGTCTCTGTATTCCAGGACCCCGGCCGGTCGCGCTGGCCTGGACATCATGCGGCGGCCATTCGGACCGGCGCTTGAGCCCGCAGGAGCGGGCCCTGTCCGGGGCCTGTGGAATCAGAGCCGGGAATCCGGCGGCGGTTGTCTCCCCGGCGGTGCTCCGCCGGGGAGTGGACGGAGAGACGGAACGACAGACCGTTGTCTCCGGAACTGAAAAAAGGAGGAGCGCGTCTCCCTTCCGGCTCCGGTCCGGGCGGGTTTGCGCTGTTTGCTTATGGAGATCCGGGAACTGAAGAGCGTGCCCAGGAGCAGGGACCGTATCGAGATTACGCTGGAGGACGGTTCCAGGCTGCGGGTGGGAGTCAACGAGGTTGCGGACTGGTCCCTCTACGTCGGGCGGGATCTGACCGACGGGGAAGTGGCCCGTCTGAAGGGGGACGTCCGCGTCCGGGAGTTCCTGTCCAAAGCCATGAACGTGCTGTCCCGTCGGCGCCAGTCCCGCCAGGAGATCGCGAAAAGACTGGACGGGTGGGGAGCCAACGGGGAAGAGATCGAGGCGGTCTGTTCCAGGCTGGAAGGATACGGACTGCTGGACGACGCGGACTACGCCGCCGAGATTGTGCGGTACTACGGGGCGAAAGGTTACGGCATCCGCCGGCTGCGGGACGAGCTGTACCGCCGGGGCGTTCCACGGGATCTCTGGGACGACGCTCTGGAGAAACGGGAGGATCCCACGGAGAAGCTGGACGCTCTGGTGCAGAAGAAGATGCGGGGAGCGCCTCCCGAGCGGGACAGTCTGAGGAAGCTTTCGGACTTTCTGTCGCGCAGGGGCTACAGCTGGGGGGAGGTCCGCGAGGCCGTCCGGCGCTACGAGGAAACATACGAGTACGGAGACGAGGACGAGGACGAAGACGGGGAGTAAGATCCGGTCGTTGAGGCCGGTCGGGGACAAGGAGGAATCACATGTCTTACAAAGTCGCCTTTATCTCTTTGGGCTGCGCGAAAAATCTGATCAACACGGAGCAGATGATGGCTCTGTGCCGCGACGCGGGATACCAGGTGACGGGAGAGCCGGAGGGCGCCGATGTGGCGGTGCTCAACACCTGCGGCTTCATCGAGTCGGCCAAGAGCGAAGCCATCGATCATATTCTGGCGCTGGGAGCGCTGAAGGAACAGGGGAAACTGAAGAAACTTCTGGTGACCGGCTGTCTGTCCCAGCGCTACCAGGAGGAAATCCGGTCGGATCTGCCGGAAGTGGATGGCCTCCTGGGAACCGGCAGCTACGACCAGGTGGTTCCCGCTGTGGAGGCTCTGATGGCCGGAGAGCGGCCGGAGACCTTCGGCGACATTCACCACACCAGCGAAGAGGGAGAGCGGCTGATCACCACCCCGCCCTGGACCGCGTTTCTGAAGATCGCGGAGGGCTGCAGCAACGGCTGCGCCTTCTGCGTGATCCCCAGACTCCGGGGCCGCTACCGCAGTCGGCCCATGGAACAGGTGCTGGCGGAGGCGAAGAAGCTTTCGGACGCCGGGGTACAGGAACTGATCGTTATCGCCCAGGACATCACCCGCTATGGGCTGGACCTGAAGGACGGAACCGATCTGGCTTCTCTGCTGGAGGAGCTGTGCCGGCTGGACTTCCACTGGATCCGGCTCCACTACCTCTATCCGGAGGCGGTGACGGACGAACTGATCGCCACCATTGCCAGCCATCCTCAGATTCTGCATTACCTGGACATCCCGATCCAGCATGCCAACGACGGCATTCTCAAGGCCATGCGCCGCAGGACCACCCGGGCCCAGCTGGAGGAGCTGTTCGCGAAGCTGCGCTCCGCCATGCCCGATGTGGTGATCCGCACCTCCCTCATCTGCGGGCTTCCCGGAGAAGGGGAGGAGGAGTTCGAGGAACTGTGTGAGTTTCTGCGGGAGCAGAAGCTGCAGCGGGTGGGCGCCTTCCGGTTTTCCCCGGAGGAGGGGACTCTGGCCTTTGAGATGGACCACCAGGTTCCCACCGAGACGGCGGAACGCCGGGTGGAACTGGTGGTGGACCTTCAGTCCCGGATCATGGACGAATACAACGAGTCCCGTCTGGGCACCGTCATGGAGGTCCTCTGCGAGGGTTTCGACGAGGTGGAGGGATGCTTTGTGGGGCGCACTTACGCGGACTCTGTGGACATTGACGGCCGCGTTCTCTTTACCGCCGGGGAGCGGATTCCCGCCGGCACGTTTGTGCCGGTGCGGATGACGGACGTCGCCGACGGCGATCTGATTGGAGAAATGGAGGAATAACCTTGAATACGGCAAACAGGCTGACCCTGCTGCGGGTCGTTCTGATTCCGGTCTTTCTGGTAGTGCTCTACCTGGGCATACCCGGAGCCAATTACTGGGCGCTGGCCATCTTCATCGCGGCCAGTGTGACGGATACGCTGGACGGCTATATCGCCCGGCACTATAACCAGATTACGGACTTCGGCAAGTTCATGGATCCTCTGGCCGACAAGTGTCTGGTGACCGCCGCCATGCTCTGGTTTGTGGAGATCGGCGTCATGCCCGGCTGGGCTCTGCTTGTGGTGATCGTCCGGGAGTTCGGCGTCTCCGGCCTGCGGATGATCGCCGCGGACAAGGGGCGCGTGATCGCCGCCGGCTGGTCCGGCAAGGTGAAGACCGCCTCCACCATGGTCTGCATCTGCCTCATGCTGCTGGTGGAGCCCCTGGGGATTCCCCCCATTGTCAATACCATCTGCGTGGCCGTGATCGTGCTTACGACCATCTACTCCGGCGTGGAGTACTTCATGAAAAACAGCGACGTTCTTTCCGGCGTGAAATGAGACCCCTGCGGGCCCCTGACCGCGACCGGACAGCGGCGGCCGCCCGGTCCTGTCACTCAGGGAACCGGGCGGCCGCTTTGCGATTCGGGGAGGCGGAGGGGAAAATTCCCCCGGCGGGCTGGAAAAGGGCCTTCCGTTTGGAGATTATGCCAAAAACAGGCTCTTATCCGGGGGCGGAACTTCCGAGGTAAGAGAATTTCCGAAGCGGAAAAAAATCCCTGAGAAATACAGGCGAATGTATGATAGAATGGTGCGACTCCGGTTTTGGAGAACGGAGTCGCGCGCAGGAAAACGAAAGGCCTCATATACACACAGGAGGTTAAAATGGGAATTTCAGACATCATCTCGCTGCTGGGCGGGCTCGCCTTTTTCCTTTTCGGCATGAGCCTGCTGGGGACGGGACTCAAACGGGTCGCCGGCGGCAAGCTGGAGACCGTGCTGGGCAAGCTGACGTCCAGCCCCATCCGCGGCGTGCTGCTGGGTACCGCGGTGACGGCGGTCATCCAGTCCTCGTCCGCCACCACCGTCATGGTGGTCGGTTTCGTCAACTCGGGCATCATGAAACTGACCAACGCGGTGGGGATCGTCATGGGCGCCAACATCGGTACCACGGCCACCGGCTGGATTCTGACGCTGGCCGGCGTGCAGGGCGAGTCCGGGTTCAGTTCCGCGACCGTGTTCGCTCTCATCGCCTTTATCGGCATTGTGCTCTACTTCTTCTGCAAGGGAGAGATGCAGCACAACATCGGCATGATTCTGCTGGCCTTCTCCGTCCTGATGAGCGGCATGCAGAGCATGAGCGGGGCCATGGATCCCCTGAAGGAGAGCCCCACCTTCCTCCACTTCATCTCGGCTGTATCCAACCCGGTGTTCTCCCTGGTGGTCGGCATTCTGGTGACGGCGGTCATCCAGTCCTCCTCGGCCTCCATCGGTATTCTGCAGGCCCTGGCCGTCACGGGGGCCATCGGGTACGACGTGGCGGTGCCCATGGTGCTGGGCATGAGCATCGGCGCCGCGGTGCCGGTTCTGCTGTCCGCCATCGGAGCCAACGTCAACGGCAAGCGCACCGCCCTCATCTATCTGTATTATAATATCATCGGCACCGTGATCCTCTGCATTCCCTTCTACCTGTATCACGCTCTGGTGGGAATTCCGTTCATGGCGCTGCCGGCCACTTCCTTTGGCATCGCCGTCATCAACACCATCTACAAAGTGGCCGCCACCATCATCCAGCTGCCCTTTACGAATCAGCTGGTGCAGCTGGCGAAACTCACCGTCAAGGAGCCCCCTTCCGAGGACGACGACGAGGAAGAGGAGGTCAATCTCCTGGACGAGCGCTTCCTGAACTATCCCCCGCTGGCGGTGGAGCAGTCCGGCAAGACGGTCAACCAGATGGCCGCCGCCGCCATCAAGAACCTGGAGCGCTCCTTCCAGCTCTTTGACACCTTCAGCCAGATCAAGTACGACAAGATCATGAGCCGCGAGGGCCGGGTGGACCGCTACGAGGACAACCTGGGCCGCTATCTGGTACGGCTGAGCGGAAAGACCCTCAGCGCCCAGGAGGCCCGGCTGGTGTCCGAGTACCTCCACAGCCTGACCAACCTCGAACGCATTTCGGACTACGCCGTCAATCTGGCAAACCACGCCAAAGAACTGTACACCAAGAAGATGAGCTTCTCCGAGTCCAGCGCCCGGGATCAGCACATCTGCTTCCGCGCGCTGCGGGAGATTGTGGACCTGACCCAGAAGGCTCTGGCGGAGGACGATATGGAGGCGGCCAAGCAGGTCGTGCCTCTGGACAAGGTCATCCGCGCCATGCTGGAGACCATGAAGCTGCGCCACGTGCAGCGCCTGCAGGACGGCACCTGCACGCTGGAGACCGGCTTTGTCTTCAACGACTGCATCAACGACTACGACCGGATTTCCGCCCACTGCGCCAACATCGCCCTGGCGGTGCTGCAGCTCCAGGACGAGGAAGTGCGCCACCACGTCTACAGCAGGATGGTGGACCAGGGCGAGCGCCCGGACGTGCGCAAGTGGATTCAGTTCTATCGGGAGAAGTACCTCTCCTATATCAACACAGACGAGTGAGCCGTTCAGGCCACCCCGAAGCGCAGGAACAGCCAGACAAGACCCGCCACCTGGGCCGCCAGCAGCAGGGGAAACCCGAAGCGGAAGTACCAGTGGCGGGTCTTGTGGTGAAACAGGTACATGCCCAGCGTTCCGCCCAGGGCCCCGCCCAGGAGCGCGGGCAGGAACAGAGTGCGTTCCCGAATGCGCCAGCGGTCCTTCCGGGCCCGGCGCTTGTCCACGCCCATGAGCGCAAAGGCGATCAGACTGGCCGCGAGAAGCCAGAAAAGAAGCAGGTTCCAGAGTATCGGGGACATGGGAGACCCTCCTTTCGCGTTCTCCCAGTGTACTCCATTTCCCCGCCGGTGGCAAGGGAAGAGGAGCCGAAAGATTCCTCCGGAATTTTCGGAAAAACATCTTGAAAATGCTCCGGAGAAGGAGTAGAATACACACCAGCCCTGTCCCCGCTTCGGCGCGGGGCGCGGCCGCACTAGTTGGGGAGATAGCGGTGCCCTGTAACCTGCAACCCGCTACAGCAGGGATGAATCCCGGTCCCCGGACGTTCGATGTATTGTCTGCACTGGATAAGCAGTGATGATAGGCCGGTCCCGCGCAACGTGGCTCCGTGAACCGTGTCAGGCGGGGAACCGAGCAGCACTAAGCGGACAACCGCGTGTGCCGCGGGGGTACTGTCCTTGAGCTGGCTGTCCAGGTTCCGGGTATATCGGGCGCTTCAAAGACCGGTGTGCGGTCGCGCCCGGCGCCGAAGCAGTTTTCTGTCCGGAGGTGAGCGGGGATGTATCAGGCCCTGTACCGCAAATGGCGTCCCCGCACGTTTGACGACGTGGTGGGACAGGAACATATCACGGAAACGCTGAAGCGACAGGTGGCCGCGGGCCGTCCCAGTCACGCCTACCTCTTTACGGGCACCCGGGGAACCGGCAAGACCACCTGCGCCAAGATTCTCGCCCGGGCGGTCAACTGCGAGAACCCCCGGAACGGAAATCCCTGCAACGTCTGTCCTTCCTGCCAGGGGATCGAGAACGGTTCCATTCTGGATGTGCTGGAACTGGACGGCGCCTCCAACAACGGCGTGGAGCATGTGCGCGCCCTCCGGGACGAGGCGGTTTATACGCCGGCCACGGTGAAAAAGCGGGTCTACATTATCGACGAGGTCCACATGGTAACGGCGGCGGCCTTCAACGCCCTGCTGAAGATCATGGAGGAACCGCCGGAGCACGTGATGTTCATCCTGGCCACCACCGAAGTGCACAAGGTTCCCACCACCATCCGAAGCCGCTGCCAGCAGTATTCCTTCAAGCGCATTCAGCCCGCCCAGATCGCGAAGCGTCTGGGCTATGTGGCCGTACAGGAAAACATCGTTCTGACCGCGCCCGGCGCCGCTCTGCTGGCCCGTCTGGCGGATGGCGGCATGCGGGACGCGCTCTCTCTGCTGGATCAGTGTTCCGGCGGCGGGGGCGAGGTGGACGAGCAGAAGATCCTCCAGACCCTCGGTCTGGCCGGCAATGTGGAGTCCGCCGCGCTCATGGAGCGCATCGCCCGGCGGGACACCGCCGGCGCCCTGGAACGCTTCGGACAGCTCTACGCCAACGGCAAGGATGTGGGAGCCGTTCTGGGAGAACTGGCCACGCTGGCCCGGGATCTGCTGCTGCAGAAGACGGCGGGCCAGGGCGGTCAGTCCCTGATGACCGGCGGTTATGACGTGGATACCATGAAGACTCTGGGAACGCTTCTGACCGCCCAGCGCCTTCTGCAGATTCTGACCACCCTTCAGAACGCCACGGCGGATCTGTCCCGCAGCACCAGCCGCAGAACGGATGGAGAACTGTGCCTGATCCGTCTCACCGACGAGACGCTGGACTCCTCTTCGTCCGGCCTGGCCGCCCGCGTGTCCCGGCTGGAAGAACAGATGGCCAGAGGGATTCCGGTCCAGTCCGCCGCTCCGGTTCGGAGTCCGTCCCCCCAGGCGGCGCGGCCAGCCGCCTCCCCGGGAACCGTGTCTCCGGCGTCCCGTGCGGCCGCTTCGGCTCAGACGGCTCCCACGCCATCGTCCCGTCCGGCCAGTCCCGCTCCGCAGCCCGCGGCTTCGCCGGCGCAGTCCGTTCGGCCCGCGCCAGCCGGTGCGTCTTCCTCCACGCCGGTCCGTACGCCTTCCGCCGCGCCAGCCGCTCCGGTTCCCCAGGCTCCCGCCGCTGTGGATCTTCCTCCGTGGGAGGAAGATGGTCCGCCTCTGCCGGAAGAGCCGCCGGAGATGGAGGAGCGGGATTACTCTCTGGAGGAACCGCCCTCTTTCCAGCCCGCATACCCGGCCCGGCCGGTTTCCTCCGGCGGGGGACAGCCGGACTCCGCAGGACAGCCAGACTCCGCGGGACAACCTGTCCAGTCGGAGGGAGCGGAAAAGGTGTTCCGGCCCGTGCGCAACGGCTGGGACATTTCGGGGCCCTCCGGGTCCGGAGCCGGATCCCGTCCTGCGACGCAGCCCGTCCGCCCGGCGGCCCAGCCTCCCGATCCGGATTTCCGCGAGGCCGCGGCCCCTCCGATGGCCCGGCCCGCCCGTGCGGGGATCTACGCCGGACGGCAGAGGGAACAGCAGCGCATGTGGGCGGAGGGAGACCGGAGCTTCTGGCCGGCCTTTGCGGAGAAGGTGCAGGAAAAGGTCAGCCCCATGATCCGCTCCCTGCTCAACAGTTCCACCCGCATGGGAGGCGTCTGGTACAACGGCACTCTGACCATCTGGGTGGAAAACGAGTGGGCCCGCTCTCTGGTCACCCGGCCTTATAATATCAGCGGCTTCCGGGAGATGGCGCGGGAGATGTTTCAGACCCGGGAGCTGCCCCAGGTCCGGTTCCTTGTGGGCCGTCCCCCGGATCCGCCGGCGCCTCCGCCGGAGCCGTCCGCTCCCCTCGGACAGCGGGATGTGATGGACGATCTGATGGAGTTCGGCGCGTACGACAATATTGATATTCAATAGATCAGAAGATCAATCGATACAGGAAAGGAGCCTGCGTTATGGCGAAAGGTTATGGCCGCCGGATGGGCGGCAAAGGCGGTATGGGTGGCATGGGCGCCATGGGCGGTATGGGCGGCATGAGCGGCATGCTCCAGCAGGCCCAGAAGCTCCAGCAGGAAATGCAGAAGACGACGCAGGAACTGCTGGAGAAGGAGTACAGCGCCTCCTCCGGCGGCGGCATGGTGACCGCCGTTGTGACCGGCGCCCACCAGCTCCGGTCCCTGACCATCGACCCCGAGGCCGTGGACCCCGAGGACGTGGAGATGCTCCAGGACATGGTGATGGCGGCCGTGAACGAGGCCATGCGGGCCGCGGACAGCGACCGGGATACGGCCATGCAGCAGCTCACCGGCGGCGCGAAGCTGCCCTTCTGAGCTTCCCGTACAGAAACAGAAACATCCTCTTTGCGGCGCGTCCGCGAAGAGGATGTTTTTTGCCCAAATGCCGTCGAAAGAGGGAGAGAGCGGAAAAGCCGCCGGCGTAAGAAGCCGGCGGCGGGAAAAACAGGAGGGAAACGGACTTACACCCGCCCGATGTCGGTGCGGAAGTGCATGTCCTGGAAGGAGATGGGCTTCGCGGCGGCGTAGGCGGCCTCGATGGCGTCCGGCAGCGTGGCGCCCAGGGCGGTGACGCCCAGAACCCGGCCGCCGGCGGTGAGAATTTCGCCGTTCGGGCCGGCCTTGGTGCCGGCGTGGAAGACCACGGCGGACTTCCCGGCCTCGTCCAGACCGGAGATGGGGTAGCCGCTGCGATAGGAGACGGGATACCCGCCGCTGGCCAGCACGAGGCAGCAGGCGGCGCCGGACTTCCAGCGGATCTCCACCTGGTCCAAGGTGCCGTTCACGCAGGCCTGGAAGATCTCCATCAGATCGCTGTCCAGCAGGGAGAGAACCGCCTGGGTCTCGGGATCCCCGAAGCGGGCGTTATACTCCACCACGCGGGGCCCCTTCGGGGTCAGCATGAGGCCGAAGTAGATGACGCCCTTGAAGGGACGGCCTTCCGCCTTGAGAGCGGCCACCGTAGGCAGGAAGATCTCTTCCATGCACCGCTTCGCGATCTCCGGCGTGTAGTTGGGGGAGGGGGAGAAGGCGCCCATGCCGCCGGTGTTGGGGCCCTGGTTGCCGTCGTAAGCGCGCTTGTGGTCCTGGCTGGAGGGCATGCACACCAGATGCTCGCCGTCGCAGAAGGCCAGCACGGTCACTTCGGGGCCGGTCATGCACTCCTCGATGACGACCGTAGAGCCGGAGGAGCCGAATTTGCCGTCCACCATCATCTCGTGGAGGGCCTGTTTGGCCTGTTCCACCGTGGCGGCGACCGTGACGCCCTTTCCAAGCGCCAGTCCGTCCGCTTTCACCACGATGGGGGCGCCCTGGGCGTCCACATAGGCGAGGGCGCTGTCCAGGTCGGTGAAGGTTTCGTAGGCGGCGGTGGGAATGCCGTACTTCTTCATGAGTTCCTTGGAGAAGGCCTTGCTGGCCTCGATGATGGCGGCGTTCTTCCGGGGACCGAAGGCGGGAATGCCGGCGGCCTCCATGGCGTCCACCATGCCCAGCGCCAGGGGATCGTCCGGCGCGACCATCACGAAGTCCATGGCGTTTTCCTTCGCCCAGGCCACCATGTTCTCCACGTCCGTGGCCCTGACGGGAACGCAGGTGGCGACCTGCGCGATGCCGGCGTTGCCCGGTGCGCAGAAGAGCTGCGTCACCCTGGGGCTCTGGGCCAGCTTCCAGCAGATGGCGTGCTCGCGGCCGCCTCCGCCGACGACTAATACCTTCATGGGAAACAGTCCTTTCAAATAAGATCCGGGCTGCGGGTCAGCCCGCGGAAACTCAGTGGTGGAAGAGCCGGATGCCGGTGAAGCACATGACCATGCCGTGGCGGTCGCAGGTCTCGATGACCTGGTCGTCCCGGATGGAGCCGCCGGGCTGGGCGATATACTGCACGCCGGAGCGGCGGGCCCGCTCCACGTTGTCGCCGAAGGGGAAGAAGGCGTCCGAGCCCACGGAGACGCCGGACTGCTGGGCGATCCAGCTCTTCTTCTCCTCCTCGGTGAGCACTTCGGGGCGTACCTTAAAGATCTTCTGCCAGGAGCCCTCGGCCAGCACGTCGTCGTGCTCGTCGGAGATGTAGAGGTCGATGGCGTTGTCCCGGTCGGGACGGCGGATCTTATCCACAAACTGCAGCCCCAGCACCTTGGGGTGGCGGCGCAGCCACCAGATGTCCGCCTTGTTGCCGGCCAGACGGGTGCAGTGGATGCGGCTCTGCTGGCCGGCGCCCACGCCCAGCGTCTGTCCGTCCTTCACGTAGCACACGGAGTTGGACTGGGTGTACTTGAGGGTGATCAGGGCGAGCAGCAGGTCGTGCTTCGCCTCCTGAGAGAGGGTGGTGTTCTTCGTGACCACCTTTTCCAGCATGGATTCGCTGATGTCCAGGTTGTTGTAGCCCTGCTCGAAGGTGATGCCGAAGATCTTCCGCCGTTCCACCGGTTCCGGCTCGTAGTCCGGGTCGATCTGCACCACGTTGTAGCCGCCCTTGCGCTTGGTCTTCAGGATGGCCAGCGCCTCGTCGGTGTAGCCGGGGGCGATGATGCCGTCCGAGACCTCGGCGGCCAGGAAGCGGGCGGTATCCGCGTCGCAGGGATCCGAGAGGGCGGCCCAGTCGCCGAAGGAGCACAGACGGTCCGCGCCCCGGGCCCGGATATAGGCGCAGGCGATGGGGGAGAGCGGTCCTTCGGGGGCGAAGAAGACCTTGCGGTCCACGTCGCTGAGGGGCAGACCCAGGGCGGCGCCGGCCGGAGAGACGTGCTTGAAGGAGGCGGCGGCGGGAAGGCCGGTGGCGCGCTTCAGCGCCCGGACCAGCTGCCAGGAGTTGAGGGCGTCCATGAAGTTGATGTAGCCCGGCTTGCCGTTGAGCACCTGGAGGGGGAGTTCCCCGTGTTCCATGAGAATGCGGGCCGGCTTCTGATTGGGGTTACAGCCGTATTTCAGTTCCAGTTCCGTCATGCGTAAAACTCCTTTCCGGTCAGACGTTCTTGTTTAAGATCACCGTGTCGGCGGCTCCTGTCTTCAGATCGCGCATCTGCACGTAGAGGGAGACCTTATTGTCCTCATTGAGGTTCTCCCACAGCTCCTTCGCCCAGGTGGCGGCGTCCGGGGCCGTAATGGCTACCCGGCGGGGTTCCCCTTCGAAGGAGGGCAGGGGATTGCCGTCTCCCTGGTAGGTGGAGAGAAAGTGCCCCACGCCGGCCACAGGCTTTTCGTACTCGTAGAAGTACCGGCAGCAGCAGGCGGGATCGCCGTCCATGGACTTGAGGATGGAGAGCTTATAGGAGCCGTCCGGGGCCACCACCCCGGAGATGCGGGGGGTCCAGTTGGGGCCGTCCGGCTCGAACTCCCGGGTACGGAGGGCGTCGGCGAAGGTGCGGCCCTCCTTCAGGGCGGTCGCGATGGTGTCCGTCTGGTCTCCGTTGGTGACCACCAGGGTGTCCCCCGCCAGGCGGACGGGATGGTAGATGATGAGAGAGGGGTCGGACATTCTGCTCTCGTCAAAGGCCTTCGTGCGGATGCCGTCCTCCGTGACCTCGAAGATCCGGTTGCGGCTGTTGACGCTGCGGCCCATGATGAAGTAAGCGATGGCGGCGTGGGCGCCGTCGGCGGCGCGGCCCAGGACGATGCCCCGGCCGGGGTAGGAGGTGGTGGAGAGAATCCGGTTCAGATCCAGGGTGTTCATGACAGTCTCCTTTCAGTGGCGGGCCCGGAAACGGGTTACGGAAGGATGTGGACGATGCGCCCTTCCACCTGGAGGCGATCCTGGCAGAAGAGAGAGACGGCCCGGGGCAGAAGCTTCCACTCGGCCTGCTCCATGACCCGGCGCTGGAGAACTTCGGGGGTATCGCCCTCCCGGACCTCCACCGCTTTCTGGAGAACCACGGGACCGGCGTCCGGTTCCTCCGTCACGAAGTGGACGGTGGCGCCGGTGACCTTGACTCCGTAGGCCAGAGCCTGCTCGTGGACGTGGAGTCCGTAGGCACCCCGGCCGCAGAAGGAGGGGATCAGGGCGGGGTGGATGTTGAGAATGGCGTTGCGATAGGCCTGGCACAACTCTTCCGTGACAATTACCATGAAGCCGGCCATGACCACCAGGTCGATCTCCAGGGAGCGCAGCTTTTCCACCAGGGCCACGGTCATGGCCCGGGCGGAGGGAAAGTCCCGCCGGGCGAGGACAAAGCCGGGGATGCCGGCCTTTGCCGCCCGCTCCAGGGCGTAGGCGTCCGGGGAAGAGGCGATGACGGCGGTAATGGAGCCGCCGACAATCTCGCCCCGGTTCTGCGCGTCGATGAGGGCCTGCAGGTTGGTTCCGCCGCCGGAGACCAGGACCGCGATCTTTTTTGCCATGAGTCCGTCCTCCTTCCGCTCAGACCAGTTCCACGCCGCCGTCGCCGGCCACCACTTCGCCGATGCGGAAAGCCTGCTCTCCGGCGGAGATCAGGGTCATCATGGCGTGGTGGGCCTGCTGGGCGGGAACCGCCAGCACCATGCCGATTCCCATGTTGAACGTATTGTACATGTCCCGGCGGGGGATGTCGCCGGTCTTCTGGATGAGGGGGAAGATGGGAGGTACGGGGAAGGCGGAGGTGTCGATGCGGGCGGAGAGGCCGGGGGTCATCATCCGGGGCACATTTTCATAGAAGCCGCCGCCGGTGATGTGGCTGACGGCGTGGATGTCCACGCCGGTGCGCAGGGCGGACTTTACGGCCTTCACATAGATGCGGGTGGGGGTCAGCAGGGTGTCGCCCAGGCTCTTTCCGTCCAGTTCGGGGACGGGGGCGCCCAGGTCGATGTGTTCCACGTCGAAGATCTTGCGCACCAGGGAAAAGCCGTTGGAGTGTACGCCGGAGGAGGCCAGGCCGATGAGAACGTCTCCCTCGGCCAGCTTCTTGCCGTCGATGATGTTCTCCTCGTCGACGATGCCCACGGAGAAGCCCGCCACATCGTATTCCTCGGGGGGATAGAAGCCGGGCATTTCCGCGGTTTCGCCGCCGATGAGGGCGCAGTTCGCCTGGCGGCAGCCCTCCGTGATGCCGGAGACGATGTCCGCGATGCGGGCGGGGTCGTTGTGGCCGCAGGCGATATAGTCCAGGAAGAACAGGGGCATGGCGCCGCCGCAGACGATGTCGTTGACGCACATGGCTACGCAGTCGATGCCCACCGTGTCGTGGCGGTTCATGAGAAAGGCCAGCTTCAGCTTGGTGCCCACGCCATCGGTGCCGGAGACCAGCACGGGCTTTTTCATGTTGCTCAGATCCGGGGCGAAGAGGCCGCCGAAGCTGCCGATGGTTCCCATGACGCCGGGGATATAGGTGGACTCCACCATGGGCTTGATGCGCCGGACCGCCTCGTACCCGGCGGTGACGTCTACGCCCGCGGCGGCGTAGGAGGCGGAGTGGGAGCTGTTCATGAGTACTACCTCCGTTTCAGATCATCAGGGCCGTCCGAGGGGCCCGAAACACGGGTTGGCGGGTGGAAATGCCGGCCGGCATTCCTTCTTATTCCTGTCCGTTCCAGCAGTAGGTGCAGATCTTTGCGCGGTCGATGCCGATGGACTCCAGCAGTCCGTCCAGAGACTGATAGCCCAGGGAGTCGAAGCCCAGCTTTTCGCGGATCGATTTGAGCAGACACTGGCCCCGCTCGGTGCGGACGTCCGCGTATTCCTCCAGGTGCTGCTGGCCCTCGTCCCCCTCCAGCTCCTGGACGGTCTTGCGGGCGATGAGTTCCATTTCGGAGTTGCTGCGGGAGAAGTTCAGGTATTTGCAGCCGTACATGATGGGGGGACAGGCAGAGCGCATGTGAACTTCCTTCGCGCCGCTGGCGTAGAGGAATTCCACGGTCTCCCGCAGCTGGGTGCCGCGGACGATGGAGTCGTCCACGAAGAGCAGTTTTTTGCCCTCGATGAGCTCGGGAACGGGGATCTGCTTCATCTTGGCCACCTGGTTGCGCACATCCTGGTTGGCGGGCATGAAGGAGCGGGGCCAGGTGGGCGTGTACTTGACGAAGGGGCGGGCGAAGGGTTTTCCGCTCTCGTTGGCGTAACCGATGGCGTGGGGCAGACCGGAATCGGGCACGCCGGCTACGAAATCCACGTCGGGGAGCGTGCCCCGGGCCGCTTCGTCCCGGGCCATGACGGCCCCGTTGCGGTAGCGCATGACCTCCACGTTGACCCCTTCGTAGTTGGAGTTGGGATAGCCGTAGTAGGTCCAGAGGAAGGCGCAGATGCGCATCTCGTCTCCGGCGGGGGAGAGGGTCTCCCAGCCCTTCTCGTTGACGCGGACAATTTCCCGGGGACCCAGTTCGTAGGCGTCGTGGTACCCCAGTTTGTGGTAGGCGAAGGACTCGAAGGAGACGCAGCAGCCCTCGTCGTTCTGCCCCACCAGTACGGGAAGACGGCCCAGCCGGTCCCGGGCAGCGATGATCTCGCCCTCGCTGGTGAGAATCAGAAGGGTGAGGGAACCCTCGATGAGGTCCTGGGCGTGGAGAATGCCGGAGACCAGGTCCTCGCCCTGGTTGATAAGGGCCGCCACCAGTTCGGTGGAGTTGACCTTGCCGGAGCTCATGGCCATGAACTGGGTTCCGCCGCCGGAAAAGAACCGGTCCACCAGGTCGTCCGCGTTGTTGATGATACCCACGGTGGTGATGGCGTAAACGCCGAAGCGGGAGCGGACCATCAGCGGCTGGGGGTCCGTGTCGCTGATGCAGCCGATGCCGGCGCAGCCGTGGAAGCCTCTCAGATCCTTCTCGAATTTGGTCCGGAAGGGGGTGTTCTCAATGGAATGAATCTGACGCTGGAATCCGTCCTTCCGGTCGAACATGACCATGCCGCCACGCCGGGTGCCCAGATGGGAGTGATAGTCCACGCCGAAGAAAATGTCGAGCGCCGTGTCCCGCTGCGAGACCGCGCCAAAAAATCCGCCCATAAAGGGGTCCTCCTTAAACTGAAAAAGGGCCCGCCCGCCGGGCGGGCCCACAGAAATATTACCGGCCCATCAGGCGCCTGGCCATTTCCTGATAGGCGCCCTCCACGTTGCCCAGATCCCGGCGGAAGCGGTCCTTGTCCAGCTTCTCTCCGGTTCTGGCGTCCCAGAAGCGGCAGGTGTCGGGGCTGATTTCGTCGGCCAGCACGATGGTTCCGTCGGAGGTCTTGCCGAACTCCAGTTTGAAGTCGACCAGGGTGACGCCGCAGGCCAGCAGTTCGGCCTTGAGGAAGTCGTTGACCTGGAAGGCGTACTTGCGGATGAGCTCGATTTCTTCCCAGGTGGCCAGCTTCAGAGCCACGGCGTGGTACTCGCTCATCAGAGGATCGTGCAGGTCGTCGTTTTTATAGGAAAATTCAAAGGAGGGGGAGTCGAAGACGATGCCTTCCTTTACGCCGTACCGCTTGGCGAAGGAGCCGGCGGAGACGTTGCGGATGATGACCTCCAGGGGGACGATGGAGACCTTCTTCACGACGGTCTCCCGCTCGTTCAGTTCCTCCACAAAGTGGGTGGGAACGCCGGCGGCGGCCAGCTTCTGCATGAGGAAGTTGGTCATCTGATTGTTGATGGCTCCCTTGCCGAGGATGGTGCCCTTCTTGAGACCGTCAAAGGCGGTGGCGTCGTCCTTGTAGGAGACGATGACAAGGTCGGGATCCGCGGTGGCGTAGACCTTTTTGGCCTTGCCCTCGTAGAGCTGCTGCAGCTTTTCCATAACAGATCTTCCTTTCATATGGGAAAACAGACGGCGGGCGCGAGGCGCCCGGCCGGGTTGGAAGGACAGAGAAAGGGGGGTTCAGACCAGCTCGGACTGAAGCTTCGCTTCCTTTTCCGCAATCTGAGCCGCCATCTTCTCCCGGGCGGCGTCCAGTTTTTCCGCCAGCGCGTCGTCGGAGACCGCCAGAATCTGCGCGGCGAGCACGGCGGCGTTTTTCGCGCCGTTGATGGCGACGGTGGCCACCGGAATGCCGGAGGGCATCTGGACCGTAGCCAGGAGGGCGTCCAGCCCGTCCATGGCTCCGCCTTTCATGGGGATGCCGATAACGGGAAGCGTGGAGTTGCCGGCGAAGGCCCCGGCCAGGTGAGCCGCCATACCGGCGGCGCAGATGAGGACGCCAAATCCGCTGGCGCGGGCGCTGCGGGCGAATTCCGCAGCGGCGGCGGGGGTGCGGTGCGCGCTGAGAATGTGAGCTTCATAGGGGATCCCGAACTCCCGGAGCTGGGCGCAGGCGCCCTTCACAACCGGCCAGTCGGAGTCGGAGCCCATGATGACAGCGACTTTTTTCATTGCATGCTTGCTCCTTTCCGGAAAAGCGGAAGGCCATCCGGAAACGCGGACAGCCTGAACAGAGTGGAACGGATTCGTGCGCAGGAGAACCGCAGGCGAAGTCGCACCTGGCGCGTCAGAAGAGCGGGAAGGGGTGGAGATACCGCGAAGTTCTCCCGGAAACGGGTCTGAGCGGGTCGGGCCCCTATTTTATCGAAAGAGATGTTCAGATGCAAGAGGAAATCCTGTTTTTGTAGGCTTATACAAGGAAAAAATGCGGGAGGAAATCTCTTTCGGGAAAATGAATGGATGTTTCAGGACATGCAGGAAGAACCTGGCGGAAAAAGGCGAAATGAGGAAGAAATGCGCGGGCGAAACGGCGCTCAGAGCAGCCCCACGGATTCCAGGATTCTGGAAATGCCCCGGGCCCGGGCGCTCCAGGAGGCGGCCTGCCCGTAGGCCTGACGGCGTTGGGGCGCCAGCGGGGGATCCTCTTCCATGGCCCGCCCGCAGAGTTCCAGAAATTCCCGGTTGCTGTGAGCGGCGTAGATGACGTCGGGATACTGTCCGCTCTGTTCCTCCCGGTACATGGCGACAATGGGACGTCCGGAGCAGAAGTACTCGTAGATTCTGGACGAGAGGAGGTCCTCCGGCTGGTCCGGGCGACGGAACTCCAGAAGCACGTCGCTGCGGAAGAGCCAGGCGGAGATCCGGTGCAGCGGGCGGGGCCCCGGAATCCGCAGGTTGCGCAGCCGCTCCAGGGAGTTGAGAAGAGGATGCCCCTCCACGGGGCCGAGCAGGAAAAAGGTCCAGTCCGGGCGGGAACGGGCGGCGTAGAGGAGGGGAGACAGGTCCACCTGGGGACGGATGGTCCCGATCCACCCCAGAACGGGACCCGGGACCAGGGGGAGAACCGGCTCCATCTGTTCCCCGGGAACGCCGAAGAGAGAGTGACTGACCCCGTTGCGGATCAGGACCACATTGGAGGAGCAGAAGGACAGTTTTTCCGCCAGCATGCGGGAGGCCGCGAAGACCACGTCCGCGTGTTCCGCCAGGCGCTGCTCCCAGTGGGGCGGAAGGCGGTTCCAGCTGCGGTCGCAGTCGTAGATCAGCCCCCGGAAGTTCAGGTGATCCAGCAGATGGACATGGGCGGGGCAGGTGATCCACAGCAGGGGTTCGCGGAAGTGGAGGTCCGCGGCGCGCTGGGCCACGAAGCGGGCCAGCCGCTTCTGCTGGAGGGAGAAGAAGAAGTCTCCCTCTCTGGTTTCCAGAAGGGGCGAGGGCAGGGTGCAGACGGTGATATCGGAGCGCACCTTGCCTTCCGCGCGCACGGAGGGGCGCTCGGGACCGGGATCCGCCGGAGCGAAGAAGAGGACTTCCACGTTCTTCAGCCGGGTCACGAGCTCCTGGGTTCTGCCCGGGATGGTGCTCCAGGGCTCGTTGGAGAAACAGAGAATCTGCCGCACGGGGATCCCTCCCGAAAACAGGCCTTGCCAGGGACAGGGCCCTTGTGTATAATGGGGCTGCCGGAAGCGTCCGGCAGATTTGCGCCCCCATTATACGGGCAGACCCCGCTGCGGTCAAGGGACAGGAGGAAGAAGCGAATGGATTTTCTTCTCGCTCTGGATGGAAACATCCTGCTGTGGCTGCAGGAGAACCTGCGCGCTCCGCTGCTGGATCCGCTGGTGAGCGTCTACACAAGGCTCGGCAACTTCGGTCTTCTGTGGATCGTGCTCAGCGTGCTGCTTCTGTGCTTCCGGCCCACCCGCCGGGCCGGCGTGGCGTCCGCCCTCGCCATGCTTCTGGGGCTGCTGTGTACCAACGTGGTGCTCAAGCACCTGGTGGCCCGTCCCCGTCCCTGGCTGGATGTGGCGGGCCTGGTGGCTCTGGTAGACGAACCGGACCCCAATTCCTTCCCCTCCGGGCACACCTGCGCCGCCTTTGCCGCGGCTCTCGCCTGGTGGAGAACCCTTCCCCGGCGCTGGATGAGCGTTCTGGCCCTGGCAATGGCCGTCCTCATGGGACTGTCCCGGCTCTACGTGGGGGTCCATTACCCCTCGGATGTGCTGGCCGGCTTCCTGGTGGGTGCCTTCTGCGCCTGGCTGGCCTGTCTGCTTCTGCGGCGCCTGGAGGAGAGACGGGGCCGGGGGTCCGGAGAAACAGCGGACGGCGGGTCCGCCCGGAACTGAAAAAGGAGAGATTCCTGATGTGGAAAAACGTCGGATACTATAATGGTAACATCGGCCCTCTGGAGGAGATGACGGTCCCCATGAACGACCGGGCCCTCTACTTTGGCGATGGGATTTACGAGGCCACCTGTGTGGCGAACCGGATTCCCTTCGCCATCGAGGACCACCTGGACCGGATGTACAACAGCCTGCGGCTGCTGGAGATCCCCTTCCACATGGAGCGGGAGGCCGTCAAAGCGGAACTGCAGAAGGTCATCGACGCGGCGGAGGATTCCCCCATCCACTTCCTCTACTGGCAGATCACCCGGGGAACAGCGCCCCGAAATCATGTGTTCCCCGGTCCCGAAGTGCAGCCGAACCTGATGGCCTTCGTGAAGCCCCATACCATGAAATCCCTGGAGATCCCCTATAAGCTGATCTCCCTGGAGGACGAGAGGTTCAAGCTCTGCAACATCAAGACCCTCAACCTGATTCCCAGCGTGCTGGCCAACCAGCGGGCGAAGGAGCGGGGCTGCGACGAGGCGGTCCTGCATCGGGGCTCCCGGGT
Source organism: uncultured Oscillospiraceae bacterium (assembly GCA_947629775.1). Taxonomy (GTDB): domain Bacteria; phylum Bacillota; class Clostridia; order Oscillospirales; family Oscillospiraceae; genus Lawsonibacter. The sequence goes on from CANRFA010000027.1 coordinate 19,020, forward strand.
CACGGAGTGCGCCCACAGCAACATCTCCATCCTGAAGGACGGCGTTCTGCGCACGGCGCCCACCGACGAGCTGATTCTCCCCGGCATCACCCGCAAACATCTGCTGCAGCTGGCCCGGGACTTTGGCATCCCCGTGCGGGAGGAGCCCTTCTCCATGGTGGAGCTGATGAACGCCGACGAGCTCATCGTCACCAGCAGCAGCGCCCTGTGCATGCGGGTGGAGTCCGTGGACGGAATTCCCGTGGGCGGGAAGGACCCCGAGCGGCTGCGCATGCTGCAGACCGCGTACCTGGAGAAGTTCCATCGGGAGACCACGCCCGTCTGACGTGCGTTCTCTGTTTCGGCGGACCCGATCCGGGCTGCCCGAATCGCCTCTCGCGGCGGCATACATAAGATCCCATGGCCGGCGGCACGTTTCCGATGTGCCGCCGGCCTTTGGCTGTTCAGGCGTGGATGGATCCCCGGAAAAGGTACTTTTGGGGACGGTCCGGGACCTGAAAGTGTCGCAGATAACCCACAGGAGGTGCGGGGAAGGTCCAGCGATAAAATTTCTTTTCCGCTCCATAATATCGCCAGACGGACTGCGTCTTATGAGGTATCCGGCCCATGCATGGGCGAAAGGGGGAGGGACGCTTGGAGGACAGCCATATTGTGGATCTGTACTGGGCAAGGGATGACCGGGCCTCCGCTGCCACCCAGGAGAAGTACGGGACGCAGTGTCAGAGACTGGCGGAAAATCTTCTGGACAGTCCGGAGGATGGCGAAGAGTGTGTCAACGAAGCCCTGTACCGGCTCTGGAGCACGATTCCGCCCCAGAGACCGGAGTCGCTGTGGGCGTATCTGCAGCGGACGGTGCGCAATCTGGCCATTGACCGCTGGCGGCGCAGGCAGGCGAGAAAACGGGGCGAGGGGCTCGCCGCTCTGAGCCTGGAACTGGAGGAGTGCTGCCCGGCGGCGCTGACCGCGCCGAGCGCGGAGCGGGAAGCGGAAGCCAGGGAGATTACGGACTGTCTGAGCCGCTGGCTGGGAGGACTCAACCGGGAGGACCGGATTCTCTTCCTGCGGCGCTACTGGTACGGGGACCGGCTGGAGGATCTGGCCGCCCGGCGGGGCGTTTCCGCCAACCGGCTGGCCCAGAAGATGTACCGGCTGCGGGGCAGCCTGCGAAAGGCGCTGGAAAAGGAGGGAATTGTCCTGTGAGTCAGAAAAGTGTGAAACTGCTGGATGCGCTGGGCGGGATTCCGGACCGGTATCTGGAGGAGAGCCGGGAGGACCGCCCCCGCCGCCGCTTCCGGGCCTGGGGAGCCGTGGCGGCCTGCCTGGTCGCGGTTATCGCTCTGGGAGTTGCGGTGCGCGGCGGATGGCTTCCGTTCGCCGGCGGAGGCGGCGCGGGCGGACACGGTTCCGGGGAAGGCTTTCAGGCCTTTAACCGATATGCCGGTCCCGTCTTTCCCCTTACCCTGGAGGAGGAGAATATAGCCATCTCCGCCCGGAGAGAGGTCACCCTGGACTTCCAGTCCTGGGAGCAGAGTCAGGCGGTACAGGTAACAGACCGGTATACGCTGCGAAACGACAGCCAGGATCCTCAGACCTTGGAGGTTCTCTATCCCTTTGCGGGCACCCTGGCGCAGGCCGGACAGTGGCCGGACCTGACCCTGGATGGGACGCCGCTGGAGAGCGGACTCCGGAAGGGGGAGATTCCAGGCACAACGTCTTCGCTGGACAGTCTGCTCAGCGGGGAGGCGTATCAGGCCATGCTGGAGGATCCGGAGTACCGGATCCTGTCCCTGGATACCATGCCGGAGGCGGAGCACGTTCCGGTCACGGTGTACGAACTGACGGATCTCTGGGGACCGGAGCAGGAAGACGGGTCCGTGGCGGACCCCGTCCTCCAGGTTACGGTTCGCTATGATCCCGCCGTCACAGAGGTCTGGTGCTTCGGCTTTGATCAGGCCCGGACGGATCCGGAAAGCGGATGTCAGGTTCTGTGCATCTCCCTGAACCGGGCAAAGCAGAATCCGGAAACCGGCGCGTATCTGCTGGTGAAAGGAGAAGACGTGCGGAGCATGGACCTTCAGGGAAGAACAGAGACCGGTGAAGATGGAGAACAGGTGGAAGCCGGTGCCGAGGTGAACCGCCGGGAGGCGGACCTGGACGAGGCGCTGAACGAAATTGCCGAGGTGTATCGGCAGGAAACATACGGGGACGCTCTGAGTACCCCGGAGGAGAAGGCTCTCTTCTACGGCCGGTTCCTGGCCAGATGGGAGGAGAGCGGGGAGACCGCGCTGGAAGACGCACTTTCGGACAACGCCGCAATGATGCTGTATCGGACCGCGGAGATTACTGTTCCCCCGGAGAGCAGCGTGACCCTGACCGCCACGCTGGAGAAGGACTGGAGCGGGAGCCGGACCATGACGGATACCGTTGGATACGAGGTTGCGACCCGCATGGGTTCTAACCTGCAATGGGAGCAGCAGCAGGCCGTCCTGGAGGACCGGGGACAGATTACCATCGCGCAGGAAAATTTCGGATTTGATCTGAAGAAGGGAATCCGAACCGTTCCCATGGAGGAAGAGCTCCTCCGTCTGGACGTGCGCGGCTGAAGACAGAGCCCGGGAAATCGCCCGGCGGCTTCCGGAAGAACGTTCCGGTCTGCCGCCGGGCTTTCCGTTCTGCGGTCGCCCGAAAACATGTGCCAGGCGGATAGAAGGGACCCGTTCGGGAAAAACTGAGCCCATCTCAAAGTCTGAGGTGGTAAGCATGAAGAAACTGGGAGCGCAGACCATGATCTTCGCGTCTCCGCCCTCCTTCCTGGGACACGCCAACGTCGTGGGAAAGAAGGAGGGAGAGGGACCTCTGGCCGACTCCTTTGACGAACGTTCCCAGGACGACACCTTCGGGGAGGCGACCTGGGAGAAATCCGAGAGCGCCATGCAGAAGCGGGCGCTGACCCTGGCCCTGAACAAGGCCGGCCTGGCGCCTTCCGGGCTGGACTTCCTGTTCGCCGGGGATCTGCTCAACCAGTGCATCGGCTCGGCCTTTGCCGCCCGGGAACAGGGAGTGCCCTACTTCGGGCTGTATGGGGCCTGCTCCACCATGGGAGAGGGACTGGTGCTGGCCTCCATGGCGCTGGACGGGGGCTTCGGCGAGCGGGCCGGCGTGGTGGTTTCCTCCCATTTCTGCTCGGCGGAGCGCCAGTACCGGACGCCTCTGGAGTACGGCGGGCAGCGGACCCCCACCGCCCAGTGGACCGTGACCGGAGCCGGCGCGGCCGTTCTGGGCGCCGCCGGGGAAGGGCCCTTTGTAACCCACGCCACCGTGGGAAAGATTGTGGACCGGGGAATCCGGGACACCAACAACATGGGGGCCGCCATGGCGCCGGCCGCCGCAGATACGATTCTCACCCATCTGCGCGACACCGGCCGCAACCCGGGCTTCTACGACCTGATCGTCACCGGAGACCTGGGGGCGCTGGGCAGCGATCTGCTGCTGGAACTGCTGCAGCGGGACGGGATCGAACTGGCGAATCACGCCGACTGCGGGAAGCTGATCTTTGATCCCCAGGCCCAGGATGTGCATTCCGGCGGCTCCGGATGCGGGTGCTGCGCCTCCGTGCTCACGGGATACCTGCTCAACGGCATGCGGGAGGGGAAGTGGAGCAACCTCCTCTTCTGCCCCACCGGGGCGCTGCACTCTCCGGTCTCGGCCTTCCAGGGGGAATCCATCCCGGGAATCTGCCACGCGGTGGCCATCGCGGTCCGGAAATGAGGAGGAATCGAACATGGACTATCTGAAGGCGTTTCTCTGCGGAGGACTGCTGTGCGTGATCGGGCAGATCCTCATTGACCGCACCAGCCTGACGCCGGCCCGGATTCTGGTGACCTATGTGACCGCCGGCGTGGTGCTGAGCGCTCTGGGCCTCTACCAGCCCCTGGCGGACTGGGCCGGCGCCGGGGCCACGGTACCTCTGACCGGATTCGGCCATCTGCTGGCCAAGGGCGTCCGCAGGGCCGTAGCGGAGAAGGGACTGCTGGGGGCCCTCACCGGGGGTGTGACAGCGGCGTCCGGCGGGATCACGGCCGCCATCTTCTTCGGATTCCTGGTGGCGATGGTCTGCAAACCAAAACCGAAAAGCTGAAGGAAGCGGGAGCGGGTTCCAATCGGGCCGCTCCCGCTTTCATTTGTTTCGGGATCTGTTCCGGGGGCGGGGTACGCAACCTTATATCCGGTCCGGGGGCAGAGATCCGGCAGGCAGATTCTGTGGCCGGACAGGTGGAGAACATGATTTGCTCGTGGTTTCTGCAGAAGGAAGGGATGGAGCGCCGTTCAGATTGTGTCGGCTGTGGCTTGGGAGGCCGTTCTGTCAGAAAAATCCGAGAAAGGATGAAAAGGGGTCTTCCCCGAATCGGTCAACGGGTCTAAGATGGCATGGACCGGGGCGTCAGGAGGCCTGAACGGGCGGAGTGGCTGGGATGAAAGCAATTCCGGCTGCCGATGCCGGAAGTGGCCCTTTGTCGTTGTACGGGCGGATTTCCGCCCGCTGGAGGTTCCGGAACGATGCTCGGACCGCTCCGAATGAGGGAATGCTCTTCCAGACTGGCGCTCAGAGCGAAAGGGCGGGTACTGCCCCGGGAGAAAAGACCGGAGACCGGTTTCCCTGTCCGGTCCAGCCGGTTCCGGTTCGCATTCCACCACGAAAACAATCGAAAGGAGGCAGGGCACAGCGCTGCGGGACGAACATGGAGCGGTGCCCGATCTCAGATCATGAATGAGAAGTTCTTCTCTCTGCCGGAGGAGAAGCAGCAGGCCATCCTCAACGCGGGATTCCGGGTGTTCTCGCAGAACGCCTACGGCAACAGCCCCATGCGGGAGATCGCGGAGGAGGCTGGCATCAGCAAGTCTCTCCTTTTCCACTACTTCCGCAACAAGAAGGAGCTCTACCTCTTTCTCTGGGATTCCTGTGCCCGGACAACCATCGAGTATCTGACCCGCTACGGCTGCTATGGCGATTCGGACCTTTTCACGGCCATGGAGCGCGGCATGCGGGCCAAGATGGAGATCATCCGCCGGTATCCGGATATGGCAAGTTTCACGATCCGGGCGTTCTACGAGAAAGATGAGGAGGTCTCCGCCGCCGTCCAGGAGAGCTACCACCGCTATTTCAACCTGAAGGAGGATCAGACCCGGCTGAACATGGACCCGGGGCAGTTTGTCCCCGGGTTGGATATCGGGATGATGTACCGGGAGATGTACTGGGCCTCGGAGGGGTATCTCTGGGAGATGGTGCAGCGGGGACAGGGTGTGGATATGGACCGCATGGAGCGGGATTTCGGAAAGCTCATCGAATTCTGGAAGAGCATCTACCTGCGAAAGGAGTGAGAGGCGTGGATGCCATCCGCACAGAGAGGCTGACGAAATATTACGGCTCTGTCCGGGGAATTCAGGATGTGAGCCTCGCCGTGGAGCAGGGGACGTTCTTCGGGTTCATCGGACCGAACGGGGCCGGCAAGTCCACCACGATCCGGTGCCTGCTGGGCCTGATCCATCCAGACAGCGGGAAGGCCCTCGTCCTGGGACGGGAGATCCGGAAGAACCGGGAGGAGATTCTTGCCTGTACCGGATATCTGAGCGCGGAGACGGTCTTTTATCCCGGCATGCGGGTCCGGGAGGTGCTGGCTTTTTCCGCACGCCTGCGTGGCCGGGACTGCCGGAGAACGGCGGAGGAACTGTGTCAGCGGCTTCGTCTGGATCCCGGCCGGAAAACGGAGGAGCTGTCCCTCGGGAACCGGAAAAAGGTGGGTATCGTCTGCGCTCTGCAGCACGACCCGGACCTTCTGATCCTGGACGAACCCACCAGCGGACTGGACCCGCTCATCCAGCGCGCCTTCTTTGAAATCCTCCGGGAACGCAACCGGGCCGGCGCGACGATCTTCCTTTCCAGCCATGTGCTCTCGGAGATCCAGCACTGCTGCACCCACGCCGCCCTTCTGCGGGACGGTCAGGTCCTGCGATCCTGCCCCATCGAGGACCTCACCCGAAACGGAGCCAGGCGGGTCTCCCTGCAGGGACGGGTGCCGCTGGAAGGACTGGCGGGTGTTCAGGATCTGCAGGCTGGTGAAGATAGACTGAACTTCCTCTACAGCGGCCCTGTGGACCGGCTGCTGGCGGTTCTGACAGTCGGGGAAGTCGAGGACGTT
>CANRFA010000028.1 GCA_947629775.1 uncultured Oscillospiraceae bacterium
GTGACGCTCGCCCGGCTGCTGAACCACCTCTACGTTCTGATCCCCGTCTTTGATCGGCAGAAGCACTACTATGTGACCCGGGACGAGATTGCGAAGCTGCTCCGCCATGGAGAGGGCTGGCTGGCGGATCATCCCTTCCGGGAGAAGATCGTCCGCCGGTCCTTCCAGGCCCGCCAGAGGGCGTTTGCCGGCAAGACGCTGGAGGCGCTGCTGGCGGAGGACAGCGAGGAGGAAGAGGAGACTGCGGAGGAGACCGGAGACGTGTCGGAGCCGGACGGGTTCGGCACGGAGACACCAGACGAGACGGCGAAGAAACCGGCTGCCGATGGAGAGAAGGCCCGGACCGAAGAGAGTGGCGAAGTCCGGATTCCGCTGAACACCCGGCGGCTGCAGGCGGTCCGCCAGGCCGTTCTGGACAGCGGCGCCACATCCGTGCTGGATCTCGGGTGCGGCGAGGGTCGGCTGACAGCCATGCTGCTGGCCGAGTCCCGGCTGCAGAAGATCGGGGCCTGCGATGTGTCGGTCAGCGCCCTGGAGCGGGCGAAGCACCGGCTGCGGGTGGACCGGATGAGGGATTCTCATGGGGGCCGCCTGACTCTTTTCCAGGCCTCCGCGATCTATCGGGACGCCCGGTTTGAGGGGTACGACTGCCTGTGTCTGGTGGAGGTCCTGGAGCACCTGCCGCCGGAGCGGATTTCCGTTCTGGAGCGGGTAATCTTTCGGCATGCCGCCCCGAAGACCGTGATCGTCACCACGCCCAACCGGGAATACAATGTCCACTACGCCGGCATGAAGGAAAACGCTCTTCGCCATGGAGATCATCGCTTCGAGTGGACCCGGGAGGAGTTTCGGACCTGGACGGAGCATGTCTGCCGGAGCTTCGGGTATTCCTGCCGCGTCAGCGGGATCGGGGACGAGGACGAACGGGATGGAACGCCAACGCAGATGGGGGTGTTTGTCAGAAATGGATGAGATCAGAATCGAGATTCCGGAGCTCTGCCTGGTGGCCCTGGTGGGGCCAACCTCCTCCGGAAAGAGCACCTTTGCCCGGACCTGGTTCCAGTCTACGGAGATTCTCTCCTCGGACTTCTTCCGGGCCATGATCTGCGACGACGAGAACAGCCGGGACGTGTCCGGGGAGGCCTTCGAGCTGCTCTGGCGGGCGGCGGACAAGCGGCTGAAGTACGGAAAGCTGACCGTGATCGACGCCACCAGTCTGTCCCGGGCAGCCCGGAAAGAGGTCCTGGATACCGCCAGAGAGCAGAACGTCCACGCCGTGGCCATCGTCTTCAACCTGCCGGAGCCGGTGCTGCTGGAGCGCAACCGGACCCGGACAGACCGGAACATTCCGGACCGGGTGGTGCGGGAGCACTGCCGGGAGGTAAAGCGCTCGGTCCGGACCCTCCGGAAGGAAGGGTTCCGGTACGTCTTCGAGCTCCATACCCCCGAGGAGGTGGAGCGGGTCCGGGTGGTTCGTACAAAGGTCTGGAACGACCGGCGGGAGGAGCATGGACCCTTTGACGTCATCGGGGACATCCACGGCTGCTGCGACGAGCTGGAACTTCTGCTGGCGAAGCTGGGCTACGCGAAGCAGGAGGGCGTCTACGTCCATCCGGAGGGGCGGAAGGCCGCCTTTCTGGGCGACTTCTGCGACCGGGGTCCCCGCAACGCGGATACGCTGCGCCTGGTGATGGACATGGTGAAAAACGGAAACGCCGTCGCCGTACCCGGCAACCACGACGCGAAGCTGCTGAAGTACCTGCGGGGGAAGGAGATCGCCAGAACCCATGGGACGGAGCGGACCATCGCCGAGATGGAGGCGCGGGACGAAAGCTTCCGGGAGGAAGTCTCCGCGTTCCTGGACGGCCTCGTCAGCCACCTGGTGCTGGACGACGGACGCCTGGTGATCGCCCACGCGGGGCTGAAGCAGGAGTACATCGGCCGTACATCCGGAAAAGTGCGGGCGTTCTGCCTCTATGGCGAGACAACGGGCGAAACGGACACGTTTGGTCTGCCTGTGCGCCTGGACTGGGCGGCGGACTATCGGGGACGGGCTACAGTTGTCTATGGTCATGTTCCCAGTCGGGAAGTCCGGGCGCAGAACAACACGGTCTGCGTGGATACCGGGTGTGTCTTTGGCGGAAAACTGACCGCGTACCGCTATCCGGAGCGGGAACTGGTGGAGGTACCGGCGCTGCGCCAGTACATGGAGCCGGTCCGTCCCCTGGAGGGGAAGGAGAGCCCGGAGCCGGAGGATGTGCTGTCCATCGGAAAGATGGGAAAGAAGCTGCGCCTGGAGACGGAGCTCACGCCATCCATCGACATCCCTGAGGAGAACTCCGCCGCCGCATTGGAAGTCCTGTCCCGCTTTGCCGTGGATCCCCGCTGGCTCATCTACCTGCCGCCCACCATGTCGCCCTGCGAGACCAGTTCCCTGGAGGGATGGCTGGAGCACCCCGTCGAGGCGTTCGGGTACTACCGGAGCCGCGGAATCCGGACCGTGGTCTGCGAAAAGAAGCACATGGGGTCCCGGGCCGTGATCGTGCTGGCCAGAAACCCGGAGGCCGCCCGGAAGCGGTTCGGGGTGACAGATGGCACCCGGGGGATTGTTTACACGCGGACAGGCCGGGAGTTCTTCCAGGACTGCGCCGTGGAGCAGGCCCTTCTGGAGCGGCTGGATCGGGTGATGACGGAGACCGGGTTCTGGGAGGACTTCCATACGGACTGGGTCTGCCTGGACACCGAGGTAATGCCCTGGTCCGAGAAGGCCCGGGGACTGCTCCTCTCCCAGTATGCACCCACCGGACACGCGGGGGTCGGGAGCCTCTCTGCGGCTGCCCAGGTTCTGGAGACAGCCTGCGAGCGGCTGCGGGAGACGGACGGGGCGGAGGCCCTGTCCGGACTGCTTCAGCGCTGTCGGAGCAGGAAGGATGACGTGGAACGGTATAACCAAGCCTGGCGGGCGTACTGCTGGACCGTGCAGGACCTCAATGACTGGCGGATCGCGCCCTTCCACCTCCTGGCCTGCGAGGGCAAGGTCTTCTCCCGGGAGACCCACGTCTGGCATATGGAGACCATCCGTCGCTACATGACCGGCGTAGACCCCATCTTCCAGGCGACGCCGTACCTCTGCGTGAATACGGAAGAGGAGACGTCGGTGGAGAAGGGGATTCAATGGTGGCTGGACCTCACGGAGGAGGGCGGCGAGGGGATGGTGGTGAAGCCGGAGACCTTCGTGGCCGTCACCAACGGACAGCTGATCCAGCCGGCGGTGAAATGCCGGGGCCGGGAGTACCTGCGGATCATCTACGGGCCGGAGTACCTGGAGGAAGAGCATCTGCGGCGCCTGAAGTCCCGCTCCCTGAGCCGCAAGCGCGCTCTGGCCCGGAAGGAGTTTTCTCTGGGGCTGGAAGGGCTGAAGCGCTTCGTTGCCGGCGAATCTCTTTCCCGGGTTCACGAGTGCGCCTTCGGAGTGCTGGCCCTGGAGAGCGAGCCGACGGACCCCAGGCTGTAACCGTCCTGGGGACACGGGAACCGGCGTTCCGGTTCCGTCTTCCCTCAGACCGTTCCCGTTTCTTCTGCTCTGCTGCGGGCCGTTTCGGATCCTTCCGGGGCGGTCCGTTTTGCCGCTCTGCTGTTTCGGGCTGCCATGGCGTCTTCGGCCCGGACAGTCCGGAGAGGAAGACGCGGGGGGATTGCCCTGAAAAGACAGGTGGAAAATGTAAAAAGCATTAAATTTGGCCGAAAGTGGTTGCATCCGGCGGTTTCAATGCTATACTGGGAGCAGAAGAAACAGCGATCCATCGGACACACGGGAAGGAGGGTTTCGTCATGATGGACAAGCGCATTACGGATGTGGTGGCCTACATTACCTGGGTAGGTCTGATCCTCGCCTTCGTGCTGGGGGATCGGTACGCAAGCCGCTTCCACCTCAACCAGGCCCTGGTGATCAGCATTGCCACCACCGTGTTCGGTCTGGTGACCCGGCTCCCCCTGGTGGGATTCGTGGGCTGGGTGGGCGGACTCCTCTGCACGTTCTGCTGGCTGCTGGGACTGTTCTATGCCATCAGCGGGCGGGAGCAGCCGGTGCCCATCCTCGGCCAGATCCGGCTGCTGTAATCCCCAGAGCACGCAAACGGCAGGAAAGACCCCATGGAACCGGAGAAGATCCGGCCCCATGGGGCCTTTTCGCATGGGTCTGACTGACCGCTCACTGGCAGATGAACTGGACGCTGGCGGTGTTGCGCCAGACGTTGAGGGAGGGGAACCCCACAAACTTGCGGGGGAATCCGGAGCGGTTACGGGCGGCGTCTCCCTGACCCCACTGGATCACCTGCAGGCCGGAGGCGGTCAGGTATTTCACGTGCTGTTGTTCTTTCCCCATGTAGGTGACGGAGACGGGAAGGGCCCGCAGACCGAAGACGGGAGCGGGACAGCCGGCGCCGAAGGGTTCCAGGATATGCAGGCTGAAGAGCAGGTCCCGGGTGCATTCCTCTTCCTGGATGACCAGGTCGATCTCCTGCCACTCCAGAAAATCGGAGCCGGCGAGGGCGGCGTCCGTGAGCGCGGTGAAGGAGCGGGAAAAGGCGTCAAAGTTCTCCGGCAGCAGGGAGAGACCGGCGGCCAGGGTATGTCCGCCGTAGCCCAGGAGAATTCCCGGGGGAATGCGGTCCAGGGACTGCTTCAGGGGGAAGGCATCCACGCTGCGGGCGGACCCCTTGAGGAGCCCCTGGTCGTTGCGGGTGAAGACCACCGCCGGGCGGTTGAACTCCTCCCGCAGTTTCCCGGCCAGGATCCCGATGATTCCTTCGTGGAGGGTGTCGTCCCGGACCAGAATGCAGGTCTGCCCCACGTCCTGAATTCCCTTCAGCAGGCGCTGTCCCTCCCGCTCGCTGAGCGCCTTTCTTTCATTGTTGAGCTCCACCAGAGAGGCGACCCGGGGGCGGATCCAGTCCAGGTCCCGGGAGATCATCATTCGCACCACTTCGTCCGTGTCCCGGTCCAGACGGGAGACCGAATTCACCATGGGAGCGAAACTGAAGCCCAGTCCCCGCTGGGCGGTGATGTCCGTCATTCCGGTCTCTTCCATCAGAGCGCGGAAGAAGGGACGCTGACGGCTGTTGATGAGCTTCAGTCCCTCCCGGACCATGGTGCGGTTTTCGCCGGTCAGGGGAACCACATCCGCCACAGTGGCGAGGGCCACCAGGTCCAGGGTGTCCAGCACCGGCCCCGTGTCGCGCTCCAGGCTCCGGAAGAGAGCCAGCATCAGCTTGAAGACGACCCCGGCGCCGCAGAACAGCCGGTACGGAGAGGCTTCACCGGGCTGCTTGGGGTCCACAATGGCGTCGGCCGGAGGGAGATTCGCCGAGGCCTCGTGGTGGTCCGTGACCACCACACGCAATCCGGCCTTCCGGGCGGCGCGGATGCCCTCAAAGGCGGCGATGCCGTTGTCCACGGTGAGAATGACGGCGGTGTCCGGCCAGGTCTGGAGGATGTGCTCCACGCCGGCGGCGCACATGCCATAGCCGTCGCCTCCCCGACGGTTGGCGAACTGCTCCACCACGGCGTCCAGATACGTCAGGCATTCCAGGGCGATGGCGCCGGCGCAGCAGCCATCGCAGTCGTAGTCCCGGTAGACCACAATGCGCTGCCGGTTCCGAACAGCCTCCCGGAGAATATCCACCGCCTGGTCCATGCCCAGCATGGGATCATCGCTGAGCACGGCCTTCATGTCCGAGGTAATGAAGGAGCGGATATCCTCCCAGGTCCGCAGCCCCCTCTTGCAGAGAATGGTGAGCACCTGAGGACCGAGGCCCTGCAGGCGGGGATCCCGCAGCAGTTCTTCGGGAAGGGTAATGTTGTTGTAGGTGTATTTTCTCTTCATCAGAACTCCTCATGGCTGCGCCGGAACAGTCTGTTCCGGCTGGAGGGTTGGGATATTCAGCAGATTGCGAGGCCGGTCGTGTATCCGGGCGAACCGGCGCCACTGTAAGAATATGCTACCAGACGGGGCGAACGGTGTCAAGATGAAGTGTAAAAACGGGGAACGAGGTCGGCAGGGCAATCTGTCCGGGATGAGGAGGGCTCCGGGAAGGAGAGATCACGTCTGCTGCCGATTTCAGCTGGCAGGAGGCCAGAGATTCTGGTTCCGGAGAGTATCCCGGCAGGCTCTGTGGACTGTCCGATTGCCTTGCGATTCTCCTTCCCTCTTCTGCTGCTCAGAAGGGAATGAAGAAGTCCCCGCGCCCGGAGGGCGCAGGGACTTCGGAACGTTCGGATTGGATCAGCCGCCCTTGCCCAGATAGGCCTCCTTGACCTTTTCGTTGGCCAGGAGAGCGGCGCCGGTGTCGGACATGGTGATGCGTCCGGTCTCCAGCACGTAGCCCAGGTCGGCGATCTTGAGAGCCATGTTGGCGTTCTGCTCCACCAGCAGGATGGTGACGCCCTGGCGGTTGATTTCCCTGATGATGTCGAAGATGCCCCGCACCACGATGGGGGCCAGGCCCAGGGAGGGCTCGTCCATCATCATGATCTTGGGCCGTGACATCAGAGCCCGTCCCACGGCCAGCATCTGCTGCTCGCCGCCGGAGAGGGTGCCCGCCGCCTGCCAGGAGCGCTCCTTGAGGCGGGGGAAGAGTTCGTAGACCCAGTTGATGTCGTCGTCCAGGCTGTCGTTGCGCAGGTAGGCTCCGATCTTCAGGTTTTCCAGAACCGTCAGGTCCGGGAAGACCCGCCGTCCCTCCGGCACCAGGGTGATGCCCTTGGAGACGATGCGGTCGGTGGGGAGTCCCGTCAGTTCCTCCCCCTCCAGCTGAATGTTGCCGGCGGCGGGTCGGACCAGCCCCACGATGGAACGCAGAGTGGTGGACTTGCCGGCGCCGTTCGCTCCGATCAGGGTGACGATGGAGCGGTCCGGCACCTCGAAGGAGATGCCTTTGACGGCCTCGATGCCGCCGTAGTTGACCTTCAGTCCGTCGATCTTAAGCATCGTCGGCCACCCCCAGATATGCGTCGATGACGCGCTTGTTGTTCTGAACCTCGGCGGGCGTGCCCTGGGCGATGAGTTTGCCGAAGTCCAGTACGTAGATGCGGTCGGAGATCTGCATGACCAGATCCATATGGTGTTCGATCATGAAGACCGTCAGATGGTATTTCGTGCGGACCTCCTTGATGAAGTCGGTCAGTTCCTGGGTCTCCTGGGGGTTCATACCGGCGGCCGGCTCGTCCAGGAGCAGCAGCTGGGGCGAAGTGGCCAGGGCCCGGGCGATCTCCAGCCGGCGCTGCAGGCCGTAGGGCAGTGAGCCGGCGATCTCATCCTTCAGATGGCTGAGACCCTGCTCTTCCAGAAGGTCCATGGCCTCCTGGCGCATGCGTTTTTCCTCCGCGGCGTTGAGGCGGAAGATGGCGGAGAAGTAGTTCTGCTTCGCCCGCATGTGCTTGGCGATCAGCACGTTTTCAAAGACGGTCAGGGCGGAGAACAGGCGGATGTTCTGGAAGGTGCGGGCGATGCCCAGGTGGGTGATGCGGTCCGGGGTAGGATGGAGAACATGGGTGAATTTATCCGCGTTCTCGCCGGCGTACAGCTTGACCATTTTGCCCTGGGGGTGGTTTTCCACCATGGGCTTGCCCAGGAAGGAGACCCGGCCGTTGGTGGGTTCGTAGACGCCGGTGATACAGTTGAAGGCGGTGGTCTTGCCGGCGCCGTTGGGGCCGATCAGAGCCACGATTTCTCCCTTGTTCACTTCCAGCGAGAGGTCGTTGACGGCCACCACGCCGCCGAACTGCATGGTGACATGTTCCAGACGCAGGACGTTATCGCTCATTTCGCCACGCCTCCCTTCTTTTTCTTCTTAAAGAGATCCGGCAGTTCCCGGTTCCCCATGATGCCCTTCCGGAAGAAGAGCACCACGATCATGATGACGATGGAGAAGACCACCATCCGGAAGCCGTTGCGCAGCAGGGGAACCTTGAAGCCGCTGGAGAGGACGAGCGGGCTGTCCAGGAAGCGCAGCCACCACTCGGAGCAGGCCACATAGAGGAAGGTGGCGAGGCAGGAGCCGGTGATGGAACCGATGCCGCCGATGACTACGATCAGCAGGATCTCATAGGTCATGGCGGAGGTGTACACCTTGGCCTGGGCATTACCCACATACATGGCGAAGAGGGCGCCGCCGACCCCGGCGAAGAAGGCGGAGGTACAGAAGGCGAGCATCTTGTGTTTGGCCAGGTTGATTCCCATGGCCTCGGCGGCAATCTCGTCCTCCCGGATGGCCTTGAAGGCCCGTCCGTAGGAGGAGTTGATGAGCAGCACGATCATGGTAATGCAGATGATGGCTGTCAGGAAGGGAATGAAGGTGGTGAGACGGACGATCACCTTGCCGGAGGCGTCCGTGATGTTGAAGCTGGAATAGATGGGAATGGAGCCGATCATGTTGGCGCCGTTGGTGATGGGGCCCAGCTTATCCCACTGGAAGATGGCCCGCAGGATCTCGGCAAAGCCCAGGGTGGCGATGGCCAGGTAGTCGCTCTTCAGGCGAAGAACAGGAAGACCGATCAGCCAGGCCACAAAGGCCGCTACGCAGCCGGCCAGGATGAAAACGACAATGGTGCCCAGGATGAGCCCGAACATGCCGCCGCCGAACAGCTCCGGCAGAGAGAAGTTGATGGCGGAACCGCCATAGAGGTAGTAGACCGTGGGACGGTTGGCGGTGGGAAGCATGAGAATGGCGTAGGTATAGGCGCCCAGCAGCATGAAGCCCGCCTGGCCCAGAGAGAACAGGCCGGTGAAGCCGTTCAGCAGGTTCATGGAGACCGCTACAAGGGAATAGACCGCGCCCTTTTTCAGCACGATGAACAACTGAGAGGTGGGGAGCAGGATGGGCGGAAGGTTGGGGATGAAGGCGCCCAGGTTCTCCAGGAGGACGACGCCCAGCAGAAGAACAAGGATGCCGATCAGGGCGGCTGCGGTGCCGGCTTTGCTTTTCTTTTCGATCATGTCGGCACCTCCTTATACCTTATCGGTGGCCCGCTCGCCAAACAGGCCGGTAGGTTTGACCACCAGGATGATGATGAGAATGGCAAACGTGACGGCGTCGGAGAAGACAGACAGGCCCCAGGCGGCGGGCAGTCCCTTGACGATGGACTCGCAGATGCCGATGAGGAAGGCGCCGATCACCGCGCCGGGGATGGAGCCGATGCCGCCGAACACGGCGGCTACGAAGCTCTTCAGGCCGGGCATGGCGCCGGAGGTGGGCACCACGGTCTGGTAGTTGGTGAAGTAGAGCACCGAACCCACCGCCGCCAGGAAGGAGCCGATGATGAAGGTCATGGAGATGACATTGTTGATCTTGATGCCCATCAGCTGGCTGGTTTCAAAGTCCTTGGCCACCGCCCGCATGGCCATGCCTATCTTGGTGTGGTTGATGAGCTGAGTCAGGGCAAACACCAGCACGATGACAAGTACGGGAGTGAGGAGCACGGCCCACTTGACGTTGTTGCCCGCCACATTTACGGTGTCATAGAGGAAGGGGATGGAGGGATAGGTCATGGGCTGTCCGCCGGTGATGTAGGTGGCGGTGTTCTGGAGCAGGTAGCTTACGCCAATGGCGGAGATCATGACGGACATGCGGGGAGCCTGCCGCAGGGGCTTGTAGGCGGCACGTTCGATCGTGAAGCCCAGCACAACCGCCAGGACCAGTACCAGGGGGATTGCCAGATAGAGGGGAGCCCAGGTGGAGATATAGATCATCATAAGACCGGAGGCCATGAAGAGATCGCCGTGGGCGAAGTTGATGAGACGCAGAATGCCGTACACCATGGTATATCCGATGGCGATCAGCGCCAGCTGTCCGCCCAGAGAAATGCCGGAGAGCAGAATGGAGATGACATATTGCACGGAAAATCCTCCTTTGTCCAGGGTATCCGGGCTGTTTTGAAAACAGCGGAGCGTTTTCCGCTCCTCTCAGAACAGCCCGTGAAAAGAACGCTTGGCGGGGGCGTCAGCCCCCGCCAGGCATGAAAAGACAGAGTTGCGTTGAAAACCGCGGCGGAATTACTCCACTGTGGTCTTGCCCACCAGGGACCACTGGCCGGCAGCGGTGTCGGCGGTCTTGATGAAGGCAAAGTCGCGGACCGCGTCGCCGTTGACGGGCTCGAAGGAGATGGAGCCGGACACGCCGTCCACGCTCACACCGCCGATGGCGGCCTTGATGGCGGCAGGATCCGTGGAGCCGGCGGCCTTGATGGCTTCAATGGCCACGTTGTAGGCGTCATAGCCCATGGCGGACACAGCAGCGATAATGTCGTTGCCGCCGTTGGAGCTCATAAGAGTGGGATCGCTGTTCAGGAAGGCCTTGAAGCCCTCGTCGAAGTCGGGATCGCCGCCCTCTTCATAGAAGGTGGTCAGGTACAGCTTGACGTTGGTGCCGGCAACAGCGCTCAGAACCATGTTGTCGTCCGCGGTATCGGAGCCCAGGAAGGGGATCTCAATACCCAGAGAGTCGGCCTGGGTCAGGATCTGGGTGATGTAGCTGATGGAGTTGGGGATGAAGATAACATCAGCGCCCTCGGACTTGGCCTGGTTCAGGTAGGTGGTGAAGTCGGAGTTGTTGGTGGGGAAGGAAGCGGAGACGACCTTGCCGCCCGCAGCCTCAAAGTACTGGGTGAAGAAGGCGATCAGGCCCTGGTCATACTCGTTGCCCAGCTCGCCCAGGCAGTAGGCGGTCTTGGCGCCGAGTTCGCCCTGGACATAGTTGGCCAGAGCATGAGCCTGGAAGTCATCCAGGAAGCAGATACGGTAGTAGTAGTCGTTGCCGGCTGTGACGTTGGGGTTGGTGCAGCTTACGCCGATGGCGGACAGGCCGGCATCATTGAAGATGGGGCCGCCGGCCATGGACACGCCGGAACCGTAGGAGCCGAGAACCAGGGAGACGCCCTTGCCGACCAGATCAGCGGCGGCCGAGGGAGCCTTGTCGGTGGTGGAGCCATTGTCGGCGGTGACCAGCTCTACGTTATAGGTCACGCCACCCACTTCGACCGTGGGAGTGATGGAACGGGCATACTGCATGCCCAGGAATTCCTTGTTGCCGCCGGAAGCGGAGTCGCCGGTCAGGGGCTCAAAGACACCGATTTTGATGGTGTCGCCGGAGCCGCCACTGGGAGTGCTGGTGGAGCCGCCCTGAGAACCGCTGGGAGTGCTGGCAGAGGAGCCGCCGGAAGATGCGGCGCCGGAAGATGCGGCACCGGAAGATGCGGCACCGCCGCCACCGTTTCCGCTACTGGACCCGCCACCGCAGGCCACCAGGCTCAGGCACATGGAAAGAGCCAGAACCAGGCAAAATAACTTTTTCATGATAATCCTCCTTATTCTTACTCCGGAAGTAATAACTTCCGCTTACATGATACATTTTACAGGATTCCCGTGCTTAACGCAAGCATCCGAGGAGAGAAAAGTGCCGAAAACGAAGCAGCTGTTTTCCCGATTTCCTCCGCTCAGACACAGAAAATGTCCACTACCCATGGACATCTGTGCGGAGATTACGGAAATTCAAAGGGGACTGTCCGTGTGGAACGGACAGTCCCCTTTCGTGATTTTGACGAAACGTATTTTACATATGGACATCTGTCCATGCAAAAAAGACATGACGACTTATGTGCTGTCCGGAGTGGCGATTTCATCAAGCCGGTGGAGGAGCGCTTCCCGTTCGTTGGGCAGTTCTCCATCGAGCACGGCGTCCAGCAGGGACTGCAGGGCCTTTCCGATGGACGGTCCGGACAGTCCCGCCGCCATGGCGTCGCGCCCGTTTACGGCCAGAGACCGGATGTTGAGACAGGGCTGTTCCCGGATGCAGTCGCGGACTGCCGCTTCCGTCTCGTCCAGGATCCTGAGCTCCCGGGCGTCCGCCGCTCCGGCAAGGAGGTCCGCCCGCTTCAGGACCAGCAGGTGCTGCAGCGCTTCGCTGCCCAGACGGGAGAGCCAGTGGCGGGCCCAGCGGGGACTGGCTTCCAGCGGCAGGTGGTGAAGGGAAACCAGCAGGGTCGCGCGTTCCTGGAGAACGTTTGGCAGGCGCAGACGCCGGAGAGCCTGTTTGGCCAGAGAAGCGCTCTCCTCCTCATGGCCGCGGAAGCGTTCCTGTTCCGGGGCGTCTTCCCGGAATACCCTGGGTTTGCCCGCGTCGTGCAGAAGGGCGGCCAGACGCAGAGGCGGCTCCGGAGGGACGCCCTCCAGGGTGCGGATCGTATGGGCGTAGAGATCCGGCCTCTGCGGATCAGCCGTCTGTCCGAAACCGATGACGGGGGCCAGTTCCGGGATGATGGCGCTGACCGCATCCGGCCAGTCCAGCAGGATCCGCACGGCCCCGGGAGAGCAGATCAGGCGGATAAATTCGGCGGCGATCCGTTCCCAGGAGACGTGCGCCAGATCCGGAATATGCCGGCGGATGGCCCGGGCGGTTTCCTCTTCCAGCTCGAAGTCCAGCTGGGCGGCCAGGCGCAGTCCGCGCAGAGGACGCAACGCGTCCTCTTCAAAGCGCCGGTCCGGATCGCCCACACAGCGCACGAGACGGGCCTGGAGATCCGCTTCCCCTCCGAAGGGGTCCTTTGGAGCGCCATCGTCCCAGGCGATGGCGTTGATGGTGTAATCCCGGCGGGACAGATCCTCCAGAAGACTGTCCGTAAAGGCCACGTGATCCGGCCGGCGGTGGTCCGAATAGCCGGATTCGCTGCGGAAGGTGGTGACCTCCACCGGAAGATGGCGGTTGATGATGGTGACCGTGCCGTGCTTGAGTCCGGTTTCCAGGCAGTGAAATCCCTGGCAGAGTTCCAGTACCTGCTCCGGACGGGCCGATGTGGCGGCGTCGTAGTCGTGAAGGGGACGACCCAGCAGGCTGTCCCGTACGCATCCGCCCACCAGCACCGCCTGAAAGCCTGCGTTTCGCAGACGGTCCAGAATCTCGAGGGCGCGGGGATCCCAGTTAATCCTCATACGTGGATCTGCGAGAAGATTTTCCCGATGGGGCCGGCGATCAGAAGATCGGCGTGGGAGTCGTAGGGGGTGGCGCTCTTGTTGATCAGCACCAGCCGGCGGCCCCGATAGTAGCGGATCAGGCCGGCGGCGGGGTAGACGGCCAGGGAGGTCCCCCCGATGATCAGCATATCCGCCCGGCTGATGTCCCGTACGGCGCCGTTCATGACCCTGGAGTCCAGCCCCTCCTCGTAGAGAACCACATCGGGCTTGATCATGCCTCCGCAGGTGCAGCGGGGGACTCCGCTGCTCTGAAGAATATCCTCCGCGGTGTAGGATTTTCCGCAGGACATGCAGTAGTTGCGCAGCACGGAGCCGTGAAGTTCCCACACCCGCTTCGAGCCCGCCGCCTGGTGCAGCCCGTCGATGTTCTGGGTGACTACGCTGGTCAGCTTGCCGGCGGCCTCCAGTTCCGCCAGCTTTTTGTGGGCGGCGTTGGGCTTCGCGTCCAGGCAGAGCATCTTGTCCCGGTAGAAGCGGTAGAACTCTACGGGGTTGTTCATAAAGAACGTGTGGCTGAGGATCTCCTCGGGAGGCCAGTCGTATTTCTGGTTGTAGAGGCCGTCCACGCTGCGGAAATCCGGGATGCCGCTCTCTGTCGAGACGCCGGCGCCACCGAAGAAGACGATGGAGCTGCATTCGTCCACCCACTTCTGCAGGGTTGCGATCTTATCGTTCAGGTTTTCCATTTGGATCCTCCTTCCGGATGATGCGCTGGCGCCCGGGACGCCAGCGGGAAATGACAGGGGAGCACGGAGCGGCCAGGTCCGCGCAGAGGATTGTCCGTTCCGGGCCGGTTCTTTCGAGGGGCAGGCCGTCGGGGATTTCTGCCTTCGCACGCCCGGCGGAGTCCGGCCTTTCCTCTGATTATAGCACGGACGGGGAGCAGGTTCAACCGGATCCGATCTGGACTTTTCCGGCGGGCAGGAGTAAAATGGGGCATACTCTGGAGACCAAGGAGAGAAATCATGTCCAATATCATTGAAACCCTGGCCCTGGAAACGGGGCGTACCGCAGAGCAGGTGGAGAATGTGGTGCGGCTCATCGACGAGGGCGCCACGATTCCCTTCATTGCCCGCTACCGCAAGGAGCTTCACGGCTCCATGGACGACCAGCTGCTGCGCACCCTGGGGGATCGGCTGCAGTACCTGCGGAACCTGGAGCAGCGCAAGGAAGAGGTGCGCAACCTGATCGACGGACAGGGGAAGCTGACGGACCAGCTGACGGCGCAGATCCAGGCCGCCGCGACGCTGGCCGAGCTGGAGGATCTGTACCGGCCCTTCCGGCCCAAGCGCCGCACCCGTGCGACCGTGGCCCGGGAGAAAGGACTGGCCCCTCTGGCCGCCATGCTGAGCGCCAGGGGCGGAGCCCCGGTGGACCCGGAAGAGGCGGCCCGGGCCTTTGTCAACGAAGAGAAAGGCGTAGGGAGCACGGAGGAGGCCCTCCAGGGCGCCAACGACATTCTGGCGGAGGACATTTCGGACAGCGCCGCCGTGCGGAAGAGTCTGCGGGAGATGTTTCTGTATCGGGCGGTGCTGCGCTCCAAAGCGGTCGCGGAGGAGCCGGAAGATACGGTATACCGTCTCTACTACGACTTCGAGGTGCCGGTGAAGGACGCCCAGGGCTATCAGATCCTGGCCATCAACCGGGGCGAGCGGGAGAAGGTTCTGAAGGTATCGGTGGAGCTGAACCCGGAGGCGGCCCACATGTGTGTGCGCCGGGTGGTTCGGGGCGCGGCCTGTCCGGAGTTTGTCCAGGCGGCGGCGGACGACGCTTACGACCGCCTGATCGAGCCCTCCATGGAGCGGGAGATCCGCAATACCCTGACGGAGCAGGCCAACGAGGGCGCCATTCACATGTTTGCCCTCAACCTGAAGCCCCTGCTCATGCAGCCCCCTGTCAAGGGCCGGGTGACCATGGGTCTGGATCCCGGCTACCGCATGGGATGCAAGGTGGCCGTGGTGGACGGCACCGGAAAGGTGCTGGATACGGCGGTGGTATATCCCACGCACAGCAATGCCCTGCGGGAGGAGTGCATCCGGAAGCTCTCCGCCATGATCCGGGAGCACCATGTGGAGCACATTGCCATCGGCAACGGAACCGCCAGCCGGGAGACCGAGATGATGACCGTGGAGATGCTGCACCGGCTGGGAGGCGGCGTCAGCTACATGATCGTCAGCGAGGCGGGCGCCTCTGTCTATTCCGCCTCCAAACTGGCGGCGGAGGAGTTCCCTCAGTTTGACGTCAACCTCCGTTCCGCCGTCTCCATCGCCCGCCGGCTGCAGGATCCCCTGGCGGAACTGGTGAAGATTGATCCCAAGGCCATCGGGGTGGGACAGTATCAGCACGATATGCCCCAGGCCCGGCTGGGACAGGCCCTGGACGGCGTGGTGGAGGATTGCGTCAACGCGGTTGGCGTGGACGCCAATACGGCCTCTCCCTCTCTGCTTCAGCGGGTGTCCGGCCTGACGGCCACCACGGCGAAGAACGTGGTGAAGTACCGGGAGGAAAACGGCCCCTTCACGGCCCGCGGGCAGCTGCTGAAAGTTCCCAAGCTGGGGCCCAAGACCTTCGAGCAGTGCGCCGGCTTCCTGCGGGTTCCCGAGAGCGGGCTCGTACTGGACAACACCGGCGTCCACCCCGAGAGCTACCCGGCGGCGGAGAAACTGCTGGACGCCTGCGGCTATACCATGCAGGACGTCAGCTCCGGTTCCCTCCAGGGGCTGAAGCAGAAGGCGGAAGGGATCGGGTATTCCAGGCTGTCCGAGATCTGCGGCGCCGGCGAGCCCACCCTGGCGGATATTGTCAAAGAGTTGATGAAGCCCGGCCGGGATCCTCGCGACGAGCTGCCGCCTCCCATCCTCCGCACGGATGTCCTGGAGATCAGCGATCTCCAGCCGGGCATGGAGCTGCAGGGCACCGTCCGCAACGTGGTGGATTTTGGCGCCTTTGTGGATATCGGGGTGCATCGGGACGGCCTGGTGCACAGCTCCGGGCTGCCCCGGCGGGTGAGGCACCCCTCCGAGCTGCTGGCCGTAGGCGACGTGATCACGGTCTGGGTTCTGGAGGTCGACGAAGCGAAGAACCGCATCTCCCTGACCATGCGGAATCCGGAGGACCGGAAAAAGGAGAAGGAAGAGCGGCAGAAGCCGAAGGAGCCGAGAAAGCCGAGGAAGAGGAGAAGAACCTCAGATTCGGTCTGACGGACAGAGAAAACGGAAGGCAGGCGTTTCCCACAGAGGGGACGCCTGCCTTCCGGCCTGATCAGGACATGACAAGCTCCTCGTCCGACGGCAGCGGGAAGGGCGGAGGCCCAGGCTCCTTCAGGTAATAAAACGCAACCGTGGTGTAGTCATCATAGCGGGGACCGGTCCAGCCCAGATTCTGCAGCGTCATGCGCAGACTCCGCTCAAAAAAGACCGGATCCAGGACATGCCAGCGGTAGAGAAGGAACCGCTGCTGGGTGTTGTACTTCTCCCGGGTGTTCCCCAGAATGGCGAAGAGGCCGGAGTAAAGCCCGGTGAACGTCTGGTAGCGGTTCAGAAGAATGTCGTTGCCGAATCCGTAGGAGCCGCCGAAGTAGTCCTCCGTTCCGGTGTAGTTGATGGTGGGATACGCCTCCCCGTCGAGATAGAACTTTGCTTCCCCTTCTACCCAGCAGGTGCTGTTGCCGTTCACCCCCACGGCCAGGGTCAGGCCGGCGAAGAGCCCTGGTCCGGCGATGTGGTCCAGCACCGTATAGGCCCGGCCCTTCTGAACCGGATGCTCCTGGTGATAGGCCGCGTGGAAGAGGGCGCTGGAGGCGGGAACTGTTCCGTACCAGCCGGAGATCATGTAGAAGAGGTCCTGGGCGCTGGAACCCCGATTTTCCACCGTGATCCGGGCGTGCCGGAAGAAAGGCATCTCCCAGAAGCTGTTGTATCCCCGGCCGGGAGCGATCATCATCCTGGCGGAGCTGAAGGCGGGATACCGACCGTCCCAGTCCGCCGCCGTTTCGTCATAAGCGCATCCGAAGAAGGCGGAGAGTGGGACCTCCACACTGGGGAACGGGGCGTTTTCCCAGTACATCCGCAGGATGAAGGAATGGCCCACATAGCCGGTGCACCAGAAGGTGGTGATCATACCGGGACCATCCGTGTCGCAGAGGACTGCAGTTTCGCCCGGCTGAATACGGATGCAGGGGCGCAGTTTCTGGGCGTCCGTGCCCCGGGAACCGCCGCCTCGGGCACCCGTGGGGTTTTCCGCAGAGAAGCCGAAGCTGCGGCGGTCGGAGAGTTCGTAGAGAGCCATGAAGATCATCCTTTCTGGAGAGTTGCCATCCGAATGATGGGAAAGCAGTGGGTGGGGGCCCGCCCCGGAAGGAGAAACAGACTGATCTGCGGGAGGAGGGGCCTGTGAACGGCCAGGACTCCATCAGGAAGTACGAACGAAATCCCCGGAAGCATTGGGCTGCCCCTCGTCAGATTGCGACCTGCTGCCGGTGGAACTTACAGGGAACCGGCTGTCCGCTGCTGTTCTGCCGGCGTGGGATCCTTATACGGCGTATCGGGATATCCTCTGTGCCGCAGACTGCGGACCATGCGGTCCAGAACCGGCCGCAGGAATCGGGAGAAGAAGGTTCCCTGTCCGAAGCGGCGGACAACGGCGGGGCTGATGGCATAGTAGCCCCGGATGAAGAGACGTCCGGCGCCGGAGCGGGCCAGCCGTTCGTCCCGAAACCGACGCAGAGTCCATACCTGGGGACAGTCATAGGAGCCGTACACGCAGGTGGCGATGTAGCAGCCCTGACTGCTTCTTGCGGAAGAGCCGGTGGAGCCGGAGGTGGTGCTTCTCATGATGCTGCTTTGTGAGTCGGGGTGGCTGTAAGAGCTGAGCAGGTCCGGATCGCTGTGTCCGACGAGGGTTCCGTCCTCGTCGTAGTGATTGAGGCCGCCGAACAGGTCCGGGTCCGTATGGCCAATCCGGATCCCGTCCCTGTCGTAGTGGTCGTATCCGCCAAAGAGGTCCGGATCCGTATGGCCGATGCGGTTTCCGTGGCTGTCATAATCCCGGAACCCGCCAAGGAGATCCGGGTCGCTGTGGCCGACCTTCCTGCCGTGTTCGTCGTAGTGGTTGTATCCGCCGAACAGATCCGGCTCGCTGTGTCTGTGGGCCATGACATCCTCCTTTTGTATTGCATGGCTGCCCCGATGCCGGATGGGGCAGGGAATAGCCTGGAGTTCTGCTCGGAAAGCGCGAGAAGACATGGGACTTCTGCAGATACCGCTTCCATGCGGACAGCTGGAGCAGAGCGCCGGGGTGCCGGGTCCGGACCGTCTATGGCAGGCATGGGAGATGCTCTCCGAGGGGGAGAAGCTGTCCGGTCCGTGTGCGGGAACAGACGCAGGTGGTTACCGGAGACGGGCACGCCCTCCGCGGCTCCTCTTCCCTGAAAGGGAACCAGGCAATCACCTTTTCTGGGAGTCAATTGAAAACAGAGCCAAACCTCTCTTTGCAGTGCACCCGGTTTCGGCCTGGCAGGAATGGCCCTGGCCAGAGACCGCCCTGCGGAATAACCGGCAGGCGAGCGGTTTGCCGCGTCCGGGCTTCGAAGGGGCGCGCCTCTTCGCCGAGGCCGGGGGAGAACTGTCCGGATGTGCGGCTGGCCGAAGGGGCTGGAGCGCCCAGAGAGTCGGAAATAAGAAAATCACCGGAAATCGACAGGATTTCCGGTGATGGATGGTGGACGATAACAGATTCGAACTGCTGACCTCCCGCACGTCAAGCGGATGCTCTACCAGCTGAGCTAATCGTCCGTGGCTGGCCGCTGCCTCAACAGCGATGCTAAGTATAGAGGATGATCGGCCATTTGTCAAGCGGGTATTTTCACTTTTCCGAAAAAAATTTTCGTGCGGTTCGTGAACCGGGGTCAGAGCGGTAAACACCCGGAATTCCGGTCCTGATCCCCGCTTTAAGGAGGTGTGGCGGGAGGCAGCTGCGGCATGGGCGTCGCCTCGGAGAGAGGGGCGGGATCGGACGGCGGCGGAAGGGAAGACCCGCCGGCCCTGAGAGAGCCGGCGGGCGAAGAGTTCACGACTGGTCTGAGAGAACGGACAGGAGAAGAGCGGTTTCCTCTTTGGCGAAGGCGTTGGCGTCCTCCTCCAGTGGCTGGGTGAGGTAGGCGTCGTAGTTCAGGTTGCTGCTGACGTAGAACTCGCTGTTGGCTTTCCAGGCCCGGGCCTTCTCAAAGTAGGCGCTTGCCGCCAGCGGGGAGTCCCAATCCGTGTTCTGGATCACATAGTCTTGAAAGGAGTGGAACGTCTCGTGCAGGCAGGTGTAGAGCACATTCTCCGCGGGATCTTCCGTCACATGCTGCAGGTCCAGCTGAATCAGGTTCACTGTCATTTTGTGACTCCCCAGGATGAACGGACTCAGTTTCAGGACAGTCACGGTGGGAGGGTCCACGCCCAGACGTGTGGCTTCCAGCGTGGAGAGACGCTGCAGCGCATCTGTCCGCTCCCGGATGGAAAGGGATTTCCAGCGTTCTTCCTCGAAGGAGCGCAGAAGGGGCGCGGCGGATTCCGGCCAGGCTGCCTCTGAGTCGGAATCTCCATCCGGAGCACTGAGACTGCTCTGATCGGCCCAGTACTGCACGGACTGCATGTCATACTGGAACCAGGCGATCCCGGAGGGAATCAGAAGAACGGCGAAGGTAAGGAGCACGGAGAGACGTCGGCGGATCGTGTCTTCCACCCACTGTTCCCGTCTGGTCCGGGGGCGTCTCTTCTGGTGGTTGTTCAGGGCGATGGAGAGCAGGAGCAGCAGGACAGTGAGCGCGATGGCGAGGACCGCGGCGATCAGGAAGTGGTGGTCTGCAAAGATCAGGAAAAGGACGGCCTGGAAGGGCATCACATGATAGAGCAGCTGGAACCAGGAGCCATTGCACATGGCATTGTTCCAGGAGCGGGAGGACAGCCAGGGAACTGTGAGGAGGAGGACGAGAAGGATCCCGGCTCCGGACTGGAACGTGAGGTGCAAAGGTGCCAGATAGATCTGTACCGGGGAGATGATGAGGTCGCAGAGGTAGAAGATGGGGATCAGGATCGTGAAGCGGAACCAGTGCTTCTTTGCCCGGCGAAGAAGACTTTTCAGGACTGAGAACATGGAAGATCCCTCCTTTGACAGATTTTCCGATTCCGGACGGATGACCTATTCTGCCACAGCGAAGGGATGCAGGGCCAGAGACGCCGCCAAACGAAATGTGATGAGGCGAAGCTTTGGCAGGACGGGGTGCCTGGGAAGCGGAAAGGCCCGGTCCGACCAGATGGCCGGACCGGGCTGGGTACAAAGCAGGGTTTCGGTTCAGGGTTCAATCTCCTTTAGGGCTTTCCGGAACTGTCCGGCGAAGAGAATGGCGGTGAAGGTGACCGCCAGTACGTCGGCTACCGGCTCCGCCAGATAGACGGCGGTGATTTTGTCCTCCAGGAATAGGGGAAGGATAAAGATCAGAGGGATCAGCAGCACAAATTTGCGGACCACAGCCACAGTTACGGAAGCTTTCGCATTGCCCAGGGAGACGAAGGTCATCTGGCAGGAAAGCTGGACTCCGAAGAGGCACATGGCGCCGCAGTAGATGCGCAGAGCCCGGGCGGCGAAGACCTGAAGCTCCTCGTCCGGGGTAAAGATCCCCACAAAGAAGCGGGGAAACAGCAGGATCAGGGCCCAGAGGGTGACTGCATAGATGACGCTGACGATCAGCAGCAGACGGAAGGTCTGCCGTACCCGGCCGGCGTTGCGGGCGCCGAAGTTGTAGCTGCTGATGGGCTGAGCGCCCTGGCCCAGACCCTGGAGGGGGAGCATGGCGAAGGTCATGACGGAGGAAAGGATTGTCATGGCGCCCACGGCGATGTCCCCGCCATAGCGCAGAAGGGAAGAGTTGAAGCAGAGGTTGAGAATGCTTTCGCTGCACTGCATGATGAAGGGCGCAAGGCCCAGCGCGATGCAGGGCAACACAAGAGAGGGCCGGATGGGCAGGGTATCCCGGCGCAGCTTCAGAAGGGTGCGGCCGCCGCAGAGGAAGGAGATCACCCAGACACAGGAGACGCCCTGGGAGAGGATCGTGGCGAGGGCGGCGCCCCGGACCCCCATGTGGAAGAGGAAGATGAAGACGGGATCCAGTACGATGTTGCACACGGCGCCCAGCAGGACGGTGAGCATTCCGATCTGCGCGAAGCCCTGGGCCGTGATGTAGGCGTTCATCCCAAGGGTCAGCTGCACGAAGATGGTCCCGATGGAATAGATCTGCATGTAGGCGACGGCGTAGTCGATGGTGTTCGGGCTGGCGCCGAAGGTAAGCAGAAAGGTGCGGTTGCCCGCCAGCAGAACGACGGTCAGAAGGACGGAGACCACTACCTGGAGGCTGAAGGTGCTGCCCAGAGTCTGTTCGGCGGCCTCGTGGTTACCCTGGCCCATGAAGATGGAGGCTCGGGGCGCGCCGCCGGCGCTGATCAGGGAGGCGAAGGCGGAAACCAGCATAATAAGAGGCATGCAGACCCCGACTCCGGTCAGGGCCAGATCTCCATCGCCCGGCATGTGGCCGATGTAGATCCGGTCCACAACGTTGTAGAGCATGTTAATCAGCTGAGCGGTGATGGTGGGGATCGCCAGCTTCAACAGCAGACCGCCGATGGGCTCGGTCCCCAGGTAGCGGTTATCCTTCTCCGCCAGGCCGCGGGCGCGAGAGGGTTTTTCCTCAGATCCGGGAGACATGATCGTCCATGCTGTACTCGTGGGGATCCTTGCC
This sequence comes from uncultured Oscillospiraceae bacterium, assembly GCA_947629775.1. Lineage (GTDB taxonomy): Bacteria > Bacillota > Clostridia > Oscillospirales > Oscillospiraceae > Lawsonibacter. The sequence continues at coordinate 21,804 of CANRFA010000028.1, forward strand.
GGCGGCCTTGTGGCCTGCAGCGATGGCGATCTCGAAGGTATATCCTTCCGGGAAATGGAGCGCCTGGGCGAACTCGGAGGCCTTCGCGCCGGTGAGAACGCCCTTGACGCAGCCGATGATGACGCTGCCCAGCCCGAGGCCTTCGGCGGCCAGGGCCATGTTCTCTACGGCGATGCCGGCGTCCAGCGCGCTCCAGGGAAAGGCGCTGTCTCCGCTGAGGAAGAACACGGTGGGCGCGTTGTAGTAGAAGTTGACGGGGGGCTCGACGCCGGAGAGAACGTTCTTCTCCTTCTCGATCTCCGCCAGCAGCGGATTGGAGCCGTCCACCACCGAGATGTGGATCTCCTGCCGGTTGGCGGCGGTGGGCGCCTGGAGTCCGGCCTTCAGGAGAGTGTCCAGTTCGGCTTCTGTCAGCGCTTCGTCCGTATAGGCGCGGGTGGTGCTGCGCAGCGCAATGGCATTCAGAATATCGTTCATGGAAAAAACCTCCTGTTCATGAAAACCCGCAGGGCGGGTACACGGCAATTGTATACCTGCCGGGAAGGAAATGCAATACAAATGTAATACGGGAGCGATTGACAGGAGGGTACTGATCTGTTAGAGTAGACACAGAACGGACAGAGAGGAGTCTGACCATGAAGAAGTTTGTCCCCTATGAGAAGCTGTCTCCGTCGAAGAAGCGGGAACTGGACGCGCTGCGCCGCGGGAGCTGGCACGGGCTGAATCCGGTGACCCGCCGGCCGGAGAACTCGAAGGCGTACAGGCGCTGCAAGGCACGGAACTGGAGGAAGGAGCTCCAGGACCGTGCCTTCTGCGCTGCCTGAAAGGAGGCGGGCCGGTATGGAAGAGAGAATCCGCTGTCCCTGGGGTGAGATGAATGAGGGCGAGCGGCGCTATCACGACCTGGAATGGGGAACCCCCGTTCGGGACGACCGGAAGCAGTTTGAGCACCTGAGCCTGGAGGTCATGCAGTGCGGCCTCAGCTGGGATACGGTTCTGCGCAAGCGGGAGACCATGCGCGCCTGCTTCGACGGGTTCGACTTCGAGAAGGTGGCAGCCTATACGGAGGAGGATGTGGAGCGCATCCTGAACACCCCGGGGATGATCCGCTCCCGGCGGAAAATTCAGGCGATTATCAATAATGCCCGCTGTGTGCTGCGCATCCGGGAGGAATTCGGCTCCTTTGCCCGGTACATGTGGTCCTGGGTTGGGGAAAAGCCTCTCCTCTATCCCTGCCACGGGCTGGGCGAGATTCCGGCCTCCACCGAGCTTTCCCTGAAGCTCAGCCAGGACCTGAAAAAGAGAGGCATGAAATTCGTGGGTGCCGTTAACCTGTACGCCCACATGCAGTCCACCGGCATGGTCAACGATCACCTGCGGGAGTGTTTTCGCTATCGGCAGTTGCTGGAGGAGTACGGATGCCGGGAAATCGGGGAAGATGGGGAGACTCTTCAGCCTGCGACGCCGGCAGGGAGCGCAGAGGGTGTCGGGTGAGCGCTGCCTGGCCCCTGTGAGAAGAAGCGCCCTCGCTTTCCGGCGCAGAGAGACAGAAACGGCGGTTCCGGTTGTCCGGAGCCGCCGTATATATAAGGTAAGGAGAACCGGGTACAGGCAGTCGATCGGGACGCCCGCACGGGGATCCTACAGGGACTGGAAGATGCGGTTTTTCTGTCCGGCCTCGCGATAGTCTTCCCGGAACCCATACCTGCAGCCGCCGCCAAAGGAGGCAGGGAAGAGCCGGTAGGGGCCGCCGCAGACGATCCGATCCCGGAAGGGGATGAGACCGGCTTCGATCAGGACGGGCAGCGAAGGAACCATGTCTTCCCACTCCCGCTCCACGCCGCTGACCAGATAGACATCGGGGCTGCGCAGGGAGAGCATGGCGGTCCCCTTTTTCAGATGGCGTTCCACGAGAAAGCGGTCAAAGACGACCCGCTCCCAGCCGAGCACGATCTCCCGCTCCCCGTCGGAAAGATCCCGGGCGTTCTTCAGGTATTCGCCAATGACAGCGGGGTGGGTCCAGACATGTCTGCCGATGCGGAAGCTGTCCGGGGAATATACGGACGCCCCGCCGGCCAGCTTTGGAGCTCCGGGTGCGATGGCATACCGGGTATTGGCCCAGTCCAGAAGGGCGAAGAGCAGCCTGTGGAAGAGCCGGACGTCCTCTTCGGGCATGGTCATGGGAAAAACCTCCTTGGCTGTGGGCGTAAGGCGCGGAACGGTCGGAAATCAGGTGGCTGAGGATGGAGAACCGGACCAGGGATCCATGGAAGAGCCAAAGGATTACGTGGGATTGTACAGCGAAGAATCCCCGCCGTCCAGCGTGGTGTGGATGGCGCCGTTGCGCTTGGCCTCCATATACTGCTCACGGAGGCTCTTTTTGATTCCGCCGCCGAAGGTAACCCGGTTCATTTCAATTGTAACTGCGTAAGTGATCCGGTCGCGGAAGGGAAGGAGAGTTGTACGCATCATGACGGGAAAATACGGGAACATCTCTTCCCATTCTGTGGTGAGGCCAATGACCTGGTAGAATTGCGAGGTCTCCAGATGGACCATGATGGCCCCCTTCTTCAGTACGCGCTCGATGAGAAAACTGCCCTGGAGGCCGTGCTTCCAGTTGCGGACGATGCTGGCTTCGTCAGCGGGAAGGTTCGGGTTGTCTGCCAGGAAGTCGTCGATGATGTCTCTGTGCGACCAGATATGGTTGGCGAGGGGGAGGATTCTGGATCCGTCCGGAGGGGTACCGATCACCAGCGGAGCGGCGTTCGGAACGATCTGGCACCGCTCATTGGTATAGTTGAGCAGGGAGTAGAACAGCCTGTAGAAAAGCTGACTGTCTTCGTAGGAAAGTATCACTGAGCGACCTCCTTTGTGAGAATGGGTGAACCGGCAGACGAAAGCATACAGGGGCGAAGAGGAGAAGCGGTTTCTGTCGGTGTCCATATTGTACCAGAAAAAGACCGACAGAGCAAGCGAAGAACGGAAAAGGAAGCAATCTGCAGAGAGGCAGGTTGTCCTTCTGACTTCCAGCCAGGGAAATGGGGAGCGAAAGGGGCCGTCCACAGAAGCGGACGGCCCCATGGATTCAGTGGGCCGGGAAGTTCGAGCCGGGATTACTGGCCGAACTGGCGGAAGGGATTGAAGAGGTATTCCTCCAGCTTTTCCGCCAGATGAAGCGGGAGGGGAAGGGTCGTGGA
>CANRFA010000029.1 GCA_947629775.1 uncultured Oscillospiraceae bacterium
GTGGGTAAAGGGGCTCGAACCCTCGACACCCGGAACCACAATCCGGTGCTCTTCCAGCTGAGCTATACCCACCATATGAAGTTTTCTGCGGACCGGGACGCAGGTCCCGGCTCGCAGGGCTGGCACGCCTGAAGGGACTCGAACCCCTGGCCCACTGCTTAGAAGGCAGTTGCTCTATCCAACTGAGCTACAGGCGCGAATCTCATCCGCCATCCTCAGGCCCCTCAGCGGGCCAGAAGTCTCAGGCGATGCGGCAAAAGAAGTGGAGCGGGTGATGGGAATCGAACCCACACAACCAGCTTGGAAGGCTGGGATTCTGCCATTGAACTACACCCGCATCGACGTTTCGCTTGCTTCAGCTTTGTGATTCTAGCACAGGGGAACAGCCCTGTCAATCCCCTTTTTCAAAAAACTTTTCAACCGTAAGTTGAAAAGGTCTGAAGAGGGAATGAAGAAGGGGGAAGGGTGGGTAAAGGGGCTCGAACCCTCGACACCCGGAACCACAATCCGGTGCTCTTCCAGCTGAGCTATACCCACCAGAATCGGCCGCCCGAAGTCAGCTTGAGCATTCTAGCGCAGGATACGGGGTTTGTCAACCCCCCTTTTCGGGAAAATTTTCGGCCGCCGCGGGAAGTCCGCAGCGGCCGGACGAGGGGAGCGGGGAGCATTCCGCCGTCACTGGCAGAGCTCGTCCAGGCAGCCCCAGATATAGTCCAGATCCTCGAAGGAGGCCTCCGAGGAGAGGTGGAAGACGGCTTCCGCGTCCCGCTCCTCCACCTGAACGCCCCGGGAGGCCAGATGGCGGAGAACCCGGGCGGTTCCGAGATCGGGAAATGTCACGCGCAGAAGCCCGCCGGGGGGATCCGAGGACAGGAAGCGGACCCTGCCCTCGCCCAGTTCCCGCAGCCGGGCCGTCAGGTGGCGGATTTTGCGGGCGTTCCATTCGCCGGAGTCGGCGGGGATGGTACGGGTCAGATCGATCGTTCTCACAGGTAAATCTCCAAAGGCAGTGTGACGATGAAGTGGTTCTCCTCCAGCCGCTGCAGCAGCGAGGGGAGAATGCGGGACGTGCCGGATCCCTCCAGCGTCATATAGGTGTTATAGGTCCAGGAAGAGAGGCGGCTGATGGCGTTGGTGACCGCGTTGGAGGTGCTGGTGGAGTCGTCCGGATGCACGGTGAGGGTCTCCTGCCAGCAGACCCAGCCCTCGTTTTCCATGGCGGCCCGGAAGTCCCTGGGCACCATGGCCAGCGTGGCGCGGGTATGGGTGGACTGTTCCAGAAGCTGCTGTCCCTGCCCCAGAAGCACGCGGGTTTCCTCCTCGGTTTCGCCGGGCGCGTAGATGCCCAGACTGTGGCCGGTGCCCAGAATCCGCCGGACCAGATCCGTTTCGGACTCCAGAAGCTGCGGCGGCAGGAAGAAGGCCCCGCAGGTTCCGGTCCCGGAGAGCATATCCAGGAAGGAGACGATCTCCTCCCGGGTGGTACAGCGGAAGCCCAGGAAGGTGGGCACCTCCACGACCGGCTCCTCCGGTTGCTCCTCCTGGGGCTTCTCCGGCTCCGGCGTGGTTGTGGCAGGAGGTTTGTTCGGTTTGCTGGGGGTGGCAGGAGTCGTGGTGGAAGGGGAAGATGGCGTGGCGGGCGCGGAGGAAGAAGAGGGATCCGGAACCGTGTTGCCGGGCACGGAGGGAACCGGCTGGGTGGGCTCGGGCTCCAGGCTCTGGTTGTATTCCCGCAGCCGGGAACTGATCAGGCTGCCGGCGGCGTCGATGAACTTGGCGTCGGAGAGAATGGCCCGGCTGCTCTTGATGCGCACCAGATCGCCATCGTTGAGAGCGGTGTAGGAGGAGGTGAGGTGGAAGAAGTTGCAGACCATGTTCGCCGGCACATAGGGTTTGCCGTGCCGGATGATGGCTTTGGCGGAATAGGTCTGCTTGGTGATGTCGTCCACGCAGGTGCCGTTGTTGATATCGAAGGTCAGAATCTGGCTGAGGCTGATCAGCATGACGGTGCCGGACGAGCGGTTGTAGTTGCAGTAGAGACCCAGGCTGATGCCGGTGACGGAGCTGTCGAAGACCGTATAGGGTACGTAGAGCGTGCCGCCGGACCAGGTGGGCATGGAGTCCGACGTCAGGGGAAGCACCGTATCGTTGACCGAGGTGAAGATGACGTCGGCCGCCCTGGCGGGAACGGTCAGCCGCAGAGTGAGCAGAAGCGCCGCGCACAGGAACAGGGTGAGGGCGCGCTTCGAGGGAGAACGCATGGGAATCGGCCTCCTTTCCGGTTCGATTCGACGGGATACCTCTTTCATTATACAGGAAAAGGCCCGGGAATGCAAGGGCGGCCTTCCGGGCAGAATACAGAAGGCCGGACGCCGCCCGTGAGGGGGACGTCCGGCCCGAGCCGCCGCGGCGGATGCCGCAGGGGAAAGGACGGGAGAATTACTTCAGGCCGTTCTCGTAGGCCTCGATCATCTTCTTGACCATCTGGCCGCCGATGGAGCCGGCCTGGCGGGCCGTGATGTCGCCGTTGTAGCCGTCCTTGAGGGAGACGCCGACCTCGTTGGCGGCCTCCATCTTAAAGCGGTTCATGGCCTCGCGGGCGTTGGGAACGAGAATCCGGTTGCTGTTGCTGTTAGACATGACAATCTCTCCTTTTCTGTATCTCCTGGTTGATCGCTCAACAGATGTCGGATGGAACATCCGGGGTTATGATTACCCGTGGGGCGGGATCTATTCCTTCGGGGCGCTGCCTGATTTCACCAGTTTGCGGGATTTTTCCCTTGCCGCGGGATCGGAAGAGCGTTCATGGATCTCCAGACCGCTGAGGAGAGAGACGATGAGGCTGCTCCCGTCCTGATCGGAGGGTTTTCCTCCACAGGGGGAAGGAAAACAGCCCCCATGCGACGACTGCCGGGAATCGAAGCCCTCAGGTCGGGCCTGTCCATCCATATCCGGGTGCGGGCACGGCGACCTGAGAAAAGAGGAAGGCGCATGCGAAAATGGTTCCGCACGGGAAGAGGCGGAAGAGGAGACTGTCGGGAGAAACCGTGGACGTCACCTGGGACAGAGAGCGATGCCGGCGACGTACCGCGGGGGAAGCTCAGATGGAACATGGTGTATACGGATATATATTAAGGTAGAGAGCTGGGTTTCAGCCCCGCAACAGGCATGTTTTCTGCAAACCGGTTCCAGACCGCTGGCCGGCCGACTGCCGGTTCTTCGATGGCTGTCTCACGCGCAGGGCGAGACAGAAAAGGCAGAAGGGGGAGAAGAGACCTGCGATGGCCGGCATGGAAGTGTTCTGATCCGTTAAGGGTAAGGAAGATGCCTCAGGATGTCGGCCGCAGGGAAGAGCGGGAGCTGTCCTTTTCCCGTGGACAGAACGGACGGGAAGCCCGCGGAGACGGGGAGAGGGTGTACACGCCGGAGGAGGAAGACGATGTTTTCCGCTGGCGGACAGCGTGAAAGGACCGGACAGGAGAAAGTCAGACGTGGGACGGCGGCCGGCTGCCATGAAGCTGTATCGCTGCACCATAAGGGGAGAAGCGGGAGAGCGCCGGGAACCGGCGCGTGACCCGCAGCGCGGGAATGGCGTTCGGATGGTGTCCACTGGAGAGGACACTCTGTCCTTCCGGGGCGCACAGGTCAGCCAATTGACGGCAGACCGGCCGGAAGGGAGGGGTTTTTGGCATTCCGGTCGCATTCAGAGCCCTGGAAAGGGCCTGATTTGAGCAAAATTTCTGCAAAATGGTGCTTGACAGGGCAGGAATCCGGGTGTTAAAATACCGTCTTGCGGTGGCGGGAGGCCCCGGTGGTCTCCCAATCCGATGAAATCCCCGGGAGGGGAGAGGAGGACACCGAAGTGACACAGTATCAGGAACTCCGCGGACCCCATAAGGTGGCAGGAGCCAGGCAGACCAGACGGGTCCTGAACCAGGGAAGAGCGAAAAGGCTGTTCCTTGCGGCGGACGCGGATCCCCGGGTTCTGGAGCCTGTGGCCCGTCTGGCGGGTGAGCTGGGTGTCCGGGCCCAGATCGTTCCCACCAGGAAGCAACTGGGCGAGATCTGCGGGATCCCGGTCAGATGCGCCGTAGCGGCAAGCCTGAAAGAGGACTGACCGCAGAATTTTCCGGTTTTAGCGGAATAGACCAGCGTCTGTTCTGTTAAAATAGATTTACCACCTTAAGAAAGGAGGAACACTATGCCCACGTTTAATCAGCTGGTCCGGAAGGGACGCAGCGAGGTGACCTACAAGTCCACCTCCCCCGCTCTGCAGTACGGACTGAACACCCTGAAGAACCGGAGCACCGACCTGCACTCCCCTCAGAAGAGAGGCGTCTGCACCGCGGTACGTACCGCTACCCCCAAGAAGCCCAACTCCGCTCTGCGTAAGATCGCCCGTGTGCGTCTGACCAACGGGATGGAAGTGACCGCCTATATCCCCGGCGAAGGTCACAACCTGCAGGAGCACTCCGTGGTGATGATCCGCGGCGGCCGTGTCAAGGACCTTCCTGGCGTCCGCTACCACATCATCCGCGGCACTCTGGATACCCAGGGCGTGTCCGGCCGTATGCAGGCCCGCTCCAAGTACGGCGCCAAGCGGCCCAAGGCAGGCAAGAAGAAGTAAGCGCTCCGGCCGCTGCTTCCGGTACCTGCGTACCACTACTGAATTGCATTGTGCGTTGCGCGCAAGGCAACCCGCCTTGCCGAGCGTTTTCCATATATATATATGGGACAACCTCGACAGGCATGTACAGGGGTTCTGCTCCGGCCTCTCCTTCGGGGGAGCGCCGTGACAGGCTTTGAGTACCTATGATTTCTATTTTATTAAGAAGGAGGGAAGCAAAGTGCCCAGAAGAGGAAATGTACCCAAGCGGGAGATTCTGCCCGACCCGCTCTACAACTCCATCCTGGTTACAAAGCTTATCAACAGCGTCATGCTGGATGGTAAGAAGGGCGTGGCGCAGAAGGTCGTCTACGGAGCCTTCGATATCGTCAGGGACAAGACCGGCAAGGAACCCATGGAGGTTTACACCCAGGCCCTTGAGAACGTCATGCCCTCCCTGGAGGTCAAGGCCCGCCGTGTGGGCGGCGCCACCTACCAGGTGCCCATGGAGGTGCGCCCCGAGCGTCGTCAGACCCTGGCCCTGCGCTGGCTGACGACCTTCTCCCGCAACCGCGGCGAGAAGACCATGAAGGAGCGCCTTGCCGGCGAGCTGATGGATGCCGCCAACAACACCGGTTCCTCGGTGAAGCGGCGTGAGGATATGCACAAGATGGCCGAGGCCAACAAGGCGTTCGCTCACTACCGCTGGTGATTCCCTGAAGGAGATCATTATGCCTAGAAAAGTTTCTCTGGAGAATACACGCAACATCGGCATCATGGCTCACATCGATGCCGGTAAGACCACGACCACGGAACGTATTCTCTACTATACCGGCGTGAACTACAAGATCGGCGAAACTCACGACGGTACTGCCACCATGGACTACATGGTTCAGGAGCAGGAGCGTGGCATCACCATCACCTCGGCGGCCACCACCTGCTACTGGCAAGGCACCAAGAATCAGTTTCCCCAGACCCGGATCAACATCATTGACACTCCTGGCCATGTGGACTTCACCGTAGAGGTGGAGCGCTCCCTGCGCGTCCTGGACGGTTCGGTAACTGTCATGTGCGCGAAGGGCGGAGTAGAACCCCAGTCGGAGACCGTATGGCGCCAGGCGGATCACTACCGGGTCCCCCGCATGATTTACGTCAACAAGATGGACATCATGGGTGCCGACTTCTACCACGTGCTGGATATGATCTATGACCGCCTCAAGGCGAACGCCGTTCCCGTCCAGCTGCCCATTGGCTCTGAGGAGACTTTCAAGGGCATCATTGACCTCGTCGAGATGGATGCTGACATCTACTACGACGAGATGGGCAATGACATGCGAGTGGAGCCTATCCCGGAGGATATGATGGAGCGGGCCCAGGAGTATCGCACGAAACTGCTGGACGCCTGCGCCGATGTGGATGACGAGATCATGGAGCTGGTTCTGGACGAGCAGGACGTGCCCCAGGATATGATCCGTCGGGCCCTGCGCCGCGGCACCATTGAGAATAAGATCGTTCCCGTGACCTGCGGTACCTCGTACCGCAACAAGGGCGTTCAGAAGCTGCTGGACGCCATCGTGGATTACATGCCCGCCCCGACGGACGTTCCCGCCATCCGCGGCGTGAATCCCAACACCGACGGAGAGGACGAACGTCCCTCCGACGACAACGCTCCCTTCTCCGCTCTGGCGTTCAAGATCATGACCGACCCCTATGTGGGACGCCTGTCCTTCATCCGCGTCTATTCCGGCACCATGACCACCGGTGCGACGGTCCTGAACTCCACCAAGAAGCGTAAGGAGCGCATCGGCCGCATCCTTCAGATGCACGCCAATCACCGGGAGGATATCACCCAGGCCTATGCCGGCGACATCGCCGCCGTTGTGGGTCTGAAGAATACCACCACCGGCGATACTCTCTGCGACGAGAAGCACCCCATCATCCTCGAGTCCATGGAGTTCCCCGAGCCCGTCATCCGGGTGGCCATCGAGCCCAAGACCAAAGCCGGTCAGGAAAAGATGGGCATCGCCCTGATGAAGCTGGCGGAGGAGGACCCCACGTTCAAGACCTACACCGACGAGGAGACCGGTCAGACCATCATCGCCGGCATGGGCGAGCTCCACCTGGAAATCATCGTGGACCGCCTGCTGCGCGAGTATAAGGTGGAAGCCAACGTAGGCGCCCCCCAGGTGGCCTACAAGGAGACCATCCGCAAGGCGGTGGAGCAGGAGACCAAGTATGCCCGTCAGTCCGGCGGCAAGGGCCAGTACGGTCACGTCAAGATCCGTGTGGAGCCCAACGAGACGGGCAAGGGCTACGAATTCGTCAATGCCATTGTGGGCGGCGCCATTCCCAAGGAGTTCATTCCCGCGGTGGACGCGGGTATCCAGGGAGCCATGAACGCGGGCGTTCTGGCCGGCTACCCCGTGGTGGACGTAAAGGTCACCCTGTTCGACGGGTCCTTCCACGAAGTGGACTCTTCCGAGATGGCGTTCAAGATTGCCGGCTCCATGGCCTTCAAGGAGGCCTGCCGCAAGGCCAACGCCACGCTGCTGGAGCCGATCATGAAGGTTTCCGTGACGGTGCCCGACGACTATCTGGGCAACGTGATCGGCGACCTGAATTCCCGCCGGGGCATGATTCAGGGCCAGGAGGTCCGTCCCGGCGCCACCCAGGTGGACGCGCTGGTCCCCCTGTCCGAGATGTTCGGCTACGCCACCGACCTGCGGTCCCGTACCCAGGGCCGCGGCCAGTATACCATGGAGCCTCACAGCTACGTGGAGATTCCGAAGAACATCGCGGAGAAAATTATCGCGCAGCGGGGGAGAAGCCTGGACTGATCCGGTCCGCACGGTTCAATCCCGCGAAAATGGGCTTGCAATTAGCCAGGGGATAGGGTACAATGTCCCTGACATGCAGACAGGCCCCTTTATCCAGAACCAATGAACTGCATATAAGGAGGAAATTCCAATGGCCAAACAGAAATTCGAGCGCAACAAGCCCCACGTAAACATCGGCACCATCGGTCACATCGACCATGGCAAGACCACCCTGACCGCCGCCATCACCAAGTACCTCGCTTTCCAGGGCAAGGCTGCCTACACCGACTATGCCAGCATCGACAAGGCTCCTGAGGAGCGCGAGCGCGGCATCACCATCAACACCGCCCACGTGGAGTACGAGACGGACGCCCGTCACTATGCTCACGTTGACTGCCCGGGCCATGCTGACTATATCAAGAACATGATCACCGGTGCTGCTCAGATGGACGGCGCCATCCTGGTCATCGCTGCCTCCGACGGCCCCATGGCTCAGACCAAGGAGCACCTGCTGCTGGCCCGTCAGGTGAACGTGCCCTCCGTCCTCGTCTTCCTGAACAAGTGCGACCAGGTCGACGACGAGGAGCTGCTGGAGCTGGTTGAGATGGAAGTCCGCGAGATGCTCGACTTCTATGGCTTCCCCGGCGACGACACCCCCATCATCCGTGGTTCCGCTCTGAACGCTCTGGTTTCCGAGTCCACCGATCCCAACGCCCCCGAGTATGCCTGCATCAAGGAGCTCATGGACGCTGTTGACGAGTGGATCCCCACTCCTCCGCGTGACGACACTCTGCCCTTCCTGATGCCCGTTGAGGACGTCTTCACCATCTCCGGCCGCGGCACCGTGGCTACCGGCCGTGTCGAGCGTGGCGTTCTGAAGGCTGGCGAGACCGTCGAGATCGTGGGCCTCACCGAGGAGAAGCGCACCACCGTCGTCACCTCCATGGAGATGTTCCATAAGACTCTCGACTTCGTCGAGGCCGGCGACAACGCGGGCTGCCTGCTCCGTGGCGTTGCCAAGACCGAGATCGAGCGTGGCCAGGTTCTGGCTAAGCCCAACTCCATCCACCCCCACACCAAGTTCGTCGGCCAGGTGTACGTCCTGAAGAAGGAAGAGGGCGGCCGTCACACCCCGTTCTTCAACAACTACCGTCCCCAGTTCTACTTCCGCACCACCGACGTGACCGGCGTCATCACCCTGCCCGAGGGCACCGAGATGTGCATGCCCGGCGACAACGTCGACATGAAGGTCGAGCTGATCACCCCCATCGCCATCGAGAAGGGCCTCCGCTTCGCTATCCGTGAGGGCGGCCGTACCGTCGGCTCCGGCGTCGTCATCGAGATCGACGAGTAATTCTCCGCGCTGAGTTTTTTCAGGGAGCGTTCCTCCGGGAACGCTCCCTTTCGTTACGTTCGGGCGCGCTGAAGAACATCGGGTTCTTCCCGGACCCGGTGCGGGGAACAGGCCCTGCGGGACTGGAAGACAGACCGCGCAGGTTCGCGTGTTCTCTCCGACGGTTCCGGTATTCCATGGACCGCTTCGGAGAGCCCGGGCGGGAACGGGAGCGTCCCGGAGGGAATCCGGGTTCGCGGCAGGATCGCGGCATCGAAGATCGGAAGTCGGAGAAAGGATGCGCGTTGTATGGAAGAAGAGAGAAAAGACCTTGCGCCGGAGTCAGGCGCGGATCCGCTTTTCATGGACCGGGCGCCTTCCGGCCCGAAGCGGCAGGGAAGATCTGCGCGGAAGAAGGAAACGGAAGAAGTCTGGAGAGGCCAGATCGAGGCCATCTTTCAGCGCGTTGACCTGGATGGGCGCAAGGCGATGACCAGACTGAGCCGTCAGCTTCTCCGGTATGTGCAGAGGAAGGCGGGCCGGCTGTTTGAGCAGGAGCTGTGGATGGAGACCTTCCGCTTTGTGGGCACCGCCTTCGATTCCGTCGTGGACTTCGTCAACGGGGTGGAAAACGGGGAGATCGAGAACTGGGGGCTGAAGGAATTCTGGGAGGTCGACGGGCTGGTCGGACCGCGGGATACCATGGAGGAGATCGAGTCGTACTGGGCAAAGCTGCTCAAAACGACGGGACCCGAGGAGCAAAGGCAGATGATCGAATGGTTTGCCCGGGAGGGGAGGAACCACGCCGAAGCGCGCTCCTTTCTGCTGGACGCGGGCTGGAACCGGTCGCTGCTGCCCCTTGTGCTGGAGATTGTGGACGGGTATCTGGAAGAGGGAACCGTGGACAGCATGCGAAGACTGGTTCGGGCGCGGATTTTTCTGCTGGAGCGGATGGATCGCTCGGAGGAGGAAATCCGGACCGCCATGGAGCCCTGGTGGCCCTGCAGCGCGTTTCTGGACTGGGTGGAGGAGCGTCGCCTTCTTGCCGAAGCCGTCCGGAGACAGTCCCCCGGCTGAAGCGGGTTCGATCGCAGACTTTCGGAATCCGGAACACGGACGCAATCCATGGCGCCACAGATCAGCGGAAGCGGTTCCCGGAGACCGTCAGGGGCTGAATCCCCACGCGTGGTTCAGAACAGAAAAGCCGTCTGCCCCCAGGAGGGACAGACGGCTTTCTGGAAGAAGGAGACGGGAAGAGACCTGGGCCTCATTCCTCGCCTCCGGCCTTGAAGTTGTAGACCGGACGGATGATCTTCCGGATTTCGGCGGTGGGGCCGATGTTGTCGACGATGTCGGACATGCCCTTGTAGGCCATGGGACTCTCGTCCAGGGTGCTGCGGCCCACCGAGGTGGTGTAGATCCCCTCCATCTGCTTGCGGAATTCGGAGACGGTGAGGGATTCCCGGGCTTCGCTGCGGCTCATCAGCCGTCCCGCTCCATGGGGAGCGGAGAAGTTCCAGTCCTCGTTGCCCCGGCCGACGCAGATCAGACTGCCGTCGCGCATGTTGATGGGGATCAGGAGCTGTTCGCCCGCCTGGGCGGAGACGGCCCCCTTGCGGAGAATGTGGGCCTTCACGTCGATGTAGTTGTGGATCGTGGTGAACTGCTCCTCCACGTGAAGCTTCAGTCCCTTCACGATCTCGTTCAGCATTACCTGGCGGTTGAGAACGGCGAAGTTCTGGGCGATGTGCATGTCGTGGAGGTACTGTTCCAGCAGTTCGCCCTCCACGTAGGCCAGGGGGAAGGGGATCCCGCAGGACTTTTTGCCCATGGCTTTAAGCGCCTTTTCGATGTCCTTCTGGCGGCCCTGGGCTTTCAGATTGTCAATGACCGCGTTGCGCTCCTCCTGGCTCCAGGTGGTAAGGGCGTTGTAGCCCGCCTTCTGGTACCAGTTGGCGATCTCCAGTCCCAGGTGGCGACTGCCGGAGTGGATGACGATGTAGAGGCGACCTTCGTCGTCCCGGTCCACCTCGATGAAGTGGTTGCCGCCGCCCAGGGTTCCCAGGCTCTTGTTGGCGCGGAGAAGGTCCACGTGTTTCGCGCAGCAGAGCTGGTCCAGATGGGCCTCGTCGCAGCGGCGGTGGTCGTACTTGTGGATTTCAAAGCCGGAGGGGATTTTCTCCCGGATCAGGACGTCCAGCTGCTGCATTTCCAGGTGGTCCTCCCGGATGCGGGCCGTTTCCATGCCGCACCCGATATCCACCCCCACCAGGTTGGGGCAGATCTGGCTGCCCACCGTCATGGTGGTCCCCACTGTGCAGCCCGCGCCGGCGTGAATGTCCGGCATCATGCGGACCCGGCTGCCCGCCGCGTAGGGCTGGTTGAGCAGCTGAATGACCTGAGAGATGGAGGCCTGGTCCACTACGTCGGTGAAGACCTTGGCCGTGGCGTATTTCCCCTGCAGTTCCAGCATGAGTATCAGCTCCTTTCCAGGAGCGCGGCCGGAAGGGCGCCGCTCCCGTGGTATGGATGGGATGTCTTCAGAATACAGGTTCTGAACGAAAATGTCAAGAAAAAGAAGTTCAGGAACAATCAGGAGGTGTTTCCCTCCGGGATGCCGGCGGACATGCCGCGGCAGGCAGGAAAAAGTGCCCTCTTGCCGGAACCGGCCTCTGCCTGTACAATGGGGGGAACAGAAGACGGAAGCCGCGGTGGCTTCGGAAGGAGAGGAAACGCATGACACAGACGGAACGGCGCCGGTACCTGATCGGCCATCTGCTGGAGGAGGAGCCCCGCTTTCGGGGCGTGGAGATTCCGGAGGAGGAGGGACAGCAGCGCCGCCTGCTGCGCTCCCTGATGAACGTCCGCATGCCGGGCGGCATTCCGGAAGAGGTGGAGCGGGTGCAGGACGCGTATCTCCAGGAGGAGCTGGCGGGCAGGCGCGTAACCGACGCGGCGGACCTGGTTCCTCTGCGGGGGAATCTCTGCCTCTGGCAGGGGGATATCACCACGCTGCGCTGCGGCGCCATTGTCAACGCCGCCAACAGCGGGATGACGGGGTGCTACTATCCCTGCCACAACTGCATCGACAACTGCATCCACACCTTCGCCGGCATGCAGCTTCGTCTGGCCTGCGCCCGCCTGATGGAGGAGCAGGGGTACGAGGAGCCCACGGGCCGGGCGAAGATTACGCCGGGATATAATCTGCTCTGCCGGTATGTGCTCCACACGGTGGGCCCCATCATCCGGGGCCGGGTGAGCCGGGAGGATGAGAGGCTGCTGGCCTCCTGCTACCGCTCCTGCCTGGAACTGGCGGCGCGGACGAAGCTGGAGAGCGTGGCGTTCTGCTGCATCTCTACCGGCGAGTTCCATTTCCCCAACCGGCGGGCGGCGGAGATCGCAGTCCAGACCGTGGAGGACTGGCAGAGAGAGACCGGCTCCTCCATGAAGGTGATTTTCAACGTCTTCAAGGACCTGGACCTGGAGATCTACCGGGAGCTGCTGGCCGGAGGCTGAGAGACGGATTCCAGGCCGGCAGGCGGCGAAAGCGCGGGGCTGGTTTCGAAGGAACAGGCCGCTTTACGGATGTTCCGCGCCCATCGCCGGGAGCTTTTCCCCCGCGGAGCGGGAGCGGAATCCCTCGGATCGTGGATTCGTCAGGGAAATCTCCCGCAGAAGCAAAGGCCGGGAAGCCCCGGGTCCGTGCCCGGGGCTGTTCCGGTCCGGATTACTTGCTGATGCGGTTGGCGATCGCGCAGGCGGCGAAGGAGTCCGGTTTCACCACGGCCTGGAAGCCGCAGGAGGAGACCCACCCGATCAGCTCAGGGATCACCTGATTGCTGGGACCGTTGGGGCCGGCGTCTATATGGATCGCCAGGCTGAGGCGCTTCGTATAGTCGAAGGTCCCGGAGCGCTTCATCTGGTCGAAAATGGCCACCAGCCGCTGCGCGCATTCGAGGCTCAGCTGAGTCTCGTAGTAGAGCTTCTGCCCTACGTTGCGGATGAGACGGACATGGCGCACCTCGTAGAAGAAGATGCCGCCGTGTCCCACGTGGTGCAGGGCGATCACCACCACGACTTTGGTTGTGTCGAAGTTCTGGCTGTCGGTGCCGATCACCACATTGTACTGATCGGGCTGTCCGGAGCCCGCGCGCCGGGCGATGACGGCGGCGGCGTCCTGGAGGGAGATTTCGCCTAAGGTTGGGCTGATCATGGAGCATCTTTCTCCTTTCCTGGAATCATGAGAGGCCCTGTCCGGAAGGGGATGGCCCGCGGCCGGGTGGATTTCCGGGCTGGAAGCGGACCGGAAGAGGCCCGGAAATACGAAAACGCGCCGGCTGTGGAGAGACAGACTCCCATGGCCGGCGCGGTATGGTTTTCGGAAGGAACGTTCCTGCGCGAAGCGCAGGGGAAAACCTCGGAGCGTGGAAGGGCAGGCGGGCATGGGAAGTCGCTCCCGTCGGAGAGACGGAAGAATCCGCGGTTGAAAAGACGCAGTTCCATATAGCTTCTCATGACGCGCAGCTCCTTTCCGGGCGATTGCCTCGTGCTGTCCAGTATAAGACCGGAGCGGGAGGGAGTCAATCAACCGCTGGTTGAACGGACGGGGAAGAACGAACGGACGGCACCCCCTCCGGACCGGAGAGGGTGCCGTATGTGAAGTACCTGTTTACGGGAGGTACGTATAGCCCATCAGATAGCGATCCACTTCCCGGGCCACGCTGCGGCCCTCCTGGATGGCCCACACCACCAGGGACTGGCCCCGCCGGGCGTCGCCGGCGGCGAACACGCCGGGGATGGAGGTAGCGTAGGAACCGTCCGTGCGGATGTTGGAGCGGGGATCCGTCTGCGTGCCGAAGGCCTGGGGCACATAGGCCTCGGGGCCCAGGAAGCCGGCGGCGATCAGCAGCAGCTGGCAGGGGAGTTCCTCCTCCGTGCCGGGGACCTCGGTCATGAGCATGCGGCCGCTCTTGGGGTCCTTCTTGGGCTCCAGCCTGATGGTAACGACGGCGCGCAGGTTGCCGTTTTCATCCTTCAGCAGCTCCTTGACGGTGGTCTGATAGATGCGGGGGTCGTGGCCGAAGAGGGCGATGGCCTCCTCCTGGCCGTAGTCGGTCTTGCAGATCCGGGGCCATTCGGGCCAGCGGTTGTGCTCGGTGCGCTGGTCCGGCAGCTTGGGCATCATCTCCAGCTGGATGACGCTCTTGCACCCGTGGCGGATGGAGGTGCCCACGCAGTCGTTGCCGGTGTCGCCGCCGCCGATGATGATCACGTCCTTATCCTTCGCGCTGATGAAGTTGCCGTCCTTCAGGCGGGAGGCGATAAGGCTCTTCGTGGTGGCGGTCAGGAAGTCCACGGCGAAGTGGATGCCGTTGGCGTCCCGGCCGGGGACGTTCAGGTCCCGGGGCTGCTTGGCGCCGGTGCAGAGGATGACGGCGTCGTAGCTGTCCATCAGCTCCTGGGCGCTCTTATCCACGCCCACGTTGACGCCGGTCTGGAAGTCGATGCCTTCCGCCGTCATGATTTCCACGCGGCGCTGGATGTACTTCTTCTCCAGCTTCATGTTGGGGATGCCGTACATCAGCAGGCCACCCACGCGGTCCGCCCGCTCGAAGACGGTGACGCTGTGGCCCCGCTGGTTCAGCTGGTCAGCCGCCGCCAGGCCGGAGGGACCGGCGCCCACGATGGCGATCCGCTTTCCGCTGCGGTGCCGGGGGACGCGGGGCTGAATCAGCCCGCGGCTGTAGGCCTCTTCGATGATCCCCAGCTCGTTGTCCTTGACCGTGACGGGATCCCCATGGAACCCGCAGGTGCAGGCCGCCTCGCAGAGGGCGGGACAGACGCGGCCGGTGAACTCGGGGAAGTTATTCTTCTTGCGAAGCCGCTCTACGGCCTGGGGCAGATTGCCGGTGTAGAGCAGGTCGTTCCACTCGGGAACCAGGTTGTGAAGGGGGCAGCCGGTGAACATGCCGTTGAGCTGCACGCCGGACTGGCAGAAGGGAACGCCGCACTCCATGCAGCGGGCGCCCTGCTGGCGCCGGTCCGCCTCCTGCAGACGGGGGTGGAATTCCTTCCAGTGTTCAATCCGGTCCAGAGGGGCCTCGGCAGGATTGTTCTGCCGGGTGTAATCCATAAATCCAGTAACTTTTCCCATGACGCGCTCCCCCTTACTCCTTGGTGTTGACGTTGAAGGCCTCGATCTCGGCCTCTTCGTAGCTCAGGCCCTGGCCCTGGAATTCGGCGATGGTGCTCATCATGCGGGCGTAGTCCCTGGGCAGAATCTTCTTGAAGCAGCTGGCCTTCTCGTTCAGGTGGGCCAGGATTTCCGCTCCCTTGGGCGAACCGGTGGCCGCCACGTGCTCGGTGAGCATCTGGCGGATCTCCGCCACGTCGTGCTTGTCGGTGACGGTATCCATGGAGACCAGCGACTTGTTGAGCCGCAGGTACAGATCCCGGTCCTCGTCCCACACGTAAGCGATGCCGCCGGACATGCCGGCCGCGAAGTTCTTGCCGGTGGGGCCCAGAACCAGGACCCGGCCGCCGGTCATGTACTCGCAGCCGTGGTCGCCCACGCCTTCCACGACCGCCCAGGCGCCGGAGTTCCGGACGGCGAAGCGTTCGCCGGCGATGCCGTTGATGAAGGCCTTGCCGCTGGTGGCGCCGTAGAGAGCCACGTTGCCGATGATGATGTTCTCTTCCGCCTTGTAGGCCGCGTTCTTCGGGGGGAAGACGATGATCTTGCCGCCGGAGAGACCCTTGCCCATGTAGTCGTTGCAGTCGCCTTCCAGCTGCAGGGTCAGACCCTTGGGGATGAAGGCACCGAAGGACTGGCCGGCGCCGCCCTTGCACTGGATGGTGAAGGTGTCTTCCGGCAGGGAGTTGCCGTGCAGACGGGTGATGTCGCTGCCGAGGATGGTGCCGAAGGTGCGGTCCGTGGAG
This sequence comes from uncultured Oscillospiraceae bacterium, assembly GCA_947629775.1. Lineage (GTDB taxonomy): Bacteria > Bacillota > Clostridia > Oscillospirales > Oscillospiraceae > Lawsonibacter. The sequence goes on from CANRFA010000029.1 coordinate 15,695, forward strand.
GTGAGGTTGACCTTGAAGGTCTTCTTTTCGCCGGCGGCCAGCGCGCCGTTGAGCTTTTTGAGAAGCTTCATGTCCACGGTCTTCTCCAGCTGGAAGTCGTAGACGTCCGCGGGATCGAAGTGGGTCTTCACATTCTGCCCCACATAGGGGTTGCCGAGGATGCTGGAGAGATCCACGGTGGCGGCCCGGTCGTTGACGGCGTGCTCCCGGACCTTCAGAAGGTCCGTGCGGCCCACCAGTTCGTTGATGGTGCGCACGCCCAGCTTCGCCATGTGCTCGCGCAGATCCTGCGCGACGAAGCGCATGAAGTTCATGACGTACTCGGGCTTGCCGATGAACCGCTTGCGCAGTTCGGGGTTCTGGGTGGCGATGCCCATGGGGCAGGTGCCCAGGTTGCACACCCGCATCATGACGCAGCCCATGGTGACCAGGGCGGCGGTGGCGAAGCCGAATTCCTCGGCGCCCAGCATGCAGGCGATGGCCACGTCCCGGCCGCTCATCAGCTTGCCGTCCGCCTCGACGATGATGCGGGAGCGCAGGCCGTTGGCGATCAGGGTCTGATGGGTCTCGGCGACGGCCAGTTCCCAGGGTACGCCGGCGGTGTGGATGGAGTTGCGGGGAGCGGCGCCGGTGCCGCCGTCATAGCCGCAGATGAGAACCACCTGCGCGCCGGCCTTGGCCACGCCGGCGGCGATGGTGCCGACGCCCGGCTCGGAGCAGAGCTTGACGGAGATCCGGGCCTGCCGGTTGGCGTTCTTCAGATCGTAGATCAGCTGCGCCAGATCCTCGATGGAGTAGATGTCGTGGTGCGGGGGCGGGGAGATCAGGGTGACGCCGGCGGTGGAGTGACGGGTGTGGGCCACTTCCGGGGTGACCTTCTTGCCGGGCAGGTGTCCGCCCTCGCCGGGCTTGGCGCCCTGGGCCATCTTGATCTGCAGGTCCCGGGCGGAGACCAGGTACTCGCTGGTGACGCCGAAGCGGCCGGAGGCCACCTGCTTGATGGCGGAGTTGGTGATGGTGCCGAAGCGGGCGGGGTCCTCGCCGCCTTCGCCGGAGTTGGAGTAGCCGCCCAGGGTGTTCATGGCGGTGGCCATGCACTCGTGGGCCTCCCGGGAGATGGAGCCGAAGGACATGGCGCCGGTCTTGAAGCGCTTTACGATGGAGTCCACGCTCTCCACTTCGTCCAGGGGGATGGGCTCCGGCAGATACTGCATCTCCATCAGGCCCCGCAGGGTGTGGGGATAGCTGTCGTCGTCCACGAGGGCGGTGTACTGCTTGAAGAGGTTGTAGTCTCCGTTCCAGACCGCCTCCTGGAGCAGATGGATGGTCTTCGGGTTATAGAGGTGGTCCTCTTCGCCGGCCCGGGCCTTGTGCTCGCCCAGGCTGTCCAGAGAACTGTCTTCGCCCAGACCCAGGGGATCGAAGGCGCGGGAGTGATGGCTGTCCACCATCTCGCCGATCTCCTTGAGGCCGACGCCTTCCACCCGGCTCAGGGTGCCGGTGAAGTACTCGTCCACCACGTCCTTCGCGATGCCGACCGCCTCGAAGATCTGGGCGTTCTGGTAGGACTGGATGGTGGAGATGCCCATCTTGGAGGCGATCTTCACGATGCCGTTGAGGATGGCTTCGTTGTAGTCCTTGACGGCGGTGTGGTAGTCCTTGTCCAGCAGGCCCTGCTCGATCAGATCGCCGATCGTGTCGTGAGCCAGGTAGGGGTTCACCGCCCGGGCGCCGTAGCCCAGCAGGGTGGCGAAGTGCTGCACGTCCCGGGGCTCCGCGGACTCCAGTACCAGGGAGACGGCGGTGGACTTCTTGGTGCGGATCAGGTAGCGCTCCACGGCGGAGACCGCCAGCAGGGAGGGGATGGCCACGTGGTTCTCGTCCACGCCCCGGTCCGAGAGGATGATGATGTTGGCCCCGTGGCGGTAGGCCCTGTCCACGTTCACGAACAGCCGGTCCAGAGCCCGCTTGAGGGGAGTGTTCTTATAATAGAGGATGGAGACCGTCTCCACCTGGAAGCCGGGCACCTTCATGGCCTGGATCTTCATCAGCTCCACGCTGGTGAGAATGGGCCGGGGAATCTGCAGGGCCCGGGCGTTTTCCGCCTTCTCCTGCAGCAGGTTGCCGTCGTTGCCCACGTAGACGGTGGTATCCGTGACCACCACTTCCCGGATGGCGTCGATGGGCGGGTTGGTGACCTGGGCGAAGAGCTGCTTGAAGTAGTTGAACAGGGGCTGCTCGTGGCCGGAGAGCACCGCCAGAGGGATGTCGATGCCCATGGCGGCGGTGGGCTCCGCGCCGGTGCGGGCCATGGTGAGGATCGTGTTCTTCACGTCCTCGTAGGCGTAGCCGAAGGCCTTCTGCAGCCGCTTCAGTTCTCCGTTGGAGTAGGCATGCACCTTGCGGTTGGGAATGGGAAGATCGCGCAGACGGATCAGGCTGCGGTCCAGCCACTCGCCGTAGGGCTGCCGGGCGGCGTAGGACTCCTTGAGTTCCCGGTCGTCGATGATCCGTCCCTGGACGGTATCCACCAGCAGCATGCGACCGGGCTGGAGACGGGACTTCTTTACGATGTGGGCGGGATCCACGTCCAGCGCGCCCACCTCGGAGGAGAGGATCAGGCGGTCGTCGTCCGTGATCAGATAGCGGCTGGGACGCAGGCCGTTGCGGTCCAGCACGGCGCCCAGGGTGTCGCCGTCGGAGAAGAGGATGGAGGCGGGGCCGTCCCAGGGCTCCATCATGATGGCGTAGTACTGATAGAGATCCCGCTTGGCCCGGGAGATGGAGTCGTCCTTCATCCAGGGCTCGGGGATGGTGGTCATGACCGCCAGAGGCAGTTCCATGCCGCCCATGACCAGGAACTCCAGGGTATTGTCCAGCATGGCGGAGTCGGAGCCTTCCTTGTTGACGACCGGGAAGACCTTATCCATATCCTCGTCGGAGAGGACGTCGCTGTGGAAGATCTCCTCCCGGGAGAGCATGCGGTCCGCGTTGCCGCGGATCGTGTTGATCTCGCCATTGTGAAGGATAAAGCGGTTGGGGTGGGCCCGCTCCCAGCTGGGGTTCGTGTTGGTGGAGAACCGGGAGTGGACGCAGGCGATGGCGCTCTGGTAGTCAGGGCTCTGCAGGTCCAGATAGAACCGGCGCAGCTGGCCGACCAGGAACATGCCCTTATAGACGATGGTGCGGCTGGAGAGAGAGGGAACATAGGTGTTGTCGTTGGACTGTTCGAACAGCCGGCGGATGATGTACAGTTTGCGGTCGAAGTCGAGCCCCTTCGCCACGTTGGCGGGGCGGCGGAGGAAGGCCTGCTGGATGTTGGGCATTTTGTCCAGCGCCTTCTGGCCCAGAATCTCGGGGCATACGGGCACTTTGCGCCAGCCCAGGAATTCCACGCCTTCCTTCTCGGCGATGACCTCGAACATCTTCTTGGCCCGGTTGCGTTTGAGAATGTCCTGGGGGAAGAAGAACATGCCCACGCCGTAGTCCCGGGGGCCGCCCAGGTCGATGCCCATCCGCTCTCCCTCTTTGCTGAAAAAGCTGTGGGAGATCTGGAGGAGGATGCCTACGCCGTCGCCGGTCTTGCCTTCCGCGTCCTTGCCGGCGCGGTGCTCCAGCTTTTCCACAATCCGCAGGGCGTCATCCACGGTCTGATAGCTCTGGCGGCCCTTGATGTCCACCACCACGCCGATTCCGCAGGCGTCGTGCTCGAAGGCGGGGTCATAGAGTCCCTGTCGCTCAAAGCCCTCCTGTCTGCTCTGATCCTTCATGCTGTTCCCTCACTTCCTGAAAATTGACTGACGTCGGTCTTGCATCCGTCAGAAAGGGTGTCTCTGAAATGCAGGAAAAAATTCTATTCATGCAAAACCGTTCCTGTGATGGCCTCATTATAGCCTGTTTTCAACACTTTTGCAATCGTTCAATTCCTGAAAATGCAGGATTGAGACTTGCGGCTTTCATGTATTTTGACGAAGATGCAGGATGCGGCGACAAAAAATGCAGAAGCCCGACAACGGGCTTCTGCAGGAGAGACGTCGGATCCGGACGGTTCCGGTCATGAAGGGGCGCTCAGCCTTGCGCGTCCCGGCCCACGGCTCCGGTGGCCTTCTCCAGGCGGTTCATGCGCCTCTTGCGGGCCGCGGAGAAGGTGAGCTTGCGGATCAGAGTCTCCCGGTCGCCGGACTGAATGGTTTCCCGGTAGAGGCGGATGTTGCTCTCCAGCTTCTCCAGGGCGTCTCCCAGAGCGTCGGCGTTGAGGGTAAACAGCTGGGTCCAGAGGGGCACGTCCAGGGCCGCCACCCGGGTGCAGCCCCGGAAGGAGTCTCCTTCAAAGCCCTGGCAGTGGAACAGACTCTCGTCGTCGCAGACGGAGACGGCGATGATGTGCATCATCTGGCTGGTATAGGCGATGATGGTGTCGTGCTCCTTCGCCGTGGTCATCACCACGTCGGTGCAGCCCACGTACTCGGCTACCCGCTCCATCAGTTCCAGGTGGTCGGGGTGGGACTGCTCGTTGGGGACCAGAATATAATGGGCGCCGTGGAACATGTTGACCAGGGAGTTCTGGATGCCGGAGAACTCCGTGCCCGCCATGGGGTGGCCGCCCACGAACGAGACGGTGGGCGGCAGGACCTTCGCCCCCTCCAGAATGGAGCCCTTGATGCCGCAGACGTCGGTGACCATGGCCCCTTCCTTGAAGTGGTCCCGGTGTTCCGCCATGAAGTCGATGATGCCCTGGGGGTGCAGGCAGAGAAACACCAGATCGCCCCGGGCCAGCGCTTTGACCGGATCCTCCTCCGCCTCGTCCACAATCTCGTTCTCCAGGGCGTAGCGCATCGTGGGCTGGCTGACGTCCACGCCGATGATGTCGAAATCCTCGAAGCCCCGCAGGGCCCGGGCCATGGAGCCGCCGATCAGGCCCAGGCCGATGATGACAATATGTTTGCTCACGGATAGACCGCCTCGAATCTTTCAGAAGTTCCGCTGCACTTCAACGATGGAAAGTGTGAAAACGCGGCCCAGCCACTTTAGCACAGGTCCCCGCCGCCGTCAAGGGTTTTCCGCTTGCTTTTTCCCGCCGGGCAGGGTATCATAGGGCAATCGGATCCGGACGGCCCGGCTGCGCCGTTCTGCCGGAAGGGCATGGAGCCGGACAGACACGAACGAGAGGAGTATGCATCCATGCGGGATGGATTTGTAAAGGTGGCGGCGGGAACGCCGGAAATCCGGGTGGCGGACTGCCCCTATAACGCCCGGCAGTGCATCGAACTCATCGGAGAGGCCTGGCAGCGGGGAGTCCGCGTGCTGGTGCTGCCGGAGCTCTGCCTGACCGGCTATACCTGCGGAGACCTGTTTTTACAGGACACCCTTCTGGACGGAGCGGCGAAGGCCCTGCAGACGGTGCGGGAGGCCACGGCCCATCTGGACATGATCATCGCCCTGGGCCTGCCCGTGCGGGCGGCGGGCAAACTCTACAACTGCGCGGCTGTGCTGCACCGGGGTCAGGTGCTGGGTTTTGTGCCCAAAACCAGGGTTCCCAACTACAGCGAGTTCTATGAGCGGCGCTGGTTCTCCGGTGCCGACGCGCTCTTCTCCGCCACGGTGAAGGTGCCCGGCCAGGAGGCGCCGGTGCTGGTGGCCCAGCAGCTGTTCGCCTGCCCCGACGTGCCCAACCTGACCATCGGCGTGGAGATCTGCGAGGACCTGTGGGCTTCGGATCCCCCCTCCAACGCCCTGGCCCGGGCCGGCGCCACCCTGATCTGCAACCTCTCCGCCAGCGACGAGCTGGTGGGCAAGGCGGATTACCGCCGGCAGCTGGTGAGCGGCCAGTCCGCCCGTCTGCTGTGCGCCTATATCTACGCGGACGCCGGGGAGGGAGAGTCCTCCACGGATCTGGTGTTCGCCGGCCACAATCTGATTGCCGAAAACGGCGCCATCCTGGCGGAGACCCGCTTTACCTGCGGCCTCATCGTCACGGAAGTGGATGTGGACCGCCTGATGAGCGAGCGGCGGAAGAACACCACCTTCCAGTCCATCTATGAAGAGGACCTTGGGGAGTGGGGCATCGCCCGCGTGACGGAGGCGGACCTCAAGCCGGCGGATACCGTCCTGACCCGCTTCATCGCTCCCAACCCCTTCGTGCCGGCGGACCACGGGGACCGGGCGGCCCGCTGCCAGGAGATTCTGACCATCGCCGCCGCCGGCCTGAAAAAGCGCCTGAAGCACACCCGGGCCAGTACCGCCGTGGTGGGGCTCTCCGGCGGTCTGGACTCCACGCTGGCGCTCCTGATTACCGCCCGGGCCATGGATATGCTGGGCCGGCCCCGGACGGACATCGTGGCCCTCACCATGCCCTGCTTCGGGACCACCAGCCGCACGAAATCCAACGCGGAAGTGCTGGCGGAGCGCGTTGGAGCGACATTCCAGACGGTGGATATCGGCGAGGCCGTGAAGGTCCATTTCCGGGATATCGGCCAGTCCATGGAGGATCTGTCCGTTACCTTTGAAAACGGACAGGCCCGGGAGCGCACCCAGGTGCTGATGGATGTGGCCAACCGCACGGGCGGCATGGTGGTGGGAACCGGCGACTTAAGCGAGCTGGCTCTGGGCTGGGCGACCTACAACGGCGATCACATGTCCATGTACGGCGTCAACGCCTCCATCCCCAAGACCCTGGTGCGCCACCTGGTAGCCTATGTGGCGGACGAGAACGAGGCGACGGATCCCCGGCTGTCCGCTGTTCTGCGGGACATTCTGGATACGCCGGTGTCTCCGGAGCTGCTGCCCCCCAAGGAGGGAGAGATCGCCCAGAAGACGGAGGACCTGGTGGGGCCCTACGAGCTCCACGACTTTTTCCTCTACTACGCCATCCGCTGGGGATTCCCGCCCCGGAAGGTCTATCGCCTGGCCCTGCAGGCCCTGGAGGGAACCTACGGCCGGGAGACCATCCTGCGCTGGCTGAAGAACTTCTACCGCCGCTTCTTTGCCCAGCAGTTCAAGCGCTCCTGTCTGCCGGACGGGCCCAAGGTGGGCACCCTCACCCTGTCGCCCCGGGGCGACTGGCGCATGCCCTCGGACGCCATGGCCACGCTGTGGATGAACGAAGTGGAGACGCTGCAGTAAGGTCGGAACCGAAAGACCCCCCTTCCGCCCGGAAGCGGAAGGGGGATCCGGAAGTCAGGAAGAGGGATTGAGCGCGGTGTGGGCCAGCTCGATGAACCGGTCTCCGAAGTGGGACAGATAGCGGTCCGTGCGGATGCCCGCCACCAGCTTGCTGGTGGTGGAGGGGTCTGTCAGCGGGAAGCAGTCGATGCTGGGGCTTTCGCTGCCCGCGAAGTAGGGCATGGCCCGCAGGAAGAGCTGGGGACAGATTGTGATTCCCACCCCCGCCTGGGCCATGGCCAGGGTGGTGACGGTGTTTTCCGTCTCCAGCAGCAGCTTGGCCTTGAAGTAGTAGCGGGAGAAGTACTGGTCCACAATACTGCGGGTGCGGTTGCCCCGCTTGATGAGCACGAAGGGCATGGAGGAGAAGGCGTTGATGTCCGCGCCGGCGAAGAACTGCCGGCGCATCTCCTCCGCCCGGGAGCCGAAGAGATCCGTCATGAACCGACGGGGCACCACCATCATCAGCCGCTGCTCCGTCAGCAGGGTGGTCCGGATGCCCTCCAGCAGGATGGGCTGGAAGCAGATGATCAGGTCCACCCGGCCGTGGGAGAGCTCGTCCTCCAGTTCGGAGGAGTTACCCTCGAAGAGGGAGAACTCCACCATGGGAAACTCCTCCCGGAACCTGGGAAGCACCTGGGGGAGCAGAGCCAGGCCGCAGGTGTGGGAGATGCCCACCCGCAGCACCCCCAGGTAGTGGCGGTTGATATCCCCCACCCGGTTGAGAAACTGGCTGTAGAGGTCCAGAATCTGGGTGGCGGTCTGCACCAGCTGCTCTCCGGCGTAGGTCAGAGACAGCTTGGGGGAGCGGGTGAAGAGCTTTACGTCCAGCTCCCGCTCCAGGTTGCCAATGTGGTTGGACAGGGACTGCTGGGAGATATAGAGCCGTTCGGCGGCCCGGGTGATGTTCAGCTCTTCGGCTACCATCAGAAAGTACTTGAGGTGAAGGAAATTCATGGCAGGGCCTCCATTCTGCAGGAAATCCGTCGCAGAAAGGTTGGGAGTGAGACCATTATATCACAGTCAAATGGCTGTGGCAACCCTCATAAAAAAGTTGGTTTCCCTTTTCGGCTTTTTGTGCGATAATGGTAGCAATCAGAGAAGGGCCTGCCTCCAGATCGTCTGACCGACAGGTTTTATAACCAGAAAGGGATGTTTTCCATGAAGTGTCTGATCATCGATGTCGTCCACAGCGCGATTGCGGAAGAGCTGAAGAAGTATATGGAGGTTACCACCAAGATCCTGCCCTCCAAGGCAGAGCTCGGCTCCATCATTTCTTCCTATGATGTGCTGATCATGCGGGTAGACCCGGAGATTGACGCCCACATCATCGCCGCCGCCACCAATCTGAAGGTCATCGGCGTCTGCGCCGTGGGCCTGAACCACATTGACCTGGAAGCCGCCAAGGCCAAGAACATCCAGGTGATCAACGCTCCCGGCCTCAACGGCAACGCGGTGGCCGAGCTGACCATCACCAAGATGCTGGAGCTGTCCCGCCACACCATCGACGCCCACAACGACGTCACCCGCAACAAGGTGTGGGACAAGTACAA
>CANRFA010000030.1 GCA_947629775.1 uncultured Oscillospiraceae bacterium
AAGTCGAGGTTGATGAAGCCGGTGTTCTTGATCAGGTCCGAGATGGACTGGACGGCCTGCTGCAGCACGTCGTCCGCGATCTCGAAGGCGTTGACCATGGTGATCTTCTGATCCGTGGCCAGCTTCAGACGGTCGTTGGGGATGATGACGAGGGAATCCACCTTGCTGCGAAGGTCCTCGATGCCCTTCTCCGCCTGGCGCATGCGGCGCATGCCCTCGAAGCGGAAGGGCTTGGTGACTACGCCGACGGTCAGCTTGCCCATCTCCTTGGCGATGTCCGCCACGATGGGAGCCGCGCCGGTGCCGGTTCCGCCGCCCATGCCGGCGGTGATGAACACCATATCGGCGTCCTCAACGGCTTTTGTGATCTGGTTGCGGCTCTCTTCCGCGGACTTGCGCCCCACCTCGGGATTGGAGCCGGCTCCCTGTCCGTTTGTCAGCTTCTCCCCGATCTGCATCTTGACCGCGGCGCTGGAAACCGCCAGGGCCTGTTTGTCCGTGTTGATCGCGATAAATTCCACACCCTTGGTGCCTGTGCGCACCATGCGGTTGACAACGTTGTTACCGGCTCCGCCGACGCCGATCACCTTGATATTGACCACACTGTCAGGACCTAAATCCAATCCAAAGGCCATGTTTACCCGTCCTCCTATGTAAACAGAATAGACTCCGAAGCAGTCTCTGCCGAACGTGCCGGGGCTCTCCACCAACCAGCCGGCACAATATTACCTGTATTCTACCGCCGATTTCCCAGAAGGTCAAGAGGAAATATGGGCGGAATCCACAAACCGTCCACCAGGGCCCGAAGGGGCTACTCCTCGTAGGGAGAATAGCGGATCGGACCTCCGTCGTCCGTCATGTCCAGGATCCCGGTGACCCCTTCGCCCCGCAGGGATTCCACCTCGGTGATGGAGGCCTCCAGCGCCCGCATCTTATAATGGAAGTCCGCGTTGAGGGCCATTCTCACCTGAAAGCGGCCCATCCATCCCAGGGTAATCTCCGTGCTGCCCACCGCGATGGAGTTGACCTTGCCCAGTTCTCCCCGCTCGTTGATCTCTCCCAGCAGTCCGGTCAGGGCGTCCAGCCCGGCCTGGGCGGAGGGAGCCACCTGCAGGATGGTTCCGGCCTTGGGAGAGACGGCGGCGATTCCGGTAATTGGAATGGCGCTGCTGTTCGCCGGCGCGGGCTCCAGCAGCTTGCAGCCCGCCGCCCCCGGCGGACTGATCAGCCAGGCCTCGTGGGCGTACTCCAGGGGCACGTCGCCCTCCGAGGTGTCCGCGGAGGAAGAGGCGCTGCCGGACCCATCCGCGCTGCCCGAACCAGCCGCGCTGCCTGACGAAGACGAACTGCCATCGGCGGAGGAAGAAGCCGCGCTCTGGGCCGGCTGCTGGGCCGGCTCCATGGAAATGCCCTGGGCCGGAGGCTCCAGGCGGGCGATCGCGTCAAATTCCGTCACGGTGATGACGATGGTGCTGGGAGGCTTGCGGTTGATGCTGACCCCCTCCACGTAGGGGAGGCTCTGCAGGATGCGACTGGAAATATGATTTTTGTTGAACCTGTAGAGGTTGTCGCCGATCTGGATCCCGCTGGCCTCCACAACCTCTTCCGGGGTGTAGCGGACCGAGCCGTTCACCGTCACCGTCTCCACCTGAAAAAAGACGGTCACGCCGAAGGTCAGGGCCACCACCACGCCCACGGCAATCAGAATTTTGAATACGGGTCCGAGCAGGCCCCGGTTCCGTCTTCTTCTGCGGTTTCGTCTCGCTGATGCCATCGCCTGTGTCTCCTGTCCCCTGATTCGTTCCTGGTGTTTTCTGTCCGTTCCCGGATCTCCGCCCCCAGCGTGCGCAGACGGCTGTCCAGACCGTCGTAGCCTCGCCGGATATGGCGAAGTCCGGCCACCCGGGTCACGCCCTCCGCGCCGAGGCCGGCCACCACCAGGGCTGCCGCGCCCCGGAGGTCCGTCCCCTGTACAAAGGCGCCCCGCAGTTTTCCCACGCCGGAGACCACGGCCACCCGGCCGGAAGCGCGGATATCCGCGCCCATCCGACGAAGCTCATCCACATGCCGGTAGCGGCTGTCGAACATGTTCTCCACAAACATGGTGGTGCCGCTTCCCCCCGCCAGAGCCGCCATGAGCAGCGCCTGGGCGTCCGTGGGAAAGCCGGGATAGGGAGCGGTACGGACCGTGGAGATCCCCCGCAGAGGACCGCGGCTCGAGAAGAGAATCCGCTCTCCCTCCGTCCGCACCCGGCAGCCGGCCTCCTCCAGGCAGTCGAGAAACACGGTGAGATGGGCCGGATCCGCCCCGGTCAGTTCCACCTCGCCGCCCGCCGCCCCGGCGGCGCATAAGTACGTGGCGGCGGCGATCCGGTCCCCCACCACCCGGTGGGTGGCCCCGTGCAGGGGCCGTCCACCCCGCACGGTGATCACGGAGCCGCCGGCTCCCCGGACGTCCGCGCCCATGGCCCGCAGGAAGCGCTGCAGATCCACGATCTCCGGCTCCCGGGCCGCCCCGGAAATGCAGGTCACGCCCTCGCAGCCGCAGGCCGCCAGCATGGCGTTTTCCGTGGCTCCCACGCTGGGCATGGCCAGACAGAGCTTCCGCCCTTCCAGCCTGCCCCCGCAGCGCAGGCACCCCTGGTCCTCCCGGATCTCCGCCCCCAGCGCCCGCAGCGCCGAGAGATGGAGGTCGATGGGGCGGGGGCCCAGTTCGCAGCCCCCGGGATACGAGATCCGGGCGCTCCCCAGGCGGGCCAGCAGAGCGCCCAGAAAGATCACGGAGGAGCGCATCTCCCGCATCAGTTCCTCGGGGATTTCCGCCGCGCTGAGCGCGGTGGCGTCGATGAGGACGGCGTCCCCCTCCCGGCCGACCCGGCAGCCCAGCAGCCGCAGGATGTCCAGGGTGGCCGTCACGTCGGTCAGGTCCGGACAGTTGCGGATCACGCTCTGTCCGGGGGCCAGCAACGCCGCCGCCAGAACCGGCAGCACGCTGTTCTTGGCCCCCTGCACCGCCAGGCGGCCGTTCAGGGGCCGTCCGCCCCGGATTTCATAACAGTTCATTGGGATAGCCCTCCAATTCCTTGACTTCGGGCCATCCTATGCGGAAAGGAGCGTTCCGGTCAGTCCACGTCCCGGTTTACTCCTTCATGATGCTGCGCAGGGTCTGATAGATCTTTTCGCCGGCGTCCGGGGTGGAAAGATTCTTCAACGCCCGGATCATGGCGTCCCGCCGGTCCTTCTCCCGCAGCAGGAGGTGGGCTTCGTCGTAGAGGGTGTCCCCCACGCAGTCGGCCTCCCGGATGAGGACGGCGGCGCCCTGGTCCGACAGGACCCGGGCATTCTTTTCCTGGTGGTTGGCGGTCACATTGGGAGAGGGAATCAGAACCGCGGGCTTGGCGATGGCGGTGATCTCCGAGACCGTCGAGGCGCCGGCCCGGCAGAGCACCAGGTCCGCCGCCGCCATCACCAGGGGCATGTCGTAGATGTACTCCCGCACCTCCACGCCGTTGTCCCCCAGCTGAAGGCCCCGCCGCAGCAGTTCCTCCCGCATCCAGGGGTAGTCCCGTCCCGCTCCGTGAATGTGGCGGTAGGGGGCCCCCTCGTAGCACTCCCGGCAGATGAACTCCACGCTTTTCTGATTCATGACCTCCGCGCCCAGAGATCCCCAGTAGGAGAGCAGCAGAGGCCGGTCGTCCGTGATGCCAAGTTTTTCCCGGGCCTGCTCCCGGGTGTAGCGGAAGAAGTCGCCCCGGACCGGGGTGCCGGTCACGACGACCTTTTCCGGATTGTCATAGTGGTTTCGGCTCTCTTCAAAGCCTACCATCACCCGGTCCACCACCTTGGACAGCGCCTTGGTCGTCAGGCCGGGGACAGCGTTGGATTCATGTACGGCGGTGGGGATTCCCCGGTGAGCCGCCTCGTTGACCACAGGGTAGGAGGCGTAGCCCCCGGTGCCCACCACCAGGTCCGGCTGGAATTCCTTCAGGATCTGCTTCGCCTGATGACGGGACTTTCCCATGTTCACCAGGGTGCCCAGGTTGTGGGCGATGTCCGCCGGAGCCATGGAGCGATGAAAGTTCGTAATGGTGACCGTACGGATCTGGTAGCCCTCCTTGGGAACCAGTCTGTTTTCCATACCGCCATCCGCGCCCACGAAGAGGATCCGGCAGCCCGGATGCCGTTCCTGAAAAATACGGGCCAGCGCCACGGCGGGATTCACATGGCCCGCCGTACCGCCACAGGTAAAGAGGATGTTCATTCTACCACCTCATGGTCGGTTCCGTTCCGGCCATACCGGACGGAGGGTCAGTCGTTTTTACGCGGGGTCACCTGTCGGGAAACCGACAGCACCATCCCCATCTCCGCCAGCTGTATGCACAGCGCCGTCCCTCCGTAACTGAAGAAGGGCAGCGAAATGCCGGTATTGGGGATCAGGTTGGTGACCACGCCGATGTTGAGGAAGACCTGTACGGCGAACAGGGTCATGATGCCCACCGTAAGCAGGGATCCGAACTTATCCCGGGCGTGCAGGGCGATCCAGTAGCCCCGCAGGATCAGCAGAGCGAAGAGAAGCATGACAACCAGGCCGCCCAGCATCCCCAGCTCTTCCACCACAATGGGAAACACGAAGTCGTTCTGAGGCTCGGGAATATACAGCATCTTCTGCCGGCTTTTGCCGAATCCCAGCCCCAGGGGGCCGCCGGAGGCGATGGCCAGCAGACTCTGTATGGTCTGATAGCCCTTGCCCTGGGGATCCGACCAGGGATCCTTCCAGAGCTCGATCCGCTTTGTCATGTATGGAGTCGCAAATATGATGTAGGCGAGAATCCCGCCCGCGCCGAAGATGGCGACAGCAAACCAGCCCAGGCCGATTCCCGAGACAAAGAGAACGGAGGCCGCTCCCACCAGCACCAGAATCATGCCGGACATGTGGGGCTCCTGTTTGAGCAGGAACAGAACGATGACCATCACAATGCCGTACGGAACCAGCTCCAGAAAGCCGATGCGCTCCAGCAGGTTGCCGAAACGGCCATGGCTGGTCCGTCTGCTGAAGCGCGAGCGCTTCTCGAACTCCCGCTTGGAAAGCCGGGTGGCAAAGAAGAGAATCACCGCGATTTTCGCCACCTCGGAGGGCTGATAGCTGGGGCCGAAGAAGATGAACAGGTCCATCCAGCGCTGGGCGCCCACCGTATCGCCGCCGTAGCCGAAAATCAGCACCAGCACCAGAAGGCCGATGGCGACCCCCAGCAGGGGCATGGAGAGCAGGCGGAAGCGTTCGTAGTTGACGCGGGAAACCACATACATGCCGACCAGCCCGACGATGGCGAACAGGACCTGTCTGCGGATGTAGTAGGCGGGATCGTTGGCGACACCCTCGCTGCTGTCGTAAAACGCGGTGGCATAGGACGCGGAGAACATCATGATCAGTCCGAATCCCAGCAGCAGAAGCACCAGCATCAGAAAAGGCATATCCAGCGGCGCCCTGCTCAGCCGCTCCTCCGAGGTCAGATCCCGGAGGGGCTTACGATGAAAGAGAGAAATGCCGTCCACCTCCTTTGAAGCCTATGCGGTCCGGGATCTACATGGGGAAGCGGTTCATGACTCCCAGGAACCCCAGGCCGCAGAGAATCAGAGTAATGCCGGAGAACACGCAGAAGAGCTTCGCCTCGCTCCAGCCCCCCATCTCCAGATGGTGGTGAAGGGGCGCCATGCGGAAGAAACGCTTTCCGTGTGTCTTTTTGAAGTAGACCACCTGAATGATGTCCGATACAACCTCCGCCACATAGATGAGCCCGATCACCGGAATGATCATGGGCACGTTGAGGGCGAAGACCAGCCCGCACACCATGCCGCCCAGGAACAGGGAGCCCGTGTCCCCCATGAAGACCTTGGCGGGGTGGAAATTGTAGAGCAGGAAGGCCGCCAGACCGCCCGCCGTGGCAGCCGCCAGGATTCCCACGTCCTCCCGTCCGTACCAGGCGGAGACCGCCACGTAGAACAGGGCGACGGGGAGCGTGACGCCGGTGGCCAGGCCGTCCACGCCGTCGGTGAGGTTCACCGCGTTGACGGTGCCCACCATGACGAAGGCGGCGAAGACCATGTACACGATCCAGGGAAGGGGCAGCTCCACCCCCAGGAAGGGGATGTAGAGGTTGGGCGTCAGGTAGCCGGTCCTGCGCAGAATGATGGTGAATACGATGGAGGCCGCCAGCTGCAGCACAAACTTCTGGGGGGCCGTGAGACCCTCGTTGGCATGGTGCAGCAGCTTCTCCAGGTCGTCCAGAAAGCCGATGACGCCGAAGACCAGGGCGAAGAGGAAGACATAGACATGGTTCCGGTTCCCCAGCATCAGCTGCTGCCAGCCCGCCGCCAGCATGGCTGCGGCGATCCCGACAATGAACATGATGCCGCCCATGGTGGGAGTACCCTGTTTGGACATATGCCAGGTGGGGCCGTCCGTCTTGATGGACTGCCCCGCCTTCAGCCGGCGCAGCAGGGGGATCAGAACCTGCCCCACGATGGCCGCCACCCCGAAGGCAATGATGAAGCTGAGGATATATGTCATATGGAAACCTCCCGGTCCTCTTTTCTTTTGCTTTGAGGGTCCCGGGGGCGCTGTCCCGCCGGGAACGGCACATTATATCACAGCGGCACGGCCTTTTCCAGTCAATTTCTGTCCGGACTTATGAAAAGTACGCTCGGACAACCGTCCGCTCGTCCAGGGGATGGCGGACGCCGCGGATCTCCTGATACGTCTCGTGGCCCTTTCCGGCCAGGACGATCACATCTCCCGGCTCTCCCAGCCGAAGCGCCAGGCGGATGGCCGCCCGCCGGTCCGGTTCCACCCGGGCCCGGCCGGGCTCTTCCATTCCGGCCAGAATTTCGGCGATGATGGCCTCCGGCTCCTCGCTGCGGGGATTGTCCGAGGTGACAATCGCCAGATCGGCCAGTTCCTCCGCGATGGCCCCCATGATGGGGCGTTTCGTGCGGTCCCGGTCCCCGCCGCACCCGAAGACACAGATCAGACGGCCGCGGGTAAAGGAGCGGGCGGTCATGAGAATGTTCTCCAGGGCGTCCGGGCTGTGGGCGTAATCGATGAGAACGGTGTAATCCCGGGGGACCGGAACCACTTCCACCCTTCCCTTCACGCCCCGCGCGTCCGCCAGGGCCGGCGTCATCTGCGCCAGGGTGAGCCCCAGCCCCAGTCCGCAGGCCAGGGCCGCCAGAGCGTTGTAGATGGTGAAGCCGCCGGGAATGGGCAGCGACACGCTCCGCAGTTCCTTTCCCGCCTGGGCCTCGAAGCAGACCCGGTCCGGAAACAGTCTGCAGTTGCCGGCGGTCAGGTCCGCCTGCAGGCGTCGCTCCGAATAGGTATACACGGCGCAGGACACACGATCCCGGTACCAGCGTCCCGCCTCGTCGTCCAGGTTGAGAACGGCCAGACGGCACTGGCGGAACAGCAGGCCCTTCGCCTCCCGGTAGGCCTCCATGGTGTGGTGGTAGTCCAGGTGATCCCGGGTCAGATTGGTGAAAACCGCCGCGTCAAAGAGCAGCCCCGCCGTTCTGCGCTGCGCCAGGGCGTGGGAGGAGACCTCCATCACCGCGTGGCTGCAGCCGGCGTCCGCCATCTGGCGCAGCAGGCGCTGCAGGTCCAGGCTCTCCGGGGTGGTGCGGCTGGCCGGCAGTTCCCGGTCGCCGATCAGGATGTGGTTGGTGCCGATCAGACCCACCCGGGTCCCCAGCGTCTTCTCCAGCATCTCCCGCAGGAGATGGGTGGTGGTGGTCTTGCCGTTGGTGCCGGTCACCCCGATGAGAATCATCTCCTCTCCGGGATGGCCGTACCAGGCGGCGGAAACCAGCGCCAGGGCCAGGCGGGCGTCCTTCACCCCGATCCAGGGCCCGGGCCGCCCGGGCGGATGCTCGCAGAGCACCGCCGCGGCGCCCTTCCGGAGGGCGGTCTCCAGGTACCGCTCCCCGTCCGTCCGCTCCCCCGGCAGCGCCACAAACAGCGCGCCGGGTTTCAGCGTTCTTGTGTCACAGGAAATGGATTTAATTTCCAGATCCTGACGGAAAACCTCCCCCGTGAGGGGGACTCCTGCCAGCAGAGTCTGCAGGTTCACAGTGTCACCCCTCGCGGGTGGGTTTCATTCTCTCTAGGCTGCGCTAATCCGGTACTTCGACCGGTCCGTCCTCGATGACGTTGGTGAACTGGACATCCACGACCGTACCCAGATCGGCGACCGTGCCGTATTCCAGGGACTGTCCGGTGGCCAGCGTGGTGTTGCTGTAGTAGGTGGACACGCCGGAGGCCCGCATGAAGAAGCCCGCGTTTTCCAGGGTGGCCCGGGCGTTTTCATAGGTGAGACCCATGACGCTGGGCACGGTGGCGGACTCGGGCGGCTTCTCGTTGCCGAGATACAGGATCACGGTGGAGCCGCCGGGGATGGAAGCCCGCTCAGCGGGCACCTGGCTCTGAACGGTCAGGCCCTTGCCCACGGTGCGGTACTTCAGGCCCTTTTCCTGCAGCGTCTTTCCGGCCTCCTCCACGGTCTGTCCCACCACGCCCGGGGTGCGGACGTTGGCGGCGGCCCCTTCGTTGCCCTCGTAGATCTTCTCCACGCCCATGTAGTCCAGGATCTGGGCGATCAGGGGACCCGCCATGGGAGCCGCCATGTTGCCGCCGCTGATGTAGACGCCGGTGGTGGAGTAGTGGGAGGATTCGGAGGATTCCTGGGGCTTGTCGAAGGCCAGCAGCACGATGACCTTGGGGTTATCCGCGGGGGCGAAGCCCATGAAGGAGACGATGGTGCGCCCCTTCTCCCGGGTTTCCGCCGAACCCGTCTTGCCGCCGATGCGGTAGCCGGCCACGTAGGCGTTGTTGCCGGTGCCCTCGGAAACCACCTTTTCCAGGATGGTGGAGGCCCGCTGGCTGCTCTGCTGGCTGACCACCTGGCGCACGATGGTGGGCTCCGTGGTCTGCACGACTTCGCCGCTCTTTGTGGTAATGGACTTGAGCAGATAGGGCTTCATCAGATTGCCCCCGTTGACGACGGCGGAGAATCCCGCCACCATCTGCAGGGGGGTCACCTCGAAGCGCTGGCCGAAGGATGCCACCGCCAGGTCCACGTTGGTCATTTCCTCCCGGCTCCAGAAGGCGCCGTTGAGGCTGGCCTCGCCGGGCAGCTCGATGCCGGTCTGCTCCGTCATGCCGAAGGCTTCAAAGTAATCGTAGAACCGGTCCAGCCCCAGCCGCCTGCCGATCTCCACGAAGGCCGGGTTGCAGGAATTGCCCACCGCCTCGGAGAGCGTCTGGGTTCCGTGGCCGGAACGGTTGGAACAGTTGATGGGTTTGTCGTAGCCGGGCACGTTGACGTAGCCCTTGCAGTAGAAGGTGTCGTTTTCGTTGATGACGCCCTCCTCCAGGGCGGCGGCCAGCACCATGCCCTTGAACGTGGAGCCGGGCTCGTAGCGGGAGTCCAGCACCTTGCTGCGCCACTGGGTGTTGACGGCGTCGCTGAAGGCCTTGTTGTCCGCCTGTGTGCGCAGTTCCTCGTCGCTGAGCAGTTCCGGCGCTTCGCCCCGCTGTCCCTCGGGCAGGTTCTCCCAGGCCTCTTTCTTCTGGTCCTGTTCCTCCTTGAGGGTCTCGTAGAGGGTATCCGCGTTCTCCTCCATCTGGGACTTCAGGATGGAATCCATGATGACCGAGTAGTTGTTGGGGTCAAAGTCCGGGGAACTGGCCATGGCGAGGATGGCGCATGTGGTGGGATCCACCACCAGACAGAAGGCCCCGTTCTGTACGTCGTAGGCCCGGATGCCCTCCTCCAGGGTCTTTTCCGCGAAGGACTGAATGGTGGTGTCCAGCGTCAGAGTCACATTGTAGCCGTCCACCGCGTCAATGAACTCCGAATAGCTGTTGTACATCTGGGTACCGCGGGCGTTGCGGGTGGTGATCACCCGTCCGGGGGTGCCCTCCAGAATGTCGTTGTAGGACGACTCGATACCGATGGAACCTCCCTCCGAGTTGACGAAGCCCAGCACCTGGGCCGCCAGACTGGCGTAGGGATAGTATCGTTTCGTCCCGGGATTGAAGTAGAGCCAGGCGGAGGTCTTGTTCTCCGTGATGTACTCCTGGATGGGCTTGTGCTCATCCTCCTCCATCTTGGTCCGTACTTCCCGGTAGGCGTATTTCGTGGCGTGAACCTGCTGCTCCAGTTTATCCTGATCCAGATCCGGAATCATGGCCATCAGATCCTGGACGACCTGGTCCTGCTTGTCGGCGATCGCCTGATTGTAGGCGTCCTCGTCCAGTTCCCCGGTATTCTTGTTCGTGTAATCGTCTTTGTCCACGCTGGCGACCAGATCCCTCGGGGAGAGGATCAGGTCGTACACGGTCGAAGACATCGCCATGACATTTCCGTTCGTATCGTAGATGTTGCCCCTCCCCGCCGAGATGGACATATCCAGAGTCTGCTGGCCGGTGGCCTGGCGCTGGTACGCCTCGTGGTGCACGATACAGATGTCGTAGAGCTTCCAGACCAGGGGCACAAACATGAGAATTCCGCAGCCGATCATCAGAACCCACGTGCGGATCAGAATGGAACGTCTGACTTTGGTCCCGTCGGCCCTGGTCTCGTTGGGATCCGCCCTGCCGTAGCCGCCCCGGCGGGACCGGTAGTGGGTATCCCCCTCCGATTGCCGGCTTCTGCGCTCCGGCATGCGGACATTCCGCCCGGCGGGACGGATATCCGGTTCTCCTCTGGCGCGGCTGCCGCGCGCGGCTGCTGCGCCCGTCCGGTCCCGCCCGCTGCGGGTGGTCCGGCTGCTCCGGGTCCGGTCGCTGCTGCGGCTGCGGGTGCGCCCGGAGTCCCGGGACGTACGTTCGGAACGGCCGCTGCGGCGCTCCCGGCCGCGGTCCTCCTGACCCGAACGTCCGCCGCTGCGGCCTCGCCGGTCGCGACTGTCCATGGTCCTTCCTCCTGTTCCGGTTTCGCTGTTCAGACGAAAGGCGCAAGAAAGAGTCTTTCTTGCGCCCTTCGGTGCTCCCGTTGTCTCTTTAAATTATGGGCGTCTCATCTGAAGTATGACACAAATCCGTGGAGAGCCTCGCCGAGACCGTCCAGGAAAGAGGTAATGGGGTTATCCTCTCCTCCCAGACCGAAGATGGTCACGGTATCGGGCTCGGACAGATCGATATACACCACCTGGTCGCCGGTGGGCAGATTCATTTCCGCTCCAACGGCTTCCTCGATGGATGAGAGGTCGAAAAGACGCTCATATTCAGCGGACATGGTTGCATATTCGCTTTCCAGGTTGTCCATCGTCCGGTTCAGCTTCACGATGTCGCTGCTGACCTCCAGATAGCGGGCGCTGCTGATCAGAAGCAGGGCCGCCAGGACGGCGACGGCGAGGAAGCAGACCACGGCAAATGGAGAAACCTGTCCGGCTTCGCGGACCTGAGGTTGCGTCCGCGCATACGTACGATGGCGTTTATGCTGCCGACTGCCCGGACGCTTTGGTTCCGTATCCTGGCGTGGGACCCGAGCACTGGAACCGTCGTAAGCAGGTGCATAGGCGACACTCCCATTGGTACTGTACGTACTGTTACTGGGTACTCGAGACGATCGTCTGCGGACAGCCATAGGCATTCACTCCATTTCTCTGGTGCAGTCTCCGCTCCCGCTCCGGCGGAGCGGGACGGGAAAAGCTGTGTCACGCCGGGTCCTTGAGAGCCTCGGCGCAACGCAGCTTGGCACTGCGTGACCTCGGATTGGAGGCTGCCTCTTCCTCCGAGGGCAGCACAGGTTTCCGGTTGATGAGCCGGATATCTGGGGTACGGCCGCACACGCACACCGGAAAGTCCGGCGGGCAGATGCAGCCACGGGCGAAGGCGGCCAGTTCCGTCTTCACGATGCGGTCTTCCAGCGAGTGAAACGAAATAACCACAAGCCGCCCTCCCCGGTTCAGGCGAGGTACGGCGGCCCGGATCATGCGCTCCACACAGGCCAGTTCGTCATTGACGGCGATGCGGATGGCCTGAAAACTCCGTTTGGCGGGGTGCTGTTTTTCCCGCAGCGCTCTGGGCGGCATGGCGCTTCGGATGATGTCCACCAGCTCCGTGGTGGTCCGGATGGGGGCTTTTTCCCTTCTGCGTACAATCGCCGCTGCGATCTGAGGGGCGTAGCGCTCCTCTCCGTAGCGGCTGAGAATGTCCCGCAGCCGGGTGCGGTCCCATGTGTTGACGACGTCCGCGGCGGTCAGCCCCTGGTTCCGGTCCATTCGCATGTCCAGAGGGGCGTCCGTCAAATAGGAGAACCCGCGTGATCCATCGTCCAGTTGGGGGGAGGAAACGCCCAGGTCGAAGAGCATCCCATCCACACCCCGCAGGCCAAGTTCGTCGAGAATCCCGGCAACCTGGTCGAAATTGCGGTGAATCAGCGTAACCCTGTCGATCCAGGGCTCCAGTCTTTCCGCGGCGGCATCCAGCGCTTCCTGATCCCGGTCCACACAGATCAGGCGTCCTTCTGTCAGCCGACTGGCTATCTCCCGGCTGTGACCGGCGCGTCCCAGCGTCCCGTCCAGATAGACTCCATCCGGCCGGATGCGCAGGGCTTCGATGGCCTCGTTCAGCAGAACGGGGCAATGGGTGTATGCTTCCACGGTCAGTCCGACCCCCCCAACACGGTCGCCATCGCGGCGCTCTCCAGCAGCCGCTCCGGTTCCCATCCGGGTACCGGTCCCTCTCTTCAGCCGGCAAACGGCAGAGGGCCGGCCAGTACCGGTTCCCGGCTGACACATGGGCAGGACGGGAAGAACAGAAAAAGCGGTCCCACGTGGACTGAGGATGGTCAGCCAGACAGGCGTCCACTCCCTTGGCCGATTCCTAAGTCAGTCCGGAGCTGACGCAGAGGTCGCATACGGTGCTGAGTCACCCCGATTTGCGTCTTGCGTCTCTCCCCGCTCCCGCAGTTCTCTGCCGGCAATTGCCAACAGGTCCCAACCTGCTTCATTAGTATAGACCGTACGGATTTAAAATGCAACCCCTAAAACCCGAAATTATTCCGAAATCATTGGAAAAATTTTCTTGCGCACTGGCAAAGAAACCAACCCTCATAACCGGTGCGTGAGCGGCGTTTCCCGGGGGAAAAGAGCTCTCCTCCCGGAGGCCCAGACCGCATGGAATCTTCGCCTTCGACCCTCCGGGCGGCGGAGAAACACCCGGACGGTCTGGAAACGAAGCGGCCGATTGTCTCCCTTTCAGTCGCCGGAAGTCCGGGATATCGTCGTATAAAGCCTGATTTCGAGTGCTTTCGAGGAAAAATCCGGTGGGAGCTGTCAGAGAAAAATCCCTTCTTCGACCCGCCGCGCCGGCGCTCTTTCCCTTGGCCGGCGGCCCCGGCCGTCCGTCGCTTCCGCCCTGCGATCTCCAGATTCCGGGAATATGTCCCTTCTATACTGTCTGTCCTATGTCAAGGAATCCGCTTCGGATCGTACACGCTCCCCTTGCCGCCTTCGAGCGTAATCGGGAAGAGCTTCCCGGTTACGGCGACCCGGTTTCCCCGCGGATTCGCTTCGGAAAACGGCCGCTCCGACTCCCCTCAAAAGGGAAGCGGAGCGGCCGGAATCCATGGATATCTTACTGCAGGGCGGCGCGCAGAGCCGCGTTCACGGCCTTGGGATCCGCCTTGCCCTTGAGCTGCTTCATCACCTGTCCCACCAGGAAGCCCAGCACCTTCTGCTTGCCGGCGCGGTACTCGCTGACCGTCTGGGGGTTGGCCTCCAGGACCTTCGCCACCGCGGCCTCCACCGCGCCGGCGTCGTTCACCTGCTCCAGGCCATGCTCCCGGACATAGGTCTCCACGTCCGCGTTGTCCGGGAAGACCGCCCGGAAGACCCGGGAGGCGGTGTTGCGGTTGATGCGTCCCTGGGCGATCATACGGATGAGGGCGGCCAGGTTGGCGGGGGTGAGCTTCATATCCTTCGGCTCCATCTCCTCGTCCTTGAGCCGGCGCATCATGTCCCCGAGCATCCAGTTGGCGGCCTCCTTGGGAGGCGCGCCCAAGGCCACGGTCTCCTCGAAGAAGTCCACCAGGGCCTTCTGGGCGGTGATCTGTCCGGCGTCGTAGGCGGGAAGGCCGTATTCCCGCTGGTAGCGCTCCCGGCGCGCCTCCGCCATCTCCGGCTGCCGCTCCCGCAGAGAGGTCAGGTACTCCTCTGACAGCTCCAGGGGCGGAATGTCCGGCTCGGGGAAGTAGCGGTAGTCCTGGGCGTTCTCCTTCGAGCGCATGGAGAAGGTGGCGTCCTTGTTGTCGTCCCAGCGGCGGGTCTCCTGGATCACCCTTTTCCCCTCTTCGAGCAACTCGATCTGCCGGCGGGCCTCGTATTTGATGGCCCGGGAGATGGCCTTGAAGGAGTTCAGGTTCTTCATTTCCGTGCGGGTCCCGAAGGTCTCGGAGCCCAGGGGGCGCACGGAGAGGTTCACGTCGCAGCGCAGAGAGCCCTCCTGCATCTTGCAGTCCGACACCCCCAGGTACTCCAGGGTGGACTTCAGCTTCTCCAGGTAGGCGATCACCTCGTCGGCGGTGCGGAAGTCCGGCTCCGTGACGATCTCAATCAGGGGAACGCCGCAGCGGTTGTAGTCGCAACGGGTCTGGTCGATCCAGGGGTCGTGGACCAGCTTGCCCGCGTCCTCCTCCATGTGCAGCTCGTGGATGCGGATCTCCTTCTCCCCCGCCTCCGTGACGATGGGCACATGGCCGTTGCGGGCGATGGGCAGGTAGAGCTGGCTGATCTGGTAGGCCTTGGGCAGGTCCGGGTAGAAGTAGTTCTTGCGGTCGAACTTGTTGTAGCGGGTGATCTCGCAGTTGAGGGCCAGTCCCGCCTGGGCCGCGAACTCCACCACCTTCCGGTTCACCACCGGAAGGGTGCCGGGCATGCCGGTGCAGACCGGGCAGCAGTGGGTGTTGGGCGCGCCGCCGAAAGCGGTGCTGCAGGAACAGAAAATCTTGGTCCGGGTGGCCAGCTCCACGTGGGTCTCCAGACCGATGACGGTTTCCCAGGTCATAGTTCGCTTCCTCCTTTCCCGGCCATGGCCGGCGCGGCGGTGTGCCAGGTCGTATCCTGCTGGAAGGCGTAGGCCGCCCGCAGCACGTTCCGGTCTCCCAGAGCGGGACCGATCAGCTGGGCGCCGATGGGCATGCCGGCGGCGTCGAAGCCGCAGGGCATGGACAGTCCCGGCAGGCCCGCCAGGTTCACGGACACGGTATAGATGTCGCTGAGGTACATCTGCAGGGGATCCGACAGGCTCTCCCCAAGCTTCGGGGCGGTGGTGGGAGCCACCGGAGTCAGCAGCAGGTCGCACTTCGCACAGGCGGCGTCAAAGGCCTCCTTGATGAGTCCCTTCACCTGCAGCGCCTTGCGGTAATAGGCGTCGTAGTAGCCGGAGGAGAGGACGAAGGTGCCCAGCAGGATGCGGCGCTTGACCTCCGCGCCGAAGCCCTCCGTGCGGGTTTTGCAGTAGAGGTCCACCAGGTCCTCATATCCTTCCGCCCTCCAGCCGTACTTCACGCCGTCAAAGCGGGAAAGGTTGGAGCTGGCCTCGGCGGCGGCGATAATATAATAGGTAGGAACCACATACTCCATGACCGGCAGGGAGAGGTTCACCACCTCGGCGCCCCGGGCCCGGAGCACATCCGCCACGCCCAGGACCGCCGAGCGGACCTCGGCGTTCAGGCCGTCGCCGAAGCAGTCCGCGGGGATCCCGATCTTCATGCCCCGGATGTCTCCGTCCAGGGAGGCCAGCAGGCCGCCGGCCTCGAAGGAGAGGGAGGTGCCATCCCGGGGATCCTGGCCCTGGATGGCGTCCAGCACCGCCGCGCAGTCCGCGGCGTCCCGGGCCAAAGGGCCGATCTGATCCAGCGAGGAGGCATAGGCGATAAGGCCGTAGCGGCTGACGGTGCCGTAGGTGGGCTTCATGCCGGTGATGCCGCAGTAGGAGGCGGGCTGGCGGATGGAACCGCCGGTGTCCGAACCCACCGCGAACCAGCAGCTGCGTCCGGCCACCGCGGCGGCGGAGCCGCCGGAGGAACCGCCTGGCACATGGCCCCGGTTCCAGGGGTTGAGGGTGGGTCCGTAGAAGGAGGTCTCCGTCGTGGAGCCCATGGCGAACTCGTCCATGTTGGTCTTGCCGATGGAGACCACGCCGGCCTCTTCCAGCCGCAGCGCGGCGGTGGCATCGTAGGGAGGCGCAAAGTCGCCCAGGATCTTCGAGGCGCAGGAGGTCTTCACGTCCTTCGTGCAGATGTTGTCCTTGATGGCCATGGGCACTCCGTACAGGGGGCCTGCGGCGTCCTTCAGACCCTTCTGCAGCTCCTCGGCCCGCTTTCTGGCCTGCTCCGCGGTAAAGGTGATGAAGGCGTTGCAGCCCGCCTCGCCCGCGGCCTCCAGGGCCGTCTCCACGGCCTCCGGAATGGAGACCTCTCCCCGGCGGATGGCAGCTCCCAGCTGCAGGGCGGTGAGATTACGCAGTCCGTTCATGTCCACTCCTCCTCACTCTACGGCCTTGGGCACCAGGAAGGCCTCCTGGTCCCGCTGGGGCGCGTTCTTCAGAAGCTGCTCGCGGTCGAAGGAGGGCGCCACCTCGTCCTCCCGCACCACGTTGCGGATGGGGAACACATGGCTCATGGGCTCCACCTGGGAGGTATCCAGCGTGTTCAGCACGTCCATATAGGCCAGAATGTTCTCCAGCTCGCCGGTCATGCGCTCCTTTTCCTCCTCCGGCAGCTTCAGCCGGGAAAGCACGGAGATATAGTCCACCATTTCCGTTGTGATTTTCATCCGGTCCCTCTCCTTTCCTTACGGCTCCAGCCGGCTCAGATCCCGGGGGAAGAGGCAGGCGGCGCGCACGTTGTCCAACCCGCACAGCCGGGCGGTGAAGCGCTCGAGGCCCAGGCCCAGACCGCCGTGGGGCGGCATGCCGTGCTTGTGGATCATAAGATAGCTTTCAAACTCCTCCGGATGCATGCCCTTGCGCAGCATCTTGTCCACCTGGCTCTGCCAGTCGTGGATGCGCTGGCCGCCGGTGGTGACCTCCATCCCCCGGAAGAGGAGGTCGAAGGAGAGGGTGTAGCGGGGATCCTCCGGGTCGTCCATGGCGTAGAAGGGACGCTTTTTGCTGGGGTAGTGGGTCACAAAGACGAAGTCCGCCCCGCACTCCTCCTGGAAGTAGCGCCCGATGTTCTGCTCCTCCTCCGGTTCGAGGTCGAAGGGGTCCCGGATGGGCCGGTGGTACTTCTCCGCCGCCAGCCGCTTGGCCTCGTCGAAGCGCACCTGGGGGATCTTCTCCACCTCGGGCAGCTTCACGTTCAGGCGGGCCAGGTCGTCCGCGTACTCCCGCTGCAGCAGGTCCACGCAATGGCGCAGGAAGCCGGCCTCCACGGCCATCACGTCTTCAAAGGAGTCGATATACCCCATCTCCAGGTCCAGGGAGGTATACTCGTTCAGGTGCCGGGGGGTGGAGTGCTTCTCCGCCCGGAAGACGGGGGCCACCTCGAAGACCCGGTCGAACACCCCCACCATGGTCTGCTTATAGAACTGGGGAGACTGGCCCAGGAAGGCCTTGCGGCCGAAGTAGTCCAGACGGAAGATGTTGCTGCCGCCTTCCGCGCCGGCGTGCACGATCTTGGGGGTGTGAATTTCGGTGAAGCCCTCTGCGGTCAGGTACTCCCGGAAGGCCCGGCCCACGCCCTCCTGAAGCTTGAAGACGGACCGCTCCTGCAGGGCCCGCAGCACGACGGGCCGCAGAGACAGCTCCGTATCCAGGTTCAGGCGCAGACGGCGCTTGGAGATGGGCACCGGCATGCCCGCGGCGGGCCGGGAGAGAATGCGGATGCTCTCCACCGCCAGCTCTTTTCCGCCGGGGGCCCGTACCTCGTCCTGCACCCGGCCCGTGATCTCCACGGCGCACTCCTCGACCAGCTCCTCCGGCAGTTTCTCCGGCGGGCAGACGCACTGCAGAGCCCCGTCCCGCAGGCGCAGCGTCACAAAGTCGATGCCGCCCAGCTTGCGCAGGGCGTGAACCGCTCCCTTCAGGGCGACGGTCTCCCCGTCCTTCTCCCCGGCGGCGATCTCCCGGAAGCCCAGAGGCCTTCCAGCTTCAGCTT
The DNA here is from genome assembly GCA_947629775.1 of uncultured Oscillospiraceae bacterium. GTDB lineage: Bacteria > Bacillota > Clostridia > Oscillospirales > Oscillospiraceae > Lawsonibacter. The sequence goes on from CANRFA010000030.1 coordinate 18,162, forward strand.
TCACAAACTTCATGGTTGCTCTCTCCTTTTCCATTCCCGGCCCGGAGCAACAGAAAAGCCCGGGCCGTATGCAGAATACGACCCGGGACGAAATCATCACGATTCCGCGGTACCACCCGCGTTGCTTCTCGGACAAGAAGCCTCTTTCGAGCCCCGATAACGTGGGGAATCCGTGCAGCCCTCTTGCTCGCGCTTCGAACTGCAGGCTCAGAAGTGTTGCGCCTCCCCGTCTTTCCTGATCCGGCTCTCAGCGCGCGGCCGGTCTCTCTGTCGGACGTCTCGGGGGGCGGTCTCCGTCAGCGCCTCTTCAATATGAAGGAATTATAAGCCCATCCTGCATTTCTGTCAAGAAAGCATTCTGCCCAGTCATTTTTCCGGGGCAGGGGCGTCTCTTGTGACATTTTCACTGCAGGACCCGCCGGAAAAGACTTCATGGCGGGCAGTCCAGGCCCGCTCGCCGCTTCTCCTCCCGCTCCGGGCCCGGTCTCCGCTCCGCCGGCGCCGGCCCTCTCCCTCACCAGACCCTGTCACCTGGCTCCACACGCTCCCCGCTGCCTCCGGCCTCGTCTCTCGAAAAGGAGCCGGATTCTCTCCGTCCACCTTCCGCGCCCTCGATCCCGCTCCCGCCGGACGCCCCGAGGGACAGATCGCCCAATCTGAAATCACGTTACAGTCTCTTTTCTCCTTTTCTGTCAGTTCCTGGACCGCTGAAAAATTTTTTCAGGTTTTCAGGGCAGGCTGGGTTGACACCCCCGGAAAATCTGCTATAATAGGCATAGTTGACGCGAGTGTAGCTCATCTGGTAGAGCGCCACCTTGCCAAGGTGGAGGTAGCGAGTTCGAGCCTCGTCACTCGCTCCAGCAAGGACATCTGTCTCTGGCAGATGTCCTTTTCTCATAAACCTCCGAAATTTTTCCAGTCACAGCCCTCGTTTTCCTGTTTCTTCCTTTGCGATGCTTCCGGACGTTCTTCCGGGGGTCGCGCCAAAGCGGAAACCCGTTTCCCCGCCCCTTTTCCCCGACGCCAGTTTCTGCCAGTGGCGGCGCGGAGGGGTCGTTCCTGGAGACCTGCGCGAAATCTTTCTCTTGCACGAGGAGGAAGCACTGCATGATGCGTTCTATTCCAATCTGGGGAGGCTGTTCACATGACGGAACATATGGTTGCTGCCCGCCAGTGGGCGGATGAGGCGGGACGTACGCTGGAGTCCCGCTACTACCTGACGATCGACCCTGTGGAGGTTCAGGGCTTCGTCTATGAAATCTATGGCGTGCGGATCACCAGAGATGATGGCACAGAGACCGAGGTCCCCGGCCTCACAATGAGCGCAAACCGGATCGAGAAACTCATCCAGCTGCTGAGCGAGAATCAGGTGGGACCCGATTCCCTGGCAGACGTGATCGCAGACTGGCTCTAAGGATTACCCATCCATACAGACTGCCCCGGCCGCAAGGCCGGGGCAGTTCCCGTTTTCTCACGCTTCGCCGCCCGGCCGCAAGGCCGGGGCACTTCCTGTTTCTCTCACGCTTCGCCGCCCGGCCGCAAGGCCAGGGCAGTTCCTGTTTCTCTCACACTTCGCCGCCTGCCCGCAAGGCCAGGGCAGTTCCTGTTTCTCTCACGCTTCGCCGCCCGGTCGCAAGGCCAGACCGATTTCCGTTTCTCACGCTTCGCGACCTGGTCGTCCGACCCGAGGGGGGCCTGCGTTTCCCGCACTGCCCGCCCTGATCATCCTGTCAGAGCCGTCCCCGCTTCTTCGGGCTGCCCGGTGGACCGCCCGTCTCGGAAGGAGGATCCGAGGTTCAGGCCTGCAGGGCGGCCACCGCCGCTTCGATGGCCCCTTCCTCCGCCTGCATGGCGTGGAGAGTACGCTCCAGCAGCTGGTCCAAAGGCCAGCCCAGCAGGTCGGCTCCCTTGCGGATGATGTCCCGGGAGCACCCGGCGGCGAACTTCTTATCCTTGAACTTCTTCTTCAGGGACTTCAGCTCCATGTCCGCCACGCTCTTCGAGGGGCGCATGAGGGCGGCGGCCCCGATGAGCCCGCTGAGCTCGTCGGAGGCGAAGAGCACCTTCTCCATCTCGTGGACCGGCTCCACATCCACCGTGATGCCCCAGCCGTGGCTGGCGGTGGCGTGGATCAGCTCCTCGTCCAGGCCGGCCTCCCGCATCAGCTGCTGGGAGCGGACGCAGTGCTCCTCCGGCCAGCGCTCAAAATCCAGGTCGTGGAGCAGGCCCACGATAGACCAGAACTCCTCCCGGTCTCCATGGCCCAGCTCCCGGGCGTACCAGCCCATCACGTGTTCCATGGTGATGGCGTGGCGCAGGTGGAACGGCTCCTGATTGTATCTGGTCAGCAGGTCCCAGGCCTGCTGTCTGCTCAAAGACATCTTTCTCAACTCCAGACGTAAAATAGGGGGAAACGGCGCTTCCGTTTCCCCCTATTCTATCCCCTTTGGCCCGGGGCGTCAATACGCCACCACGATTCCGCCGTCCTCGGCGTAGACGGTGGTCACGCCGCCGCCCTCCAGCATGAGGATTTCCCCGAAGCGGCACTTCGCCTCTACCATATTGCGCACCAGGGCGGCCCGCTCCGGGTTGTTCACGTGGCAGATGCCCACCCGTTTCCCCACATGGGAGGGATCCGCCGCCATCTTATCCACCATCTTATTGAGGGCCTGGCGGATGGTCAGCGCCTGCCCCAGCTTGCAGATCTCCCCTTCCGGCGTGGAGCCCATGAAGAGCTTGATGCGCAGCGCGCCGGTGATCACCGCCTGCAGGCGGGTCAGACGGCCGTTCTTGCGCAGGTTCTCCAGACTTTCCAGCACGAACAGGGTCTGCATCTCATAGATATACCGTTCCACCTGGCTGACCACGCGCTCGAAGCTCTCCCCGGCGGAGGCCAGCTCCAGCACCTTCAGGGCCACCAGCACCTCGCCGGATACGGCGGAACAGGAATTGAACACGTGGACCCGCTTTTCCGGCTCCTCTTCCTGCAGCAGCCTCCTGGCCTGGGCGGCGCTGTTGTGGGAACCGCTGAGCATGGCGGACAGCGTCACCACGTAGACCTCGTCCGCCCCCCGGAAAGCGTCCAGATAGGCCTGGGGAGAGGGGCAGGCCGTGGATGTGCCCTTTTCGCTGGCCCGCATGGCCGCCAGCAGGTCCGCCTGCCGGAAGGTCCCGTCGTCCACGAAGGAACGGCCGTTGGCGTACAGAGTCAGAGGCACTTTGACGAACAGAGGATTTTTCAGCATCTCCGGCGTCAGGTCGCAGCAGCTGTCCACGACAATCCTGAAACTCATTCTCATCAACCCCCAATATGGTTTTGAAAACCAGATTCCTCCCTCAGTATAGCACCGAACCCGGAAGCTGTAAAGAGGGAATCTTCCGAAATCCGGAAATTCTGAACGGTTTTTTCCACCCGCCCCGCAGGGAAGGCGCGGCCCCCTAAGGGGCCGGATCTTCCCGGGGCTCTTCCGGCGGCCGCTCCGCTTCCTCGGGGGTCTGTTCCGGTTCGGGCGCTTCGCCCTGCTTCGGCGGTTCCTTCCCCGCTTCCGCCGCTTCCGCCTGCTTCTCCCGCTCCGCCGCTTCCTTCGCCAGTTTCTCCGCCCTGGCCTGCTCCGCCAGTTCCTTCTCCAGCTCCGCCAGCAGCTTCCGGTCCTCCTTCGAGGACAGGTCCAGCTTCTCGTAGAGGTCCGGCCGGCGAAGGCGGGTGCGCAGCAGGGACTGCTTGCGCCGCCACTTCGCCACGTTGACGTGGTGGCCGGAGAGCAGGATGGAGGGCACCGCCCGTCCATGCCAGACCTCGGGGCGGGAGTACTGGGGCGCCTCCAAGGTGCCCGCCCAGTGGCTCTCGTTCTCATAGCACTCCGGGTCCGAAAGCACGCCGGGCACCAGGCGGAAGACCGCGTCCGCCACCGCCATGGCGGGGATCTCGCCGCCCGTGACCACAAAGTCCCCGATGGAGATCTCCTCGTCCACGCACTCCTCAATGAAGCGCTCGTCGATCCCCTCGTAGTGGCCGCAGACCAGGATCAGGCGCTGGTAGTCCGACGCCAGCCGCCGGGCGTCCGCCTGGGTGAAGGTCTTCCCCGCCGGGGACAGATAAATGGTATGGATCCGCTCTCCCGCCTCCTGGCAGATGTGATCCCAGCAGCGGTAGAGGGGGTCCGCCTGCATGACGGCGCCCCGGCCTCCCCCGTAGGGGTAGTCGTCCACCTGGCGCTGTTTATTGACGGTGTAGTCCCGGATCTGGTGGCACTCCGCCCGGATATAGCCCCGCTCCTGGCCCCGACCCAGGACGGACTCGCACAGCATGTCCCCCACCACGTCGGGGAACAGCGTCATGATATCGATACGGTACATCGCAAACGCTCCTCGTCATCCGTTTCCTGCATTATAAGGGGAGGCCGCCCCGATTGCAAGAGCGCGCCGCCGCAAAAAGGCGCCGGGCCCCAGCCGGTCTGCTTCGCCTCTCCCGGGGCGGGACTGAAAAATCCCCCGCCGGCACGGGGCCGGCGGGGGAAAGAGAGAGGGAAGAGATCGGAATCAGATGCGGGCGACGCCGGAGCGGCGGGCAGCCTCGGCCACCGCCTTGGCGACGGCGGGACCCACGCGGGGATCGAAGGCCTGGGGAATGATGTAGTCCTCGTTCAGCTCGTCGTCGGAGATCAGGCTGGCCAGCGCCTCGGAGGCGGCCATCTTCATCTCCTCGTTGATGTCGCTGGCCCGCACGTCGAAGGTGCCGCGGAACACGCCGGGGAAGGCCA
>CANRFA010000031.1 GCA_947629775.1 uncultured Oscillospiraceae bacterium
GGCTACGGCGGCGCGATCAAGAATATATCTATCGGTCTTGCTTCGAGCGAGGGTAAAGCATGGATTCACAGCGGCGGCACAGGCGGCAGTATTTGGGGCGGCGAGCAGGACGCTTTCTTGGAAGCCATGGCGGAAGCCGGAAAATCGGTCTCCGATTATCTGGGAAACGGCGAACGGATCGTCTATATCAGCGTGATGAACCGCCTATCCGTGGACTGCGACTGCGATGGCAATCCCGCCGAGCCAGATATGCACGACATCGGTATTCTGGCGTCCACCGATCCTGTGGCGCTGGATCAGGCTTGTATTGATCTTGTCTATGCACAGAAAGACGGCGACGGCGCCTCTTTGGTACAGCGCATTGAATCCCGAAACGGTCTGCATACATTGGAACACGCTGAGGAAATCGGATTGGGCAGCCGCACTTACGATTTGGTGAACATTGATGATTGAGGTCGCCCTCTTATTTCTGGACCTTTGAGCAGGCAGTATCCTACTATCAGTTCGCACTGATCAACTACATCGGATTCCACGATAAGGGAATGGTACTTGCGGGAGGATGCGGAGATACCAACGGAAAGCCCCAAATCGATAAAACCGAGCATTTGGAGCGAGCATATACGTTTGGCAAAGAACTCTACTAATTTCTATGCGTATTCTTCTGGGACTTGATTTTTTCTTTGAGAGATAAGTTAACACTCCTCGTCCTCATGAAGGATGGGGAGTGTTTACTATTGGACCGGACCTGGCATCGCCACCTTCGATATGAAGGCTAGAGAGAGCATGTCCGCGACGAACCTGCCGGCCGGAACCAAGTATAAAGTGGAGGAAGCTCCTGCCGACATGTATGACTCCCGAATCGACGAGCCGGAAGGCGAAATTGACGCGGATGAGCCAGCTGTCGTGGAGGCGGTCAATACCTTTGTTGGTGGAGGCGGTATCCTGCCCACCACCGGCGGGGAAGGAGTACTGCCAACCATTCTGCTCGGTATGGACATGCTTGGCGTAGGCGCGTCTATTCTGTATTTCCGGAGACGCCGCTATATGGAGCGGTAAGGAACAGGACCACGTCTAATTCAGTCTGAAAAAAGCCAGGACCAACGGCCGCCTTTTGGGCCGCTGGCTCTGGTTCGTCAAATAGTGAAGTAAGGAGGAGTGAGCTACGGAAAAAGAGTTGTTTGAGTCATTGATGTCGGGCCTGGAGGACGCTGCTGCAATCGCAAAAGGCGACACCTGCAGATGCCGTGTTGTCGTCCGAGAGAGCCCTGTGAAGATGTGATCCGGATCAGGAAGTCGCTGGACCTTTCCCAGCGGGCGCTGGCCAATGCGCTCGGTGTGTCCACTTGGACTGTCGAAGCATAGGAAGCTGGCAGGAATGAGCCATCCGGTGCAGCCCGGCGCCTGCTGTACTTGATCGACTGTGACCACTCACTGATTGATAGGCTTATCTATCTGGGGGTGCGTATCAGACCCGGTGGGGGCCGGAGGCTACCTTCCCCTTGATCTTTTCTCGACTTGAAGAAAAGAGACTGCTGCTATTGCTTGGTAATGGCGAACTCCGTGACGCCGCCCGCCTCGGCAAGGTAGCTCTCCTGTGTAGTGTCGTAGGTGTACCCGTCGGGGACTTTGATGACCTGGATGTGATAGGCAAAGCTGGGATATACAAAGCCAATCACGCCATTAGCGTCAGAGGTCATGGGGGTGCAGGCACTGTCATCGCAGATGTTGGCGATGACACCCTCCACGGGCTCGCCGTTCTGATCCACGAACACCAAGGTATAGAGGGCGCTGCCCGCGGCGATGGCATCGGAGCCCTCCTTGATGGCGGTGGTGCCGGGGGCGGAGCCGTCGGCATACTTCCAGGAGGCGGCCAGGGTGCCGTCATCGTTGGAGAGATTTCGGACCATAAAGGTGTTCAAGCTCTCCTCGCCGGAGAAGTACAGGATCACGGGGCCTTCCGTGCTGGGGTCAGTGTAGAGTTGGACATAGCTGTAGGTGGAGTTGGCGCTGGCCGGGACGGTTACGGTGTATTGGTCGCCGTCCACCGCGTCCAGCAGGCTCACCATGTCCTGACCGCCGTCGGCGAAATAGGTGACGTTGGCGGCGTCGGGATCATGGGTCAGGGTCACGTGGAAACTGGCCGTCTCGCCGGGGATGATATAGCAGAGGGCACCAGGGAAGTTGGAGGCCATCAGGCCGGTGGGGTCGTTGATGACCACTTCCCGTGCGGAGGGATCAGCGGGGGCGATGCCGTCCGTGTCGCCGTGGGGGTACCGGGGCAGAGCGGCCAGGATGGGCGCGCCCTCCTCCGCGGACAGCAGGCCCACCTCGTCGATGGCGGCCAAGTCGCTGCCCTCACCGGTGTAGGGGTCCTTCACGTAGCTGACGGTGATCTCATAGCTGCCGGCCTCCGGGAAGGCGTAGGCCCAGGTGCTCCAGTCCACCTCGCCGCTAAAGAGCTTGACGGCCTCGCCGTTGACGGTGACAGTCAGGAAGTCGTAGCCCGCCTCGCTGGACACCAGATAGTCCATGGCCAGGACCTGACCGGCCTCCACGTCCACGGTGAAGCTCACCAGACTGGTAGTGTTGTCCACGCCTTTGTTGGTGGAAATGGCGTACTGGCGGCCGTTCTTGTTCATCACCTGCATGGGCCAGTCGTACTCGCTGGTAGGATTGGCGAAGGTCAAGGTCCCGCCCTCCGCGTTCAGAGCGGCGGCCAAGTCAGCGGGGTCAGCGGGGTCAACGGTGGGCTTGGGACCGGGGATGCCCTTGTCCAGGATCACGGACTCGGTGTAGTCATCGGCCACGAACACGTCAAAGAGGCGGCGGAAGTTGTCAGCAGCGGACTGGGAGCCCACCTCGATCAGGCAGACCACGCCGAAGCGGTCCACCGCGATAGAGATGGGGATGGCGCCGGTGGTAAAATCGCTGTACACATCAGCAGCGTCGCGGCCCACCGGGAAGGTCATGCCCATCTGGGACACATAGTCGGCCAACACCTTGTCGGTGTCGGTCTCCTCGCAGGAGAGGGCAAAGATCTCAATGTCGTCCTTGTACTCCTGGTAGGCCTCCTCCATGAAGGGGAACTCCGCTTGGCAGGGGCCGCACCAGGTGGCCCAGCAGTTGATGAGCACCATCTTCTTCTCGGCCAGGGTCGCGTAGAGGCTGTGCTCTTGGCCATCATAGGTGGTGAAGGTGAAGTCGGCGATGCGGTCGCCCAGGGCGGTGCCCTCAGGGATATCCATGTCCACAAGGCTGTCGGAGGCTTCCGGCACCTCCTCCGGAGGCGCTGCATCCTCCGGCGTGCCGTCGGTCTGTGCGCCGTTCTGAGGGGCGTTGGCCTGGTCATCTTTCGCGTTGCTGTCTGAGCCGCCGCAGGCTGCCAGGACACTGAGGCACATGGCAAGGGCCAGCAGAAGCGCGAGCAGGGACTTTTGTTTCATGTTCGGATCCTCCTGAAGTTTTCTCTCCGGCACACCGCCGGATATGCCAAATTTTAGTACAAACCCGCAAAATTGTCAACCAGGCAGCCAAATCCGGCGGCAGGTCCATGCTTTTCAGCCGGATGGCTTGCATTTTTCTGTCAGTGGCATTATAATGTCAGCACATCACGGAACAGAAGGGAGATCCCCTATGCAAAGAGCCCTGCGCGTTCTGCGCACTCTGCTGGCGGCGGCCACCGCCGCCGTGTGCCTGCTGCTGGTGTGGCAGGTTGTGGATATCTACCGGGTGGGCAACCTGCCGGAGAACTTCAGCGCCCCCGGCGTCCGCATCCAGCCGGTGTGGTCCCGTGAGATCGTGGGAGCACGGTTGTCCGCCATGGCCCCGGCGCTCCTGGGGTATCTGGCCCTGGCGGCGGCGGGACTGGTGTGCGAGGCTGTCTCGACCCCTGAGAAGGGGAACATTCCAGCCGCCCCGGAGGACACCCTTGCCATGCTGCGCAGCCGTGTGGCGGAAGTCCCTGACGTGGCGAAGGCGGAGCAGCGCCGCCGCCGGAGCATCTGGCTGGCTGCCGCCGGGGTGTGCGCGGTGTGTATCCTATTTGCGGCCAGCTATCTCCTGCGCCGGGAGAGCTTCACCAGTCTGGAGCTGGAGAGCGTCATGGGGCAGATGCTGCTCCACGTGGGGCCCTGGGTGGCCCTGGGCTTTCTGGCCGCCTGCACGGCGTCGGTCTGCGCCGGGTGGAGCGTTCGGCGGGAGATCTCCATCCTGAAGGCCGCGCCCAAGGGCAGCCCTGCTGCGCCTGTAGCACGAAAGTCCCCTGTCCCGATCCTCCGGGCCGTGCTCTATGCGGCCGCCATTGCGCTGGTGGCCGCGGGCGTGGTCAACGGCGGTCTGTGGGATGTGCTGGTGAAGGCCGTCAACATTTGCACTGAGTGCATCGGATTGGGGTGATGGGATGGCAGAATTGAGAGAAAAGCTCCGCCGCCTGGTCCCCACTCGCCGCCGTCTCATCCAGCTCTACGCAGCACTGCTGTATAACGCCAATCTCAAGGGCTACATCCAGGGTGAGATCTACACCGGCGGCACCAAGGCCATGTGCCTGCCCGGCCTCAACTGCTACTCCTGTCCCGGCGCGGTGGGGGCCTGCCCCCTGGGGGCGTTGCAGAACGCTCTGGCCTCCAGCGGCAGCCGGGCCCCGTACTATGTGCTGGGCATCCTCCTGCTCTTCGGCTTGACCCTAGGAAGGACCATCTGCGGCTTTCTGTGCCCCTTCGGCCTGCTCCAGGAGCTGCTGCACAAGATCCCTACCCCCAAGCTGAAAAAGGGCCGGATCACCCGTGTGCTGTCTTATTTGAAGTATGTCATCCTGGCGGTGTTCGTGGTGATCGTGCCACTGTGGTACGCCCTCCAGAAGTACCCGCTGCCCGCCTTCTGCAAGTACATCTGCCCCGCCGGGACCTTCGAGGGCGCGGTTGGTCTGCTGGCCAACCCGGTAAACGGGGAGAAGTTCTCCATGTTGGGCATCCTCTTCACCCGGAAGTTTGTCATCCTTGTGCTGGTGGCGGCGGCCTGCGTGTTCATCTACCGGGGCTTCTGCCGGTTCCTGTGCCCCCTGGGTGCCATTTATGGGCTCTTTTCCGGGCTCAACGTGGTGGGCGTGAAGGTGGACTCCGCCAAGTGTACTCACTGCGGCAAATGCGTGGCCTGCTGCAGGATGGATGTGCGGCACGTAGGGGACCACGAGTGCATCCACTGTGGCGGCTGCGTGGACGCCTGTCCTACCGGCGCCATCGCCATCAAGGCGGGCAAAGTGGTGCTTATGGGCAACGAGGCTAAGTCCTCCACGGAGGAGCGGAGGGTTCGCGCCCGCCGGAGCCGCGTTGCCTGGGCTGTGGCCCTGGCGGTGCTGGCGGCAGCCCTTCTGTACTTCAACCTCCCCCGCGGTGACGCAGCCCAGTCCCCCGACCAGTCGCCCATCAGCGGCTCCGTGGAGCAGGATACACCTCTGGCGAACGGGGACGGCGGCGGAGCGGCGATCAACGAACCCGTCCCCGATGATGTCCCTGTAGGCAGCGAGGTGGGGATGCGGGGCCCGGACTTCACCATCCCGCTCTACGAGGAGGATGGCAACTTCCACCTGGCGGATACGGCGGGGCAAGTGACAGTCATCAACTTCTGGGCTACCTGGTGTACGCCCTGTGTGGCGGAGCTGCCCCACTTCCAGCGGCTTCATGGCACCTACCCGGACATTGCCCTGGTGGCGATCCACTCGGATCTGGTCACCGACGACGTGGAGGAGTACCTCTCCGGCTTCGACTACACCATCCCCTTCGCCCTGGACGACAGCGGGGTCATCACCGCCTACGGCGGTTCCACCATGCTGCCCCAGACCATCGTCCTGGACCAGAACGGGGTCATTGTCTACAACAAGGTGGGGTCCGTCACCTACGAGCTGCTGGAGTCCCTGGTGGCCCCGCTGCTGGAGGAATAGTGGTTTTGAAAATACGAAGGATTTGCACTCTAGGACATCTCCACCTACTTTCCTTCCCTTGAGACCTACAATTGGAAAAAATCTTATTTTTCCTCCGCTGTAACATTGATTTTTTCTGCTTGAAACGGTATCTCTGCCTTTTTATTTTGCTTGATTCTAGCCAGAGGCAGACTCATCATAAGGAAAGAACCGGCGATCCCGTGAAACACAGGAATACTTCATTTATGCATTTACAGCGATCACGTCCTATTAATCATCATTTCTTTACTTTTCCAATTGAAACTGGCAGGAGGGAAGCACCATGGAATATCTATTACAATCACTGGCAGCACTGGAAGAAATCAACCATCGATATGGACTGCCTAATGACGAGTTAGCCCACCTTGAACAAGCGATTCATACCGAAAAAGTATGTGCCCCTGTCATCGGAAAATTCAGCAGCGGGAAAAGCGCTCTGCTCAACACACTTCTGGGCTATCGGGAGCATCTGCTGAAAGAGGATATCCTTCCGGAAACGGCACTCCCTACGGAACTGCTCTTCAGCGAGGACGGCGAACACGCGGAACTGACTTACAGTGACGGAGCACGCGAGGACTGCAGCATAGAGGAATACCGGACGAAGGAGCTGAACGCCGCCGCCATGAAAAGCGTCCGGCTCTTGCTGAACAACCAAAGCCTGTCCCAGATACGGGACATCATGCTGGTGGACATGCCCGGATTCGATTCCGGCCTGGAGATCCACAACAAGGCCATCGACGGATATCTTCCAAAAAGTCTGGCCTATATCATCGTATTCCCTGCTGATGATATGGTATTGAAAAGCACGATGGGAGATATCCTCAAAGAGCTCTCTCTGCACGATATGGTCTTCTGCGTAGTCATCACAAAATGCGACAAGGTGGACATCGGCACATACCGTAACAATGTGGAGGATCTGAAGAAAAAACTGGCCAAATATATCGGCGACCAGGAGCCGGAATTTCTGGTCACCAGCAGCCGGAAGGGGGATGTGCGGGCTCTGACCGCATATCTGCAAAAGCTGCAGGCGCAGTCCCAGGCTCTGCTCACACGGAGATTTCAAAAGGACCTGGCGGCGTATGCGGATGAAACCGAGCGCCATCTCCACTCCCTTATCGTCAACAACGAGCTTTCCGAGTCTGACTATGGATCTCGTGAAAAGGCCCTCACTCAGGAGCGGAACGAGCTGTTGCCAACCACGGACAAGAGGGGAAAGAACTTTGATGCGCAGCTCCGCCGCTGTATTGAGGAGATCAAGGCAGATGTGCTCACATCTCTCAATGCGGAGGAGAGCACCTTGGTGACAATAGTAATGAATCATCAGAATATCAGCGAACGGGTGAACACCGTAGTCCGCAGCTCTGTTACCAGGAGTGTACAGCAGCGCTATGTCCCGCTGGTACAGCAGTATATTGAGGATGTCAGCGGAGACATCCATATCAACGCAGATACGATCACCGGAATAGGGCTGACCATTGAAGGCGGCCGATCCGGAAAGGGGCTTGTTGGACCGATCGTGGCCGGTGTGGCCGGATTGCTCCTTGGACTTCCAATCCTCGGCGGACTGGCGGCGTTCCTGCTCTATCATGCCAACAGTAAAAAGCGTGAACAATTGAAGGCCCAGGTCCAGCAAAGGCTGCGCTCGGAGGTCTTCCCACAGGTGATCCAGCAGGTGGGCGCCGGCATCGAGCGGGAGATCCTGAGCCAGTCTGCGGCGCTCAAGGAACAGCTGGCGGCCAAGGTGGCGGACCGGTCCGCGCAGCTGGATAAGGAATTGGCAGACCTGCGGGAGCAGATGCAGGCGGACCAGGCGGAGAAAGCGGAGCGGCGGCAGACGCTCCAGGCGGACATCGATAGATTGGAGGAGATCAAAAATGGGATTTGCGAATGACGCTGACCGGGAGCTGCGGGGCAACTTCGACCTGCTGTGCAATATCATCCGGCAATCCAAGGATCAGACGCTGCGGGTGGACCTGGGCCGAATCGAAAAAATCGTCAAGACCGAGATCCCCGAAGCGCTGAAAAAGAACGCACCGCCGAACTACTACGAGCTGTACATGGATTTCCAGGCCGTATATGAGAAATTCCGGGACTTCATCCTCTATGACCAGCTGATTGGCAAGAAGGTGGTGGCGCTGGGCGGCGGATTCTCCAGCGGCAAGTCCAGCTTCATCAATGCGCTGGATGGCGAGAACGCCCTGCCGGTGGATATCGATCCCTCTACCTCCGTCCCCACGTACATCGTAAACGGGGAAAAGCCCCTGGTGCGCGGCATCAATATCTTTGATGCCACGGTGGAGATCGCCCCCAGGGACATCAAGAAGATCGCCCACGGCTTCGGGGAGAGCGACGATGGCGACTCACCCGGCGGCGCGGCACTGGGCCACATCCTGGAGAGCATCTTCCTGGCCACCCCCAAGCAGCGTTACCACAACATCGCCTTTCTCGATACCCCCGGCTATTCCAAGCCTGACTCGGAGAAATACTCCGCCCGGACCGACGAGGAGATCGCCCGGCGGCAGCTGAACTCCAGCGACTTCATCCTCTGGTTCGTCCAGGCGGACGCCGGCACCATCACCAATGAAGACGTGCAGTTCATCCGCACCCTCCGGGAGGACATCCCCAAGCTCATCATCCTCAACAAGGCCGACAAGAAACCGGACAGCGAACTGGCCGGTATCATGGCGAAGATCCGCAGCACCCTGGAGGTGAAGGGCATCCGCTATGTGGACGTACTGGCCTTCTCAAAGAACCGGAAGGACGGCTATGACCGGGCTGAGATCGACAGGAGGCTGGCGGAGTGGGACCGCCGCAGCGGGGAGAAGCCCTTTGCCCGCAGCTTTAAGGAGCTGTTCGTGCGGTGCCGCGAGTTCTACGATGACGAGATCGAGAACGAGCGGAGGCGGCTCAGTCGGGTGAACCTGGCAGGGACCAAGCTGCCTCAGGACGTGGACCCGGTGGTCACCTCCTCCCTGGCCGGACTGAAGCAGGATATCCAGAAGAACATCGAGGAACTGAAGGAGGTCAAGGAGCAGACCAAGCGCCTGCAGGACGAGTTCTTCGGGGAACTGAAACGGGTCGGCGACGAGGTGGGCATCGCCATGCCGGAGCCCCGGGAGGTGGAGCTGATGCGGGACACCGTCCAGGACCCCATGAAGCTTATCGCCGAATACCGGCAGAAGAAAGGCATTCGTTCCGACGGCCCGATCCTGGAGATCATCCGGAAAACGCTCTCCGATGTCGAGCCCGAATTCGACAGGCAGGCGGGCGGCAGCGCGTATCGGGACCGGGTAGCCGGTATCATCCGGGAGAACTGCACGGTGGAGCCGAAGGATATCCACCTGAATGACTCCTATCTGAAAAATTTGAAAGACATTCTGTCCAATATGCAGAATGTCCGGTCTAAAAACTTTAATGCCGCAGTCCGGCGCTGAGAAAGGTGGGCTCAATATGGACGCGATTGAAAAATTACAGGAATATCTCCGGGATACGCGGGCCCAGCGCTACCCCATCCTGGGCCATCCCTTGGCGAATATGGATGACTACCATAAGAATTATTACTATACCATGCTGTGCCTTGTGATGCAGTATGAGCAAGATATAACAAGAGGACAGGCCATGTTCCTCCAGCGGCTGATTGCGGGCTGCGGGGCGGAGGATCTGCCTGACACCTACGCCCGGCGGGCCATGGAACTGGATGTCTCTGACTTTGAGGAGTTTTTCGAGCGGCTCATGGATACGAACACGCTCCGCTCAGCATTTGCCGTAGACGCCATACTGGCGGCCAGTCTTGGCCGTATGACCGACGGGATGACTCGATTCCTGGCCCAGGTATTGGAGGGACTGCGAATCACGCCGGGAGATGCCAAGATCCTTACGCAGATATGCCGGCGCATTTTGGCCCAGGATCGGTCAAGCAGCGGCGTGGACCTGACCATGTTCAGCGGTTATTTTATTAATACTAGTGGAAATAAGGGAGAAAAAGCACGGACAGCCACTAGCCGTGTCTCCCGGTTTGCTGCTACGCAAAAAAGGATCATCAAGGGAGAGAACTTTAACTTAGCGATAAATCGAATCTCATTTACAGGTGAAAAGCAAGGGATCGAATTTATTTCCTGCTCATTCACTGGTGGAGAGACCCCAATCTCCTTTTCTGACTGCGGTGAAGTGAGATTTGATAATTGCTCTTTTTCTGATTTCAAAACAAAAGTGATCACCCTGAAAGATACCATGCGTGTGACTATAAATGCTTCTACATTTCAGAATTGTATTGAATTGTACTCCTCCTCTAACGGCGGAGATTGGAATGAGCGCGGCTGCGTCATATCAGGTTCCCCAGATGTAAGTTTGACTTTATCAAATAATCTCTTTCAGAATTGCGGTGGTCGGAATAACCAGTACTATTTTGTTTCATCCTTTATCACAAACTGCACCGTAATATTGTCAGATTGCAGGTTTGAAAAATGCTGGCATAGGACGCAGTTTATCGACCACGACCCAAAGAACGCCAAGCGCGTCATGTTTGCTCACGTCCAATCCGCTGATAACTGCACCGTCACCCACTCCGCGGCGCTAGGGCCCACAGCCTGACTGAAACAAGGAGGACAAGCTATGACAGAATTGGAAGAACTGATCCAGGCATCGAAAGAGCTGACCGCCCGGCTCCAGGCCCTGCAAAACCAGCGGACCGCCCGCGCCCCGGCGGAGGAGGAGCGGGACCAGATGGAACAGATCGTCTCTACCGCCAAGCGCCACCCTATCCAGGGGCATGTGCTGGAAAAAATGGACGACCACCAGCGGGGGCTCTATTGCACCGCCCTCTGCTCCATCGTCAACAAGGGCGCGGACCTGGAGGCCCGCACCGGCAGGCTGGTATTCATCGGGCGCCTGCTGGCCTCCTGCGGCCGGGAGGCCCTGCTGATTGAGGGGCTGACCCGCTCCCTGCGGCTGGACGCCCAGTTCATGGCCGACTTCACCGCGCAGATCCGGGACGGCGACCGGGAGGCCTTCGCCGTGGACGCCATCGTGCTCTGCCATCTGGCCGGTGAGCCGGAGGACGCCATGCTGAAAGCAACGGCGGAGTATATCTCCCTGCTGGAGCTGGAAGATGAGGCCGTGGGCCAGTGCGCCAGAACTGCCGCTATCATCCTGAGCCAAAACGGCGACACCTTCTGGAGCGTGCCGGGGGCGGACCGCTACATGGGGTACATGACGGACTGGCGGTCCTGCATCACATCGGACAACCTCTTTTCCATGCAGAGCCGGGAGGGCGTGCTGGTCATCGCCGGGCAGACGTTCCGGGCCGATCCGGAGCAAGTCTTGGATCTGGATAAATTTAACGCTTCCCACTTCATCTTCTCCCGCTGCACCTTCCTGGGAAGCACAGCCATCAGAGCCAAATACAAAACTGCGGATTTCCTGGACTGCGTGTTTGACGGGGATGGGGTGGATGTAGCGGCGGAAAAGGAAGCAGAGGGCGAAAACGCGGGAAATCGGAATATCGGGCGGCCCGTACTTCTGCTGTCCAACGGCTCGGTCTGCCGTTGCAGATTTATCAATTACACCGGGAAGACAGGTCTCCCGCTCACGAACGCTGTCGTTACATTCACCCGGGATGGCCTGTTGGAGGACTGCGAGTTCCGCTCATGCCATTTGGAGGGCATACCGCTTGTATGGATGGGCAGAGACGGCGTCGTGAGACATTGCAGTTTTATTCAGTGTTGCTACATACCCCCTTTATACCAATCAACAATAGCGTCATTGCCGTGGTTGCGCTATTATAGTATCTTGGCGTCTTCGAAATATGAATATACATATGAAGAAAGCGCAATGGTATCCCTATTTCATGCTGCAATTACGGATACTCATTTTGAGTCCTGCTATTTGTCATTTCCCGCATCAGATGCCCCTTGCAACATAAAAAATTCTTTCATACTGAGCCCGTATAAATCCACCGACGAAAATGTGACCTTCACAGACTGCGGTCCCGAAAAGGACCACCGTGGCGAGATCAACATTGGCTCTGAACTATCCGCGCTACGCTGACCGGAGCCGCCCATCCCCACATTTTTTACTAAGGAGGACAAGCTATGCCTGATCTAGCAGCTCTGGCCCAGACCGCCAGGGAATTGACCGAGCAGATCCAGCTCTTGCAGCGCCAGCAGGCCACCCGCGCCGCGGCGGAGGAGGAGCGGGATCAGATGGAACAGATCGTCTCTATCGCCAAGCGCCACTCCATCCGGGGGCATGTGCTGGAAAAAATGGACGAGCACCAGCGGGGGCTCTACACCACCGCCCTCTGCTCTATCGTCAACAAAAGCTCAAATTTGGAAGCCCGCACCGGCAGGCTGGTATACATCGGCCGGCTGCTGGCCTCCTGCGGCCGGGAGGCCCTGCTGAACGAGGGGCTGACCCGCTCCCTCCGGCTGGACGCCCAGTTCATCGCCGACTTTGTGGAGCAGATCCGGGACAGCCACCGGGAGGCCTTTACCGTGGACGCCGTCGTGCTCTGCCATCTGGCGGGGGAGACGGAGGACACCATGCTGAAAGCGGCGGCGGAGTACATCTCCCTGCTGGAGCTGAAAGACGAGGCCGTGGGCCGGTGCGCCCGGTTGGCCACCGCCATCCTCGCCCAGAGCGCGGAACAGTTCTGGGCCGTGCCCGGTGCGGACTTGTACATAGGGTATATGTCCGGGTGGCGGGACTGCGTCACCGCCGAGGACCTGCCGTCCGTAAAGGACCGGAAAGGCACGCTGGTGTTCGTGCGGCAGACATTCCAAGCCAAGCTGGATGAGCGGCTGGAGCTGGACGAATACGCGGCGGAGCACTTTGTGTTCATCGACTGCACTTTCCTGGGCAGCACCGCTATCTGGGCGCAGACGAAGACGGTGGACTGCATCGACTGCATGTTTAATGGGAGTGAGGTGGACAATAAAACAGAGACAGAGAAAGAAAACTCTGACTATAGGGGGAGACATCGGAATGTATCCCAACCGCTTCTCCTTCTGTCATCTGGAACCATCTTGCATTGCAAATTTCGGAATTATTATAGAATGTTTCCGAATAACAGGGGAAGGTGGAACGATACTTACGACAAGTCTGATCTCCTTTCAGCTATTATTGTAATCGCCCAAAATGGCATTTTGGAAAGTTGCGATTTCCAGTCTCTAGTGCTTTCCGATGTTCCACTTGTCTGGCTTGGAATAGGAGGGCGCATAAGCCGGTGCCGCTTCGATAAATGTACCTATGAGGACGAGTATAGTTTATCGCCTTATTGGTATAGACGAATAAAGTACATAGATGATACCGATGACATTCCTTTTTATCCACGCTGTCAGGCATTGGTATCCCTATTTTACGCTGAGATAGAAAATACAGTCTTCACCACTTGCCGACGAATCGAAAACAGGTACGATGAGACATATATTCTGGGACTGTACGCATCTTCTGCAAAAGAGGTGCAGTTCGAAGACTGCGGGCCAAGTGAATTTCACACCGGCGAGGTCAAGATCGGCCCTGCCCTTTCCCATCTGATGTGACCTAGGGGATCAGTCGGGTCCACATACCATACCCCCCCAGAGAAAATATCAACAGGAGGATGATCCATATGCCAAGCTTTGCATTAGGCGAGAACGAACAGCGCAAATTCGATGTCTGTGTCCAGGAACTTGCCGCCGTAGAGGACGCCCTCCGCGGCTGCGCCCCCCGGAAGGACCTGGCGGAAGTCACGCGGCTGCGGGAGCATTTTATCCAGAAGGTACAGGATTTTTTTGACGAGAACCGGAAGCTGAATATCGGCGTGGTGGGACAGGTGAAGGCCGGCAAGTCCTCCTTCCTCAACACTCTGCTCTTCGGCGGCCGGGAGATCCTGCCCAAGGCGTCCACCCCCAAGACCGCCACGCTGACCAAGATGGAGTACGCGGAGGAGAACGTCATCGAGGTGGAGTACTACACCCCGGAGGAGTGGGCCGTGTTGGAGGAGAACGCGGCGGTGGACCTGGACGAGGAGATCTACATCTCCGCCCGGGAGCTGGTGACCATGGCCAGGGACCTGGGCCTTGACCCCCGCGCCCAGTTGGCCAAGGGCCGGGAGCTGCTGCGCTTCGACACCTATGAGGACCTGATCGCCTGCCTCAACGACTACGTGGGCGAGGACGGACGCTACACGCCGCTGGTCAAGGCGGTGACCCTCCGCCTGCACAAGGACGACTTCCGGGGCCTGTCCATCGTGGACACGCCGGGCCTCAACGACCCCATCGCCTCCCGCACCATCCGCACCAAGGAGTTCATCGAGGTGTGCGACGTGGTGTTCTTCCTCAGCCAGTCCAGCAGCTTCCTCGATAAGAGCGACTGGGACCTGTTGTCCGCCCAGCTTCCCCAGAAGGGCGTGAAGAAGCTGGTCCTGCTGGCCAGCAAGTACGACAGCGGCGTCCGGGACGTGCTGAAGGTCCCGGACGAGGACGACATTTGGGGCGGCGGTGATGACACCGCAGACAACATCCCCGACGCCTGTGCCTTGGTAGCGCGGAAACTGGAGCGCCGCGCCAAGGACAAGGTGCGCGAGTATACCAAAGGGTATCTGGGGCAGTCGCCCCGCCTTGCGGAGGTGATCCGGGGCTGTGAGGACATTGTGCTGGTTTCATCCATGGCGGAGAACATGGTGGACAAGCCTGTGGAGGTCTACTCCCCCGAGGAGCGCAATGTCTATGAGGGCCTGCTGCCTTTCGCCGGCGATATCCGCGCCGATCTGAAACGGTTGGGGAATTTTGGGCCGGTGCGGGAGATCTTTGCCGGCGTCGTGGCGGAGAAGGAGCAGATCCTGCGGGAGAGATCCGCCAGCTTTGTCCCCGATGTGAAGGCGGAACTCAGAGGGCTTCTGACGTCCTGCCAAAAGAAGGTGGAAAGCGAGATCTCCCTGCTATCCCGGAACGACCGCGCCCAGCTCCTGACCCAGAAGCAGGCCATGCAGCGCCAGATGGCCAAGATCGAGGCGGATGTGCGCACCGAGTTCAATACATGGGAGGGACGGCTGAAAGACGAGCGGATGAGGGGCGTCCAGGAGCTGCGCTCGTCCAGCCAGAACTACGCCAAGTTAAAAGATCAAGAAGGGTCTGAAACCAGGGAAGGTTCTTATACCACAGGGCATTTGTTCTGGAAGAAGCGGCACTATTACACCTATCAGGTACCCTACACCTATCTCACGGCAGCGGACGCGGTGGATAATCTCCGGGATTTTGTGCTGGAATCCGAGAGCCGCATCGAACAGATCTTCACAGCCTCCATCGACACAGGCGAGATGCGGCGCAGGCTGCTGGACGTGGTGGTGAACAACTTCGACATGAGCGATGAGACCTATAACGCGGACCTCTTCCGTATCAAGGTGGAGGAAACCATCAATCAGATCGACTTCCCGGTATTCAAGCTATCCTGCGATGACATTCTCGCCTCCGTCAGTACCGGTTTCAGCGGAGAGATCACCTCCGCCGATAAAAAGATGCTGCTGCGTACCGCTCTCGCCAACGGCATCTCCTCCGCCCTGGAGAAGCTCTGTGCCGGGCTGGATAAGCAGGCCGGGCAGTTCATCGCCCAGCTGAACGGGATGGCGGAACGGTTCCAGGCCGCACTGTTGGAGAATATCTCCGCGGAATTTGACGGCCTGCTGAAGAAGCTGGAGAACAAGGAGCAGGAGATCTCCCGCCTGGAGCGCTATGCGACCGCGCTGCGGACGGAAGTGCAGAAGCTGTAGGAGGGACCGGTATGTCCAACGATCTTATTCCGAATACGCCTCCGGTCTTTCGAGATACGCCCTCGGTCTCCCGAGGTCCGGACCCGGCGGTAATGGAGAAGAGCGGCGGCCTGACCGCATCCGTCTCTCTGACGGATGCGCTGAACAGCGCCGCCAGCATCATCGACCGGAGTTACCTGGAAACGCTGGAGCAGCTGAAGCTGCGGCCCATGAGCGAGGAGGAGCGGGAGATCACGCTGGAGAACTGCGGGAAGCTCTACCATTTGACCCGTCTCGTCCGGAACAGCGAAGAAAATTTCCTGGATAAGTTGACCACCATCATCCATGTGGCCTCCTCTGTGGGCGGTACCCTGGCCACCGTTATCCATGGCGACGGCCACGCCGTGCAATACTACATTGGCATCCTCACCAAGCGCTTTCGCCGGGAGGACGAACGGAGCCGGAGCCGGAGAGCCGCCGCGCAGGCGGCCTTCTCCGGAGCGATGCTGGGGAATTTTACCGGCTCCGAGCTTTCGCCTGTGGACCGGCCGGAGGTCCTTCAAGAGCAGATCTTCCCGGACAGCGTCCAAGCGATCTCCGCCATCTCCGGTATCGTGGCCCGCCGTGATGAGGATCACCGGACTCTGGAGAATTACGTCCAGGGCCTTGAAAACCTGACCGACGCGGTCCGGGACAAGCACTACACGATCCTGATGATCGCCGACCCCGTGGAGCCCTGCCAGCTCCGGCAGATCCGGCAGGGCTATGAGATGCTCTATACGCAGCTCCACGCTTTCTGCAATCCTGTGTTCACGATCAACGAGTCAGACAACATCACCCTGTCAGAGGGTCAGACCAAGGGCATCACCCGGGGCATCACAGAGGGGATCGCCAGGACTCAGTCCAAAGGGACCGTCAGATCCCGGAATTTTGGCGCTTCTGTGGGGGCTTCCATCACTCCCTTTGGCATTGGACTGACGGGCAGCTTGTCAGCCGGCTGCTCCAAAGGGAGTACTTCCGGAGAGAGCGTCTCCCGCTCCGAAGCCGCTTCTGAACAGATCACTGACCAGGCTACTCAGTCTGTCACCAAAGGCCTTGGAACGGGCAGGAGCCTCCAGGTCACCGGTGAGGACCGAACGATCCGGGGGCTGCTGGAGAAGCTGGATATGCACATCCACCGCCTGGAGCTTTGCGAGAGCTATGGCGCTTTCGATTGTGCCGCGTATGTGCTCGCGGATACGCTGGATGACGCGCTCACGGTCTCCAGCAACTACAATGCCCTCATGCGCGGAGAGTCCTCTTTTGTTCAGGCCTCCCAGATCAACACATGGACGGGCAGCGGTCCTTCCGCCGGATCGCAGTGGCCGTGGGATTCACCTGGAACATCGCAGGTTGAGACTTTTCCCCAGTTGTACGAATACATCAAGCACTTTTCGCACCCGAGGTTCTCCTTCAGCGGCGGCCCGGATACCGGAGCAGCCGGTCAAAGCATAGAGGTGGACCCGGCGCTCCTGGTCAACGGGAAGGAACTGGCCATCCAATTCGGACTTCCCAAACGCTCGATCCATGGCCTGCCGGTCCTGGAGATGTCGCCCTTTGGGCGGGATCTCGCGGCGAAAAGCGGTCCCGGCATCTCCCTGGGACAGCTGTACCACATGGGAAAGAGTGAGGGGACATCCGTTGACCTGGATGTAAACAGCCTTGCATCTCATGTTTTTATCTCCGGGACCACCGGCGCCGGCAAGACCAATGCGGTATGCTCCCTGCTGGACCGGCTCACGGCAGACCGGCGGGTCCGCTTCCTAGTGATCGAACCTGCAAAGGGAGAATACAAAAACTTCTTCGGCCACCGGCCGGATGTGACTGTATACGGGACAAATCCGACCTACACAAAAGTGCTGCGGCTCAATCCCTTCCGATTCCCGGATGGCATCCATGTGTTGGAGCATATCGACCGCCTCGTCGAGATATTCAATGTGTGCTGGCCCATGTATGCGGCAATGCCTGCCGTACTGAAGGAGGCGATCCTGGCGGCCTACCGCGGGTGCGGGTGGGACCTGGACGCGTCGCGGAACACCATCGCCGACGGCCTCTTCCCCACCTTCCGGGACCTGCTCAAGCAATTGGTCCAAGTCATCAACGCCTCCGCCTACTCGGATGAAGTGAGATCCAACTACATCGGCTCCCTGACGACCAGAGTGAAGTCCCTGACGAATGGACTGAACGGGATGCTCTTCTCCGCCGATGAGGTGGATAGCGGCACTCTTTTTGACACCAACGTGATCGTTGACCTCAGCCGGACCGGCTCGCAGGAGACCAAGTCCCTGATCATGGGCGTGCTGGTCATGCGCCTGGCCGAGTACCGTATGAGCCGGCAAACTCATTCGAACCGGGCCCTCCAACATGTCACCGTTCTTGAGGAGGCACATCATCTCCTGCACGCATCCGCAGTCAACATATCTGTAGAGGGAAACGACCTGACCGGAAAGGCCGTAGAGATGCTGACGAACGCTATCGCGGAGATGCGCACATACGGCGAGGGCTTCATCATAGCGGACCAGTCCCCCGGGACGGTCGATATTGCCGCCATCCGCAATACCAATACGAAGATCCTTTTCCGCCTTCCGGAAGAGAGCGACCGGCAGCAGGCCGGCCGGTCCGCTGCGATGACAGACTATCAACTGCGCGAATTGGCCCGGCTCCCAAGAGGTGTGGCCGCGGTATATCAAAATGACTGGTTAGAGCCTGTCCTTTGTCAGATTGACAAATTTTCCGGCCGTGAGATCCCCTTCCTGCAGCCGGATGACCTCCGGGAGACGACCCATGCGTGTCGTTCTGCCGCTTCGATTCTGGTGAATTTCATTGCACAAAAACGGCTTCATCGGCCTGAACGCATCGACGTAGAATCTCTTCAACAGGCGGTAGATCAATGTATTTGTCCGTCAGAGACAAAAGCGGCCCTATACGCCCTGGTACAGGAATACTGCGGGCGGCACACACTGCGGCTTTGGGCGGATGACCGGTTTTCAGCGCAGGCCCGGCTGGTGACCGAGATATTGGATCTGGGCGGCGCCGTGGAACAGTTCCGCCGTCTGTCCACCAGTCTTGAGGGCTTCTCTTTCCGCCTGAACACGGCAATCGCTCAGCGCCTGGACCATGTCGATGATGAACTATTACTGACGATGACCCACTACTTAGTCAAGGCATTCAGCGAAGAGGCCGCTGATGGCAGCGAGTTCTATTCCGACTGGTACGATGGCGTCAAGGAAAGGGGGTGGATCAGATGAATCAACCGTTCAACATGGAACATATTCAGCATGAGGGCGCGGAAAACATGCAAGTCACCTCCATGGACTCCGTCCGCATCAGGGAGATGGACGCTCCGCTCCAGATGGAACACACCCTCCTTCTGCCGCGGAACGGTGGCGCGTGGGAGGCTGAACCGGGCAATTCGGCCTGGATCCCGGACCGTGAATTGGAACCTGGCGACCGAAACGGTACAAACCCGGAGCACCAGACATGGGGGGAGCTCTTGGATAAATATGATATCGACAAGGTCAGCTTTTCTGACGGATACCCCGATTTTACAGAGATCGCAAGGGGAAGTGTCCAGATCGACGATTTTTCCTCCGAGCGGGACAGTAATTTCGACCAGGCGGATGAGAAACTGGCGGCACAGCGGGGATGCACTCCGGAGGAGGTGGCACAGTGGCGGCACGAAAACCGGTATACCTGGCATGAATGCCCCGACTGTTCCACCATGCTGAAAGTGCCTCGCGAGATTCACGGCAACATATCCCACTCCGGAGGCATATCAGAATTTAAGGCACGTCATCTGGATCCATCCAATTGATAAGAAAGGATATATTTCGTATGGAATCAGTGTATCATGATCCTGTTTTTGGAGAAATGTCCTATCAGCACCGGTGGTATAAAAAAGAGTCTCTTTCTTTATTTGGCCGTGTATGGCCGGTCACTGTTGCCGCGAAAGCATATTCCGGCAAGCTGATTACAGATCGGCAGCGGGAAAGCTATCTCTGGTTTTCCCAAAACCGGGAGATGTTAAATCAAAGGACCACCGAGGAGATCATCGCCTATGTTGACCAGAACTGCGAGGCACTGGCGGCAACGTGGCCGGGTGCGCGGATGCTCTTCTCCGCAGAGGACGTCAGCCAAGTCGTTCACCCTACGACTTTGTTGTTCCAACAGGATGGTACCACCTTGCTCCTGATGGAATGCAGTTGGGACAAAGAACATGGCCTTGCCGTTGAATTGGCCCCAACATTTGCTATCGGCAGCCAGGACGATTTTCTGTAAGTTTTCCCGGACTCGAACACCCCGGCCGGCTTGTGCCGGCTGGGGGTGTTTCTATAAGGGCGGCAGGATGCCCCGCTTCCATGCAAATTTTGTCACTTTCTTTTTTACTGTGACACCCGGCTGTCGCGCCGCCGCGGTATACTTTCCTCACATTCTACAAAAAGGAGAGATACCATGACAGACCATGTCGATACCAAGATGGACAGCATCTACGACCTGCTGGAGCAGGAGGTGCTCTCGGCGGACCTGCCGGACGAGGAGAAGACCAGATTTCTCAAGAAGGTCTACCGCCTGAGCACCACCAAGACCAACCTCATGGTGGTGGGACCCACCGGCGCGGGTAAGAGCTCCACCATCAACGCCCTTTTCAACGCCGACCGGGTGGCGGCGGGCCGGGTGGCCAGCGGTGAGCCGGAGTACGTGGAGGCCGCCCAGGTAGGAGCCGGTGTGGACCCGGAGACCGGCGAGATCCAGGAGTACGCCCTGGGCAACCTGGTGCTGTGGGACACGCCGGGCCTGGGAGACGGCGGCGAGGCCGACGAGCGGCACATTCAGGAGATTTCGGACAAGCTCCGGGAGATTGACGACGAGGGCCGTCCCCTCATCGACCTGGTGCTGGTGATCCTGGACGCCTCCGCCAAGGACCTGGGCACCCCCTACCGCCTCATCAGCCAGGTGATCCTCCCCACCCTGGACGGCGACACCTCCCGCATCCTGGTGGCCATCAACCAGGCGGATATCGCCATGCGGGGCGGGCACCACTGGGACTATGAGAAGAACGAGCCGGACGCGGTCCTCTCTGCCTTCCTGGAGGAGAAGGTCCGCTCCATCGCCCAGAGGGTGAAGGAGGAGACCGGCACAGAGGTGTGCCCGGTTTGCTACTGCGCCGGGTTCAAGGAGGGGGGCCAGGACCAGCAGCGGCCCTACAACCTGGCCAAGCTCCTCTACCACATCGTCCGCAGCATCCCGGCGGACAAGCGGCTGGCGGTGGTGGACAACCTGAACCGGGACGAGGACGCCTGGGAGGACGACGACGGCAAGGCGGACTACAAGCGGAGCATCTTTTCCGACATCGGCCTGGAGATGTCCGTGTGGGCCGACGAGGCGGCGGAGCTGGGCCAGGAGGTGCTGGGTGTCCCCGGCTGGCTGGTGGGCAAGGTCATCGGCGGCACCTTCGGACTGGTGGTAGGCGTGCTGGACACGCTGCTTTCGTGACAAATGGCGGAACGGCACTTGCAAGGACCGGGAGATCGCGGTATACTGGAAACATCTGACAGGAAAGGCCGTGAAAAAATGGAGTATTCAAAGCAGGACCGGCTGCTGGAGCTGTTCTTCCGGGGGCTG
>CANRFA010000032.1 GCA_947629775.1 uncultured Oscillospiraceae bacterium
GAACCCGCTCCGCAGAAGAAGAGCCTGCGGCGGCATAAGGCCCTTCACAAGGGACTCTTTCCCTCCCTGATGGCCTCCGAACACATCCTGGTGGAGGAATTTGAGAAGGCCGCGGCCTTCCAGGAACGGGAACAGGTGTTTCTCGCCCGGGCTCCCCTGATTCCCATGGTCTGCGCGGACGTCCTGGAGAAGGGGGACCGGCTGGCCTGGGAGCCGATCCGCTCCTTCCAGGTAGAGGATCCCTTTGAAATCTGCTTCGGGTTTCTCTGCCTCATGGAGGAGGACAGCGACCTTCCCTGGCTCTGCGCCCCCGCTGTCGGAGTTCTGCTGGCCGCAGCCCGGAAACTGCCCTGGACCGCATGCCTCGCCAGGATCCCGGACTGGGACGGCCTTCATCCCGAGCAGGCCTGGTTCCGGAACGCCGCTCCGGACGAAGACGAAGATGAGACGGCGGAAGGGGAAGCCCCGGCTTCGCTTTCCTTCCCGAACGATCCCCTGAAACCGTGGTATCCCGGCAGCTGGATCGCAGGATCCCAGGAGGAAAAGCTCAGTCTGGCCCAGCTGGTCTGCGGGAAAACCGGCGCCCTGCTTCCCCGGGCCCCCAGTCTGGAGCAGGAGGACCTGAAAGCGCTCCAGGACAGCGGGCTCCCGGAAGAGCGCACGCAGTTTCTGTCCCTGCTGTTTCAGGTTCTGCGCTCCGCCCCGGAACCCCGGCGGACGCCCTCCCCGCTCCCCGAAGAGAACGCGGCTGCCAGCGTGGAGCCCCCTCCCGAGGCGCCGAAAGAGGAGAAACCCGTCTGGCCCCGAATCGAGGAACTGCGCCACACCCTGCGGGAGCAGGAGGTGGAATACCGGGCTCTGCAGCGGGAGCTGTATCAGGCGGACCACACCGTACGCGACCGCCAGGCCGGGAATGCGCGGCTGGAGGAATCCGGCCAGGGCCGGCGCAGGGAACTGCAGGATCTGCGGGAAGTTCTCTACGCCCTGCTGAATGGGACGGAACCGGAACGGGAAGCCGGAAAGAGCGCCGCTTCCGACGGCTTTTCCAGGCTGCTTCCCCGGACGGTAACCGTCTTCGGGGGAAAGGAGGCCTGGCGCCGGAAGATGAAGCAACTGCTGCCGGGCGTCAACTGCCGAAAGGCGGATGGTTCTCTCCGTCTCCCGGAGAAGGGAACCATCTGGATCCAGCCCCGGGGCCTCACCCCCAGGCGCTATACCGCCCTGCTGGATGCCATCCGGCAGGCCGGGCTTCCGGTGCGCTACTTCCTCAGCGAGACGGCGGAGCAATGCGCGGAAGAACTGATCGCCGGCGAAGAATAAGCCGGAGCGGAAGGAGGGATTTCCAGTGAAACGACAGACAAACCCGTCCGGCAAACGCGTGATTCCGAAGCCCATCCGCGGTACCTTCGAGGGAGTCGCCAAACGCATCCTCGCCCGTTCCTCCGAACAGGAGGGGCTGGTGGCCTGGGATCTGGACCGGGAGGTGCTGTACCGTCGCATGATGGCGGTCGCGGCCACAGAGGACCGGGTCCGTCCCCTGTTCCACCCGGGTGAAAAGCAGTACTGGCTGCAGTCCCGCTGGGCCATCATGACGGCCGCTCCCGTTTTCTCCGTGGAGGATCTGGACCGCCGCCTCGGCCTCACCGCTGCGGCCGCTCTCCGCCTGCTGGAATCCCTGCCCCCGGAGGCTTTGGCAGCGGTCCATCCCGCTCTGTCCCAGCTGGGACAGCCGGACCCCACCCTGGTCCCGGTCTGCCGGGAACTGCGCTTCGGTTCGGACCTGCTGCGCAAGGGGGTCTCCCTGATCCGGCAGCGCAACTCTCCCCGCTATCCGGACCGCGGCTGGTACAATCCCCGCACCGCCGCGGGCTCCACCAGTTCCTCCGGCCGGGGACTGTTCCCGCAGGTCTGGGCCTGCGTTCCGTCCCGGCGAAAGGAAGAGGCCGCGGCCGCCTTTGAGGCCAAACTGTGGGAGTACGTGGAATGTCTCTGCTCCTGCGACCTGCTGTATCGGCACGCGGCCAGCGAGGGGCTGCTCCGGTTGAAACACATCCTGGACGAAATGGAGCAGAATCCCGTGGAGCGGGTCAATCCCCGTACCATGCAGGCGGTCAGCCAGATCCGAAAAGAGCTGGAGAACGCCGCGGCCATGGAAGATCCGGACTGGCTGGAGGGAGAACCGGAACAGCCGGCCTCCGTGGGATTTCTGAAGCGTCTTCGCCTCGCCGTCTCCCACCGGAACTACATCGCGGACCTGCGTCAGGCCGCCCGGGAACTCTCCATCCTGCTGAACCGGGACACAACCTTCCTCCAGACCGGATTTCTGGTGGAGCCGCCCTGGGATCCCTCCGAGGAAACCGACCTGGACCGGGAAGTCCGCGCACGCATCTCCGCCTTTACTGTGGAAGATCCCTTCGAGATCTGCTTCGGCTTTCTCTGCCTTCTGGAGCAGAACAGCGACCTTCCCTGGCTCTACAATCCCGCCATGGCGGTCCTCCTCGCCGCGGGACGGAGGCTTCCCTGGGCGGAACCCTCCGCCGACGACGCGCCCCCGGACCTGTGGGAGAACTTCCGGCTTGAGCAGCTGGTGTACCGGCAGACGGGCGCTCTCCTTCCCTTCCGGAACCTGGAGAGCGGACAGGAGCGGGACTCCCTGGAAAAGGCAGGCGCCTCCCCGCAAACCGCGCAGGACCTGGGCATGCTGCTGCAGGCCTTCCGTCTGATCGGCGGAATCCGTCTGACACCTCCGCGTCCGAAGCCGGCTCTCTCCCGGAAACCCGAAGAGCAGCCCACGACACCCGAGGAGGAACAGAAGCGGGAAGCCCGAAAGCTGCTGGCAGAACTGCAGCGCAAGGCGGAGGACCAGGAGAGGCGGAACCGGGAACTGCGGGAGGCCATCCAGGCCGCCCGGCAGAAGGCGGCCGAAGAAGAGGAGACCGGCCAGGCCATCGCCCGCCAGAAGGAAGCAGAGCAGCGGGAGCTGGAGGAACTGCGCTCCATGCTGGCTCAGACCATGTCCGGTCAGGAGGAATCCCGGGAGGAGAGCGCGGACAGCGTCTTCCCCTGCTCCATCCGGAAGCGGGTGGTGGTATTCGGCGGTCACGAGACCTGGCAGGGCCTGCTGCACAATCTGCTGCCGGAGATCACCATCGTCCCGGCGGACCAGCAGCCGGACCGGGACATGATCCGCAACGCGGACACGGTCTGGATCCAGATCCGCCACTTCGCCCACAAATACTACTTCCCCATCATCAACACGGTGCGCATCCACGACATTCCGGTGCGCTACTTCTCCCACGGAGGGGCCCGGCTGTGCGCCAGACAGATTCTGGAGGATGAGCAGGAAAGCCCCGGCCAGGACTGACCGCCCGCCGGGACGGGACCTCTGCCCTCCTGCCACAAACGGAAAAAAGAGACCGGCTTCTCCCGGAGAGGCCGGTCTCTTCTTCCTGTCCGAGGGATCTGTCTCCATCCTTTCCCGGGCAGTCGGAAGGACCGCAGCGGATCTTCCGCTGCGGTCCTGTTGCGTATGAAATGAGGGAAGCCGTTCGCCGGTCCTCCGACGGAAGCGTCAGAGAGTATCGATGAGGGCGAAGAGTTCATCCACCAGCCGCTCCTGGGGCACCTTGCGGATGATCTGGCCCTTCTGGAAGAGCAGTCCTTCCCCGTCGCCGCCCGCGATACCCACGTCGGCGTGGGAGGCCTCTCCGGGTCCGTTCACCACGCAGCCCATGACGGCTACGGTGATGGGACGATCCACGCTCTTCAGGCGCTCCTCCACCTCGTTGGCCAGCGCGATGAGGTCGATCTTCGTGCGCCCGCAGGTGGGACAGGAGACCAGTTCCGGCCCGTCCCGGCGGATGCCCGCCGCTTTGAGGATATCCCGGGCGGCGTAAACCTCCTCCACCGGATCCGCGGAGAGCGAGACCCGCATGGTGTCTCCGATACCCAGGGCCAGCAGACCCCCGATGCCCACCGCGGACTTCAGCGTGCCCATGCGCACGGTTCCCGCCTCGGTAACCCCGACATGCAGGGGATAGTCGCTGCGCTGGGCCATCAGCTGATAGGCCCGCATGGTAACCGGCACGCTGGAGGACTTGAGAGAGATGCAGATATCGTCGAAATCCCAGCGGTTCAGCATGCGGATGTGGCCGAAGGCGGAATCCACCATGGCCTCGGCGCAGACCTTTCCGTAGCGGGCCAGGATGTCCTTCTCCAGGGAGCCCCCGTTGACTCCGATGCGGATGGGGATGTTCCGACGCCGGCAGGCGTCCGCCACCGCCTTCACCCGATCTTCTCCGCCGATGTTCCCCGGATTGATGCGCACCTTGTCGGCTCCCGCCGCCACGCACTCCAGGGCCAGCTTATAGTCAAAGTGGATATCCACCACCAGAGGCAGCGGACACTGTTCTCTGATTTTTCCCACCGCCCGGGCGGCTTCCATGTCCGGAACCGCCACCCGGACGATCTCACAGCCCGCCGCCGCCAGAGTGCGGATCTGTTTGAGCGTCGCCTCCACATCCTGGGTGCGGGTATTGCACATGGACTGGATGGAGACCGGCGCTCCACCGCCCACAGCCACGCTGCCAACCTGTATCTGCTTTGTCATAAGGGCCTCCTGTCTGGATACCGGGGCGTTTTGCCCCCTGGAACCGGTCTCTTACTTCTTCGCCCGATAGAGGAAGGTCACGATCTGACCCCGGGTGCACACGCCGTCCGGGCTGAAGGTGCCCTCGCCGGTGCCGGAGGCGATTCCCTTCTGGTTGACCCAGGCCACCGCCTTGGCGTACCAGCTGTCAGCGGGAACATCCTTGAAGGGAGCGGCGCCGCTCACAGCGGGAGAACCGGCGTTACGGTAGAGCATGGTGGCCAGCTGAGCCCGGGTGATCTCCCCGTCCGGGTCGAACTTCGTCCCGCTGACGATGCCGCGCTCCGCGGCCCACTTCGCAGCCTCGGCGTAGAAGGCATTCTCCGGCACGTCCGTGAAGGGGCTCTTCCCGGCCTTGGGCGCCGGGGAACCCTCCGCCCGCCAGATGATCGTCACGGTCTGGGAGCGGGTGCAGTTCTGATCCGGGCTGAAGGTGGTGCTGGAGGTGCCGTTCACGATGCCCTTCTGCACCGCCCACTGGACCGCGTCGTAGTAGTAAACGCCTTCCTTGACGTCCGAGAACTGAACCTTCTTCGCGGGAGCGGCCTCCGGCTTCTTCGC
The DNA here is from genome assembly GCA_947629775.1 of uncultured Oscillospiraceae bacterium. Lineage (GTDB taxonomy): Bacteria > Bacillota > Clostridia > Oscillospirales > Oscillospiraceae > Lawsonibacter. Next base: position 5,210 of record CANRFA010000032.1, read on the forward strand.
CGCGGCGGGAGCCGCCTTGGGAGCAGCGGGAGCGGCCTTCGGCGCGGCCTTGGAAGCGGCGGGGGCGGCCTTCTGTGCGGCGGCCGGCTGCTTCTTCCCGGCGTTGATGAGAGCGGTCAGCTCGGCGGTGACCTTCGTCACGACATCGAGGGACAGCTCCTTGCTGTTGAGAAGCTTCTCCGCCTTGTCGACGGCGGCCTCCAGTTCCTTACTGGGATTGCCGGACTCGGCCAGCAGGCGCTTCGCCTCCGCGACCAGCTTGCGCAGAGCCTCCAGCACCTCTTCCGGAACCTTCCCGGCTGCCGCTTCCTTCACACCGTGGAGCAGACCTTTCGCGGTCTCCGCCGCTTCGCCGACTTTCTCGGCCTTCTTCATGCTCTCCATGGCACCCTTCGCGAGATTGTCAAACATACTCATACTCGATTTCCTCTCTTCATGGTATGATTTCCGTCCGGACAAAGGGAGAGCCTCCTCCTTCCCCGGACGTGCGGGAATTCATGGTTCTGCAGGGATCGAAACCGGGAGGGACGCTGCGACGCAAGGCGTCCGGATCAGCCCGCTGCCTCCCGATTTCGCTTCTGTATCATAGCATGAAACCTCGCCCCCGTCAAGAATCGACCCGGGGTTCCGGAGTTTTTCCGGAGCAGACTGCAAGGTCCGAGGAATCCCTGCGGATACCAGGGCAGGTTTCTGCTCAAACGGAAAACGGCGCTGCCCGGAACCGGAGGAACCATCTGGTTCCTGCTCCTGGCAGCGCCGTCTGCGCCGTTTTTCTTTTCCGGCCGGTTTCCGAACCCGCTGTCCCTCAGACGCCGAACAGCTTGCCGATGTCGCTGGCGGTGACCACCAGCATCAGCAGCATGAGGGCTGCCATGCCGACCATGTGTACCATGTTTTCATACTTCGGGTCGATCCGCCTGCGGAACAGCAGGAGGAGCAGGCCGTTGAGCAGCAGAAAGAAGATCCGTCCCCCGTCCAGCGCGGGCAGCGGCAGCAGGTTCATTACCGCCAGGTTGACCGCGATCAGGGCGGAAAGGGAGGCGATGTTCATCGCCGCCGCCGCAATGGTGGGGGAATACTCCGGATTGGTTCCCACTTCCGCGAAGGTCTCCGTGATGCCCACCATTCCGGACAGATCCCGGACCCCTACCTGGCCCGTCACGAGATCCCCGAGACTGACCCACACAAGGCGCACATAGTCCATGGCGTCGTAGAGGGTAAAGCGCAGCCGGTTGCCGATGGTGGCCGGCAGGACATTGGCTCCGATCATCAGTCCCCGCTGGCGCACTGTCTGTCCGTTCTCATCGGTTCGCACCTGATACGGCATGTAGACCTCCACCGTGTAGGGTTTCCCGTCTTCGCCCTGCATACGGAACTTCACGGTATCCCCCGCCCGGCCCAGAAAGAGGCTCAGGTTGGAGTAGCTGAACATGGGGTGGCCGTCGATGGCCAGCACCTGGTCTCCGGCGTGAATGCCGCAGTCCTCCAGGCCGAACCCCTCCGTGAAGCCGGCGATGGTGGGCAGGACAAAGCCCTGGGCGGGGATGTTGAGGCAGAGAAGGATCAGAACGCCGGTCAGCAGATTCATACCCGCTCCGGCGCAGAGGATGATCAGCTTCTTCCAGCCCCGCGCCCGGCCGAAGGAGCGGGGATCCTCGGAATCCTCGTCCTCCCCTTCCATGGCGCAGTACCCTCCGATGGGCAGAAGGCGCAGGGAGTAGAGGGTTTCTCCCTTCTGCCGGGAGATCAGCCCCGGTCCCATGCCGATGGAAAACTCGTTTACCTTCACCCCGAGCAGCTTGGCCGCGGTAAAGTGCCCCAGTTCATGGGTGGCAATGAGAAAGCCGAAGATCAGAATGGCGATCACAACAAACAGCGCGGTGGACATATGGTACCTCCAAAACGGGCGGAGCGCTCAGCCGACGGCCCTTCTGGCCGCCTGGTCCGCCTCCAGAATCTCATCCAGGTCCGGCTCCGGAATGACCGGAACCACGGACATGGCCTGTTCCACCCGGTCCGCGATTTCCAGAAACCGGATCCTGTCGTCCAGAAAGAGGGCCACAGCGGCTTCGTTGGCGCCGTTGAGAATGGCGCCGGCTGTGCCCCCGATGCGAGCGGCCTGTTTCGCCAGAGCCAGACAGCGGAACACGGACTCGTCCGGGCTGCCGAAGGTCAGAGAACCGCAGTGCCAGAGATCCAGAGGATCCGCCGGACCCGGGACCCGCCGGGGCCAGGTCAGGGCATACTGGATGGGCAGGCGCATATCCGGGGCCCCCAGCTGGGCCAGAACCGCATTATCACAGTATTCCACCAGGGAGTGGATGATACTCTCCCGGTGGATCAGGATGGATATTTTCTCCGGGGGCATGCCGTAGAGATGCATGGCCTCAATGAACTCCAGCCCCTTGTTCATCAGGGTGGCGGAGTCGATGGTGATCTTGGCCCCCATGGACCAGTTGGGGTTGTGAAGGGCCTGCGCCCGGGTGACGCAGCGCAGCTCGTCGGCGGTGCGCCCGTAGAAGGGGCCGCCGGAACACGTCAGGATCAGGCGCTTGACTTCGCCCCGGTCCCGGTTGGCCTGCAGACACTGAAAGAGGGCCGAATGCTCCGAGTCCACGGGCACGATTTCCGCTCCCCAGCGCTTCGCCTCCGCCAGAACCAGGGGCCCGGCGCAAACCAGGGTTTCCTTATTCGCCAGGGCGATGCGCTTTTTCGCCCGGATGGCGGCCAGTGTAGGCCTCAGACCGGCGATGCCCACAATGGCGGTGATCACGGTATCCGCCTCCGGCAGAGAGGCGGCCTCCAGAAGCCCTTCCGGGCCGGAGAGAACGGTCACATCGGTGTCCGCCAGCCGGACCTTCAGGTCCGCGGCGGCGACGGGATCCGTCATGACCGCCAGTCTGGGATGAAAGCGCCGCGCCTGTTCCTCCAGCAGGTCCGTGCTGGCGTGGGCGGTGAGAGCCACGGCCTCCATGCCGCAGGCTGCGATGACGTCCAGGGACTGGCGCCCGATGGAACCCGTGGAGCCGAGAATTGCGATTTTCCTGCTCATGAAACTTCCTTTCCAGGGATGTTCAGAACGCGGGAAGCGTCCGGGTGAGGATCAGCATCACGGGGGCCGCGAACACCATGGAGTCGAAGCGGTCCAGCATGCCTCCATGTCCGGGCAGCAGATTTCCGTAGTCCTTGACGCCGAACTCGCGCTTGATAAGGGAGAAGGACAGGTCTCCCACCTCCGTCACGGCGCTGCCCAGCACTCCATAGAGCGCCAGCAGCGGGAAGGAGACTTCCATCTGAAAGGCCGTCCGCAGCACCAGCCCGTAAGCGAGGAGAAACACGGGACCGGAGAGGATGCCGCCGATGTATCCTTCCAGGGACTTGTTGGGACTGACTTTCGTGATCCCCTTGTGCTTTCCGAGAAAAACGCCGGCAAAGTAGGCTCCGGCGTCCGTCAGGAAGGCGCAGAGGAAGGGCAGGAGAATGAGAGCGGTGCCGTGCTCCATCATCCGCATGCGCACCAGGCTGGAGAGACAGAAGGGAATCACCAGCCCGCCGAAGAATCCCATCAGGATACGGTCCAGCTCGATGGCATCCGGGCCGCCGTAGCGCCGGATGGCCTGGAAAAAGAGAGCGCACAGCAGCACCACGGTCAGCACCAGAACCATCAGATCTCCATCCTCCAGAGCCCAGTAGCAAAGAGGCATGGCGCAGGCGGAAAAGACCACCACGGGCGTGCACAGCCCCAGGGTCTTCGTGGCCCGCAGCAGTTCGTAGGAAGCCAGGCCGGAGATCCCCGCCACCACAATGGCGGTAGCCACAGGGGGCAGGAGCAGCAGCACGGCAAACAGGGTGGGAACGCAGATGACGCCCACCAGAATCCGGGTCAGCATCCCTTACACACCTCCGTACCGGCGGCTGCGGCCCTGGAAGTCCGCGATGGCCCGCAGCAGTTCCTCTTTGGAAAAGTCCGGCCACAGCACGTCCGTATAATAGAACTCCGAGTAGGCGGACTGCCACAGCAGGAAGTTGGACAGCCGCAGCTCTCCGCTTGGCCGGATCACCAGATCCGGATCCGGGACGCCCCGGGAGAAGAGATAGCCGCCCAGCTGCTGCTCCGTGAGGCTGTCCGGGTCCGCCCGGCCCTCCACACAGTCCCGGGCAAAAGCCCGGGCCGCCCGTAGCAGTTCGTCCCGCCCGCCGTAGTTGAGGCAGATGTTCACCTGGCAGCCTTCGTAGTGCTTCGAAATCTCCCGGGTGCGCTCAATGAGCTCCCGCAGTTCCGGAGCGATGGGGGTCAGGTCGCCGAAAAACTCCATTTTCACCCGGTCCCGCTCCATCTTCTCGATTGCCTCCAGCAGGTATTTGCGCAGAAGCCCCATGATGGCGGAGACCTCCTCCGCCGGGCGCTTCCAGTTCTCCGTGGAAAAGGCGTAGACCGTCAGATAGTCCAGGCCGATCTCCTTGCAGTAGGTGGCGATGGTGCGGAAAGTCTCCGCGCCCGCGGCGTGGCCGGCGGTGCGGGGCAGCCCCCGCTTTTTCGCCCAGCGGCCGTTTCCGTCCATGATGATGGCGACATGACGGGGCAGACGGCTGAAGTCCACACCGGACTGATCCGTTTTCTTCTGAAAAAAGGGCATTGGGCATCTCCCTTGCTGTATGATTTCCGGTTCCTGCCGGAGGATGGTAAAAAACCGGACTGCGGAGCCGGCCTCCCGGCCCCGCAGCCCCAGGCCGGCATCAGACGGCCATCAGTTCCTTTTCCTTCCGGGCGGTCAGGTCGTCCACATCCTTGCAGCGCCTGTCCGTCAGATCCTGCAGTTCCTTCTCCAGGACCTTCTGATCGTCCTCGGTGAGCTCGTTCTTCTTTTTCATCTTCTTGAGGGTCTCCATGGCGTCCCGGCGGATGTTGCGGATGGCAACCTTGCCGCCCTCGCCGTACTTGCGTACCTGCCTGGTCAGATCCCGGCGGCGCTCCTCGGTCAGCTGGGGGAAGGCAAGCCGGATCAGAGAGCCGTCGTTCTGGGGATGAATCCCCAGATCCGAGGTCTGAATGGCCTTCTCAATGGCTTTCATCAGGGAACGGTCCCAGGGCTGGATGGTCAGCGTGCGGGGATCCGGAGAGGCGATGGTGGCCACCTGATTCAGGGGCGTGGGCGTGCCATAGTACTCCACGGTGATGCGGTCCAGCACGCCGGCGTTGGCGCGGCCGGCCCGGACCGAGGCGAAGTCTGCCTTGACCGATTCGATGGTCTTCAGCATCTTCTCGTCATAGGGTTTCAGCTCGTTGCTCAGGCTCATGCGGATAACTTCCTTTCCAGTTCAGAATTCAGATCAGGACCGGACTCCTGGGGGAGTCCGGTCGAAGGCGCCGCGGGGCGCCGGGAGCTCAGTTCTTTCCCCCCACAACGGTGCCGATCTTCTCGCCCATCACGGCCCGGAAGATGTTCTCCGGATCCTTGAGGGCGAAGAGGAGCACGGGGATGTCGTTGTCCATGGACAGAGAGGTGGCGGTGGTATCCATCACACCCAGATGCTGCGCCAGCACGTCGTCATAGGAGATGGCATCGTACTTCGTGGCGCTGGGATCCTTGCGGGGATCCGCGGAGTACACGCCGTCGATGTTCTTCGCCAGCAGGATCACGTCCGCGTCGATTTCCGCCGCCCGCAGGACAGCCGCCGTATCCGTGGAGAAGAAGGGATTGCCCGTGCCGCAGCCGAAAATCACCACGCGGCCCTTCTCCAGGTGACGGATGGCCCTGCTGCGGATGTAGGGCTCTGCCACGGACGCCATCTCGATGGCGGTCTGCACCCGGACCTCCACATTCTTCTGCTCCAGAACGTCCGCTACGGCCAGGCAGTTGATGGCGGTGGCCAGCATGCCCATGTGATCCGCCCGGACCCGGACCATCCGGTCTCCGCCGTCCTTGAGGCCGCGCCAGAAGTTGCCGCCGCCTACCACTACGCCCACCTGAACGCCGATGTCCACACACTTCTTGATGACGTCGCACACCCTGCCGATGACCTCAAAGTCCAGTCCCCGGGATGCTTCTCCGGCCAGGGCCTCTCCGCTGATCTTCAGCAGGACCCGCTTGTACTTAGGCTCCAATGCGTTCACGCTCCAGTTCAAAGATTCTGCCCTATTCTAAACGATTTGCCTGCGCTTGCATAGGGGGAAATTGCAGACTTTTCGGAAACTCCGCCGGAAGGCGGCGGGGAACTCCCGGTCCGCAGGAACCGGAACCCTCTCAACCGCCCGTCTGCCGGACTCAGGCCTTCCAGAGACCGTGGAGGTTGCAGTACTCGTAGACCGCGACCACTTCCTCCCCTTCCGCCAGAACAAACTGCGCGGCGGGAGCCTCGCCGGGCTTCAGCCAGCGGATCTGGGCGCCGCGGGTGGTCTCCAGGGCGATGAACTCGATGTAGTGGGCCTCCAGCATGGGGTGCACCACGGAGCCGATCTGCACCTTCACCAGGTTGCCCTGGACCTCGACGGCGGGAACGTGCTTCTCCAGAGCGCCGTCCGTGGTGCCAGGCACCAGTTCGGTCATCTTCTGCCCGCAGCACACAACGGGAACACCGGAATCCTTCAGGAACGTGACGATGTTTTTGCAGTGATCGCAGCGATAGAACTTCATGGCGGAATCCTCCTGTAATCTCGTTTGCGAAGCGGGAAGCACTCCCCGCTTCTCCCCGGACGGGGGCCTTTTCAGTATGACACAGACCAGCGGAAAATTCAAGAAATTTTTCCAGCGCATATGAAACAATCTGCTGGAAGACACCCGGAAAACGCCCGACGCAGACGAAAAGAACGCCGTCCGGCCCCGAAACGGAAACGGACGGCGCTGGAAATCCGGACGGCGGGGATCAGCCCTCGTACAGGGGGAAGCGGGCGGTCAGCTCCTTCACCCGGGCGCGCAGGGAGTCGATGTTGTCCCGGAAGTCCTCCCGGGCGGCCTCGCAGATGAGCTGGCCCACGATCTCCATCTCGGGCTCCCGGAACCCGCGGGTGGTGACAGCGGGGGTACCTACGCGGATGCCGGAGGTCACGAAGGGCTTCTCGGGGTCGTTGGGGATGGCGTTCTTGTTGACGGTGATATACACCTCGTCCAGCCGCTTCTCCATCTCGCGGCCGGTGAGGTGCGCGGGGCGCAGGTCCACCAGCATCAGGTGGTTGTCCGTCCCGCCGGATACCAGGTTGAGCCCGCCGGCCAGGATGGTGGAGGCCAGCGCACGGGCATTGCGGATGATCTGTTCCTGATAGGCCCTGAATTCCGGCTTCAGCGCTTCTCCCAGCGCCACGGCCTTGGCGGCGATGACGTGCTCCAGGGGTCCGCCCTGGGAACCCGGGAAGATGGCGGAATTGATCTTCTTCGCGATGGCTTCGTCGTTACAGAGGATCATGCCGCCCCGGGGGCCCCGGAGGGTCTTGTGGGTGGTGGTGCTGACCACGTCGGCGTAGGGCACCGGAGAGGGATGGAGCCCGGCGGCCACAAGGCCGGCGATGTGGGCCATATCCACAAACAGGTACGCTCCCACCTCGTGGGCGATGTCCGCGAAGGTTTTGAAGTCAATGATCCGGGGATAGGCGCTGGCGCCGGCCAGGATCATCTTCGGCTGATGCTTCTTCGCCAGGTCGCGAACCTGGTCGTAATCGATCCGGCCTTCGGCATCCACGCCGTAGGCCACCATGTGGTAGTGCTTTCCGGAGAAGTTGACGGGGGAACCGTGGGTGAGATGGCCGCCGTTGTCCAGGCTCATCCCCATGACGGTGTCGCCCAGCTGACACAGCGCCTGATAGACGGCGTAGTTGGCCTGGGCGCCCGAATGGGGCTGCACATTGGCGTAGTTGGAACCGAACAGCTTCTTGGCACGCTCAATGGCCAGGGTCTCCACGACGTCCACGCACTGGCAGCCGCCGTAGTAACGCTTTCCGGAGTATCCCTCCGCGTACTTGTTGGTGAGGACGGTACCGGCGGCGGCCAGCACGGCAGGGCTGACGATATTCTCCGAGGCAATCAGCTCGATGTTCTGCTGCTGGCGGGCGTATTCCGCCCATATGGCCTGTCCGACCTCCGGATCCTGTGCGGCAATGAGGTCCATGGCTTCTCTGATCATGACAAAAACTGGCTCCTTTCCCCTGGGGGAGGTGATGTAAGTGAGTGCCGGGTTCCTCCGCTTTGCGGCGCGGCCCTGCCATTATATCAGAGAATATGAGAAAAACAATGGCATCCGGCAAAAAAACAGGTCGATATTCTGCGGGAATCGTGGTAAGATGAGGGAACAGTTCTGAAATCAATATGATCGGGAGGAAACCGCATGTCAAAAACGCCCGAGGAAGTCCGCGCCATCGTGGAGGAACTGAAGGTCCTCTATCCGGACGGCATCTGCTCCCTGGAGTACCGGCGCGACTATGAGCTTCTCTTTTCCGTTCGTCTGGCGGCCCAGTGCACCGACGAACGGGTCAATCAGGTCACCCCCGCCCTCTTCGCCCGCTTCCCCACCCTGGAGGCCCTGGCGGAGGCGGACATCGCCGAGGTGGAGGAGTACGTACGCTCCACCGGCTTCTTCCGCCATAAGGCCCGGGATATTGTGCTCGCGTCCCAGATGCTGCTGCGGGACTACGGCGGAAAGGTCCCCGGCACCATGGAAGAACTGCTGCGTCTGCCGGGCGTGGGCCGCAAGACCGCCAATCTGATCCTCGGGGACATCTGGCATGTGCCCGGCGTGGTGGTAGCGGACACCCACTGCATCCGCATCACCGGCCTCCTGGGTCTGACGGACGGCTCGAAGGACCCCGGAAAGGTGGAGATCCAGCTGCGCGCTGTTCTTCCGCCGGAGGAATCCAACAACTTCTGCCACCGGATGGTGCTCCACGGCCGGGCCGTGTGCGTCGCCCGGCGTCCCCAGTGCGAAACCTGTACGCTGAATCCCTGGTGCGATCATTTCCACCGGGCCGGAAAGAAGGTTCAGCCATGAACCGTCAGAAAACCGCCCGCTGGATCATCTACCTGGCCGGAATGGCCATTCTCTCTCTGGGGATCACACTCAACTCCAAAACCGGCCTCGGGGTCTCCCCTATCATCTCCGTGGCCTTCTGCGTCTCCACGATCTATGGTCTTAACTTCGGAGACATGACCTTTGTCCTCTACGCCCTGCTGGTGCTGGCCCAGCTCTTTCTGCGGGACCGCAGCGAGCGCCTGGACACCCTGCTGCAGCTGGTGGTCAGCCTCATCGTCTCCCGGCTGCTCAATCTCTTCGACGTGATCATCCCCTACGACCCGGCGCAGCATGGTCTGGTACCCAACCTGGTGGTGCTGGCCATCGCGATTTTCCTGACCGGCGCCGGCGTGGCGCTGACCGTCAACATGCGCCTCACCCTCAACCCCGGGGACGGTATCGTGCAGGCCATCGCCCAGAAGGTCGGGTGGACCCAGGGCTTCGCCAAGAACGTCTTCGACATCGGCTGCGTATGCACCACGATCCTGCTGGGCCTGCTCCTGTCCGGGAAGGTGGTCGGAATCGGACTGGGAACCGTGCTGGCCATGATCGGCGTGGGACGCTCGGTCTCCCTGGTCAACTGGTTCTTCCAGGAGAAAATGTGCCGCTGCGCCGGTCTGGAACCCCGCAACCCGGTCCGCCGGCCCCGGACCTGACCCCATCGCAAGAAAAGGAGTGTCTCTCTCATGCCCTATCGTCCCCTGGCGGATGAAATCCGCCCCACCAGTCTGGACGACGTCGTAGGCCAGCGCCACATTCTGGGCGCAAACGGCCTGCTCCGCCGGATCATCGAGGGTGGCAACGTCCCCAACCTCATCTTCTACGGTCCCTCCGGTACGGGCAAGACCACCATAGCCAACATCATCGCCACCCGGACCCACCGTCCCCTGTACCGGCTGAACGCCACCACGGCCTCCATTGCGGACATCAAGAACATCATCGCGGACATCGGAACTCTGCTGGCCCCGGAGGGCGTGCTGCTGTACCTGGACGAGATCCAGTACTTCAACAAGAAACAGCAGCAGTCCCTGCTGGAATTCATGGAGGACGGGCGCATCACGCTCATCGCCTCCACCACCGAGAATCCCTTCTTCGCCGTCTTCGGCGCGGTGCTCTCCCGGGCGACGGTCTTCGAGTTCAAGCAGATCACCGCCGAGGACGCTCTGCCCGCCATCGACCGGGGCATTGCCATCATGGAGGAGCGTCTGAACGCCGCCGTGCGCTGCGAAGATGGCGTCCGGGAACATCTGGCCTGGGCCTGCGGCGGCGACATCCGCAAGGCCATGAATGCCCTGGAGGTGCTGCTCACCGCCTCCGCCCGCAGCAATGGAGAGATCCACGTCACGCTGGAGGATACGAGGGCGGCGGTCCAGCGTTCCGCCATGCGCTACGACCGGGACGGCGACGCCCACTTCGACATCGCCTCCGCTCTGATGAAGTCCCTGCGGGGCTCGGATCCGGACGCCGCTCTCCACTACCTGGCCCGCTTCCTGGAGGCGGGAGATCTCATTACCCCCATCCGCCGGATCCTCTGCTCCGCCAGCGAGGACGTGGGACTGGCCTGGCCCATGGCGGCCCCCATCATCAAATCGCTGGTGGATAACGCCCTCCAGCTGGGGCTCCCGGAGGCCCAGCTTCCTCTGGCGGAAGCCGTGATTCTGCTGGCGACCGCGCCCAAATCCAACACCGCCTGCATGGCCATCTCCGCTGCCTGGGCGGATGTGAAGGCGGGCAAGGTGGGCGACATCCCCCGCCACCTGCAGAACGTCCACGCGGACTCCGCCGGTCTGGAGCGGGAGCAGGGCTATCTCTATCCACACGACTTCCCGGGCCGCTGGGTGGAACAGCAGTACCTGCCGGACGAACTGGCCGGGAAACACTACTATATCTATGGAGAGAATAAGACCGAACAGGCCGCGAAGCGCTACTGGGACGACATCCGCAGCCGCTATGGTCAGACACACAAGGAGGAGGAGTCCTGATGCCGCTTTCCTATCGCCACACCATTCTCATTGACTCCCGGGACGTGGACGGGCACAACCACTGCAAGGCCTCGGCCCTTCTCGGGCACCTGCAGGAGGCCGCCACCCAGGCGGCGGAGTCCGGCGGCTTCGGCCGCACGGCGCTCATGGAACAGTATGGCGCCTTCTGGATGCTGACCCGCATGTGGTTCCATCTGGACCGGCCGCTCACCTGGGAAGAGGAAATCACCATCCACACCTGGCATCGGGGCGGAAAAAGCGCCCTCATGTACCGGGATTACGACATCTACGTGGGCAACCGCCACGTGGGCGAAGCCGTCTCCGCCTGGGTCCTGACTCAGGTGGAGAACCGCCGGATTCTGCGCCTGGGATCCATTCCCTCTCTGGCGGATACCTGGGGCGGGGATCTGTGCAAGAAGCGCACCCTGCAGAAGATCCGCCTGCCGGAGCAGATGGAAGAGGTGGACCGCAGGCCCATGCGCTACAGCGATACGGACCTCAACGGCCACGTCAACAACACCCGCTACGCGGACTTCGCCTGCGACGCGCTGCGCATGGACCTGCTTCCTCCGGACCGCTTCCTGCAGGAGATGCAGATCGGGTACCTGGCGGAGTGCCGGCCCGGCGAACTGCTGATTCTCGAGGCCGGCGGGGAGGAGAACAGCCCCTGCCTGCGGGGACTGGACGAATCCGGCAAGCCCCGCTTCGAGGCCTCCCTCTCTTTTGGGCAAATCCTTCCTTGACAAGCGTGCCCCTGGTCGGTAGAATATGTGAAATCTTTGAAGACTATACGGGCCCCGGGTCTCCCCGGGTGAAGAAAAGGAGTTGCTGCCATATGATGGTCAACCAGGACGCCGCCCAGAAGTTTCTCAAACAGGGCCTCACCTTCGACGACGTGCTGCTCATCCCCGCGGAGAGCGACGTACTGCCCGCCGACATTGACCTGAGGACTCACCTGACGAAGAAGATCGCGCTCAACATCCCCCTCATGAGCGCGGCCATGGACACGGTCACCGAGTACCGCATGGCGATCGCCATCGCCCGGGAAGGCGGCATTGGCATCATCCACAAGAACATGTCCATCAGCCAGCAGGCCGAACAGGTGGATATGGTAAAGCGCTCGGAGAACGGCGTCATTACCAACCCCTTCTGGCTCGGACCGGGCCACACCCTGGCGGAGGCCGACGAGCTGTGCGCCAAGTACAAGATCTCCGGCGTGCCCATCTGCGACCACGGCAAGCTGATCGGCATCATCACCAACCGGGACATGAAGTTCGAGACCGACATGAACCAGCTCATCGACCACGTGATGACCCGGGACAACCTGGTCACCGCTCCCGAGGGCACCACCCTGGCCCAGGCCAAGGAGATTCTGCGCAGGCACAAGATCGAAAAGCTGCCCATCGTGGACGAGGAGTTCCACCTGAAGGGCCTGATCACCATCAAGGACATCGAAAAGGCGGAAGTCTATCCCAACTCCGCCCGGGACGAGAAGGGCCGGCTGCTGGTGGGCGCCGCCATCGGCGTCACCAACGACGTGCTGGACCGGGTGGAAGCCCTGGTCGACGCCGGCGCCGACGTGCTGTGCCTGGACTCCGCCCACGGCCACTCCCAGAACATCCTGCGCTGCGTCAAGCGCATCAAGTCCCTCTTCCCCGGCGTGCAGCTCATTGCCGGCAACGTGGCCACCGCCTCCGGCACGAAGGCGCTCATTGAGGCCGGCGCGGACTGCGTGAAGATCGGCATCGGCCCCGGCTCCATCTGCACCACCCGCGTGGTGGCGGGCATCGGCGTGCCCCAGATCACCGCCGTCTACGACGCCGCCTGCGTGGCGGCCGACTACGGCGTTCCCATCATCGCCGATGGCGGCGTGAAGTTCTCCGGCGATATCACGAAGGCTCTGGCCGCCGGCGCCAGCGTGGTCATGCTTGGCTCCCTGCTGGCCGGCTGCGAGGAGTCCCCCGGAGAGACCGAGGTCTTCCAGGGCCGCCAGTTCAAGGTCTACCGCGGCATGGGCTCCCTGGCCGCCATGGGCAAGGGCTCCAAGGACCGCTACTTCCAGCAGAACAACCGCAAGCTGGTTCCGGAAGGCGTGGAAGGCCGGGTTCCCTACAAGGGAGCCGCCGGCGAGACCATCTACCAGCTCATGGGTGGCCTGCGGGCCGGCATGGGCTACACCGGTTGCCACAACGTGGCCGAGCTGCAGAGCAACGCCCAGTTCATGCAGATCACTGCCGCCGGTCTCCGGGAGTCCCACCCCCACGACATCTATATCACCAAGGAAGCTCCCAACTACACGGTCAACCCCAACTGAACCTGAATGCTCGAAAGCCCGCGTCCGATTCCGGACGCGGGCTTCTGTTCTGCTCATATGTCGAAGATGCAATACTCGCATGCGTTGATGACGGTGGTGTTCCCATGCTGGGTCCGCTGCGGAATATGGACTCCATAGCTGCGGTGAATATGCCCATGGACGAAGAAACGAGGCTCGTAGCGCTCCAGCAGCTGCGTAAACGTCTCAAACCCCCGATGGGAGAGACTGTCCATGTCGTTGATTCCCCGGGCCGGCGCGTGGGTCAGGAGAATATCAAAGCCCTTGTGGCGCTGAAGAGAGAACCAGAGGCGTGCCGCCCTCCACTTCATCTGGGCTTCCGTGTACATGTTCTCCCCCTGCCGGTAGCGGAAGGAGCCGCCCAGGCCCAGGATCCGCAGCCCCTGGCACTCCACGATCCGGTCCTCCGCGCAGATGCAGCCGCCCGGCGGATTGTCCGCCAGCCCGTCGTCGTGGTTGCCCCGGATGTAGACCAGGGGGCAGTGGGCCATGGAGGCCAGAAAGTCCAGGTAGCCCCGGTGCAGATCTCCCGCCGCCAGGATCAGGTCGAACTCATCCAGTTTCCCCGGTGTGTAGTAGTCGTAATAGGTTTTCGCCGCCATATCCGAAACCGCCAGTACCCGCATGGCGTTCCTCTCCCCGTCGTCCGCCCCGAAGGGGGACCCGGTCCCCCTTCGGACGTCTTCCTTATTTCTTTCCCGCGCTGGGGTCCACTCCGACAATGCCTACCGTATCCTTCCCCGTGTCGGTCAGGTCCTCGTAAGCCGGCAGAGAGCCCTTGATGTTCTCCGCCAGCCAGTCCATGTTGATGATCTGCTCCGCCGTCAGGATCTGGCCCTTGACCGCCTTCTGCTGCCCGCCCTGGGCAAACAGCGGCCCCTGGAACACGGTGCAGATTCCGCTGCGGATGCTGTCCCGCAGCAGAAAGGCCAGCCGGCGGGTGCAGTCCGGAAGCTTATCCGAGCAGCGCACATCCACCACGCCGGCGGACATGCCCCAGTAATAGTTCAGGGCCTTGCTGCTCTCCTGGTACTCGGACCGGAAGCTCTTATCCCGGATCCGCCGCAGGATGGTCTCGTAGTACACGCCCCACTGCCAGACCGTCATGGCCAGGTTTACCTGCCCCGCGTCGTTGACCAGGGAGAGTCCGAAACTGTCCCGCTCCCGGGGCTCCTCCTGGCGGGTCAGATCCAGGGAGGAAATGAGGCGGATCCCCTGGTCCGTCAGGCGCCGGGTGGCGGCCTTCGGACCGCCCACGGAGGACCACTCCAGGAGAACCTTGGCGGTGGGATTCGTCATCTGCACCCCCAGAGCGAAGGCGTTGATGCCTGCCACCTGCCCGAAGATGGGATAGTCGCAGATATAGCCCACGTTCTCGTCGCCCGCCAGAGCGCCGGCGATGGCGCCGGTCACAAACTTCGCCTCGTACATGCGGGCGTAGTAGGTGCGGATATAGCGGTGGGACTTGTTGACCGAGCAGTTGAGGATCGTCAGGTCCGGGTGGTCCACCGCCGCCCGCAGGCTGGCGGGCAGCAGACGGGGGGAAGTGGTGAACACCACCGTGTTGCCGTCCCGGATCGCCTGCTCGATGACTGCCAGAGGATCGCCTTCCATGGCGTTGCAGTAAGCGGTCGTAACCACCTCGTCCCCGAACACCCGTTCCACGTAGCGGCGGCCCACTTCGTGGCCGTAGGTCCAGCCGGACTGCTCCGGGGTCTTGTCGTGGATGAACGCCACCTTCATAGCCTTCTTCTCGCTCTTGCCCAGCACTTTGGTGATGAGGCCGCGGTCCTTCTTCTCCGCGTCCGGCGCCAGCTTCACATCGATGGCCGGGCTCTCCTGCTGGAGGGTGATCTCCTCCCAGACTCTGGATACGGATTTGCGGATCTCGGCGGAGGACTTTCCCCGCAGGGCCGCGTAGCCGTACACCTTGATGTAGGCCAGCATGGCGTCTCCCACCGTAGAGTTCAGCCGCCTGCCCCCCTGGGCTTCGTAGGCCTGGCGGAAATAGTAGTAGGCGGTGGAGAAGGCGGAGCGGTCGTCATCTGTCCAGACCTCCCCGGGCGCCTTGCCCAGCTGCCGCTGCAGCTGCAGAAAACTGCCGGGCTTGGAGAACTCCAGGAAATTCACCCTTGAGTAGTTCCAGAAATCCACATATTCATAGTAGAGGTCCACTTCCCGGGT
>CANRFA010000033.1 GCA_947629775.1 uncultured Oscillospiraceae bacterium
GCCTGGTCCAGGATCTCCACCATGCTGCCGCTTCCCACACTCACCTGCCGGTCTCCGGCGGTCCCCTCGATTCTGCACTCGTAGGGCACCAGGGCGCAGGAGCTCTTCCGGTTGTGGAAGAACCCGGCAAACGGCTTCCCGCTCCGGAGATCCGTGGCGTTGCCGGTATACTTGAAGGACAGCTCCTGCCAGAGGCCGTTCCAGGTCCGGATCTGCAGCGCGCGGATCAGGCTCTCCTGTTCCATCCGCTCAAAGCAGTCTTTCAGCTTCAGCTGCTTCCACTCGAAGTCGAAGAGCGGGGCGTGGAAGGCGCTCCACTCCCGGGAGGCGGGATCGAGCTTCACGCGCAGCTCCGGGGTGCCTGCGCACCGCAGGGCAAAGAAACCGCAGATCTGCTCCCAGCGCCTCCCGTACTTCTGATAGAACTCCCACATGCTGTCCGCCACCTCGTCCGGATTCCGGATGTAAGCCTGGTCCTTCCGCTGGATCTCTCTGGCGCCGCAGAGCCAATAGACCTCTTCGGCAGTGATGCTGTTGTGCAGCCGGGCCCCGTCAGCCCGAAACCCTGAAGGTTCTCCAGTGTCTGGGAGCGCTCGTCGCTGCGCACCGCCGCCGTATTCCGGGCCGTCTGGGCCAGGCGGACGGCCGCCGCCGTCGAATTTCGCCGCTGTCCGTGATGTCCAGCACCACGCGTCCGGAAATTCCGGCCCGCAGGCGCTCCAGGGTACGGGTAACCTCCTCGGCTCCGGTCGCTTTGCAGGGCTGGAAGCGGATGCGGCCCCTGTTGCCGTGCTGATAGAGGAAGGTCTTCAGCGCCTCCTGGTGCTCCATGCCGAAGCAGGTCAGCTGGTCCGGCTCCAGGATCAGAGGACCGGTGATGTTGCTGACCATGGAGCGCCCCGCCATCCTGATGAGGGTAATGGAACCACCGGCGTACAGCAGCCACAACAGATTCTCCGGATTACAGCATTCTCTGACAGGCACGGCAACTTCCCTTCCGGCTCCGGCGCAACGGCCGTGCCCAAGCGAAACATGCCGGTGGCCCAGTCCGGCGGAAAACGGCTCTCCTTCCCCCTCCCAGCTTACAGATTCGTAAGTTGCCCGACGCCTTTTCCCCCTGCTATAATGGAGGGGATTTCTCAGGTACGAGGAGGCGCTGAGCATGAACCCGATTCTTCTGCTGGAAGACGACGCGGCCCTGGCCGAAGGGCTTCTCTACTCCCTGGCGCGAAACGGCTTCGCCGTGGAGCATGTCCGCACCCTGAAGGACGCCCGGGAGCGTCTCCAGGGTGCCGGCCCCTTCTCCCTGCTGATTCTGGACGTGACTCTGCCGGACGGCAGCGGCTTCTCCCTGTGCCGCCAGGTGCGCGCCCGGGACAGCCGCGTCCCCATCCTCTTTCTCACCGCCTCGGACGAGGAAGTCAGCGTCATCCAGGGCCTGGACAGCGGGGGAGACGACTACATCGTCAAACCCTTCCGCCTGGGAGAGCTCTGCTCCCGGATTCGGGCGCTGCTGCGCCGGAGCGGGACGGAGCCCCGTCCGGACCCGGAACTTCTGCGCTGCGGCCCCCTTACCCTGGACCTGACCGGCTGCCGGGCCACCCTGGAGGGGCGGCCTCTGTCCCTCACCGCCACGGAATACCGCCTGCTCTGCCTGCTGGTCCGCAACGTCAACCTCACCCTGCCCCGGGAGCGGATTCTGGAGCAGCTGTGGGACAGCAAGGGCAGCTTCGTGGACGGCAACACCCTCTCCGTCTACATCCGCCGTCTGCGGGAGAAGGTGGAGGAAAACCCCTTCCATCCCAGGCGCCTGCTGACGGTCCGGGGCTTTGGGTATCTGTGGAAGGAGGAGCAGCCATGAACCTCCCGTCGGACCGCCGGACGCGCCGCTTTCTGCTCGCCCTCTCACTCCTGATACTGCTCGCTCTCCTTCTGAACCTGACCGCCTCCCGCCTTCTCACCCGCCAGGTCCGGCAGGCCGTGCTGACCCGGGAGGGGCAGATCTTCTCCTCCCTGCTGGCTGCCGGTCTTCCCGAGCCGGTCCTGCTGGACGCGCTCTCGGCCCAGGATGTGACGAAGGCCGGTCTGGATCTTCTGGCCGCCGCCGGCCGGACTTCGGATACCCCCATCGCCCTGCTGCCCTTCGCGGCGGACTTCTCCCGCTCCGCCACCCTCCTTCTGACCGCCTGCGCTCTGCTGCCCGGGCTTCTCCTGTCTGGAATCGTCCTGCGGTATCTTCGGATTCGGGAGGAGCAGTACCGGCAGGCGACGGAGCGGTTGGAAAGCTTTCTGGAGGGTGACTTCTCCCGCCGGCTCCCCCTGCTGGAGGACGGGGAGTTCGGGCTTCTCTGCGCCGCCGCGGACCGGATGGCCACCGCCCTGCAGGCCCGCAACGAGGCGGAGCGCTCCGCCCGGGACTTCCTCCGGCAGACCATTTCGGACATCTCCCACCAGCTGCGCACTCCCCTGGCGGCCCTGGAGCTCTACCAGCAGATCCTGGCGCAGGAGCCGGATCACCCGGACGCGGTGCGGACCTTCTGCGGAAAGATGGAGACCTCTCTGGAGCGCATGGAGGATCTGGTGCTCTCCCTTCTGAAGATCGCCCGCCTGGACGCCGGTGCCATCGCCTTCGCTCCCCGCTCCTGCCTGGTGGAAGAACTGGCGCAGAGCGCCGTCCGGGACCTGACCGAGCGGGCCCGCCGGGAGGGAAAGACGCTGCGCCTGGAGGGCAGCCCGGAGGTTGCGGTCCGCTGTGATCCCGTCTGGACCGGGGAGGCCCTGGGCAACCTGGTGAAAAACGCCCTGGACCACCTGCAACCGGGCGGCACCGTCACCCTCGCATGGGCCCGGAGCGCCCTGGGAGTCCGGATCGACGTAGAGGACAATGGCCCAGGCATCCCGCCGGAGGTCCTGCCCCACATCTTCCGCCGCTTCTGGCGGGGACCGGACAGTCCCGGCCTGGGACTGGGCCTGCCTCTGGCCAGGGCCATCGCGGAGGGACAGGGCGGCTCTCTCACCGTCCGCAGCGAACCCGGCCAGGGCTGCGTCTTCGCCCTCTCCCTTACAAAGCCGTAAGGCAGAATTCACGCCGTTGCAAGCTCCCCATGGCACACTGGTCCCATCATCTCGAAGGAGGCATTTCATGAAACTTCTGCAGGTAACGGACCTGAGCCGCACCTTCGGCAGCGGCGGGACCCGGGTCGAGGCCCTGAAACAGGTCTCGTTCTCCCTGGACCGGGGGGAATTCGCCTGTGTGGTGGGGGAATCCGGCTCCGGCAAGAGCACTCTTCTCCACTGCGTGGGCGGGCTGGACACGCCGGACCAGGGCACGGTGGAAATGGACGGCGTACGCCTGTTTGACCTCACCGAAAAGGAGCGCACCATCTTCCGCCGGCGGAACATCGGGTTCGTCTTTCAGTCCTTTCAGCTCATCGGGGAACTGAACGTGGAGCAGAATCTCCAGTTTCCCCTGCTGCTGGACCGCCGCCGGCCCAGAAAGGAGGATCTGGAGGAGATTCTGGAGCTGCTGGGCCTGGCGGACCGGCGCCGCCATCTTCCCCACCAGCTCTCCGGCGGCCAGCAGCAGCGGGTGGCCATCGGGCGGGCCCTGCTGCCGCGGCCCAAGCTGATCCTGGCGGACGAGCCCACCGGCAACCTGGACAGCCGCAACACCCAGGAGGTGATGGATCTGCTGCTCCGGGCCTCCCGGCGCTGGTCCCAGACCATCCTCATGATCACCCACAGCGCCAGCCTGGCGGCGACGACGGATCGGGTGCTGCGCATCTCGGACGGGGTGCTGACGGACCTGGGAGGGAACGCGGATGAACCACTATCTTGACCTGATTCCCATCTCCGCCCGGGTCCGCCGCCGGCAGACCCTGGTCACCAGACTGTGCATCGTCCTCTCCGTCTTCCTGATCGCCTCCCTCTTCGGGATGGCGGACATGTTCCTGCGCAGCCAGAGGGCTCAGACCATTCAGAACGACGGGGCCTGGCACGCGGCGTTCCAGGACGTGACCGAGGAGCAGACCGCCCGCCTGAAATCCCGCTCCGAGGTGGAGGTCCTGGCCCGGTACGCCTGGATCAACGGCAAACTGGACGAGGGGTATTTCCTGGGCAATCTCCCCATCACGCTGGCGGGCTCGGATCCGGAACTTCTCCAGCTCCACCCCTATCTGAAGCTCACCGAGGGAACCTTTCCCGTCGCCGATGAGGATCTGCTGCTGACAGAAAGCACCCTGGAACGGCTGGACCTTTCCATCGGGGACCAGGTGGAGCTCACCACCCCGGAAACCGTCCGTTCCTTCCGGGTCTGCGGCGCCCTGGAAGACACCACCAGCACCCTGCGGGGCGGCGCCGCCGCCGGCGTTCTCGCCATGGACGCCTGGCACACCCTGACCGGCCAACAAACCCTCACCGTCTACGTCGCCTTCCATCCCCGCTGCTCCATTCCGGACACCCTGGAGGATATCTGCCAGCGGCTGGACATTTCCCGGGAAAAGGTGGCGGAAAACACCCGCCTGCTGGCCATGATGCTCCAGAGCCAGGACTCGTACGTCGTGCGGCTCTACCTGACTGCCATCTTTCTGGCGGCCCTGGTGGCTTTCGCCGGCGTCCTGATGATTCTCGGCAGTCTGAACCTCACCGTGGCCCGCCGCACGGAGTTTTTCGGACTGCTGCGCTGCCTGGGGGCAGAGCCGGGCCAGGTGCGGCGCTTCGTGTATCTGGAGGCCCTCTCCTGGTGCCGGACCGCCATTCCCATCGGGCTCGGGCTCTCCGTAGTCGCCGTCTGGATTCTGTGCGCCCTGCTGCGCGTCACCACACCCACCTGGTTCGCGGCCATTCCCGTCTTCGGCGTCAGCCTCCCGGGTCTTGTGACCGGCGCCCTTCTGGGCCTGCTCACGGTTCTGGTCGCCGCCCTGCGTCCCGCCCGGCAGGCCTCCCGGGTCTCTCCCCTGTCCGCGGTCACCGGCGGCGCCAGCGCCCTTCGGGCTCCGAAGCGGGCGGCGGACACCCGCCTGTTCCCGGTGGAAGCCGCCCTCGGAATCCACCACGCCACTGGCAATCTCCGCAATCTGGTGACCCTGACCGCTTCCTTCGCCTTCAGTATCCTGCTGTTTCTGGCCTTCAGCCTGGGCACCCCCTTTCTGCAGCATGCCCTGACCGCTCTTCAGCCCTGGACGCCGGACCTCTCCGTGGTCAGTACGGATCTGACCTGCTCCATTCCCCCTTCTCTTCAGGAGACCCTGGGCGCCCATCCGGCGGTGAAGCGGATCTTTGGCCGCAGCTTTGTCTACCACGTGCCCCTCCGGCTGCAGGGAACCGCCGTCGGGAACGTCACGATGCTCTCTTACGAGCAAAACCAGTTTGGCTGGGCGGAGGAGGATCTGACGGACGGCAGTCTGGAAGACGCCCTGGAGGGCCACGGCGTGCTGATCGCCCGCTCCGGAAGTCTGTCTTTCGCCCCCGGGGACACGCTGGAACTGGAGACCTCTCTGGGAACCCGGCAGGTGCCGGTGGCCGGCGTCCTCTCCTACGGCCCCTTCGATGCCGGCGACGATGTGGCCCTTGTCATCTGTTCAGAGGAGCTGTTCCGCTCCCTCACCGGCGAGACGGGCTATACCATCCTGGACCTGCAGCTGTCCGACGCCTCCAACGCCGCCGCGGAGGAGCTTCACGCCCTGGCGGGAGACGGGTTCACCTTCTCGGACCGGCGCGCCTCCAACCAGGAGATCCGGGCCGCCAGCTGGTCCTTCTCCCTCTTCGTCTATGGCTTTCTGTCCATCATCGCCCTCATTGCGGCGCTCAATGTGATCAACAGCGTGCGCATGAGCGTCCACGCCCGTCTGGGGCAGTACGGCGCCATGCGGGCCGCCGGCATGGAACTGGCTCAGCTGCGCACCATGGTGGCGGCGGAGACGCTGACCTTCCTGTTTTTCGGGGTGGTCCTGGGTCTCGCGCTGGGCATTCCTCTTCATCAGGTCCTCTTCCGGATGCTCATCACGGAGCGCTGGGGCGATGCCTGGACGCCGCCGCTTGTTCAGATGGGGATCATCGGGGGCGTGCTGGCCCTCTCCGCCGTCCTGGCGGTCCGTGGTCCCATGCAGGACCTGCGCCGTCAGTCCGTAACCGAAACCATACACGCCCTCTGAAGGTCTGAGGGCAGGAAAACGCCCGCCGGGCTGACCATACCGTCAGTCTGGCGGGCTTTGTACTGTCTCATAGCGGCCCGGCTGGTTTAGAACCTGGCCGGGGCGGGCAGACTCACGTCAGCTCCCCGAATAGGGACCACTTGTTGGCCCCCGTGATCTTCACATTCCGGAACTGCCCCGCCGCGGCGGCGTCTCCCTGAATCCGCACCAGCCGGTTGCCCGGGGTGCGTCCGGTGAGGGGCCAGGCCCCGTCCTCCGAGGTCAGATCCAGCAGGCAGCGCACCGTCTTTCCCACGTAGGCGGCGTGCTTTTCCTCGGAAATCCGGTCCTGCAGGGCGGTGAGGCGGTTGAAGTTGGCCAGTTTCTCCGAGCGGGGCATGGGATCCTCCATGCGGGCGGCCGGCGTGCCGGCCCGGGGGGAGAAAATGAAGGTGAACAGGGCGTCGAAGCGCACCTCCTCCAGCACCTTCAGGGTGTCTTCGAACTCCTCCGTGGTCTCGCCGGGGAACCCGACGATGATGTCCGAGGTGAGCACGATATCCGGAATCAGGCTCTTCAGATCCCGGATCTTCGCCAGATACTCCTCCCGGGTATGCCGGCGGTTCATGGCCTTCAGGATGCGGTCGTTGCCCGCCTGGAAGGGCAGATGGAGCACCGGCGCCACCTTTTCGCAGCGGGCCATGGTCTCGAAGAGCCGGTGGGTGGCGTCCTTGGGGTGGGAGGTCATGAAGCGCAGCAGGAAGTCCCCGGGGATCGCGTTGGCCGCCTCCAGCAGGGCGGCAAAATCCATGGGTTCCGCCAGATCCTTCCCGTAGGAATTGACATTCTGTCCAAGAAGCGTGATATCCCGGTATCCGTCCTTGACCAGTTCCCGGATCTCTGCTAGGATATCTTCCGGTTTCCGGGAGCGCTCCCGTCCCCGGACATAGGGTACGATGCAGTAGGAGCAGAAGTTATTGCACCCGTACATGATGGAGACCCAGGCCTTGATTCCGTCCTGGCGCACCACGGGAATGCCCTCCGCGATGGACCCGGGATCGTCCTCCACCTGGAAGGTCCGTCCCCGGCTGCGCAGCCGCTCCCAGACCATCTCCGGAAAGCGCCACAGGGCCTGGGGCCCGAAGACCAGGTCCACATGCCGGTAGGACTGGCGGATCTTCTCCGCCATGCCGGGCTGCTGCACCATGCAGCCGCACAGGCAGATCAGCTGCTCCGGATGGCGGCGCTTGCCGTGGACCAGAGCCCCCACGTTGCCCAGAGCCCGCTGCTCCGCGTGCTCCCGGATGGCGCAGGTGTTGATGAGAATCAGCCTGGCCTGCTCCAGATCCTCCGTAAATCCATAGCCCATCCGGGCCAGGTAGCCCCGCAGACGCTCCGAGTCCGCCTCGTTCTGCTGGCAGCCGTAGGTAATCACCGCCGCCAGCGGGGTCTGCTCCCATTGGGCGGTCCTCTCCGCGATCCGGTCGCAGAACGCCAGCTGCCGCTCCACTTCGCTCTGCGGTATGACCGCCGTCTTTTTTTCCATTCCTGTTTCCCTCCGTTGGGGACGCCCGGCCCGGGGCGTGCCGTTCTCCCCAGCATCATACCATCTCTTCCGGGGAAACACAAGGGAAAAAGGCCCGGCCTCGTTGCCTTTTTGCCCGCCCCGTGTTAGAATATTGAGACTACCCGATTTCAGGTCGCAAAGGGGGACTTTCCATGCGCAGACTGGTCATCGAACGCTCTGCAGTCAAGAATAACCTCTCCGTGATCAAAAAGAAGGCCCAGGGGATCACCATCTACGGCGTTCTGAGCGGCAACGGAGGCGGGGCCGGCGCCGTCCCCCTGGCCCGCCTGCTGCGGGACATGGGCATCGGACACTTTGCCGTCACCGAGGTGTCGGAGGCCCAGGCGCTGCGCAAGGCCGGCTTCGTGGACGAGGAGATCCTCATGCTGCGCTCCACCACGAACCAGGAGGAACTGGAGCAGCTTCTGGACCTCAACGCGGTATGTACCATCTCCTCTGTGGACACCGGCATCGCCCTTAACGCCCAGGCGGAGCGCCGTGCCACCGTGGCCAGCGCCCACATTCAGGTGGATACCGGCATGGGATTCGGAGGATTCCTGGTCTCCGAGCCGGAGAAGATCCTGCTGGCCTACCGCTCCCTGCCCAACGTGGCCCTGGAGGGAGTCTACACCCAGATCCACGCCGTGAAACCGGACGATCCGACCGCCGCCGCCCAGCTCAAGCAGTTCCACGAGGTGCTGGAGTCCATCCGCGCCGCGGGGTTTGAAACCGGCACGGTTCACGCGGCGGGCTCCTTCTCCCTGCTCCACAATCAGGACGCCCTCCTGGACGGCGTCCGGGCCGGCTCCGCCATTCTGGGCCGCTGTCGCCGCACCCGGGACGACGGGCTCAAGACCGTGGGCTACGGCGAGGCCCCGCTGCTGGAGGTCCGCTGGCTGCCCAAGGGCCATACCCTGGGGGTGGACAGGCCCATCACCCTCCGGAAAGCCACCCGGGTGGCGGTTCTGCCGGTGGGGTATCAGAACGGCTTCGGGGTCCAACGGCCCCGCTCCACGGGATTCTGGAGCTCGATCCGCCGCTGGTGGAAGAACCGGCGGCGCTATGTGAAGGTCAACGGCCACAAGGCCCGGATCCTGGGTTCCATCGGGGCCACGGAGACCATTCTCAACGTCACCAGCCTCAAATGTTCCGCGGGAGACACCGCCGTATTTGAAATCGATCCCCTGTTCGCGAAGGGGTTCCGGGTCGAATACCGCTGAAACTCCCACACCATACCGAATTAAAGAGGTCTTTTCCATGTCTCAATCCTTCCAGCCGCTGCTGTTCGGCGGCGACATCAACGTCTACAGCGTGGCCCGGGCCTTCCACGAGGCCTACGGCGTGCGCTCGGTTGCCTTCGGCAAATACCCCGCCTTCCCCTGCTACGGCAGCGCCATTCTGGACTACCGGGTCTGCCCGGAGAACGAGAGCGACGAGGCCTTCCTGCGCAACGTGCGGGCGGTGGCCCAGGAGTTTTCGGACCGCACCGTGATCCTCATGGGCTGCGGAGACAGCTACGTGCAGCTGGCCTGCCGCTACCGGGACAGCCTGCCCGCCAACGTCATCGCCCCCTACATCACCGAGGACTTTCTGATGACCCTGGTCAACAAGGAGCGCTTCTACGAGCTCTGCGACCGGCACGGCGTCGATCATCCCGCCACTTTCATCTATGATAAGTCCATGGGACACGACTTCAGGCTCCCCTGGGGCGCCCCCTATATCGCCAAGCCGGCGGACTCGGTGGCCTACTGGGCCTGCGGGGACCACTCCCTGGCCAAGGTCTACATCTGTCAGACCTGGGAGGAGCTGCTGGAAAGTCTGGACCACGTCTACGCCGCCGGCTACCAGGACCACATGATTCTCCAGGAGTTCATCCCCGGCGACGACAGCTACATGCGGGTTCTGACCAGTTACTCGGACCGCAACGGCAGGGTCACCACCTCCTGCCTGGGCCACGTGCTGCTGGAGGAGCACTCCCCCCACGGCATCGGCAACCACGCCGTCATCCTCACGGAGTACGACGAAACGCTGCAGCTGCAGATCCGCAACCTGCTGGAGGGACTCCACTTCGTGGGCTTTTCCAACTTTGACATCAAGTTCGACAGCCGGGACGGAAAGTACAAGGTCTTCGAGATCAACTGCCGCCAAGGCCGCAGCAACTACTATGTGACGGGAGCCGGCCACAACATCGCCCGCCTGGTGGTGGAAGACCGCATTCTCCACCACGATCTGCCCTTCCAGATCACGAAGAACCGCTCTCTCTGGCGGATGATCCCGCCCAATGTGGCCTTCAAATTCACCCCGAAGAAGTACCATGAGGAGATGCGCTCCCTCATGCGCGCCGGCGCGGACTCCCACTCCCTGGTCTACAGCCGGGACGCCTCTCTGAAGCGGCGCCTGCGGGTGATGAAAAATCACCTGGGCAATATCAAGCGCTTCAACAAATTCAACAAGGTCCCTCAGGACTGAATCATCAATCTGCACGGAAACGGAGTAACTCCCAATGCCTGAATACCGACTTGGCGTGCTTGGCGGCATGGGGCCCCAGGCCACCAACACCTTCTACCAGTTCATCATCGATCGCACGGACGCCCACACGGACCAGGAGCACGTCAGCACCCTGATCCTTTCCGACACCGGCATGCCGGACCGCACCACCGCCATCCTCACCGGCGATACGGAACCCTCCTACCGCCGCCTGCTGGCAGACGCGAAGCTGCTGGAAGCCGCGGGCTGTACCGTGATCGCGGTGCCCTGCAACACCTCCCACTACTTCCTGGACCGGGTACAGGAAGGGGTGGGGATCCCCATTCTTCATATGATCCGGGAGACCGCCCGAGTGCTGGCCTCCCAGGGCAGAACCCGCCCCGGTATTCTCGCCACGGACGGGACCATTCAGACCGGACTGTATCAGAAGGAATTCGCCGCGTTCGGCATTGAGTCCGTTGTTCCCTCCCCCGAGGCCCAGAAACTGGTCATGTCCCTCATCTACGACGACGTCAAGGCCGGACGGGAGGGCGACCGGCACAAGTTTGACCGCATTCACCGGGATCTGGTGTCCCAGGGCTGCGACTGCGGCGTCCTGGCCTGCACCGAGCTCTCCGTGTTCTCCGTCCAGCGCCGTCTTCCCGCCTTCTACATCGACGCCATGGCGGTTCTGGCGGACCGGGCCATCGAGGCCTGCCACAAACCTCTGCGCACCATCTTCGAGGAGCGGGCGTCCTGACCTCTCCCGCTCCTCCCGATCTTTCCATGGAGGTGTACCATGAATCTTCCCGCCCACACCATACGGGACTACGTCTCTCTGCTGGAGAGTCTGGATCTGCTGGCCGGCCCTCTGCCGGAAGATCTGAATCCGGACCTGCCGGTCTCCCTGGTGTCCTACGACTCCCGGGAGGTGGTGCCCGGCACCCTCTTTATCTGCAAGGGCGCTCACTTCCGCCCGGAATTCGTGCGTTCCGCGAAGGAAAAGGGCGCCATCGCCTGCGTCAGCCTCACGCCCTGGCCCGAGGTGGATCTTCCCTGCATTCTGGTCCGGGACATGCGCCGGACCATCGCGCCCCTGGCCGATCTCTACTTCGGCCACCCCTCCGGCACCCTGAAGGTCATCGGCATCACCGGAACCAAGGGCAAGTCCTCCACCACCTACTATCTCAGCTATATTCTCAACGAATATCTGCTTTCGGAGGGGCGGCACGACTCGGGCATCATTTCCTCCATTGAAACCTACGACGGAAAAGACCGCTTCGAGTCCCATCTGACCACCCCGGACGCCGTGGACCTGCAGCGCCACTTCGCCAACGCCGTGGACGCCGGCATGGAGTACCTCACCATGGAGGTCTCCAGCCAGGCGCTGAAGTACCACCGCTCTCTTTGTACCCGCTTCGCCGCCGCCTGCTTCCTGAACATCGGCGACGACCACATCTCTCCCATCGAGCATCCGGACTTCGAGGACTACTTCACCTCCAAGCTGCGCATCTTCTCCCAGGCGGAGATCAGCTGCGTCAACCTGGACTGCGACCATGCGGACCGGGTCCTGGAGGCCGCCCAGGCGGCGGGGGCCCCCGTCTACACCTTCTCGCAGAAGAATCCGGAGGCCGATATCTATGGCTCCCAGGTCCGCAAGCGGGGCGGGGACATCCTGTTCCGGGTGCGCACCCACCGCTACTACCGGGAGTTCCGTCTCACGATGCCCGGCCTCTTCAACGTGGAGAACGCCCTGGCGGCCATCGCCATCTGCGAAGGGCTGAAGATCCCCGAGCGCTGCATCTATGTGGGACTCATGAAGGCCCGGGTGCCCGGACGCATGGAGGTCTACACGAACTCCGACGAGTCCGTCACCGCTATCGTGGACTACGCCCACAACCGCATGTCCTTTGAGAACCTCTTCCGCTCCACGCTGGAGGAGTATCCGGGCCACCGGATCGTCGCCATCTTCGGCTGTCCGGGCAAAAAGGCCCTGGACCGGCGCAGGGATCTGGGCGAGGTCTCCGGCCACTACTCGGATCACGTGGTTCTGACAGAGGAGGATTCCGGCGAGGAGGATACCGTCTCCATCTGTAAGGAGATCGCCGCCCACGTCGCCGCCCAGGGCTGCGAATGCTCCATCGAGCCGGACCGGGGAGAGGCCATCCGCCACGCCGTGCTCAACTGCTGGAACCAGGACAGGCCCTCCGTGCTGCTCATCACCGGCAAGGGGGCGGAAACCCGTCAGAAGCGGGGCACCGAGTACATCGACACCCCCTCGGACGTGGACTTCGCCCAGTCCGCCCTGCGGGAGTACGACGTGCTCCATGGCCTGGACGGCCTGGAGAAGGTCCGCTCTCTGCTCTCCATCCTCCCCATCCTCAAACGGGCCGAGGGGCAGACGGTGGTCATCAAGTACGGCGGCTCCGCCATCGGGGCCGAAGCGAAGGACGACACCACCCTGCCCAATGTGGCGGCCTTGCGCATGGTAGGCGTCCGGGTCGTGCTGGTCCACGGCGGCGGAAAACACATCACCTCCCTGCTGAACCGGCTGCAGGTTCCCACCCGCTTTATCAACGGCTACCGGGTCACGGACGACGCCGCGCTGGAAGCGGCCGAGATGGCCCTCACCGCCCAGGTGAACAAGGCCATCGTCTCCGACCTGGCCCGTCTGGAGGTGAACGCCGTCGGCCTGTCCGGCAAGGACGGCCGCCTCATCACCGCCTCCGTCGCCAAACCGGAACTGGGCCGGGTAGGGCTCATCACAAGGGTGGATCCCAAGGTCCTGGAAACCCTGCTGGACGCCGGATTCCTGCCTGTCGTTTCCCCCATCGCCCAGGGCGAAGACGGGAAGGGGCTCAACTGCAACGCGGACGACGCCGCCCGCGCCATCGCGGAAGCCCTCAAGGCGGACCGGCTCATCTTCCTCACGGACACCGCCGGCATTCTCATCGACAGCCACAACAGCAAGACCAGCCTGCCCCACATGGACGTCCGGCGGGCGGAAGAACTCATCGACAACGGCCTCATCGCCGGAGGCATGGTGCCCAAGGTCCGAGGCTGCATCCACGCGGTGAAGGCCGGCGTGGGCGAAGTCTCCATTCTGGACGGCCGGGTGGAGCACGCCCTGCTGCTCAACATGCTCCATCAGCGGGTTCAGGGAACCACCATCTCCCGCTGAACCTCTCTTTCCCCAACCTGCCCGCTTCCGGGCCAGCTTCGGCGGAAGCTTCCTTTCCCTTCCATAAAAAGAAGTTGCTTTTCTCCCCGCCCTCCTGTATAATGAGGGCACAGAGCGGAACAGCGGCGCCTATGCTGCGCTGCAACATCTCAGTCTGGAGGTAATCCAATGAAAGATCTGTATGTCGTCAACTGCTGCCGTACCGCGATCGGTTCCTTTGGCGGATCCCTGAAGAACACTCCCGCCTCTGATCTCGGCGCCATCGTCGTGAAGGAGGCTCTCAAGCGGGCCAATGTGGCGCCCGAGAACGTGGACGAGGTCATGTTCGGCTGCATCCTCACCGCTGCCCAGGGTCAGAACGTGGCCCGGCAGGTCTCTGTCAAGGCCGGCATCCCCTATTCCGTTCCCGCCTACACCGTCGGTATGGTCTGCGGTTCCGGCATGAAGTCCGTCATCGAGGCCGCCCGTTCCATCCTGGCCGGCGACTCCGATATCGTGGTCTGCGGCGGTACCGAGAACATGAGCGCCGCTCCCTATGCCATTCCCGATGCCCGCTGGGGCGCCCGCATGTTCGATAAGACCCTGGTGGACACCATGGTCAAGGACGGCCTGTGGGACATCTTCAACAACTATCACATGGGCACCACCGCCGAGAACATCGCCGACGTGTGGGGCATCACCCGCCGCGAGCTGGACGAGTTCGCCGCCTCCTCCCAGCAGAAGACCGAGGCCGCGCAGAAGGCCGGCCGCTTCGACGACGAGATCGTTCCCGTTCCCGTCAAGGTCAAGAAGCAGGTTGTGGAGTTCAAGGTGGACGAGTTCCCCCGCGCCGGTGTCACCCCCGAGAGCATTGCCAAGCTGCGCGGCGCCTTCCCCGTAGGCCCCGAGTCTCCCGCTCCCCAGGTGGTTCACACCTTTGAGCCCACCGGCATCCGGGACTCCGATGACAAGGGCAAGCAGCGCGTCACCGCCGCCAACGCCTCCGGCATCAACGACGGCGCGGCCGCCATCATTCTCGCCTCCGGCGAGGCCGTGGAGAAGTACGGCCTGAAGCCCATGGCCAAGCTGATCGGCTGGGGCCAGGGCGGCGTGGATCCCAAGATCATGGGCGTTGGCCCCGTTCCCGCCACCCGCGCCGCCATGAAGAAGGCCGGCGTGACCATGGACGACATCGACCTCATCGAGGCCAACGAGGCCTTTGCCGCTCAGTCCGTCGCCGTGGCCCGCGAGCTGGGCTTTGACATGAGCAAGGTCAACGTCAACGGCGGAGCCATCGCTCTGGGTCACCCCGTCGGCGCGTCCGGCGCCCGGATCATCGTCACCCTGCTGCATGAGATGCAGAAGCGGCCCGAGGCGAAGAAGGGCCTGGCCACCCTGTGCATCGGCGGCGGCATGGGCGTTGCCACCATCTTCGAGAAGTGCTGATCCATCCTTATATATCCCTTCAGGGCTCCGGTTTCCGGAGCCCTGTTCTTTTTTCCGGAAGAGGTCTAAGGGCGGTCCGTCCCGCATAGGGTAGAAAATCCGGACTGTACAAAGGAGGGACAACCCTTGACCCATCCCAAAACCCCGTATCGCGCCGCCCTGCGGCGGGGCCTGGCCCTCGGCATGGTCCTGCTGGCAGGGTGGACCCTTTCTCTGACCGTTGACTTCTCTCCGCCCTCGCTCACAGGTCTGGAGGAGGACCCGGTTCTCAGCGTGGCCCTGCTGTCCTCCCAGCTCCCGGGCGGCACCAGTCCCCCGCAGCAGGCCCTGGAGGGCTGGCCCAGGCTGCTCCTCCAGCAGTCCTCGTTCCTTTCCGCCGCCGAGGGCGCGGTTCTGAAGGCGCGGGAATCTTCCCCGCAGCCGGACAGTCCGTCCGGCACCGCGCCGGAGACGGAACCGGAACCGGATTCCGGCTCCTCAGAGCCTCAGGACAGCCCTTCCGGCAGCCAGGAAGAAGTTCCGAATCCGCCGGAGCCGGATTCTCCGGATTCCGATGTGACCATTCTGGAGATGACCGCCCGGGGGAAAACCTCCGGCAAGTACCTCTTCGCGGAGAATGTCTACCTCTACAACCGCTCCAACCTCTCTCTGGACGCCTCGGTGGCCACCGCCGGCACCGTGGACGTGCCCCTGGGGGATGGTCCCCAGATTCTGATCTACCACAGCCACGGCAGCGAGGCCTACGCCCAGACCGACGGGGAGACCTACCAGGAGAGCGATCCCTACCGGACCACAGACTGCACCCACAACGTGGTGCGCATCGGCTCCGAGCTGGCCACGGTCTTCCGGGCCCATGGGTTTCAGGTCATCCACGACACCACCCTCTTTGACTATCCTTATTATAACGGCGCCTACGACCGATCCAAGGCCGCCATGGAGCAGTGGATGGAAAAGTACCCCACCATCTGCCTCGCCCTCGATGTCCACCGGGACGCCCTGGTCGGCAGCAATGGGGAGGTCTACAAACTGGTCTCCACGGAAGCCGGGGTGAAGGTGGCCCAGGTCATGACGGTGGTGGGTTCGGACGGGGGAGGCCTCTCCCATCCCCGCTGGAAGGACAATCTGGCCCTCGCCATCCGTCTGCAGCAGAATCTCACCCGGGGCTACACGGACCTCGCCCGCCCGATCGTCATCCGCAACAGCCGCTACAACCAGCAACTGCTCCCCGGCGCCCTGCTGGTGGAGTTCGGGGGGCATGGGAACACGCTCACGGAGGCTCTGGCCGCGGCCCGGCTCTGGGGAGACAACGTGGCCCGCACCCTCACCTCTCTGAAGGACTCCTCCTGATGTTTTCCTTGCATTCCCCGCTTCTGTCCTGTAAACTGATGGGACGAAGGAGGGGAAGAGCGTGGATCACGAATTTTACATGAACCAGGCCCTGGAACTGGCCCGGGAGGCCGTCTCCACCGGGGACGTTCCCGTAGGCTGCGTGATCGTCCGGGACGGAGAGATCGTCGGCCGGGGCCGCAACCGCAGGGAGGAGCGGGGCGACGCCACCGCTCACGCGGAACTGGAGGCCATTCGGGACGCCTGCGCCCGCCTTCACAGCTGGCGCCTCTCCGACTGCACCCTGTACGTCACCATGGAGCCCTGCCCCATGTGCGCCGGCGGCATCGTCAACGCCAGAATCCGCGCTGTCCGCTATGGCGCCCGGGACGAAAAGGCCGGCTGCTGCGGTTCCGTCCTCAACCTCTTTGAAGAGCGCTTCAACCACCACCCCCGGATCTACCAGGGACCGCTCTCCGGCCGCTGCGAGGCCCTGCTCACCGGGTTTTTCCGGAACCTCCGCCAAAACGAGCCCTCCAGCACGGATATTTAAGACTTTTGTAACATTTGGAGTTGGATTTCTTAATACAAGGCCCCTATACTTATCCTCTGCAAGGCAAGATTATCTTTTCATTCTATCCTCCAATCTTCGAAGGACCGGCCCACCACCGCCGGTCCTTCTCCTTTTATTCCCGCGGCTGTCCGCGCCGTGGCTGTATGCGCTGCGGCTGCCCGCGCCCCGGTCCCGGACAGGGACCAGCCAGGGGCCGGCCAGGCGGGGACCCCCTCCATTTCTGAATTCTTCCCAAGAGATTTAAGACTTTTGTAACATTTGGGGTTGGATTCCTTAATATCTTTCCGGTAGAATTCAGACCATAGAACAGTTCGTTTCATTTTGATCCTCTTTTTCGACAGGGGTCCGGGTGTCATGGAGCAGGCATCCGGACCTTTTGTTATCCTCTGGCGGCCTTGCCGCCTCTTCCTGTTTTATGATGTTTACGTCATGTTTCTGCAGCCCGGAGGCCCGTCCTCCGGGCTGTTTTTGCGTCTGTCCGCATTCCCGCAGACGTATCAAGCACGAAACAGGGGACCCTCGTCCTCCCAATCCCCATGTTTCACGTGAAACATTCTCACCCCTCAGCTCCGGCCCTAAGCCGGTCCGCCTGGTACAGCCTGACTGCAGATGCCGTGCTGACCTGGCAACAGCCCTCCGTATCCTGTTGTTTCACGTGAAACATTCCCATCCTCCGATCCCGGCCGCGCTTCGGCCGGCTGGTGCCAAACGCTATACAGAAGTTGCCCTGACCGGGCAAAGAACCCTCTACCGGTTGTTTCACGTGAAACATTCTCATCCACTGATCCCAGCCGTGCTTCGGTCGTCTGGTGCCACCCGATATGCAGAAGCTGCCCTGACCGGGCAAAGTATCCTCTGCGGTTGTTTCACGTGAAACATTCTCATCCTCCGATCCCGGTCGTACTCGGTCGGCTGGTGCCACCCGATATGCAGAAGCTGCCCTGACCGGACAAAGAACCCTCTGCGGTTGTTTCACGTGAACCATTCCCATCCTCTGATCTCGGCCATGCCTCGGCCGTCAGGTGTCACCCGATATCCAGAAGCTGCCCTGCCCGGGCAAAGAACCTCTGCCGGTTGTTTCACGTGAAACATTCTCATCCTCCTGTTCCCGGCCGTATGCCAGTCTGTCTGTTCGCACGAAGTCTTGCCGGAGGCTGCGATACGTGAAGGATTTGCTTCATTCCGCGATTCGGGAGGCGTGCTGTTTATCAACTCCTGCTTCTTGCCGTCCCGGGGTGGCATCCTTCCTCTTTGTTTCACGTGAAACATTCTCTCACCCTCTCACGCAGGAATCCGACTTTCCCATCGTCGGTTTTCTGTGCCTTCTTCCTGCATCCCATTACGTGCGTTCTGAGCTATATATCATCACCTGTTCCAACTTTTTCCACAATATTTCCACAGCAGAATTATACATAATACTATCCACCGTTTTTCCACTGGTTTTCCCACATCCTTTTCCTGCTCGCCAGGCAGGTTTTACCTGGAATCCCTTCCTCTTTTCTCTTCCGTCCTGATCCCCTTCCGGCCTCGTTCTCTTCCACCTGTTCCTTCTCCCGTTACGCCCGGTCTCTCAATCACTCCATTCACACTTCGTCCAGGGAGGCTCCTTCCTCTGAAATCGCGTCATCCTATGATTCAGGCGCTGCTTTGATCCGTTTCACGCGACCCGCCCCGCATCACCCGATATGACTGCGTTCCCTGTCGGTTCGTGTTTCACGTGAAACATCCTGACCGTCTCCGTTTCTACCTCCTGCCTCTTCGCAGGAACAACTCGCTCTCTTTGCTCCTGTCGAACCCTTCAGGCACCGATGGAGCATACTTTCGTTTGACTGACTCCTCTGCTGTCTCAACAGTCTCTGTTGTTTCTGGCCCCCGATCTGTCTCCTTACTTTGTTTCACGTGAAACATCCCAACAGTTCCTCCCCTCGATAAACGTGCCAGCTTTGCCCTTCCCTGACCTTCCGCGAACAGATCCAGGCCGGATCCTCTTTGTTTCACGTGAAACATCCGGGTTCCGTTCTTCCCGGTCTTCTTCCCTATCGAAATCCCTCTCTTGTCCCGCTTCTCTGAACCTCCTGGCGACAGCGCACCCTGCCCTCCTTTCATTTTTCCCGCTGTCGCAGCAGCGTCCTTTCTGCTGTTCCCGACCGCCCGTATCAGGGCTCTGACATGTTTCACGTGAAACATCTCAAGAGCACCTGTCATGATACACATGCCTGTTTTCACCCTTCCCATACCTCCCTCAGCAGATCCAGACCGAATCCTCTTTGTTTCACGTGAAACATCCGGGATTACGCTCTTCTCCCATCGTTCTTCATCCTCGCATCCTCTCCTTTGAACCTCCTGGCGTCGATGCTGCTCTGTCTGCTGCTCCTGGCCGCTCGCATCTCATCCTTGTTTTGTTTCACGTGAAACATTCCTTCCACCGGATCTTCTTCCCGGAACAGACCGAGGAGCTGTCTGCACTCCTGACAGCCCCTCGTTCTCCTGCTTCCGTTTCTGCTGAAGCCCTCTTTGCCTCTGCCGCCATGTTCGAATGCAGTCCGGGTCTGTTACGGAGCGGCAAACCACATTATATAATGTATAAGTAATAAATAGGGAGCTCCCCTGGCCTTTTTATCCCTTATAAAAAATGAATGTGAAATTTTCGAGTTTCGGGTCTCAAACGTATGGTCCATCGATTTGGAGGAGAAAAAACGCAGTTTTGCATGCATGGCCAGAACAGCAAATCCCGCTGTCAGACGCAGAAA
>CANRFA010000034.1 GCA_947629775.1 uncultured Oscillospiraceae bacterium
TGCCGCCGGTTTCCGGCAGGGGGTACTCGATGGTCCGGGTCACCTCTTTGGGCTGCTGAACCGGCGGTTCCGTGGTGGTGGTGCCGCCGGGATTCTCGCCCGTGCCGGTGCCCGTTCCGGTTCCGGTCCCGGTACCTGTGCCGGTCCCGCCGGGATTCTCCCCGGTTCCGGTCCCTGTCCCGGTGCCGGTTCCCGTGCCGCCCGGGTTCTCGCCCGCGCCGGTGCCCGTTCCGGTTCCGGCGCCTGTGCCGGTTCCCGTGCCGCCGGGATTCTCCCCGGTGCCGGTTCCCGTCCCGGTGCCCCCGGGATTGTCTCCGGTACCGCCGGGCGTCTGGGCGCTGGAGCTGGCGGAGGGATTCTCCTCCGGCGGCTCCTGGGTGGAGGGATCCGGGCCCCGGCTGACCTGCAGGTTCACCTGGGTGCCCTCCGTGACCTCCGTGTTGGCGGAGGGGTACTGGTAGATGACGGTGCCCTCGGGGGCGCTCTCGTCGTAGACGCGCTTCACGTCGCCCCGGGCCAGGTTGGAGGAGTCAATCGTGTCCAGCGCCCGCTCCAGGGAGAGCCGGGTGAGGGTGGGCATGGGGAAGGTCTTCACGTCCGGCCCGTCCGAGATCACGATCTCGATTCTGGTGTCCGCCGTGATGGGCTCGCCGGTGGCGGGGGTGGTGGAGATCACGTAGTTGCGGGTCACATCGCTCTTCTCCGCCCGGGTACTGATGTTGGAGAGGGGAATGCCCATGCGCTGCAGCTCCAGCTGGGCGTCCCGGTACTCCTTATTCGTCAGGGAGGGCATGTAGAGCAGCTCCAGCCCGGCGCTGACCTTTACGGTGATCTGGGTGGGGATGAGACCGGACTCCACTTCGGTCTCCGCCTCCGGATCCTGCTCCAGAATGGTGCCGGCCTCCGATTCGTCCTCCACCTCTTCGCCCAGGACCACCCGGAAGTGGTCCCCCAGCAGAGCCTGGTCGTTCATGACCTGCTCGTAGGTCATGCCCACCAGGTTGGGCACGGGCAGTTTTTCGCTTCCCTGCCCGAAGGTGGAGGAGAAGGTGCGCACCAGGAAGAAGACCACGACGCCCACGAAGGCCAGGACCGCGATCACGCACACGGGCAGCACCCATGGGGCGTCCCGGGCCTCGTCCTCCTCTTCCTCGTCGTCCCCGTCGTCCTCCTCCGGCTCCTCGTAGTAGCTCTGCCGCCGGGACGGGCCCTGGGTCCGGCGGCCCGGATTCGTGGCGTGGCGCCCGTTCTGGCCGGCGGCGGAGCGGGTGGGCGACGCGGTGGCGCCCCGGGTGGGAGGAATGCGCCGGGTCTCGTCCACCTCGCGGAAGGTGTCCGCGGGCAGATCCAGGGGCTGGTAGTCAAAGACGATGTTGGGGTTCTTGCGGAACTCCTCCAGATCCACCAGCATCTCGTCCGCCGTCAGGTAGCGGTTGTCCGGGTTGGGGGCCATGGCCTTCATGGTGATGGCCTCCAGGCCCTCCGGAATGGTGGGATCGATCTCCCGGGGAGAGAGGGGAATGGAGTTGATGTGCTGGATGGCCACGGACACCGGGGTATCGCCCTCGAAGGGCAGGCGGCCGGTGGTCATCTCGTAGAGCACCACGCCCACGGAGTAGAGGTCCGAGCGGGCGTCGATATGGCTGCCCCGGGCCTGCTCCGGGGAGATATAGTGGACGGAACCCAGGGCCTCCTGGGTGAGGGTGGAATGGCCGCTGGAGGAGACCCGGGCGATGCCGAAGTCCGTGACCTTGATGCTGCCGTCCCGCAGAACCATGATGTTGTGGGGCTTGATGTCCCGGTGGATGATGCCCCGGCTGTGGGCGTGGCCCAGGGCCTTGACGATCTGGGTGGTGAAGTGGAGGGCCTCCCTCCAGTTGAGCTTGTTGCCCTTGCGCTGCATGTACTGCTTGAGGGTGATCCCGTCAACCAGTTCCATGACGATATATTCCAGGTCCGAAGAGCGGCTGACGTCGTAGACGGACACAATATTCGGGTGGGACAGCATGGCTACCGCCTGAGATTCTTCGTGGAACCGGCGGCGGAACTCGGCGTCCTGGGCCAGGTCCTCCCGCAGGACCTTGATGGCGACCAGGCGGTTCAGCCGGTGATCCCGCGCCTTGTATACCCGCGCCATGCCGCCGGTGCCGATCACCTCCAGAATCTCATGCCGGTTATCGAGGAGTTTCCCGATACACGGATCCAAGACTGATCATCTCCTTCTTCTTCATTGGCCGCCTAGCGGCGGATCAGGACAACGGTCACGTTGTCCGGGGCGCCCCGGCGCAGGGCGATGTCCAGCAGCCGCTGGCAGCAGGTGGAGGGATCTCCTCCGTGGATCACTTCGAAGAGGATCTCCTGCTCGCTCACCGGATTGCTGAGCCCGTCGCTGCACAGCAGCAGATAGTCCCCCGGCGACAGGGGCTGCCGGAAGCAGTCCACCGCCAGCAGGGGCTCCGCCCCCAGGGCCCGGGTGATGAGATTCTTTCGGGGGTGGTGCCGGGCCTCTTCCCGGGTCAGTTCGCCTCTCTGGACCATGTCCTCCACCAGGGAGTGATCCCGGGTCACCTGCGTGATTCCCGCCTCGTTGATGTAATAGCAGCGGCTGTCCCCCTCGTTGAGGATCACAGCCTCCCGCTCCCCCGCCAGGGCGGCCACCAGGGTGGTGCCCATGCCGGAGCAGTCCGGGTCTGTCTGCGCCTTTTCGTACACTTCGTGGTTGGCCAGGGCGGCGGCCGTCTGCATCCGCTCCCGGTCGTCTCCCTCCTCCTCCCGGAAGCGGCTCATGAACAGCTCCACCGCCATGGCGCTGGCCACATTGCCCGCCCGGGCGCCGCCCATGCCGTCGCAGACCAGGGCGATCACCCGGCCGTCCTCCAAAACCCGGGAGGCGCAGGCGTCCTGGTTCTGCGCGCGCACCGCGCCGCGATGAGAGATTTCCCAAACCTGCATGGCATTTCGTCCTCTCTGTCTGCCGGCGGCAGCCGGCCTGTTACTGTTCCCGCATGGCCCGGCGGCGCAGCTGGCCGCAGGAGGCGTCGATGTCGCCTCCCAGCCGGCGCCGCACCGTCACCGTCACGCCGTGGCCCTCCAGACGCCTCTGAAAGGCCGCCACCCGGCGGCTGGGCCTCCAGGGACTCTCCTCCACCTCGTTGAGGGGGATCAGGTTCACATGGCCCGGGACGCCCTTCAGGCGCCGGGCCAGCAGATCCGCCTGCCAGTCCGCGTCGTTCACGCCGTCGATCATGGCGTACTCGTAGGAGATCCGGCGGCCGGTGGTCTCAAAGTACCTCCGGCA
Source organism: uncultured Oscillospiraceae bacterium (assembly GCA_947629775.1). Classification (GTDB taxonomy): domain Bacteria; phylum Bacillota; class Clostridia; order Oscillospirales; family Oscillospiraceae; genus Lawsonibacter. The sequence continues at coordinate 3,299 of CANRFA010000034.1, forward strand.
GGTCTCCAGCAGCTTCTCCACGCCCGTGGAGCGGTTGACGGGCATCAGGCGGGAACGGGTGGCGTCGTCCGGCGCGTGGAGGGAGACCGACAGGGTCAATTGTAACCCCTCCCGGGCCAGTCTGTCAATCTGCTCCGTCAGGCCGCAGGTGGACAGGGAGATGTGCCGCATCCCGATGTTCAGTCCCTCGGGGCTGTTTACGATCTTCAGGAACTTCAGCACCGTGTCCAGATTGTCCAGGGGCTCCCCGATGCCCATCAGGACGATGTTGTGTACGGGAAGGCCGCTCTCCTTCCCGGAAAAGAGCACCTGGTCCGCCATCTCGCCGGCGCTCAGGTCCCGGACCCGGCCGGCCAGGGTGGAGGCGCAGAAGGCGCAGCCCATGCGGCAGCCCACCTGGCAGGAGATGCACACCGTGTTGCCGTGGCGGTAGCGCATGAGCACGGACTCCACGCAGTTGCCGTCCGCCATGCGCCACAGGTACTTGATCGTGCCGTCCTGCCGGGACTCCTGCTTCCGGGCCACGGCGGGGACGTACAAAGCGCACTCCCCGGCCAGCTTCTCCCGCAGGGGCCGGGAGAGGTCCGTCATCTCCTGAAAGGAGGAGACGCCCCGCCACAGCCAGCGGAAGACCTGTTTCGCCCGGAAGGCGGGCTCGCCCCGCTCCCCCAGCCAGGCCGTGAGCTCCGGCAGGGGCATGCTCTTGAGATCCGTCACGCGCTCTCCTCCCTTCGCATGCGGCAGATGTAAAAGCCGTCCGTGCCGTGGATGTGGGGCAGCAGCGTGATACTGCCGCCGGGCACCTCCCCCGCCGGACCGGGCAGGACAAAGCCCTCTTTCGTAAACTCCGGACGCTCCGCCAGGAAGGCCTCCGTGACGCCGTCGTTCTCCCGGGGCAGCAGGGTGCAGGTGGAGTAGAGCAGCGTACCCCCGGGGCGCACGTAGCGGGCGCCGTTGCGAAGCAGGGCGCGCTGTTTTTCCGGCAGCCCCTCCAGGGGCTCCGGTTCCTTCCAGCGGATGTCCGGCTTCTTGCGGATGACCCCCAGACCGGAACAGGGGGCGTCCACCAGCACGAGATCAAAGGCGCCCTCCCACTCCGGACGGAAGACCCGGCCGTCTGCCGTCTGCGGCCTGACGCAGGTGAGACCCAGGCGCTTCGCCCCCTCCCGGATGCGGCTTTCCTTCCGGGGAAGATAATCGCAGGCCAGGATCTCTCCCCGGTCCTCCATCTCCATGGCGCACGCGAAGCTCTTGCCCCCGGGGGCGGCGCACAGGTCCATGACGCGCATGCCGGGCCGGGGCCCCGCCGCCAGCGCCGCCAGCCGGGAGGCCGGGTCCTGGACGGTAAAGCGGCCCTCCCGGAAGAGGGGACTTCCCTCCAGACTGCCTCCGCCGGAGAGACAGAGACAGCCGGGCAGCCAGGGATGCTCCGTCACCCGGGCGCCGGTCTCCTCCAGGGCCCGGCGGCAGTCCTCCGCGCTCCCCTTTAAGGGATTGACCTGCACCATGACGGGCACCGGTTCGTTGTCCGCCGCCAGCAGGGCCTCCGCCCCCTCCCGGCCATAGAGACCGAGAAAGGTCTCCGTCAGCCAGCGGGGATGGGAGAAGCGGATGGACAGCTCCTCCGCCGGCTCCTCTGTGGGAATGGGCGGCAGGGCGTCCAGGGCCCGCTCCAGGGCGCGCAGCACCCCGTTCACCATGCCGGCGGCTCTGGGGTTGCGGCTGCCCGCCCGGGCCAGGCGCACGGAGGTGTCCACCGCCGCGGAGTGGGGGATCCGGTCCAGAAAGAGCATCTGGAAGGCCCCCAGCTCCAGGGCCAGACGCACCCGGGTCTCCATGCGCTTCAGACTCATGCGGGAAAAGTGGCCCAGGTAAAAGTCCAGCAGCGTCCGGTTCTGCTGCACCCCGAAGCACAGCCGGGTGGCCAGGGCGGCGTCCCGGGGGGCGAGCCGGGCCCGGGCCAGCGCGGCCGCCAGCCGCTCGTCCGTCCAGCCTCCCAGCCGCTCCTGCTCCGCCAGCACCTGCAGGGCCGTTTCTCGTGCGTCCATGAAATCCTCCTCTGTTCCGACGCGATGGGCGGGGCTTCTGTCAGCCCCGCGGAAGGGCGTGGCCCGCCAGCCAGGCCTCCGCCGTCATGCGGCGTTTGCCGGACTCCTGCAGTTCCAGGATGCGCACCAGGCCGCCGTCCCCGCAGACCACGTCGATGCCCTCCTTCGAGGCCCCCGCGACGCTTCCCGGGGCCTTCTCCGCCCGGCCGGGCAGCAGAAGGGCACGGTGAAGTTTGGTGGGCACGCCCCGGAAGAGATCCGTCTCCGCGCAGGGCCAGGGGCTCAGGGCCCGGATCTGATCGTGGACCGCCCGGGCGGGGCGGGTCCAGTCGACGGGCGAGAGGGCCTTGGAGAGCATGGGCGCGTAGCAGCTGCGCCCGGCGTCCTGGGGGATCCGGGGGGCGGTGCCGTCTTCCAGCCGGGCCAGGGCCTCCACCAGCAGCTCCCCGCCCATCTCCGCCAGGCGGTCGTGGAGGGACTCCACGCTCTCCTCGGGCCCGATGGGGGTGCTCCGCTGGAGAATGATGTCTCCGGCGTCCAGCTCCTCCGCCATGTGCATGATGGTGACCCCCGTCTCCGCGTCCCCGGCCATCATGGCCCAGTGGATGGGGGCGGCCCCCCGCCAGCGGGGCAGGAGGGAGGAGTGGACGTTGACGCAGCCCAGAGGGGGCAGCTCCAGCATCTCCCGGGGGAGAATGCGGCCGTAGGCCGCCACGGCGATCAGGTCCGGCTGATGTTCCCTGAGAATGGCCAGGGCGCTGCCGTCCCGCATCTTCTCCGGCTGATACACGGGGACGCCGTGCTTCTGCGCGCAGACCTTCACGGGGGGAGCCGTCAGGACCCGGCGGCGGCCCACCGGCTTGTCCGGCTGGGTGAAGACGCCGCAGACCGTGTGGCCGGCGGCCAGCAGGGCTTCCAGAGAGGCCACCGCGAAGTCCGGCGTGCCCATGAAGAAGCATCTCACGGCTGCCCGTCCTCCTCCGCCTGTCCGTCCGGCCGCGCCGCGCCTTCTGTCTCCGGCTCCGCCGCGGCCTGCGCGGCGGCTTCCGCCTCCGCGGCTTCGGCGGCCTCGGCCTCCGCCTCCATGCGGTCCACTTCCTCCGGCGTGTAGAGCCGGTCGCAGAGCTCCGTGTACAGGTGGCCGTCCAGGTGGGCCAGCTCGTGGCAGAAGCAGCGGGCGGTCACGCCCTCGCCCTCCGCCTCGAACCAGTCCCCGTTGCGGTCCTGGGCCCGGACCCGGACCCAGGCGGGACGGGTGACGAGGCCCCAGAGGCCGGGCACGGAGAGGCAGCCCTCCCAGCCGGTCTCCTCCCCTTCCGCGTCCAGGATCTCCGGGTTCACCAGCTCCAGCATCTCATTGCTGTCCAGGTCCGTGACCACCACCACGGCCCGGCGGAGGATGCCCACCTGGGGCGCCGCCAGGCCCAGGCCATGGGCCTGCCCCAGGGTCTCCTTCATGTCGTCCAGCAGGTCCCCGAGGCGGCGGTCAAAGCGGGTGACGGGGTGGCACCTCTTCTTCAGAACCGGGTCCCCGTCCCGCAGAATCGTACGAATTGCCATTGTGTTCTCTCCTTATCCGAAAATATCCGCGGGACCGGGGCCCGCGCTCAGCTGTCATAGGGGTTCAGGTCCGCGACCACGGTCACCCCTCTGCTCTCCTTATCCCGGCTCACCGCCTTCAGCAGGGACTCCAGGTAGGTCCGGGCGGCGTGGTCGCAGGCGCCGGAGAGGGTAAGGCGCCAGCGCCAGCGGTCCGCCACCCGGGCGATGGGGGCGGGGGCGGGACCCAGGATCCGCCACGCGGCCCCCAGGTTCTCCGCGAGGGAGGTCTTCATGCGCTGGCAGCAGCGGATCACGGAGGGCTCGTCCAGGCCGGAGGCCGTGAGCACCACCAGGTCCGCGAAGGGGGGCAGCCCCCGCAGGCGGCGCAGGTTGATCTCCCCCCGGTAGAAGCTGTCGTAGTCCTGCCGGGCGGCGCAGCGGATCACGTCGTCGTCCGGGCAGCAGGTCTGAATCACGGCCCGGCCCAGGCGGTTGCCCCGGCCGGCCCGGCCCACCACCTGGGTGAGCAGGGAGAAGGTGCGCTCGGCGGCGCGGAAGCTGTCCGCGTAGAGGGCCAGGTCCGGCGCCACAGCTCCAACCAGGGTCACGGCCTCGAAGTCCAGGCCCTTGGCCACCATCTGGGTCCCCACCAGCACGGAGCCGGGGGCCTCCCGGAACTTCTCCAGCAGCTGCTCGTGGGGATGGGTGGCGGAGACGGTGTCCGTATCCATGCGGATCACGGTGCGCAGGGGATAGAGGGCGTTCAGCTCCTCCTCCACCTGCTGGGTGCCGGCGCCCACCTGGTGGAAGGCGCCGCCGCAGCGGGGGCACCTCCGGGGCACGCTCTGGGAATACCCGCAGGCGTGGCACATGAGACGCCGGTTGGCCGAGTGGAAGGTGAGGCGCATCGTGCAGTGGGGGCACTCCGGCACATACCCGCACTCCCCGCACAGCAGCATGCGGCTGGCCCCCCGGCGGTTCAGGAAGAGGATGGACTGCTCCTCCGACACCAGGTTGCGGTCCAGCTCCTCCCGCAGCTCCCGGCCCAGGGAGGAGGGGTTCCCCCGGCGCAGCTCCTCCCGCATGTCCGCGATCACGACCCGGGGCAGAGGCTGGCGGTTGTAGCGCTGTTTCAGGGTAAAGAGCTTATACGTCCCCTGGATGGCCTTGTACATGGTCTCCACGGAGGGAGTGGCGGAGCCCAGCAGCAGCAGCGCCTGGCTCCGGAAGCAGCGGTAGCGGGCGATGTCCCGGGCGTGGTAGCGGGGGGCGTTCTCCGACTTGTACGAGCCCTCCTGCTCCTCGTCCAGCACGATGAGGCCCAGGTTCTCCAGGGGGGCGAAGACGGCGGACCGGGTGCCGATCACCACCTTCGCGTCCCCGCTGCGGCAGCGCTTCCACTCGTCGTAGCGCTCCCCCGTGCGCAGGGAGGAGTGGAGCAGGGCGATCCGGTCCCCGAAGTGGGAGGCGAAGACGCGCAGCATCTGGGGGGTGAGGGCGATCTCCGGCACCAGCACCATGGCCGTCTTCCCCCGCTCCAGCACATCCTGAATGAGGCGGATATAGACCTGGGTCTTGCCGGAGCCCGTGACGCCGTAGAGCAGCGCGGCGCAGGCCTTTCCCCGGCGACTCAGCTCCGCCAGGCCCTGGAAGGCGGTCTCCTGCTCCCGGTTCAGGACCGGAGGCTCCGCCGGCTCCACGGCCTCCGCCTGGGGCCGCCGGAAGGCCTCCTGGACCTGGAGGGCGAGAATCCCGTCCCGCTCCAGGCTCTTTATGGTCTGGGCGGAGGCCCCGGTGAAGTAGCACAGCTCCTTCACGCTGGCCTGGCCCATGGAGCACAGCAGCTCCGTGACGGCGAAGCGCATGGGGGCGGTCTTACGCTTCGGGGCGACGAGGGCCATGGCGTCCTCCGCGTCCATGGCCAGCTCCGCCACCTTCTCCGTGCGGTCCGTCACAAACCGGCGGGCGGTGCTCTCCAGGCGAACCTTTCCGGCGTCCTGGAGCCGGCGGATGGCGCCGGAGGGGTTCGTGGTGCCGAAGGCCCGGCGGATGGCGCCCATCTCCGCCCCGCCGCCGTTGTCGTAGAGCATGTCCAGAAGCCTCGCGCCCGTCTTCCCCTCGCCGACGGCGGCGTAGTTGCCCTCCTTATCCGCCGGATTCACCAGGCACAGCCGGTCCCGGAGGGCGAAGGAGAGCCCGGCGGGCAGCATGGCCCGCACGCACTCGTAGAGGGTGCACCAGCAGCGCTCCCGCATCCAGAGGGCCACCTGCACAAGGCTCTCCGACAGCACCGGCTCCTCGTCCAGCAGGCACTGGATGTCCTTCAGGGGCGGGCCCTCCGGGTTCTCCGGAGCCAGGGAGAGCACCAGGCCGTCGCTGCCCCGGTTGCCCGCCCCGAAGGGCACCAGGACCCGCATGCCGGGCCGCAGCCGGGGCCGCAGCTCCGGCGGAATCCGGTAGGAATAGGGGCGGTCTATGGCGTAGACGGCCTTCGCCACGGCCACCAGGGCAATCTCTGCCAAAATACAGGTCTCCTCCCTTCTGCGTCCCCGGAACGGAAAAGCAAGCGGACGGGGCTTCTTCCCGCCGCTTGCTGTCCCTCTCCGGCTTACGCCTCTCCGTTGCGGTGCCGGACAGGCTCCCGTTCCGCCACCTCCCGGATGGCGATGCTCACCGGCTTCTCCTCCAGGGGCTGGCCCAGAAGGTCCGCCTCGCTGGAGATCTGGCGGGCCCGGTGGGCCACCACGTTCACCAGTTCATAGCGGCTGGGAATCCGCTCCAGCAGATCTTTCATGGCGGGATATAACATCATGGCAAACGCTCTCCTTTTCCTTGACGCGTGGGCTGATACGTGCGCGCTGTCCCCTCACTGAAAGCGGGACAGAATGAACCGCCGGTTCTCCACCCGGCACTCGGCGGCGGTGAGGATGGCGTGCAGCTCCTCCACCGCCTGGGACACCTTGTCGTTGACCACCAGGTAGTCGTACTCGGGGACGCACTCCAGTTCCGCCTTCGCCTTGGCCAGCCGGTCCTGGATCACGGCCTCGCTGTCCGTGTTGCGCCGGTGCAGGCGCCGGGACAGCTCCTCGAAGGAGGGCGGGACGATGAAGATGAGCAGGGCGTCCGGCCGCCGCGCCCGCACCTGGCGGGCGCCGTTGACCTCGATGTCCAGCAGCACATCCTGCCCCCGATCCAGCATCTCCTGGACCTCCCGCTCCCCGGTGCCGTAGTCGTGGTCCACATAGGAGGCGTACTCCAGCAGCTCTCCGTCCCGGATCTTGCGCTGAAACTCCTCCCGGGTCACGAAGTGGTAGTTCACCCCGTCCTGCTCCCCCATGCGGGGGCCGCGGGTGGTGTACGAGACGGAGAAGCGCAGCCCGGGCCGCAGGCCCATCAGCTCCGCCACCACCGTGCTCTTTCCCACCCCGGAGGGCCCGGAGAGCACGATGAGCTGTCCTTTTTCTTTCCGGTTTGTCATGTCGTTTCCTCCTCCGTCTCCGCTCCGGGATCCTCCCCGCTGACCCGCCCGGCCAGCGTCTCCGCCGGGAGGGCGGAGAGCACCAGGCAGTCGCTGTCCAGCACCAGCACGGCCTTCGTGCGCCGGCCGTAGGTGGCGTCCACCAGGGCGCCCCGCTCCCGGGCCTCCTGCACCATGCGCTTGATGGGGGCGGATTCCGGATTGAGGATGGCCAGCAGCCGCCCGGCGGACACCAGACAGCCGAAGCCGATATTCACCAGACGCAAGCCTCTCTCCTCCTTCTCATTCGATGTTCTGCACCTGCTCCCGGATCTTCTCGATCTCCCCCTTCAGGTCCACCACCTGGCGGGTGATCTCCAGGTCGTTGGCCTTGGACCCGATCGTGTTGGCCTCCCGGTTGAGCTCCTGGACCAGGAAGTCCAGCCTGCGGCCCGTGGCGCCGCCCTTTTCCAGCATCTCCCGCAGCTGGGCGATGTGGCTGCGCAGGCGCACGGTCTCCTCGTCCACCGCCACCCGGTCCGCGAAGAGGGCGGCCTCCGTCAGGATGCGGGCGGGGTCCAGCTGGGCGTTCTGCAGCACCTCGTTCATGCGCTGCTCCAGCTTCGCGCGGTACTCCGCCACGGTCTGGGGGGAGCGCTCCTCCACGAAGGCCACCTTCTCCAGAATGGTCTCCGCCCGGCCCAGGATGTCCGCCTGCAGCCGTTCTCCTTCCCGGGCGCGCATGGCGTCAAAGTCCGCCAGGGCCCGCTCCAGCACGGAGGATATGTCCTTTGCGGTGCGCTCCACGTCCTCCTGCCGCTTCTCCACGCTCAGCACGTCCGGGAAGCGGGCCAGGTCCACGGCGGAAAAGCGGGTCTCCACCACGCCCCCGCCCAGCTCCTGCAGCCGCCGCAGGGCGGCCACGTAGGCCCGCGCCAGGGGCTCGTTGACGGACACCGTCTCCTCCCGGCCGGCGGAGCGCTCCAGGGAGACGAACACGTCCACCTTGCCCCGGGAGATGACGCGCTTCACCTGCCCCTTGATGCCCTCCTCGCAGAAGAGGTAGAGGCGGGGCAGCCGCACGGAGCAGTCCAGGTAGCGGTTGTTGACGGAGCGCAGCTCCACGGTGATGGTATAGTCTTCAAAGGTTTCATCGGCCCGGCCGTAGCCGGTCATGCTCTTGACCAAGCGGGGTCACTCCTTACTTCTGGTATGTCCGGACCGGCCGGAACGGGTGAAAGGTCCCGGAAGGGGACCCGGGATTACGGTTCTCTGCGACGGGACGGGCGGCGGAACAGGCGGCGGCTCAAGAGCGCGATAAGGCGGCTGAGCCCGATGTCATAGCAGACGAAGACGGCGTTGCCGCCCAGGAGCAGCAGCGGGGTGCGAAGCCAGGCGGGGGGATCCGGCAGGAAGAGGGTACGGGCCGCGAACCAGAAGAAGAGCAGCGCGGCGTTGAAAAAGAGCAGCTTCAGGCCCCACTCCAGAGGCAGGCGGCGCAGGGATTCGATGGCCGCCTTCGCCACCGGGTAGATCCCCAGGAAGAGCAGGAAGAGCAGCGCCACTCCCTTGTCCGGCACCAGGATAAGGCCCAGCAGCCCCGCCGCCGCCCAGCAGAGGGCCCCCGCCGCCGTGCCGGCGGCCAGCACCGCCCCCATGGGAAAGAGGCCGGCGGCGGCCGTCAGGCCCAGGCGGCCGGAGGGGGCCGCCGAGGCCAGAAAGAGCAGCGCCAGACTGCCGGCGGCGAAGACGCCGCCCGTGGCCACGTTACCTCCGCGACGCATATCAGCAGCGGCCTCCCCCGCACAGGCAGTTGAGACACATCATGGTGGTGCAGCAGTCCATGGCGTCCATGCCGCCTCCCGTGGCGTAGGGGCGGTAGGAGGAGCGCTGCTGGAGCAGCCCCAGGGCCTGCCGGTACTCCTGGTTGCCGGGCTCCATCTGCACGGCCCGGCTGTAGTTCTGCATGGCCTCGTCCAGCCAGCCCTTGCGATAGGCGATGGAGCCGGTGAGGAAGTACCACTCGGCCTCCCGGTTGGGCACCTCCGCCAGCAGCCGCTCCGCCGCGCCCAGGTCTCCGCTGTTGATGAGCCCCCGCACCCGGACATACGTGGGATTGGAAGAAGCGGAAGAAGAATAAGAGGTGTACGTCTGCTGGCGGTAGCCCCCGCCGGCCCCTCCGGAGGACGCCCGGTAGCCGCCGCCTCCTCCCGTGCGCTCCTTCTGAATGGTCTCGTAGGCCTCGTTGATCTCCTTCATCTTCTCTTCCGCCAGGTCCGCCAGGGGATTGTTCTGGTAGTTGTCCGGATGATACTTCCGGGCCAGCTCCCGGTAGGCCTTCTTCACCTCCGCGTCGCTGGCGTCCGGGCTCACGCCCAGTACACTGTAGGGATCTTTCATTGGGATTCCGGACGGGGGATCCCCGTCCAGCCACCTCCTCTGTGGCGGTCCGGCGTATCTCCGGACCGGTCTCTTTCTGTCCCGCCATAGGGGAAAGCCGGAATCGCGTTCAGTTCCGGTAGAATTTTTCCTTTCGCATCCGGCGCCAGCTGCCGTCCAGCACGCAGCGCTGGACCACCGGCAGCCCCAGATAGACGATGTTTTCCAGCAGGGGGGTCTGGGCGCCCCAGTCCCCCAGCTGCAGGGCGGCCCCCACGCGGTCCAGGGAGAGGCCCATGGTGAGGTCCAGGGCGCCGTCGTCCCCCTCCGGGCCGTAGCGGGCGGCCACCGGGTTGTAGCAGCCCAGGGCCAGGTCCTCCTGCAGGTCGTCCCGGGCGTCCGCCAGGTAGATCCAGCGCCCCAGGTGGTAGAGCAGCTGCTCCGTCACCCGGCTGCGGGGATCCTCCCGGGGCGCCGCCGCCTGCAGAAGCCGGGCGAAGGCGTCCGCCGGCCGGTCCAGAGAGGGACAGTTCTCCCGCTCCAGGGCGCTGAGTTCCTCCAGACAGCGCTCCACCGTCTCCGCGAAGAGCGGACAGACCCGGCGGGCCCGGCGGTACGCGGGGTACAGAAGTCCGGAGAGCAGCCAGGCTCCCAGCTTCTTCAGGCCCTTCCCGTCCCGGACGGTGTCCCGCAGCTTCCACCAGCTGAGCACCACGCTCTCCGCCGCCGCCAGGTCCAGGGCGGGGCTCTCCGGGCACATGTCCCGGCGGCGCAGGGGATTGGCCACGCACCGGCGGCGGCAGGGGGTGACCGGCGTGGCCGGGTCCCACAGCAGGGCCGTGAGGAAGGTGAAGTCGTAGCTGAGGAAGAGGGGGGCCAGGGGGCCGTAGCCCCGGCGCAAAGCCCGGCAGAGGCCGCAGTAGAACATGCCGTAGCGGTCAAAGTCCCGGCACTTCAGCTCCGGGCGCAGGGGACGCACGTACCCGAACATTCAGCGAAGGCGCCGCAGGATCTGAAACTCGGGGGCCCGGCGCGCCAGGATGGCCCGGTTCAGGAGAAAGGCGGGCACGAAGCCCAGGACCACCCCCGCCAGGGCGGGCAGCAGGGCCATGGCCTCCCCCAGGCCCAGCACGGCCTGCCCGAAGAGATACCCCAGGACCAGCCCCACGCAGGGCAGCAGGAAGACGATGACCGAGGTGGAGATGTTGCCGCCCCCGGAGGGCGAGACCTCCACGAACTCCCCCGGCCGCGCCCCGATGGGATCCTCCGCCAGGGCCAGGATCTCCTCCGTGGGCTTCTGGCCGCAGCCGGCGCAGGCGCCGTCACAGTGGAGGCCGCACTCCATCTGCCGCAGCAGGGAGACCTCCACCACGCCCTGCCGGACCTGTTTTTTCACCACCGCGTTCTGTACCATGGCGTTTCTTCCTCCTGATTTCAGCCGTCAGCGGCTGAGACTGACGCTGACGTAGTATTCCCCGATGACCCCCACGGTGTCCGAGGCGTCCAGGTAGACCGTGGCCGGCACCGAGCTGATGCCCTCCACCGTCACCCGGGACAGATCCACGTCGATGCGGATCTGGCTGGCGTCTATGGCCTCCAGGGCGTCCCGGGCTCCCCGGACCGTGACGGTCTTCACCTGGGTGATGGGGGTGGCCGTAAAGCCCTCCGGCACATAGATGGGGACGATGTTGCTCACTTCGAAGGTGCGGGTGCTCAGCCCCCGGATGGAGACCTCCACGGAGGCCGTGCTGTTGCCCGTGACGTTTTCCAGGCTGGGATCCAGGTTGATGGGGAAGGTGAAGGTGTTGGACCCCACCACCCGCGCCAGATCCACGGAGCCCAGGGAGATTTCCGTCAGGCCCTCCAGGGCCTCCTCCGGTCCGGAGACCATGATGGAGGAGGGTTCGATGGACACGTCCGCGTTGGAGGCCACCGCGCCGCCGCCGGGCTGCAGGGCCACGGAGAGATTCACTTCCCGGACCACCACGATGGGCAGCACCACGTAGGCGGTCTGGCTGTCCAGGGTGACCTCCAGATCCGTGAGCACGTTGCCCTCCGAGTCCAGAAGGGTGAGGGGCAGGTCCCCGGAGAACTGGCCGGAGAGGTTCTCGTCGCTGAGAATGGCCACCACCTCGCTGACCTGGCTCACCTCCTCCACCGGTCCGCTGACCGTCACGCTGGAGGGGTTAATGGCGGGCGTGCCCACCTGGTAGCCGGAGGCCACCCGCCCCTGCAGGCGGAAGGACACGTCCACCGTGCGGGTGTAGAGCTTCTCCACCGTGGCGGTGATCATGGAAGGCTCCCGGCTCTCCAGGCTCAGCCGGTCCGTGTTGACCGTGCTGGGCCAGCTGGGCGTGATGGTGAGCTGGTTCTCTCCCTCCGTGCAGCGGGAGACGTCCACCGTGACGGAGATGGAGGAGCGGTGGTTCTGCAGCTCCCGGTGGATGCTGTTGGGGGCCGAGACGTTCAGGCGCACCTGCTCCGCGGAGAGGGAGGAGACCGTCAGGCCCTGGCTGGTGAGCACCTGGGTCCCCACCACGTTCACCGGCACGTTGCCGTACCAGCTGGTGACCTCCGGGTCCGTGGTGGTCTGGACGTAGAACCAGAACAGCACGGCCAGCAGAATGGAGGCCAGCAGGTAGACCCAGCGGCTCTCCAGAAGACGCTCCTTCATGGCTGGTTCCCCTCCTTCCGGCTGCGGCCCAGGATCTGGCCCAGCAGCACGCTGCGCCGCTCCTCGCCGCCGTCGCTGAGCAGCTCCCGGCGCAGCAGGGCCTCCAGGGTCTCCGGGGCCAGGTGGCGCTTGAGCATGCCGCCCACGGCGGCGGAGATGGAGCCCGTCTCCTCGGAGACGATCACCACCACGGCGTCCGAGTGCTCGCTGATCCCGATGCCCGCCCGGTGGCGCATGCCCAGATCCCGGGAGAGATTCGTGTTTCCGGACAGGGGCAGCATGCACCCCGCCCCGATGATCCGCCCCGCCCGCACGATGACGGCTCCGTCATGGAGGGGGGCCTTGTTCCAGAAGAGGTTTTTGAGAAGTTCGCTGGAGACGGCGCAGTCCAGGGGGGTGCCCGTCTTGATCACGTCGTCCAGCAGGTTCTGCCGCTCGAAGACCATGAGGGCCCCCACCTTGTCCCGGGACATGTCCGTGTAGGCCTCCGTGGTCTGGAGAATGGCGCTCTCCAGATTCATGGGGGCGCTGGGGGCCGGGGCCGCGAAGACCAGCCCCAGATTGGAGGAGCCCACCCGTTCCAGGAAGCTGCGCAGCTCCGGCTGGAAGAGCACCACCAGGGCCAGGACGCCGTAGTCCACCACCCGGCCCAGCACGAAGCTGGTGGCGGTGAGGCTGATCATGGTGGAGATCCACATGGCGAACAGCAGCATGAGGATGCCCCGCAGGACCCGGCCGGAACTGCTCTTGCGCAGCATCCACAGAAGCTTGTAGATCACGATGGCCAGGATGAAGATGTCCAGAAGGTCCGTAATGCGGAGCTGAAGAAAGGGGATGGGGAGCGGGGTCTGGAGAATGGCCTGGATGTTGCCCAGCATGGACGCTGCCTCCTTTCCGGGGATAAATCCGGCCGCTGCGGAGGGGCGCAGGCCCCCCGCGGCGCGCACTTTACTGCATCCAATCATTATACTGAATTCGCGCCCGCTTGGCAACCGCAATTCCCCCTTCCGAGCGTGAAAATTTCATGAATATTTCTGGAAATGTCTGGGCATTTCGCCGGTTCCGGGGACCGGAGGGCGCGAAGGGCGGGGATCCGGAGAAGGATCCCCGCCCGGGAAATACGTTGGACTGACCGCCCCGTTTCAGGGCGAAGGAGCCCCCGGACCAACGCGCAAAGCCGCTTTTCAGGGGATTCGCCGTCTGTGGGCCAGGGGACGCAGGGCCGGCCGGGGCGCCGTCCCAATTCGCCCCCAGCTCATCGGGGGGCTGGCTGGCTGCCCGGAAGGACAGGGCCTGACGCCCGGTCTCCTCCAGACCTCCGCGGCGGGCGCGCGGTCTCAGGGCAGAAGTTCCTTCAGGATCTCCAGGAACCCCTCGACCTCCCAGGGCCGGGTGAGAGCGCCCACGCTGACGCGCACCGTGCCGCTCTCCAGGGTGCCCGCCGTCTCGTGGGCCAGAGGGGCGCAGTGCAGGCCGGCGCGCACCGCCACGTCCCGCTCCCCCAGCGCCTCCCCCAGCTCCTCGCAGTCCAGGCCGGCCACCCGGAAGGACAGCGCCCCGCTCTGCCGCCCGGGCTCCTCCGCCGCGAAGACCTCCACGCCGGGCAGGGCGCGCAGGCCGGCGGCCAGCCGGGCGAGCAGCTCCTCTTCCCGCCGGCGGACGGTCTCCACTCCCTCGCTCTCCAGGAAGCGGATCCCCTCCAGCAGTCCCGCGATCCCCGGCATGTTGTGGGTGCCCGCCTCCAGCCGGTCCGGCAGAAAGTCCGGCATGGCCCGGCTGCGGGAGGCGCTGCCGGTGCCTCCCCGCAGCAGGGGCTCCGGAACCCGCCCGCAGAGCAGCAGCCCCGTTCCCTGGGGGCCGCAGAGGCCCTTGTGGCCGGGCATGGCCAGGAAGTCCGCCCCCAGGGCCGAAAAGTCCAGGGGCAGCGCGCCGGCGGACTGGGAGACGTCCAGGATGAGGGGAACGCCCCGGGCGCGGCACTCCTCCGCGATCTCCTCCACCGGCAGCACGCTCCCGAAGACGTTGGACACGTGGGTGCAGACCGCCGCGTCCGGCTTTTCCTCCAGCAGGCGGCAAAAGGCCTCCCGCTGCGCCCGCGGCTGAAAGAGGGGCGCCCGGGCCACCCGCACCTCCACCTCCGGGATGGCGTACAGCGGGCGGGTGACCGCGTTGTGCTCGAAGCCGGAGATCACGACGCGGCTCCCCGGCTTTACCAGGGCGTGGATGGCGATGTTCAGGGCGTGGGTGGCGCTGGACGTGAAGACCACCTGCTCCGGGGAGGGCACGCGAAAGAGCCGGGCCGCCGCCTCCCGGCAGGCGAAGGCGGTCCGGGCGGCCGCCCGGGCGCTGGCGTAGCCGCCCCGGCCGGGGCTGGAGAGGCCGCGGACCGCCCGGGCCATGGCCCGGGCGACCGCGGGGGGCTTGCGCAGACTGGTGGCGGCGCTGTCCAGGAAGATCACAGGTCCACCTCCTGCCAGCTGCCGTCTCCGGCGGTGATATAGATGCGCTTCGGGACGAGGTCCGCCCGGCGCAGAACCTGCAGCGCCCGGGGCAGGCTGCGCTGGGAGATCTTCACGCTGTGGCTGCAGCCCTCCCCCGCGATGGCTTTCGGGGAGCGCAGCACCCGGGCCGTAAGACCGGCGCGCTCCAGCGCCGCCGCCGTGCGCTGGGCGTAGGTCAGGGAACGGCACACAATAAGATAATAGAGCATAGTCCGGTTCCTTTCTGAAGCAGCGGCCGCCCGGGCTCCGCCCGGCGGCCGGGAGAGGCCTTCTCCCCTCCATCCTCAGTCTATGCCGCCTTCTCCGGGCTGTCCCCTCCCCCCGACGAGGCCCGATTCATGAGGAAAACCGGTCCGTTTCATCCAAATCGTGTGAGGAAACCATCCAAAAATACTATTGGACATCCGGCCGGTTTCGTGATATGCTCTGCGTGAAATCTCCGGAGGGCTTCCTCCGGAATCCTGATAGCTTAAGGAAAGGGCTGTTCATGATGGAAAAGTATGAAGCCAAAATGTGTCCTCACTGCGAGCAGGAAATGGTTCTGGAGGTCGCCTCCTACCCCATGGGCAGCGCCCTGATGAAGAACCGCTTCCACGTGGACATCTACCGCTGCCCCAGCTGCCAGCGCGTGAAGCTGTTCGCCGCCAAGAGCCAGCTGGTCACCTGCCCGGTCTGCGGCACCACCCACCACATCAACGAGGGCTGCATCGTCTGCGCGCTCAACGGCGCCTACACCACGGATAAGCGCTGATTTATCCCGTTCTGTCTCTCCGGTCCTCCGGCCCCGCGCCGGAGGGCCTTTTTGGCATCCGGCAGGCCCCCGGGTCCCGGTCCCCATCTCCGAAGCGTCTTCCGGATTCCGGTCCGCGCCGTCCACACGGTCCGGCAAGGGCTCTGTCCGCCGGTGTGTCCGGTCCGGCGCCGATCCCGGGTTCTGCGGCGCGGGCTTTCCCGACCGGCCGCCCGGACTGGCATCGTCACCGCCTTCCGGGGACCAGGCAGGAAACCGGGTCCTCTGTCTGTTTTCCATGGCCGGGCTCAGGGAGCTTCTTCGCGGCAATCCCGGCAGTGCCTGAAACGGGAGGGATCCTCCGGAAAATAAGATTTCCACGCGCCCGAGCGTATCGTCTCAGGAGGACAGGTTTCCTGTCCCCTGTTTCGTGTCCTTCGCCGGTGGCAGCGGAAGAGTGGTTCCGGGCGGGTCCTTTCCGGACTCCACAGCAGGTGGACCGTCTTAACTCAAATTGGTTCCGACCGGCTGCCGGAAGGACAGCATCCTTCCCCGGCAGTGGAGTCCAACGTGGATGTCCCGATCCCGATCCGCCAGCCAGGGTTCCCGGTCCCGATCTCTTCCCGGGGTTCGCTTCTTTCCGGCTGCTCGTCGCTCCGGAACCGCTCTTTCTTCCTGGCCCTTTCCCTCCCTTTCAGATGGGCCAGAAACCTCCCATCGAAGTCAATCTCTCCTCTTTCTGGCGCTTCTCAACCTGCAGCGGGGCTCTGTGCCCGCTTTCCACGGCC
>CANRFA010000035.1 GCA_947629775.1 uncultured Oscillospiraceae bacterium
CTGGTGGACGTGCTGCGCACCGGAGACGCGGAGCGCATCTGCCGCAAGCTGGAGGAACACTACCTGGTTCCCATCCGGCGGGTCATGGACCAGACCCCGGAGGCAAATCCGGCCCCCACCCCGGAGAGTGCTCCTCCTCCGGACCCCATCTCCCTCTCCGGCAGCGGCTATCAGCCCTGACCCCGTTTCCTGCCCCTGTGGCGCAACGCGCCATGGGGGTTTTTGCATGTTTCCCGTCCGGATCCTGCAGAATCTGTCCGACCCCCCGTCCGCCCCCGCGCTCCCGCTGTACGCCACCCGGCGACACCGGTCCCTCTTCCGGAGCCCGCCGCCGCCCGGACGGAGACACCCGGACGGTCCGTCTCCCGCCCCTTCCCGCTCCCTCCCGAGGGCAACGTCGCGCTCCGCCGGGGGCGTGCCCTGTACCATTTTCCATATTCCACCGCTTCTTAGTATGGTTTCCCAGTCAGTTTTCCGGCTGGACTGGGGGTTTTCTGTGAAAAAGGAAAGATCTGAAAAAAAATTTGCTTTGTCGATTGTCAACAATCGACAAAGGTGCTATAATAGACGACGACAGCTTTTCCGCCGGGTGTCCGTACAGCGCGGACGGTCTGGCCGCCCGCCATGGCACAAACCTCCGTTCCGGGGCACCCGCGAAAAGCGACCAGGAAATTCTGCAGGCGGAACCGGTCCGGACCTTCAGAAAAGAACCGCGCACCGCCCCGGAACGCCCGGTGGAGCCTCGCAGAGCAAATCTCATCGAAATCAGAGAGGAGATCGAAAATGAAACATCACGTACGGAAACTTCTGGCAGCGGTCCTGGCTCTGGCCATGACCTTCTCCCTGGCCGCCTGCGGCGGAGGCGGAGGAGGCGGCGGCGGTGAAGGCGGTGGAGGCGGCGGCGCCGGTGGCGGCAGCACGGGCGCCATCAAGGACTTCGTCACCTACGAGACCGCAGGGCGTGACATCGCCACCTTCTTCCTGATCAACACGGAGAAGGGCGAGGACTCCGAGGTCCTCTGCAACCTGTACTCCGGCCTGCTGGAAACCGACAACAAGGGCAATCTGGTTCCCGGCATTGCCAAGGAGTGGGGCTCTGACGACAACGGCCTCACCTGGACCTTCAAGCTTCGCGACAACGCCACCTGGGTCGACGTGAACGGCAACGAGAAGGCCAAGTGCACCGCCCAGGACTGGATCACCGCTCTGGAGTGGGTTCTGAACTACCACAAGAACCAGGGCTATAACATCTCCATGCCCAACGCCCTGATCGCCGGTGCCAAGGAGTACTACGACTACACCCACGACCTCGACGAGGCCACCGCCAAGGCTCTGGACACCACGAAGTTCCTGGAGATGGTGGGCATCGAGGCTCCCGACGACTACACCCTGATCTACCACTGCACCAAGAACGCGCCCTACTTCCCCACGCTGTGCGTCTGCGCCTGCCTGTTCCCCATCTCCCAGGGTCTGATCGACGAGCTGGGCGTGGATAACATGCTGGGCATGAACAACGAGAACATGTGGTACAACGGCGCCTACACCTGCACCTCCTTCGTCAAGGACAACGAGAAGGTCCTGACCGCCAACCCCGCCTACTGGGATACCGAGTGCACCCGCTTTGACACCGTCACCATCCGCATCGTGGAAGACGGCACCGCCGACGACACCCTGTTCCAGACCGGCGAGGTGGACCACGCCGAGCTCAACGAGGCCACTCTGCGTACCATCATGAACGATGAGAACAACGAGTACTACGACAACCTCGTGGAAACCCGTCCCCGCAAGTACTCCTACCAGATGCACCTCAACTATGCCAAGAACAAGGAAGACGGCACCCCCGACACCAACTGGAACACCGCCGTGGCCAACGAGAACTTCCGCCTGGCCTGGTACTATGGTCTGAATCTGGTTCCCTACTGGGCTTACACCAACCCCATCAACCCCACCCACTGCGAGAACCTCGCCTACACCATGTCCGGTCTGCTGCAGTTCTCTGACGGCACCGACTACGTCGACAAGGTCATCGCCGGCCTGGGCATCCCCGATCAGCCCACCACCACCGGCGCCGGCCGCCGCTATGACGCCGCCAAGGCCGCCGACTACAAGAACAAGGCCATGGAAGAGCTGAAGGCTCAGGGCGTTACTTTCCCCGTGGAAGCCGATTACTACATCGTCGGCGGCAGCCAGACCGCTCTGGACTCCGCTAACGTCCTGCGTCAGGTCTTCTCCGAGGGCCTGGGCGACGACTTCATCAAGCTGAACATCAAGACCTACGTCTCCTCCCAGGCCCAGGAGGTCGTGGCGCCCAAGATCCAGAGTTTCGTCATCAACGGCTGGGGCGCGGACTACGGCGATCCCGAGAACTTCATCGGCCAGGAGCTCTATGGCGATGACGGCGCTTACTACTCCATGCGCTACTCCAACATCAACGAGGCCACCGACGAGAACCTGATCGCCGCCTACAAGGAGTTCACCGAGATGGGCAAGAAGGCCGCCGCCATCGTGGACAACAACGACGAGCGCTATCAGGCCTACGTGGACGCCGAGATCTTCATGCTGCAGCACGCCTTCGTGATCCCCTGCAACTACACCGTCAACTGGCAGCTGACCAAGGTCAACGACTACACCAAGATGTACGCCCTGTACGGCATCGACAACTACCTGTACAAGAACTGGGAAACCAGCACCGAGCCCTACACCACCGAGCAGTACGATCAGTTCATCGCCGACTTCAACGCCTGATCTTCCCGCACAACGATTACGATCTACGATCAGGGATGGCCGGACCCCCGGGTCCGGCCATCCCCCCGGATAAACCGATCAAGGAGTGCATCTGACTTATGCTGAAATATACGATCAAGCGTCTGCTGCAGTCTCTCATTACGATTCTCGTTGTGGTTACCGCCGTGTTTCTGATGATGCGTATGCTCCCCACGGACTATTACTTCACAGAGGAGCAGGTCATGAAGATGACCGACGAACAGAAGCACGATCAGCTGGAGGCCGCGGGCCTTCTGGATCCCATCCCTACCCAGCTGGTGCGGTTCTACGGCGACCTCTTCCGCCTGAACTTCGGCGACTCCCGGAGAATCTCAGTAGGCGTGCCCGTCATCAAAGTCATTTCCCAGCGCTTTACCATCTCCATGAAGCTGGGCTGTATTTCCCTCGTCTTCTCCCTGGCCATCGGCGTGGCTATCGGTATCCTCCAGGCCAGAAACAAAGACCGGCTCCTGGACCACGTGGGGACCGCCTATACGATCTTCGTCAACGCGGTCCCGTCGCTGGTCTCGTACTCGCTGGTTCTGGTCTTCGGCGCACGGGTTCTTGGCCTGCCCTCCCTGTACTCGTCGCGCAATCCCACGAAGGGCAGCATTCTCCCCATCGTCTGCCTGGCGCTGGCCTCCATCGCCCACTACGCGCTCTGGACCCGCCGCTACATGGTGGATGAAATGAACAAGGATTACATCAAGCTGGCCCGGGTCAAGGGCATGGCTTCCAAGGACATCATGACCCGCCACGTACTGAAGAACGCCTTCGTTCCCCTGGTGCAGTACATCCCCGCTTCCTTCCTGCTGACCATCGGCGGCTCCCTGCTGGTGGAGCGGTTCTTCTCCGTGCCCGGCATGGGCCCGCTGCTGACCGACGCCATCAACCGGTACGACACCAACGTGGTGCAGACCTGCGTTCTGATCTACGCCAGCCTGGGTATCATCGGCGTGTTCCTGGGCGATGTGCTGATGATGCTGGTTGACCCGCGCATCAAACTTACAGGAGGAGGCAGTACGCGCTGATGAAAAAACAGGACGAACTTTTCCGCGTCGTAGAGTATTCCGCGGACGCGGCGGAACGGATCGGCTATTCCAACTACTCCTACTGGCGGAGCGTCTTCCAGAACTTCATGAAGAAGAAGTCCGCCGTCTTCATGGCCTGCGTCTTCATCTTCCTGGTCATTTTCACCTTCGTGGCCCAGAAGATCGGCCATTTCAGCTACAAGGAGCTGGTCATCGACAACACCAAGGCCTTCATCAGCCCCAACTCCCTGTACTGGTTCGGCACAGACAACATGGGCCGCGACTTCTGGTGCCAGGTGTGGTTCGCCGCCCAGACCTCCATCCAGCTGGCGCTGATCGTCGCCATCGGCGAGTGCGTCCTGGGCGTCACCATCGGCTGCCTCTGGGGCTATGTCCGCTGGCTGGACCGGCCCCTCACCGAGCTGTACAACGTCATCAACAACATCCCCACCGTGATTTACATGACTCTGATCGCCCTGATCGTGGGCCGGAGCTTCACCATCATGTGCGTCTCCATGATCGCCATCGGCTGGCTGGTCATGGCCCGCAACGTGCGAAACCTGGTGCTGATGTACCGGGACCGGGAGTATAACCTGGCCTCCCGCTGCCTGGGCACCCCCGTGTGGCGCGTGCTGGTGAAGAACATCTTCCCCTACCTGATCAGCGTCGTCATTCTCCGTCTGGCCCTCTCCATCCCGTCCACCATCGCCCTGGAATCCACCCTGTCCTACCTGGGCCTCGGCCTGGACGTCGATACGCCTTCTCTGGGCATTCTCCTGCGCAACGCCCGCAACTACTTCCTGGATTACCCGTATCTGCTGATCTTCCCCGCCGTGATCGTGTCCCTGATCACCGTCACCTTCTACCTGGTGGGCAACGCCTTCTCCGACGCGGCGGATCCCCGGAATCACGTGTAAGGAGGAGGACATCCATGACTAGAGAACCGATTCTGTCCGCAAAGGACATTGAAATTGAATTCACGCTGCGCGGCAAGGTCCTGAAAGCCATCCGGCGCTGCTCCATCGACCTCTACGAAGGGGAGACCCTGGCCATCGTGGGCGAGTCCGGCTCCGGCAAGTCCGTCTTCACCAAGTCCTTCATGGGCATGCTGGACGCCAACGGCCGCATCACCGGCGGCTCCATCATGTACGAGGGCGTGGATATTTCGAAGTACAAGACCGAAAAGGAATGGCTGGGCATCCGGGGCAAGAAGATCTCCATGGTCATGCAGGACCCCATGACCAGCCTCAACCCCCTGAAGAAGATCGGCAAGCAGATCCAGGAGAGTATCGAGCTCAACCAGGGCATCCACGGCGAGGAAGCGAAGCGCCTGGCCATCGACATGATGGGCCGCGTGGGCATCATCGACCCCGAGCGCCGGGCCAACCAGTATCCCCACGAGTTCTCCGGCGGCATGCGCCAGCGCGTGGTGATCGCCATCGCCTGCGCCTGCAAGCCCCACATCCTCATCTGCGACGAACCCACCACCGCCCTGGACGTGACGATCCAGGCCCAGATCCTGGACCTGATCCGCGGCCTGCAGCGGGATCTGAAGATGACCGTCATCTATATTACCCACGACCTGGGCGTGGTCGCCAACGTGGCAGACCGCGTGGCGGTCATGTACGCCGGCCAGATCGTGGAGTACGGCACGGCGGAAGAGATCTTCTACTACCCCTGGCACCCCTACACCTGGGCTCTGCTGTCCGCCCTGCCCCAGCTGGGCGTCAAGGGCCAGCCCCTTCCCACCATCGACGGCACGCCCCCCAACCTCTTCAACGAGGTGAAAGGCGACGCCTTCGCCCCCCGGAACAAGCAGGCTCTGGCCATCGACTTTGAGGAAGAGCCCCCGTTCTTCCGGGTTTCCGATACCCACCAGGCCAAGACCTGGTACCTGGACCCCCGGGCTCCCAAGGTGGAGCACCCCGCCGCCATCCTTCAGCTGCGGGAGAAAATGAAGAAGGGGAGGTAATGGCTGTGCCGGAGAGAGAAAAACTGATCGAATGCAAGGACGTGCAGATCACCTTCGGATCCGGACGCAAGAAGTTCGTCGCGGTGGACCACGTCAACATCCACATCTTCAAGGGAGAGACCTTCTCTCTGGTGGGCGAGTCCGGCTCGGGCAAGACCACCATCGGCCGCGCCATCCTGCGGATCAATCCGGTTTCCTCCGGCGAGATCTTCTTCAAGGGCAGGCGCATCAGCGGTAAGATCGACAAGGCCCTGGACCAGGAGGTCATCCAGAAGTGCCAGATGATCTTCCAGGACCCCATGGCCTCCCTGAACGAGCGGGCCAAGGTGGACTACATCGTCTCCGAGGGCCTCATCAACTTCCACCTCTACAAGGACGAAGAGGACCGGCAGATGAAGGTGGAGAAGGCTCTGCGCGAAGTGGGCCTGCTGCCCGAATTCGCCTCCCGCTTCCCCCACGAGTTCTCCGGCGGCCAGCGCCAGCGCATCGGCATCGCCCGGGCCCTGATCATGGAGCCCGAATTCGTGGTGGCCGACGAGCCCATCTCCGCGCTGGATGTCTCCATCCGCGCCCAGGTGCTGAACCTGCTGAACAACCTGAAGAAGAGCCGCGGGCTGACCTACCTGTTCATCGCCCACGACCTGTCCGTGGTCCGCTTCATCTCGGACCGCATCGGCGTCATCCACAAGGGCCGCATCGTGGAGCTGGCGGAGTCCGAGGAACTGTTCCTCCATCCCCTCCATCCCTACACCAAGGCCCTGCTGTCCGCGGTCCCCATCCCGGATCCCCAGCTGGAGAAGAACAAGAAGCTGCTGGTCTACGATCCCTCCATTCACGACTACAGCAAGGATAAGCCCATCTGGAACGAGATCCTCCCCGGCCACTATGTCTGGGGCAACGAGAAGGAGCAGGATCAGTACCGGAAGGAGATCGGACTGTGAGAGAGATGCTCCGGGGAGAGACGATCCGCATCATCTTCTACAAAGCCATCCGCAAGTCCGCCTTCGTCCTGGCCGCCGTTCTGCTCTGGGACCGCTTTCTCAATCACGGTCATCTCCGCCTTGTGCGGGACGGCTTCCTGGTGGGCGGCGTGATTCTTCTGGTGCTGGCCTGGTTCTCCTATCTCAAGCTGGATGGGGTCACCATTCATCACCTGTTCGAAGAACGCAAGCGGAAGCGCCCCCTGCGCCACGCGTCGGCGGACATCGTGGACTTTGTGGACGAACACATCACGGCCTATGACGAACTGGAGCCCGAAGAGCAGACCTTCTGCCAGCTGGCCTCCAGCGTAGCCGGCAGCGTTTTCTTCCTCGTTCCCGCTCTCATCGCCCTGCTGCTCTGACATTCACCGAGGCCTTCCTCTGCCCCCGCAGGGGAAGGCCTTCTTTCACCCATTTCCATCGGAAACAGGAGGGTTCCATCCCCATGCAAACAGAAACGAACCAGAGCGAAGCCCTTCGCAAAAGCCTCTTTTACGAGCGCGTGAACGGATACGACCGCCTCTCTCCGGAGGAGCGGGACGCCATGGAGGCCTATTGCGCCGGCTACCGCCGGTACCTGGATGCGGGCAAGACGGAACGGGAGTGCGTGACGGCCACCGTCGCCCTGGCCCGGGCCGCCGGCTTCCAGCCCTACGTCCGGGGCATGTCCCTGAAACCGGGCGCCCGGGTCTACCGGGTCAACCGGGAAAAATCCGTCATGCTGGCCGTCATCGGCATGCAGAACCTGGAGGCCGGCCTCAACATCGCCGCCTCCCATCTGGACTGCCCCCGGCTGGACCTGAAGCCGAATCCGCTCTACGAGAGCGAGGAACTGGCCCTGCTCAAGACCCACTACTACGGAGGGCTGCGCAAATACCAGTGGGTGGGGATTCCCCTGGAACTGCGGGGCGTGGTAATCCGCAAGGACGGCTCCGCCGTTCCGGTCTCCATCGGCTCCGACCCCGAGGACCCCATCTTCGCCATCAGCGATCTGCTGCCCCACCTGGCCACCGAACAGAACAAACTCCCCCTGGGCGAGGCCTTTTCCGGCGAGCACCTCAACATCCTGGCTGGCAGCCGGCCCTACGAGGGAGAGCCCTGTCCCGAGCGGGTGAAGCTGACGGTCCTCGCCCTGCTCAACCGGAAATACGCCATCCGGGAGGAGGACTTCCTCTCCGCCGAGCTCACCGCGGTCCCCGCCTTTTCCGCCCGGGAAACCGGCTTCGACCGCTCTCTGCTCAGCGCCTACGGCCAGGACGACCGGGTCTGCGCCTACGCCGCCCTCACCGCCCTCTTCTCTCTGGATCTGCCCTCCCGCACCGCTCTCTGCATGCTGGCGGACAAGGAGGAGGTGGGCTCTGAAGGCGTTTCGGGCATGCAGTCCGCCGCCTTCGATACCTTCGTGGAGGATCTCTGCGAGGGCCAGGGGGTGGCGCCCCGGGTCTGCCTGGAGCGCTCCTTCTGCCTCTCCGCGGATGTGACCGCCGCCTTCGACCCCAACTACCCCGAGGTCTTCGAGCGGCGCAACAGCGCCCTTCTGAACTACGGCCTCAGCCTCACCAAGTACACCGGCTCCCGGGGCAAGCGGGCGGCCTCCGACGCCGCCGCCGAACTGGTGGCCTCCGTGCGCCGCATTCTGGACGACGCCGGAGTCATCTGGCAGATGAACTACCTGGGGAAGGTGGACGTGGGCGGCAGCGGCACCGTGGCGAAATTCATGGCTGACCGCAACATCGACACGCTGGACGCCGGAGTTCCCCTGCTGTCCATGCACGCCCCCTATGAAACCTCCTCAAAGCTGGACTGCTACATGACCTTCCGGGGCATCCAGGCCATCTTCGAGCGCAAAATGTAAAAAACCAGGGGCCCGCGACCCGGGTCCCTGGTTTTCTTTCTTCAGGTTCCGTCCTCCGCCTCTCCGTAGAGGACGATCAGTTCCTCCAGGATGCGGCTCACCCGTTCGATGGCCTCGGCCGTAATGTGCTCCTGGGGACTGTGGTAGGCCCAGCCTCCCACGCCCAGATTCGGACACGGTACTCCGGCAAAGCTCACCCGGGCTCCGTCGCTTCCGCCCCGGGTGCAGGTGACTTTGGGTTCCACCCCCGCCTTCCGGCAGGCGGCGCAGGCCTTTTCAATCATCTCCGGATGGCGGGAAATCACCTCGTTCAGGTTGCGGTACTCCTCCCGGAAGCGCACCCGGACGGTTCCCGGCCCATAGCGGCGGTTGAGCTCTCCGGCGGCTTCCTCCATCGTCTCCATCCGCTTCTGAATTCCCTCCCGGGAAAAGTCCCGCAGGTTATACCAGAGCCTGGCCTCCTCCACGGTCCCGGACATCTTCCGCAGGTGATAAAATCCCTCGTACCCCTCCGTGCGGGCAGGAATCTCCTCCGCCGGCAGCATATCCGCAAACTCCAGCGCCACCAGCTGGGCGTTGATCATGATCCCCTTCGCCCGGCCGGTGTGGATGTTGACCCCCCGGGTCTCCACCTCCGCCAGCACGGCGTTGAAGGTCTCCGTGACGATCTCGCCCACCTCCCAGCCGTCCACCGTAAAGGCGTACTGCGCCCCCAGCCGCTTCAGATCCAGGTGGGCGGTGCCGATCCCGATCTCCTCGTCGGGCATGAAGGCCACGCTCACCGGTCCGTGGGGCCGGCCGCCGGCGATCACCCGCTCCAGGGCCGTCAGAATCTCCGCGATCCCCGCCTTGTCGTCGGCCCCCAGCAGGGTGTCCCCGGAGGAGGTGATCAGGGTCTGCCCCGCCAGGGAGGGCAGATGGGGAAAATCGGAGACCGTCAGCCGCAGCCCGGAGTCCCCCAGGATCACCTCGCCTCCGTCGTAATCCGGCAGGATCTGCGGCCGCACATGATACCCGGAGCAGTCCGGGTAGGTATCCAGATGGGCCAGCAGCCCCAGACAGGGGGCCCGCTCCAGCCCCGGGGTAGCGGGCAGAAACCCGTAGACCAGGCAGTGGTTGTCCACCTCCACCCGCTCCAGCCCCATCTCCTTCAGCTCGAACACCAGCTGATGGGCCAGATCAAACTGGCGCAGGGACGACGGCTCCTGGCCGCTGTCCCGTTCGCTGGTCGTCCAGATGCCGATATACTGAAGAAATCGCTCCGTGGCTTCCATTCCGCCGCCTCCTCGCAGTCTGTTTCCTCCATTATGCCACAAACCCGCCCGTTTGGCAAACGGATCCCCCCTCTGGCCGAAATCTGTGATAAATTTTGCTTTATCTGGGAAATCATGTTATAATCATCCCGAAAGGAGGCGGCGAGCCATGTTTCACGGCATGGAATACGTCTGGACGGTCTGGCAGGAGCGCAGCTTCTCCCTCGCGGCGAAAAAGCTCTACATCTCCCAGCCGGCCCTGAGCAACAGCGTCAAGCGCATTGAGGAGAAGGTGGGCTCTCCCCTCTTTGACCGCAGCACCTCCCCCATCCGCCTCACCGCCGTGGGCGAGGAGTACATCCGGGCCACGGAGCGGATTCTGGCGGTGGAGGAGGACTTCTCCCACTACATCGCCGACGTGCAGGGCCTGAAGACCGGCCGCATGGCCCTGGGGGCCGGCGCCGTGGTCTCTTCCTACCTGCTGCCTCCCCTGCTCTCCCGCTTCAAGGAACGCTACCCGGACATCGAGGTGCGGGTGGAGGAGTGCAGCGAGGGGCAGCTGAAGCATCTGCTGGCCGGCGGGTCCATCGACCTGGCCCTGGACAACAGCGCCTTTCCCTCCGCCATGTTCGAGCGGGTCCTGCTGCAGACGGAACACCTCATTCTGGCGGTCCCCAGCGACTGGGAGGTCAACCGCTCTCTGCTGTTCTGCCGGCAGAGCGTGGAGAACATCATCTCCGGGGACTACCTGCGCCCCCAGTTTCCCACGGTCCCCTTAGACCGCTTCCGGGACTCCCCCTTCCTCATGCTGGAGCAGGGAGACGACAACCACCTCCGCTCCACCGCCCTCTGCGCCCGCTACGGCTTCACCCCCAGACCCATTCTCACGGTCAACCAGCAGCTCACCGCCTTCAACATGGTGTGCGCCGGCCTGGGGGCCGCCTTCATCAGCGACACCCTGGTCCGCAACTCCCGCTACCAGGGCAACGCCGTCTTCTACAAGCTGGACGGGGAAGAGGCCCGCCGGGACATCTGCTTCTACTACAAACGCAACCGCTACCTGCCCCTCTGCGTCCGCCGCTTCCTGCTGGAGACCACCGGCGCGGAAGTTCCCTGACCCTCAGGGTCCATAACGGAAACGTGATAACTCCTATTTCAGAAATGGAATTAGACAGGCCGGGGCCTCCCAGAGTAAAATGGCCCCGGCAATGTGCATGATTTCATCCCTCGTTTTTCCCCATATATGGTCGTTCCGACCATACGCACTGCGATTGTAAGGAGTGATCCCTCTATGTCCCAATCCGTTCTGGACCGCTTCCTGCGCTATGTCACCTATGACACCACCTCCCAGGAGGACAGCGGAACCTTCCCCTCCACCCCCGGCCAGCTGGTTTTCGGGCGGGCGCTGGCGGAGGAGCTGCGCTCCCTCGGCCTCTCGGATGTGCAGCAGGACCGCTGGGGCTATGTCACCGCCACCATCCCCGCCACCGTGCCCGGCGTTCCCGTCCTGGGGCTCGTGGCGCACATGGACACCAGCAACGCCGTCTCCGGGGCCGGCATCCGCCCCCGGCTTGTGAAGTATACCGGAGAGGACATCGTCCTCAACGAAGAGCAGAACATCCGCCTCTCCCCCTCGGAGTTCCCCGTGCTGGACCTCTACCGGAATCAGACCCTGGTGGTCTCGGACGGCACCACCCTGCTGGGCGCCGACGACAAGGCCGGCATAGCGGAAATCGTCACCCTCGCCCAGCGCCTGATGGCTCCGGACGCCCCTCTGCACGGTCAGATCCGCCTCGCCTTTACTCCGGACGAGGAGATCGGGGCGGGCACGGACCACTTTGACGTGAAGGCCTTCGGCGCCGACTTCGCCTACACGGTGGACGGCGGCCCCCTGGGGGAGCTGGAGTACGAAAACTTCAACGCCGCCGGCGCCACGGTGGAAATCCGGGGCCGCAACATCCACCCCGGCGAGGGCAAGGGCCGTATGGTCAACGCTTCCGCCATCGCCTGCGACTTCCAGTCCATGCTGCCGCCCATGGAACAGCCCGCCTTCACGGAGGGTTACCAGGGCTTCTTCCACCTGTACTCCATCGAGGGCGGCGTGGAGCGCTGCACCATGAAGTACCTCCTGCGGGAGCACGACCGGGACAAGTTCGGCTTCCAGAAATACCGCATGACCTCCATCGCCCGCACCCTGAACCGCCGCTGGG
Organism: uncultured Oscillospiraceae bacterium; assembly: GCA_947629775.1. Taxonomy (GTDB): domain Bacteria; phylum Bacillota; class Clostridia; order Oscillospirales; family Oscillospiraceae; genus Lawsonibacter. Next base: position 12,065 of record CANRFA010000035.1, read on the forward strand.
GCGAGGGAACGGTCACCGTAGACATCCAGGACCAGTACAGCAACATGTACTCCGTGATCCGCAACCACATGGAGCTGGTGGACATCGCCCGGGCCGCCTTTGAGGCCTGCGGGGTAGAGCCCCGGATCCAGCCCATCCGCGGCGGCACGGACGGCGCGAGACTGAGCCAGGAGGGACTGCCCTGCCCCAACCTCTCCACCGGCGGCTGCAACTACCACAGCCGCTACGAGTTCATTCCGGTGAACTCCCTGGAGAAGATGGCGGACGTGCTGGTCCAGCTGGTCGTCGGACTGACGGAGGGACGGTAATGGACAAAACCACGGCACTCTCCATGCTGGACTTCATTCAGCGCTCCCCCTCCTGCTACCACGCGGTGGCGAACCTGGCCGCCATGCTGGAGGAAGCGGGCTTCGCCCCTCTGGCGGAGCACACCCGCTGGCCCCTGGAAGCCGGCGGAAGCTACTATGTGGTCCGCAACGGCGCCTCTCTGCTGGCCTTCCGCATCCCGGAACAGCTGGACGACTGCGGCTTCATGATCGGGGCGGCCCACGGCGACTCCCCCACCCTGAAGCTGAAGGCCATTCCGGAACTGGTGCACCGGGACTATCTGAAGCTCAACGTGGCCAAATACGGAGGCATCAACCTCTCCCCCTGGCTGGACCGTCCCCTCTCCGTCGCCGGACGGGTCACCGTCCTGGAGGAAGACGGGCGCGTGGATACCCGGCTCGTCAATCTGGACCGGGACCTGGTCCTGATCCCCAACCTCTCCATCCACATGAACCGCCAGATCAACGACGGCGTGGCCCTCAACCCCCAGATCGACATGCTGCCCCTGCTGGGGCAGGGGGAGGAGCCCGGCACCATCGCCGCCCTGGTGGGCGAGAGCCTCGGGGTGGAGCGGGACGCCATCCTGGACACCGATCTCTTCCTCTACCTGCGGGAGAGCGGCCGCATCTGGGGCGCGAAGGAGGAGTTTCTCTCCTCTCCCCGGCTGGACGACCTGGAGTGCGCCTGGGCCTGTACCCGGGCCCTGATCGAGACGCCCCGTCCCCGGTCCATCGCCGTCTCTGTGGTCTTTGACAACGAAGAGGTGGGCAGCCGCACAAAGCAGGGCGCCGCCTCCAACTTCCTCCAGGACACCCTGGACCACATCGGTTTCTGCCTGGGCCGCTCCGTCCAGCAGCACCGGGCCCTTCTCACCTCCAGCCTCATGGTCTCGGCGGACAACAGCCACGCCCTGCACCCCAATCACCCGGAGAAGTCCGACGAGCTGAACTTCCCCCGCATGAACGGCGGCGTGGTGATCAAGTACAGCGCCCGGCAGAAGTACACCACGGACGCCATCACCGCGGGGCTCTTCAAGGTCCTCTGCCGCCAGGCTCACGTCCCCGTTCAGGTCTACCACAACCGCTCGGACATGTCCGGCGGCGGCACCCTGGGCAACATCTCCTCCGCCCACGTCTCCATCCACACCGTGGATGTGGGAGTCGCCCAGCTGGCCATGCACTCCTGCTATGAAACCGCCGGCGTGCAGGACGTCCGCTATCTGCTGGACGCCATGAAGGCGGTTTACGCCTCCCGCATCGTCTGCGAGGGGCTGGGCACCTACCGGATCCTGCCGGGAAACGGCTGAGCGGAGAAACCGGGGAGGGACTGCCGTGAACGTATTCGATATCATCGGGCCGGTGATGATCGGCCCCTCCAGCTCCCACACGGCCGGCGCCGTCCGTCTGGGCTACGCCGCCCGCAAGATTCTGGGAGACGAGCCCGTACGGGCGGAGATCGGGCTGGCCGGCTCCTTCGCCCGCACGTACCGGGGCCACGGCACGGACCGGGCCCTGGCGGCGGGCATTCTGGGCTTTCACCCGGACGACGTGCGCATCCGGGACTCCCTCCGCCTGGCGGAGGAGCGGGGGCTGACCTGCCTCTTTACCCCGGTCTCCATTCCCGGGGCCCATCCCAACACCGCCCGCATCCGCCTCACCGGCGCTGAGGGGCGCACCGCCGAGGTGCTGGGCGCCTCCGTGGGGGGCGGCAATATCCTCATCAGCGAGATCAACGGCATGGAGGTGCAGGTCACCGGCCAGAACAACACCCTGGTGATCCTTCACCGGGACCGGCCAGGCACCATCGCCGCCGCCACCAACTTCGTGGCGTATTCGGGGGTGAACATCGGCAACTTCCGCCTCTCCCGGCCCCGGAAGGGGGAGGACGCCGTCATGACCATCGAAGTGGACGGCGAAATCCCGGATCCCCTGGTCCAGTGCCTGCGCATCCTGCCCAACGTGCTGCAGGTGATCCTCATCCGCCGCATCTGAGAGGAGGCCAGACAGCATGCTCGCCTATGAAACGATCGAAGAACTGTGCCAGGCCGCCGAAGCGGCCGGCGTCCCCATCTCCCAGGTGGTACTGGAGGACCAGGCCCGGCAGATGGAGCAGGAGGAATCCGTTCTCCTGGAACAGATGGAGCGGCGCCTGACCGTCATGGAGGAGTCCGTACAAAGCGGCCTGGATCCCGCTCTGCGCTCCTTCTCCGGGCTCTCCGGGGGAGACGCCCACCGCATGGAGGTCTACGCCGCCGGGGGCGGCATCGCCGGGCCCTTCTTCAACCGGGCGATTGCCCGGGCCATCGCCGCCTCTGAGTGTAACGCCGCCATGGGGCGCATCGTGGCCGCTCCCACCGCCGGCTCCTGCGGCATTCTGCCCGGAACCCTGCTCTCCGTTCTGGCGGAGGGCCAGTGCACCCGGAAACAGGCTGTGATGGCTCTCTTCACCGCGGCCGCCATCGGCATGGTGATCAGCGCCAAAGCCACGCTGGCCGGGGCGGAAGGAGGCTGTCAGGCGGAGTGCGGCTCCGCCTCCGCCATGGCCGCCGCCGCGCTGGTGGAGGTCCGGGGCGGTTCTCCCCGCCAGTGCGCCCACGCCTGCGCCATCGCCCTCAAGAATCAGCTGGGTCTGGTCTGCGATCCCGTGGCCGGCCTGGTGGAGATCCCCTGCATCAAGCGCAACGCCGCCGGCACCGCCGTGGCGCTGACCGCCGCGGAGATGGCCCTGGCGGGCATCGAGAGCGCCATTCCGGCGGACGAGTGCATCGGCGCCCTCAACGAGGTGGGCCGCTCCCTGCCCGCCGCCCTGCGGGAAACCGCCCAGGGCGGCCTGGCGGCCACCCCCACGGGAATCCGGCTGCGGCAGCAGATCTTTCAGGAGGCCGAGGCGTAAACGCCCCGGCCTTCCGCCGTTTCTGCAGCTCTGGCTGCTCCTCGCTCCCGCTCCTCCGTCCGCTGACGCACTTCTCCTCCCTCCGCCCCGGATTCCGGGGCCTTTCTTCTGTCCGGAGAATTTTGGCCGACGGACACCCGGGTCCGGGCGGAACGGCCCGTCCCAGGACTTCCGTGAAAAAAGGACCCCGGCCGAAGCCGGAGCCCTTGGAAACGATCACAGGTTCTTCTCGAACGCGCGGATGAAGTCGCAGAGTTTCTCCACGCCCTCCATGGGCATGGCATTGTAGATGGAGGCCCGCATGCCGCCCACCTTGCGGTGGCCCTTCAGGTTCACGAAGCCAGCCGCCTCGGCCGCCTTCACGAAGCGCTCGTCCAGTTCCTTGCTGTCCGTGCGGAAGGTGACGTTCATGCCGGAGCGGTCCGCCTTCTCCGCGTGGCAGTGGAAGATCTTCGAGGCGTCCAGGGTGTCGTAGAGCATGCCGGAACGCTGGATCTTCCGCTTCTCCATGCCGGGAACGCCGCCGTTCTCCTCCACCCAATCCAGGGTGAGGCCCAGCATGTAGATGCACCAGCAGGGGGGCGTATTGTACATCGAATCCTTGTCGATCATGGTCTGCCAGTCCATCATCACGGGGGTGAAGGGCAGGGCGTGACCCGCCAGACCATCCTTAATGATGACAACGGTCAGACCGGCGGGGGCCATGTTCTTCTGGGCGCCGGCATAGATGACGCCGTAGCGGGACACATCCACCGGCCGGGAGAGGATGTCCGAGGACATGTCGCAGACCAGGGGCACATCCCCGGTCTCGGGCACGTACTGCCACTCGGTGCCGTAGATGGTGTTGTTGGCGCAGTAGTAGAAGTAGCTGGCGTCCGGATCCAGCTGAAGCTGGCTCTGGGCGGGGATGTAGGAGTGATCCCGGTCCTCGGAGGAGGCCGCCACATGGATCTCTCCGTACTTCTTCGCTTCCTTGTACGCCAGGGTGGAGAAGTTGCCGGTGATGGCGTAGTCCGCCTTGCCCGTCTTCCCGATCAGGTTGAGCGGAATGGCGGAGAACTGGCCGGTGGCGCCGGTCTGCAGGAAGAGAATCTGATAGTTCTCCGGAATGTTCATGATCCGGCGCAGCTTCGCCCGGGTCTCCTCAAAGATCCGGATGAAGACCTTGGAGCGGTGACTCATCTCCATCACCGACTGGCCGGAGCCCTGATAGTTGGTGATCTCCGCGGCTGCCCGCTCCAGGGCGGACAGGGGGAGCATGGACGGGCCGGCGGAAAAGTTGTATACGCGGTCGCTCATTGATGAGTGCCCCTTTCAAAGAGAATCGCCCCGCTCCCCCTTCGGGGCGGAGCGGTTCTCTATTATAGAAGGGGTTTCTTCCCGCTGTCAATGAGCAATCTTCCGAAAATCGCTTCAGATTTCCCATGTGTCCATGGTTTCCGGTCCGTTTCCTCCACAAACTGGAACTTCCGGGTCTTCAGGAGGGCGTCCGCTCCATGGAGAAGGTGAAGGCATACGAATACGAGGAGGCGTCCTCCTCCGAGAACAGGGTCCCTTCCGGCATCGGCTCGTAGCCCTCGCTCTCCAGGTCCCAGGAGATGGTCCAACCATCCGGCGCCTCAATCCTGGCCTGGGCGGGCTTGCGTTCAAAGGTCTCCTGAACCGCATGCCAGGGATCCCCCTTGGGAATCACGCTTCCATGGCCCGCCAGGGACAGAACAATCCGCCAGGCGTCGTCATAGGGAATCCAGATGATCCCCTGATCCTCCCGGGACTCCTCTGTAAACGAAACCTCAGTCACGACGCCCCGGTCGTCTGTTCGGATGGTCAGATCCGCCGGTTCCGGGCCCCCGAAGACCAGGACCATCTTGGGATCCGTCTTTTCCCAGGTTCCATCCTCCTGCAGCAGCAGGGCCGGCTGCTCCGGCGCCTCTTCAAAGGCCTGGGAGTGGTTGAAGTTGTCCGCAAACTGCTCCGCCGTCAGCTCTCCCCGATAAAGCGGCCCGCCGGCGAAGAGCTGCCCGGCCATCAGAATCCCTTCACAGGCCAGAAACAGGACCACACACCCGATGGCCCGGGGAATGGCGCTGCAACCGCTCCAGAAGCCGGCCTCTCCGGCCACCAGGTCCGTCCAGGCCTCTTCCTCCAGCTCCCAGGGCTGCTCCTGCCCCTTCCGGTTGCGGCGCCAGGAAAGGGCGGCGCAGATCGCGCCCAGTACAGGCACATTCAGCCCCATGCCCATCAGGACCACCGAAGCCGTCCGCTTCAGGCCCTCTCCGTACCCGAACAGGCTGCCGTCCGAGCGGGTCAGACGCAGCCCCATCAGGGCCTTTCCCGGCGTGGTCCCCAGAAAATGCAGGAAGAGGGGCTCCAGCAGAACCATCATGGTCAGGGACACCGCCGTATCCAGGATCTCATCCGGCCCCCGGCCCAGAATGTTCTGCCGGAGGCCGAAGGCCACCACGCTCAGCCAGATTGCCGAGCAGAAGGTCAGATCCAGACTGCGGGCCAGGTACCGGCGCCAGGGAATCCGGAAGCGGACCTCCGGCACCTCCGGCGCCACCGGTTCCGGGGTCCAGTCCAGGTAGTTTTCCGGATCCAGGCTTCCCCAGTCCGCCCCGTCCGCCCGCAGCTTCCGGCACAGGGCCTCCAGACGCTCCCGCTCTTCCCGTTCCCCGGCCATCTGCTTCAGACGTTCCTCCAGAACCTCCTCCAGAGGAACCGTGCCCGCCTGCAGCTGCCGGATCTCCTCCAGAGAACAGCCAAGCTCCCGGCACAGGCGGATCTTCCGCAGCAGGCGGCAGTCCTCCTCCGAGTAGTTCCGATACCCGTTCTCCTCCCGGGCCGGGTCGATCAGCTTCTCCTTCTCATAGAAGCGCACGCTCGCCCGGGGCAGGCCCGTCCGCTCCTCGATCTCCTTGATCGTCATGCTTCCACATCCCTTCCGCGGCCCCCATCGGCCTTCGATCTGACCCGATTCTAAGCTGTAAACGAGGTTTACAGTCAAGAGTTTTCGCAGAATTTCCGAAATTTCTTTCCGCTCCTCCGCCCCCGGAGCGAAAAAAGCCGCCCGGCGCGAAGCCGGACGGCGGAAGAGATAAAGTCGGGCGGGATTACACGATGCCCTGAGCCAGCATGGCGTCGGCGATCTTGACGAAGGCGGCGATGTTGGCGCCGGCCACCAGGTTGCCGGGGCAGCCGTACTTCTCGGCGGCGGAGCTGATGTTGCGGTAGATGTTCTGCATGATGGTCTTCAGCCGGGCGTCGACCTCCTCGAAGGTCCAGCCGAGGCGGATGCTGTTCTGGGTCATCTCCAGGCCGCTGGTGGCCACGCCGCCGGCGTTGGAGGCCTTGGCGGGAGCGAACAGCACGCCATGCTGCTGCAGATAGACGGTGGCGTCGGGGGTGGTGGGCATGTTGGCGCCCTCGGCCACGGCGTAGCAGCCGTTGGCGACCAGCTGCTCGGCGCCTTCCAGGGTCAGCTCGTTCTGAGTGGCGCAGGGGAGCGCGATGTCGCAGGGAACGCTCCAGATGCCCTGGCTGCCCTCAACATACTTCGCGGTGGGCACGTAGTCCAGATAGGTCTTGATGCGGGCGCGCTTGATCTCCTTGATCTCCTTGATGATCTCGGCGTCGATGCCGTTGTCGTCCACGATGTAGCCGTTGGAGTCGCTCATGGCGACGACCTTGGCGCCCAGAGCGGTCGCCTTCTCGTTGGCGTAGGTAGCCACGTTGCCGGAGCCGGACACCACGACGCGGGCGCCCTCGAAGCTCTTGCCGTTGTCCTTCAGCATCTCGTCGGTCAGGTAGCACAGGCCGTAGCCGGTGGCCTCGGTGCGGGCCAGGGAGCCGCCGAAGGCCAGGCCCTTGCCGGTCAGAACGCCGCTGAACTCGTTGGCGATGCGCTTGTACTGGCCGAACATGTACCCGATTTCGCGGCCGCCCACGCCGATGTCGCCGGCGGGAACGTCGCAGTCAGCGCCCACATGACGGTACAGCTCGGTCATGAAGCTCTGGCAGAAACGCATGACTTCG